>NZ_DAMBZJ010000019.1:0-16445 GCF_032060045.1 Oscillibacter sp.
GGTGGCACAGGGCGAGTCTTTTACCTTGCTGGCAGTTCCATTTTTTGTCTCGGTAGGTGTCATCATGAACTACTCGGGCATCGCCACGCGCCTGATGAATGTGGCCGATATGCTCACCGGGCGCATGGTGGGCGGTCTGGCGCAGTCCAACGTGGTTCTCAGTGCGCTAATGGGCGGCGTTTCCGGGTCAGCGAACGCCGATGCGGCCATGCAGTCCAAGATGTTGGTCCCGGAAATGACCAAACGAGGGTACAGCAAGGGCTTTTCTGCCGGAGTCACGGCCGCATCCTCAGTTCTCACTCCCATCATCCCGCCGGGCATCTGCCTGATTCTATACGCCAGCCTAGCTAACGTGTCCGTTGCGAAGATGTTTCTAGCTGGCTACGGCCCGGGCATCTTCCTGATGATTGGACTGATGGTCACGGTGCATTTTGTCTCTAAAAAGAACGGCTATTTGGGAACAAGAACCACAAAGGTGAGGCTGGTGGATGCCTTGCGCATGCTGCGTGAGGCATTTTGGGCATTGATGATTCCGCTGGGAATTATTATGGGCCTGCGGATGGGCGTGTTTACAGCCACCGAGGCCGGTGCGATCTGCATGTTTTACTGCATTTTTGTGGGTGTTTTTATCTATAAAGAGCTGAAAATCAGCATGTTTCCCCAAATAATCAAGGAATGTGTCGTCAGCACGGCGGGTGTGATGCTGATTATCAGCGCGGCAGCCTCTTTTGGAAACTACATGAGCTGGGAGCAGATTCCCACCAAACTCTCCGAGGTTTTGCTGATCATCACAACCAACAAATATGTGATGCTTCTGCTTGTAAATCTGTTTTTGCTGGTGGTGGGAATGTTTTTGGAAGGGACCGCGTCTCTGATTATTCTCACGCCGCTGCTGGTGCCCACCATGGTCGCACTGGGCGTGGACCCAATTCTTTTTGGAATCGTCATGTGTATCAATGTCACGCTGGGCGGTATCACGCCGCCGTTTGGAACGCTGATGTTTTTGACTTGCTCTATTGTTAAAATAGGTATAGACAAATTTTTGAAGGAGTCGTGGATGCTGATTCTTGCCATGCTGATCGGGCTGCTGGCAATTACCTACATTCCGCCCATCACCCTGCTGCTGCCACGGCTGCTGGGGTAAGGAGCAGAGGGATGATGTTTGACTTAACGGGAAAAAAGGCGATTATCACTGGGGCCTCGCGAACAACGGGCCTGTGCTTTACACAAGCCCGTGCCCTGCGGGAGGCTGGGGCAAGCGTTGTACTGCTGGGCGGGTCGCCTAAAAATCTGGAAGCCCTGCGTGCCGGTTTGACGGAGCCGGATTATTTCGTCGTGGATGGCGACCTGACTGACCAAGCCTCAAGGGAGTCCGCTTTTCAAAGGGCGGTTGCGCTACTGGGCGGCTCGCTGGACATTCTGGTCAATGGGGCGGGGACTCAATTTCGCTGCCCTGCGGAGGAATTTCCCGCGGAGCAATGGGAGCGCCTGCTTGCAATCAATCTGTCAGCCATGTTCTATTTGTCGCAGTTGGCGGGGCGGGTGATGCTGGCGAAAGGGTCCGGCAAAATCATCAATATCGCTTCCATGACCTCCTTTTTCGGCGGGCAAAATGTGGTAGCCTATTCTGCCAGCAAAGGCGGAGTCGTTCAGTTAACGAAGGCGCTGTCCAACGAATGGATGCCCCATGGAATCAATGTAAATGCCATTGCGCCGGGGTATATGGAGACGGAGCTGAGCCATGACCTTATGGTCAGCGAGGCGGGTACGCGGATTACCGGGCGCATTCCTGCGGGACGCTGGGGCAGGGCGGAGGATATGAAGGGCGCAACTGTTTTTCTGGCCTCCGCTGCTTCGAATTATCTCTCGGGGAACGTCATTCAGGTGGACGGCGGATTTCTATGTAACTGAGGGGGCATATGGAAGCGGGTGCTGATTAAATCTGGGCAAAAAGCGGAAAGGACAGAGATTCTATCTCTGTCCTTTCCGCTTTTTAAGGGTTCCTTCGGCGTCTTGAATCGATTCCAAAGAAACCTTCTGATTTCAGTATAGCCGCGCGGCAATCAATTCCTCCGTTAGCGTTTCTTTTGTAAAGGAACGTTCTTCAATATAGTGCTCTTTTTCAGGGGTGCCGCCATTCTCCAGAATCCGGATAACGCCCGCTGTCAGTGGGCCCAGAAGGGGATTGCACTCCATCGCCAAAGATATTTTTCCGTTTAGACACTGGGTTAGGCAGTTGCGAGTGGCATCGAAAGAGATGACGGCAATGCCGCCTTCACCGCAGGTGTATCCGGCCTCCTCCAGCGCTTGGATGGCGCCGAAGGTCTCGTTATCATTTTCACAGTAGACCACATCAATTTCGGGGGGGACTTTTTGCTCGGACAGATACTGCGTCACTTCCTCATAGGTCTTGGCCTGCGTAAAATCTCCGTCCAGCTGGGCTTGCAGCGTCCAGTTCGCGTGGTTTTCCAAGGCCTGCTCCAGCGCCGCTGTGCGGCCAATCTGGGCGGTTGAGCCGATTGTGCCCTGAATATGAATGATATTCAGCGTTTCCTTTTTGGCGGCGCGGGCATAGTCCTCCAGCCAGGCCACCGCCTTTTCCCCTTGCTGACGGAAATTGGAGCCTACATGGGCGATAAAAAGCGATTCATCCTCCACGTCCACCATGCGGTCCGCCACAATCACGGGGATGTTAGCTTCCTTGGCCTCCTGAAGTACGGAATCCCATCCGGTTTCCCGCAGGGGCAGCAGCACGATATAGTCCACCTTTTGCTGAATAAATTTGCGGATGGCGGTGATTTGATTTTCCTGCTTTTGCTTGGCGTCCTCAAACAAAAGGCGATAGCCGTCGCTCTCCGTGAAAACACCCTTCATGGATTCAGAGTTGGCCACCCGCCAGTCGGATTCGGCCCCCACCTGAGAGATGCCCACGACAATCAAAGCTTCTTCGGCCGGGGAAGAGGGGGCCTTTCCGGCGCAGCCGGACAGGACCGCTGCCGAAATCAGCGCAGGCAGTATCCATCGCAACTTCATGACGTACGTTCCTCCTGCAAAGAGCGTTTTGGAATCCGAATCGTCACCGTGGTGCCGATTCCTAAACGGCTGGAAAGCGCCAGCCCGTAGCCCGGGCCGAAAAACAGCCGGATGCGCTCGTGCACCGTGGAGAGGCCAAACCCCACGCGCTTGCCCTGGGCCATGGCCTGACGCAACTCTTCCAGCCGCTGGGGAGGGATTCCCACGCCGTCATCCGTCACCTGGAGAACCACGTCGCCGTCCTCCGCCCGGCCCACCACGTAGATGTGGCCCAGCCCCCGCTTCATCTTAATTCCGTGATAGAGAGCATTTTCCACCAGCGGCTGCAACGTGAGCTTTGGAATCAGGAATGCCTCCACCTCCGGAGCAATGTTGACGGTGTAGTGCAGAATATCCTTATAGCGTACCTGCTGGATTTGGAGGTAGCTGCAAACATGGCGCCCCTCCTCCTGCAAGGAGATGACGTCGCGGCCCTTACTCAGGGAATGGCGAAAAAAATCGGAGAGGTTGGAAACCATCTCCACCGCCTCCTGCGGTTTATGCGCTTCAATGAGCCAGATGATGGTATCCATGGTATTGTACAAAAAGTGTGGGTTAATTTGGGATTGAAGCAGCGCCAGCTCCGTTCGTCGCAGAGTGGCCTGCTTTTGCGTATTTTCCCGAATTTGCGCGTTGAGGTGGCTCACCATTTGCTCTACACCCACGCTCAGGGTCTGAATCTCATACATTTCGGACTGCACCGGCGTATACGCATTTAAGTCCCCCGCACTGATGGCTTCCACCCGGTCACATAGACTCACAATCGGCGCCGTAATGGATTGCCCCAGACGGAAGCTTCGGCGAGTGGAAAGCAGCACCAGACCGATGATAAGAACCGTCACAAGCACGACCTCTGCCAGAATCTGATGGGAAAACTGCGATTGCAGGGTGCTCAGGTAAACTGCTTCGTGATAGAGATAGGTGTACATATACTCCTGAATCAGGGAAGTGAGCACATAGACGTTGTTTTCAAGCTGGGCCTGACGTTCGTCATAGCTTTGGATTGTCTCGATCTGGTAAATCTTCTCCTCCAGATTTTCGCACAAGTCCAGCACGCTGGAAATGGCCAAACGGCTTTCCTTCTGCGTGGTGGTGCGCAGCAGATTCCGGGCCAGAAGCTGGGCATCCTCCACTTCTCCGACGGGCAGTCCTTCGGAATATTGGCTTTCAATGACATAGTAGTACATTTTCAGGTCAATGGTTTCCTTGAAATCTTGATTGAATTCCGAAGCGGTGGTCACGTTGTGCAAAAGTCCCTCGTAGTGCCGGTTGTAGGTTGCGAGTAGCCCTAAAATTGCTGCCAAAACCACGATGGCGGGCATGGCGAAGGACACCAGAAGCTGACGCATATTGCTCTGAACGGAAACCGGTTTGTCAGGATTGCCGAACAGCTTCATGTCTTGCCCCTCCCGGCACGATAGTCCCGTGGGGTGCAGCCCTGCGATTTTTTAAAGAGGAAGCTGAAATAGTGGGGGTCCTTATACCCCACTTCAAACGCGATTTCTCCTGAGCGCTTGGTAGTGGAACGCAACAGCTCCCGTGCTTTTTCCATTCGTTTTTCCGTCAGATACTCCGTCAGGGTGCAGCCCATCTCCTGACTGAATACGGCGGAAAGGTAGTTGGGACTGATATTAACCTGCTGAGCCACCCGGTTGAGCGAAAGCTCGTTTTCCGTATAATGCTGGTCCAGATAGCTGACCGCCTGCTGCAAAAGGCCATGGAACTGGCGGTTAGAAGTTTTATCCCGCAGGTCTGCTGCAGCAATTAAAATCTCACTTAGGTATTCTTTCAGCTCCTCCGCTGTGACATTTCGGCCCACCTGCTCCAAACAACCGAGGTTTTCTAAAAATGTCCCCTGTGCACAGCCCAATGCCTGTGCGTACTCCGCGGCGGTAAAACGGGCGCTGAGCATGAGATATTGGCAAAAAGGCTTTGATTCCAGCGCCTCTGCCATGCCGCCCAGATACTCATCCACAAAATTGGGGATTTCCTCCACACCGGCGCTACGCATCACTCCCAGCAAAATGGAGGGGTTGACCTTTGCTGCATCCAGTCGCATCAAATTGCCGTCACCGCCGGTGCCCACAAAAAAGTCCACGGTGTCCTTCGTCAGGACATGCCGCTCCGGCACGATGTGCCGGTACGCCCACAGGCGAGACACCTCTTCAAAGCAGGCGGGCAGCGTGCTCAGCCGCTGGGTGGGCGTTCCCACCGCCACGTACCAGCTTATTTCGCAAGGGCCGGACTCATACCGGCCCTGCACGGTGTCGATGCATCGCCGGATATAGTCGGGCATTCGTGCGGTTTCTCCCTTGAGCAGCACGGCGTAGGTGGTCAGGTTCCAGCGCAGTAGGATATATTCCGGATATTTCAGAAAATGTTCCAACAGCGCGTCCCGAATCTGTGCCCCCGGTTCTGAGTAATGCTCCGTTTCCCCCGGCTTTTCAGGAAGGGTCGAGAAAAACGCAATGGTATAGCACTGGGCACGCAGGTCCAGATCCAGTCGGTCGGCCTGTTCGTAAATCTGCTGGATGGAAAGTTGCCCGGCTACCACCTGCTCGAAAAAGCGGCGGCGGGCATACTGCTCGTATTCCTGTGCCTCCACGTGAAACTGGGTCAGGTAGCCCCCCTGAACCCGCTCGCTCTCAATTTTTTCGCGGATATGCTCCAACACTTCCAAAAGCTTGCTTTTGGTGACGGGCTTAAGTAAAAACTGCTCCACGCCGATGTCGATGGCTTGATGGGCATATTCAAAGTCGTCATAGCCGGAGATAATGATAACCTTTGTTTTTGGCAACTCGCTGAGCACCAGCTTACTCAGGGACAGTCCGTCCATAAAAGGCATCCGGATATCGGTAATCAGCACATCCGGCTTTGTCTGGCGGATCATGGGCAGAGCAAGCTCGCCGTCGCCGGCTTCACCGACGAACGTGTATCCATACTGCCCCCAAGGCACTGTATCCCGCAGAGTCTCCCGGATAATGCTTTCGTCCTCCACTAAAAATACGCGCAGCAAAATGGTCCCTCCCCCAGACGGTCCCCGCCGCCTTTTTTAACAGCATAGCATATCCGACCAAAAACTTCCATCGCGGTTTTAATTACAAAATCCCGCCCGCGAGATTAACTGCTGGCGCGCTCCATCAGTTCCCAGCCCAGCGCATGGGACGAGCCGCCCAGGCCCTGAAACATGTGAATCAACTGCTCGGCGGCGACATGCCCCATTTTGTTGTTCTTGTGGCACAGGGAGGTGATGGGCGTGGAGCCGATCTGACTGTAATAGCTGTTGTCGAAGCTGACGACGGACATATCCTCCGGCACTCTGATTTTCATCGAAAGCAGCACCTGCACCAACAGATAGGCGATTTCATCGTTATAGCAGATGACCGCCGTGGAGGCAGAGGCGTGGGGCTCCAAAAGGTGACGGAGTAACTGTGGATCCCGTTGGTTCAGCAGCACGGTCCGGTCATGGGTATCATACCAGCGAAATCGGTCGTCTCGGATGGGTAGGTCCGCGTCCCGCAGGGCGCAAACCACGCCGTGATAGCGCTGAGGTCCCTGAATATCGTCGCTTTTGAAAATTCCGGCAATGTTTTTATGCCCCTTTCCAATGAGATAGCGGGCAAGCTGATAGCCGCCGCCGTAATTGTCGTCGGAGACACACGGGACGCCCGCCAATTCGGCATAGGCACCATGAAGAAAGACAATTGGGATGTCCGCCTGACGCAGCTTCCGGTACAAATCAATGTTGGGACTGGGCAGGGCGGTTTTCGCACCCTCCACCAAAATTCCCCGCACGGGCTCTAAAAGCAGTTTGCATAGGATTTCCCGCTCCCGCATGACCTCGTTCTCTGTGGAGAATACCAGCGTGGAATAGCCCTCCTGCGCAAAAACGGTCTGCGCGTCATGGAGCACCGTTGGGAAAATGTAGTCGTCCAGAAAGGACGTAATCACCGCAACCTGACGGGACGCGACATCCACCGGCTTTCCGGTGGCATAGATGCCGCTGCCTTGCCGGGTTGCCACCAGACCTTCCTCTACCAAAAGCTGAATCGCGTGCCGAACGGTTTGTCGGCTCATCCGATAACGTCGGGCCAGTTCTGCCTCCGTGGGAAATTTGTAACCACCGGAAATGCCTCCGTGTAGCAGCTCCTCCCGCAGGATACCTGCTAAAACACTGTACTTTGATGCCATTGTATCCACCTCTGTCGCTTTAATCGATCATTTAATTATACCAGAGCTACCACAATATACCTAAAAAATAAAGTTAATTTTTCAACTATTTTCGCAATATGCCCAAAACAAATTCTGAATCTTACCAGCTCCTTGTACAAGAAGTTGGACATGCAGACCATAAAATAATCTACTTTGCGAAAAGAAATTCCCGCCTTTAGGCCGGAAATGGGCAAGTATATATGCTTGTCTCTGCCAAAAAGGTCCTTGCCCGAATCATAGAATAACAAACAAATGAACTGTCTTACCGTAAAATATTAAACAATTATTTAGCAAAAAGCAATTGAATTTCAAAACTTGTATTTTGATTTTAAATTTTTGTAAAATTTGTTTTGTTTATGCATACAAATGTAGTGAAATAGCACAAGCGCATATTGACTTTATGACCAGAATCAGGTTTAATGCAGACAAGAAAGCCTGACGGAGGAAGGAAGTACTTCCGGATGACGGTTTTCGTACCACACGAAACGCGATGAATGAAAGTGAGGATGAAACATGAAAAAGTTGCTTAGTCTTGCATTGTCTCTTTGCATGGTGCTCGCTCTGGCCGCCTGTGGCGGCAACGGTAGCACTCCTGCCGGGAGCGCCGGTTCCGCCGGCAGCGCCTCCGTCGCCCCCGAGGGCGGCAGCGACCTGATCAAAGTCGGTATCATTAACAACGACCCCAACGAATCCGGCTATCGCACCGCCAATGATAAGGATATGAAGGCCACCTTTACGGAGGCCAACGGTTACGAGGCTTCTTTTGCGTACAGCCTGAAAAATGACGAGCAGATTGCCGCCGCCCAGAAGTTTATTCAGGACGAGGTGGATTATCTGCTGATCTCTGCGGCAGGCACCTCCGGCTGGGATTCCGTCCTGCAGGATGCGCAGACCGCCGGCATTCAGGTCATTTTGTTCGACCGCACCATTGACGCGGACGAGAGCCTGTATGTGGCCTCGATTGTCTCCGATATGGCCAAGGAAGGCCAGACCGCCGTGGATTGGCTGGCAGGCCAGAAGTTGGATACATATAATGTCATTCATATTCAGGGCGTGATGGGCTCCGCCGCGCAGATTGGCCGTACCGGCGCGTTGGACGCGATGGTGTCCGCCAATGACAACTGGAACATGATTACCCAGCAGACCGCAGAGTGGAATGCGGAAACCGCACAGCAGATCGTGCAGTCTGTCATCGACTCCGGCAAGTCTTTCAACGTCATTTATGCTGAGAACGACGACATGGCCAAGGGCGCCGTGGCTGCGCTGGACAAGGCAAACATTTCTCACGGTGTGAACGGCGACGTGATCGTCATGGGCTTTGACTGCAACAAGTGGGCCCTTGAAGAGCTGCTGGCCGGCAACTGGAACTATGACGGACAGTGCAACCCGTTCCAGGCCTCCTACATCAACGACATCATCCATGAGCTGGAGAAGGGCAATGCCCCTGCCGAGAAGGTTGTCATCATGGACGAGAAGGGCTTTGACGCCTCCACCATCACCCAGGCCGACGTGGATACCTACGGTATCTAAGATCCGGCAGCGTTCAATCTCAAATAAACCGGGGCGCGCGGTACGGCATATTTGGATGCTTGATCCTTGTATCCGCGCCGCGCGCCCCTTTTATTTTTAAGTATCTCATCCTTGACTGGAGGCGAAGAAGCTATGCAAGAGGGCGCCGTATTGGAACTGCGCGGTATTTGCAAGAATTTTCCGGGCGTACGCGCCCTGCAGGATGTGGACTTTACCTTGCGCGAGGGAGAAATCCATGCTCTGATGGGTGAAAACGGCGCGGGAAAATCCACATTGATTAAGGTTCTCACGGGTGTGTACCCGAAGGACGAGGGAACCATCTACATACGGGGTTACGACGGCCCCGCCGTCATCAAATCCCCACAGGACGCGCAGGAAATGGGCATTAGCACGGTCTATCAGGAAATTACGCTCTGTCCCAATCTGACCGTGGCGGAGAACATGTACATCGGGCGGACAAAGGGTTCGCTGACGAACTGGAAAAAGATCAACCGGGACGCAGGGGAGCTTCTGAACACGCTGGGTATCCCCGCCAGCCCCACACAGCAGCTTGCAAGCTGCTCTATTGCCGTGCAGCAGATGGTTGCCATCGCCCGTGCAGTGGATATGGAATGCAAGGTGCTGATTTTGGACGAACCCACCTCCTCTCTTGACGAGCAGGAGGTCGCCAAGCTATTTAATCTGATGATAAACTTGAAATCCAAGGGTGTGGGAATTGTCTTCGTCACCCACTTTTTGGATCAGGTATACGAGGTCTGCGACCGCATCACCGTCCTGCGGGACGGACAGTTGGTCGGAGAATATGTCATAGAGGACCTGCCCAGAGTCCTGCTGGTTTCCAAAATGCTGGGCAAGGAGCTGGACGATCTGGACGGCGTTGACAAAGTGGGGGCGCAGGTCGCGTTCGACGCGGATGGCGTCTGCGTGATGGAAGCTTGCCAGCTTGCCAGCACAGCCGGAATCAAACCCTTTGATTTCTCCATTCAAAAGGGCGAGGTCAACGGGTTTACGGGCCTGTTGGGCTCCGGCCGCAGTGAATGCGTCCGGGCGCTGTTCGGCGCGGACCGGGCAATTGGTGGCATCCTTTCCATGAACGGGAAAAAAGTGCGGATTTCAAAGCCGCTGGATGCCATGAAGCACGGCATCGGTTATCTGCCTGAGGACCGCAAACAGGACGGCATCGTGGGCGATTTGTCCGTTCGGGAGAACATTATTCTGGCCCTTCAGGTGATGAAGGGATTTTTCCGCCCGTTTACCCGGGCGCAGGCGGAGGCGTTTGCCGAAGAGTACATTAAGCTGCTGGACATTAAAACTGCCTCTGCCGATACGCCGGTCAAGTCCCTTTCTGGCGGAAATCAGCAAAAGGTCATTTTGGCGCGCTGGCTGCTGACCAATCCGGTGTTCTTGATTCTTGACGAGCCTACCCGGGGCATTGATATCGGCACCAAGCTGGAGATTCAAAAGCTTGTGCTGAAGCTGGCGGCGCAGGGCAAGAGCATCACGTTCATCTCCTCGGAAATCGACGAGATGCTGCGCACCTGCTCCCGCCTGATCGTGATGCGAGACCGCAAGGTGGTGGGCGAACTGTCCGGGGATGACCTGACACAGAACAAGATCATGACGACCATCGCCGGAGGTGAAAATCCATGACAACATCCACAAAAACACCCGTTCAGGCACCGCCGCAGCGTGTGAAATCGGGCTCACTGCTTTCCCGCCTGACTCGTCACCAAATCTTTATTCCCATTGCGGCACTGCTGATTCTGGTGGTATTCAATTTGATTGCCGATCCATCCTTTTTTGCCATTGCGCTGGACCACAACAGCGCGGGGAATCCGGTTTTGTCCGGTTATCTCATCACGATTTTAGACAATGCCTCCGAACTGGTAATCCTCGCCATCGGCATGACGCTGGTGACCGCAGCCTCCGGAGGACAGGACATCAGCGTGGGCGCAGCCATTGCCATTGGCGGTAGCGTTGTTTTGCGGGTGCTGTGCGGGACGGACTCCCGCCCGGAAATGCTTCACGCTCCCATTATCGTGGCCTTTCTGGTGTGCTGCCTTGCATCTATGCTTTTCGGTGCCTTCAACGGGGTACTGGTGGCCTACTTTAAGATTCAGCCCATGGTGGCAACGCTGATTTTGTTTACGGCGGGACGTTCCATCGCCGCATGGATCAACAACAACGAGCTGCCCATTATCAGCGATGCGACCTTCGGCTATTTCGGCAACTTTATTCCCGGTATTCCAATCCCTACGCCGGTCTTTATTGCCGTCGCCTGCATGATTGTCATTGCAGCTATGCTGAAATTTACAAATTTGGGGCTTTATACCCAGGTTGTGGGGATCAACGCCCATTCCTCCCGGCTCAACGGCATTGACCCCGCCTTCATCAAGTTTATCACCTATGTGATTATGGGACTTTGCGTGGCGGTGGCGGGTTTTATCAAAGTCAGTCGCTTTTCCACCATAAACTACTCCGTTGTGGCCAAGGATATCGAGATGGACGCGATTTTGGCGGTGGCTTTGGGTGGCAGCGCCCTCAGTGGCGGCAAGTTCAACATGACTGCTTCGATTCTGGGTGCGTACGTGATTCAGTTTCTCACCACCACGCTGTTCAAGTTCAACGTGGTGTCCAGTGCGCTGCCGGCGTATAAAGCCGTGGTGGTTATCCTGCTGGTGGTGTTGAGTGCCCCTGTGGTCCGGGAGCGGCTGGGGATTTTTTCCAAGAAATTCTCGCCTGTCAAACCGGCAAAGGAGGTGGGTTGATATGCCGACCGCAAACATTGTGACGGTGGGGAAGACACCCCGGCTGAAAAGCCACGGAGGCATTTCCGACACGAACCTGCTTTTGATGATCACCATCTCCGTATTCATCGCCATGTACATCTGCGCGATTTTGTTTCTGGGCTCCGGCTTTTTGAAACCCCAGACCTTTTTCAACATTCTTAACGAAAATGCCAGCCTGATTATTCTCTCCTGCGGCATGAGCATCGTCATGATCACCGGGGGCATCGACATCTCCGTGGGTACGCTGACGGCGCTGGTGTGCATGAGCTGCGCCGTCCATTTGGACTATCAGGGCGGCAGCGTGCTCACGTCGCTTCTGCTGGCGCTGGGTATCGGGCTGGCGTTTGGGGTTGTTCAGGGCTTTTTAATTGCCTATCTGGAGATTCAGCCCTTTATCGTCACTCTGGCGGGCATGTTTTTCGCCAAGGGGATGACCACCATCGTCAATGCTACCCAGTTCAATGTGGAAAATGAAGCGTTTCGGGCGCTGAAGGCCATCCGGCTCTATGTGCCGGGGATGGGTTCCGTCAACAAGCTGGGCGCTTACGTGCCCGCGTATGTGGAGATTGGCGTGGTGGTGGCAGTGGTCACGGCAATCCTGCTGTTCTGCCTGCTACGCTGGACCAGACTGGGCCGCAATTTTTACGCCGTGGGCGGCAACACCCAAAGCGCCAACATGTTGGGCATCAACGTCAAGCGCACCAAGTTCATGGCTTACCTACTTTGCGGATTGCTGGCGGGCATCGGCGGCTTTGTGTACTTCCTCCATGTTGGTTCCGGCTCGCCCTCCCACGCCAGCGGCGCGGAAATGAACGCCATTGCTTCCTCTATCATCGGCGGCACCATGTTGACCGGCGGCGTGGGCAACATTGCGGGCACGTTTTTCGGGGTGCTGTCTCTGAGTACCATCAAGAATATCGTTTCCTCATTGGGACTAGATGAAGCGTGGTGGACCAACATTACCGTGGCTGCCATGATCTGCCTGTTCTTGGTGATTCAAAGCGTGGTTCTCCTGCGGAAAAACAAGAGCAAGCAGTAAGCGGAAGGAGCTTGTGCGTATGAACACATTTCTTGGCATCGAGCTGGGTTCCACCCGCATTAAAGCGGTGTCCGTGAACACGGCCTGCGTCCCCGTCTTTTCTGGGGATTACACATGGAAAAGCCGCTATGAAAACGGCGTCTGGACGTATCCGCTGGAGGAAGTCTGGACAGGACTGAAGGCGGCGCTGGGGGGCATTCAGGACCGTCGTCAGGTGCAAGCCATGGGCGTATCTGCCATGATGCACGGTTATTTGGCCTTTGACCGAAACTGGAAGTTACTCACGCCCTTCCGCACATGGCAGAACACCATGACTGCGCAGGCGGCAGAGGAGCTGACGGCACTTTTTGACTTTAATATTCCCCAGCGCTGGAGCATCGCGCATTTGTATCAAGCTGTATTGCACAAGGAACCCCATGTGGAGCAGATTGCCCACATCACCACTCTGGCCGGATATGTCCATTTTATGCTCACCGGCGTCAATGCCGTGGGAATCGGTGAGGCCAGCGGACTGTTTCCCATCGACAGCGCCAATCTCGATTACAACGAAGGAATGCTTCAAAAATTTGAAGCGCTGACGGCCGAACAGCCATGGAACATCCGTGACTTGCTGCCCCGCGTGCTGCCCGCCGGCGTGCCGGCAGGCGAGCTGACCGAGGAGGGCGCCCGCCTGTTGGACGGATTGCTTCCTCTGGGGATTCCGTTTGCCCCTCCCGAAGGGGACGCGGGCACCGGTATGACGGCTACCAACGCCGTAGCGCCCCGTACCGGCAATGTCTCCGCCGGTACGTCTATATTCTCTATGGTGGTTTTGGAAAAGCCGCTTTCCAAGGTTTATCCAGAGATCGATATGGTCACCACCCCAGCAGGCGCGCCCGTGGCCATGGTCCATTGCAACAACTGCACGGGCGACATGAACGCGTGGGCAGGTATATTGGGGGAGACGGCGGAGCTTTTTGGTACGTCGGTTTCCACAGGCGAGCTTTTTACCAAGCTCTATCAGAAGAGTTTGGAAGGGGACCCGGACTGCGGCGGTGTGCTGACTTACAACTATCTGGCGGGAGAGGGCGTCACCCATCTGGACGCAGGGCGGCCCTTGGTGGTCCGCAGCCCGGACAGTTCCTTCACGTTAGCAAACTTTCTCCGCTCTCAACTTTACGCCACCATGGCCACGCTGAAAATCGGCATGGACATTCTGGCGTCTGAGGGCGTGATGATCGACACCTTGACGGGACATGGAGGCCTTTTTAAGACCCCGGTGGTAGGACAGCGCTATTTGGCTGCCGCCAGCAACGCCCCCGTCACCTGTATGGAAACCGCTGGGGAGGGCGGACCTTACGGGATGGCACTGCTGGCGGCCTATCTCCATAACGGGCAGGGACGAACGCTGGTGGACTTTTTGGCCCGGGATGTTTTTGCGGGAATCCCCGGCTCCGTTCAGAGGCCCGACGAGGAGGACATCGTTGGCTTTCGCACCTATCTCGAGCGTTTTCGCGTGGGCCTTGCAGTAGAGCGCACCGCGGTGGACCATTTATAAAAGGAGAACATAACACGATGAAACAATATCAATTTTGGTTTGTGGTGGGCAGCCAGTTTCTGTACGGCCCTCAGGTTTTGAAAACGGTGGATGCCCGTGCCGCCGAAATGGCGGCGGAGCTGAGCCGGGTGCTGCCGTACCCGCTGGTTTACAAACTGACCGCAAAAACCAACCGGGAAATTACTGACGTGGTTAAAGAGGCCAACTACGACGACCGCTGTGCGGGCGTCATCACGTGGTGCCACACTTTCAGTCCCTCAAAAATGTGGATTAACGGCTTTGTAGACCTGCAAAAGCCTTATTGCCATTTTGCTACCCAGTACAACCGGGAGATTCCCAATGAAGAAATCGACATGGACTTTATGAACCTGAATCAGGCCGCCCACGGCGACCGGGAGCACGGCTACATTGCCGCTCGGCTGCGCATGCCTCGGAAGGTAATTGCAGGGCACTGGCAGGACGAAGCAGTGCGGGAACGGATGGGAAGCTGGATGAAGTCCGCCGTGGGCGTTGCCGTCTCCAAGGGACTGAAGGTGATGCGCTTTGGGGACAACATGCGGGAAGTGGCTGTCACCGAGGGCGACAAGGTGGAAGTGCAGGCAAAGCTTGGCTGGCAGGTGAATACTTGGGCCGTGGGCGATCTTGTTCAGGTGATGAGCGCTGTCACTGAGGAGGAGATCGACGCGCTGATGGCCGTTTATGAAAACCAGTACACCATGGCTACGGACAACGTCGATCTTGTGCGCTATCAGGCACGAGAGGAAATTGCCATCCGGAAAATGATGGACGTGGAGGGCTGCACGGCCTTTTCCAACACATTTCAGGACCTTTACGGTATGGAACAGCTTCCGGGCCTTGCCTCTCAGCACTTAATGGCTCAGGGCTATGGCTACGGCGGCGAGGGCGACTGGAAGGTGGCCGCCATGACCGCCATTTTGAAGGCCATGGGCGAAAACGGAAACGGCGCGTCTTTGTTCATGGAGGATTATACCTACCATCTGGTGGAGGGGCAGGAATACAGTCTGGGTGCCCATATGCTGGAAGTCTGCCCCTGCTGTGCCGCGGAGAAGCCCCGCATTGAAACGCACCATCTTGGCATCGGCATGAACGAGAAGGACCCCGCCCGGCTGGTCTTTGAAGGCAAGGCAGGGGATGCCATTGTGGTCAGCCTTGTGGACATGGGAGGCCGTCTGCGCCTGATTTGTCAGGATATCCACTGCGTCAAGCCGATTCTGCCCATGCCCAATCTGCCGGTGGCCCGAGTCATGTGGCAGGCGGAGCCGTCGCTTACCACCGGCGTGGAGTGCTGGATTACCGCCGGGGGAGCACACCACACGGTGCTCAGCTATGACGTGACTGCCGGGCAGATGAAGGACTGGTGCGCCATGATGGACATTGAATTTGTCCACATCGGCAAGGACACCACGGTGGAGCGGCTGGAACAAGATCTGTTCCTCAGTGATCTGGCCTGGAAGTTGAAGTAAGGAGCTGAAAAAATGCTGGAAACACTGAAACAGCAGGTGCTGGAGGCCAACCTCCTCCTGCCGGAACACCATTTGGTGACGTTCACTTGGGGTAATGTCTCCGGCATCGTCCGGAGCCGGGGCCTGATGGTCATCAAACCCTCCGGCGTGGAGTACGACGAGATGAAAGCGGAGGACATGGTGGTTGTGGATCTGGAAGGGAACCGGGTGGAGGGCCGCTATAAGCCTTCCAGCGACACGGACACCCATCTGGTGCTGTATAAAGCGTTCCCCGATCTGGGGGGAATTGTCCACACCCACAGCCGCTGGGCCACCAGCTTTGCGCAGGCCGGCCGGGGCGTTCCCGCCCTTGGGACTACGCAGGGGGACTATTTCTATGGAGAAGTCCCTTGCACGCGGAAGATGACCGAGCGCGAGATTGCGGGGCAGTACGAATTGGAAACCGGCAATGTCATCGTGGAAACCTTCCAAAGTCGGGGGATCGACCCCACGCAGGTCCCCGCTGCGCTGGTCCACAGCCACGGGCCATTTGTCTGGGGGACCGACCCCTTCAACGCGGTGCACAATGCGGTGGTGCTGGAGGAGTGCGCGTTTATGGACTTCCACGCCATGGCCCTCACCCCCGGCCTTGCCCCCATGCAGCAGGAGCTGCTGGATAAGCACTATTTACGCAAGCACGGCAAAAATGCCTACTACGGACAGGGCTGAAAAGAGGATGGCGATGGATGCACCAATGAAACAGCATTTCGGAAAAATGCCGGACGGCACGGCGGTGGAGCAGT
>NZ_DAMBZJ010000019.1:16455-33512 GCF_032060045.1 Oscillibacter sp.
TGCGGGGCACTGTCCTGTGACATTTTAACCTACGGCGGTGCATTGCGCTCTCTTCGAGTGCCGGACCGCAGCGGGTCTATTGTAGATGTGATTCTGGGCTTTGACACGCTAGAGGACTATCGCAGGCAGGACAAATACATCGGTGCGCTCATCGGCCGGTTTGCCAACCGCATCGGCGGCGCGGCCTTTGAGCTGGACGGAACGAACTATCCGCTGTTTGCCAACGACGGAGAGAATCATCTCCACGGCGGCATGACGGGTTTTGATAAGCAAGTCTGGACTGTGGAGAAAGCTTCTTCCGACACGCTGGTCCTCTCCCTGATCAGCCCGGACGGGCAGGAAAATTACCCTGGAAATCTTTCCGTTCAGGTGACCTACCGCTTAGAGCACAGCGGTTTAACCATTGAATACCGGGCGGAATGCGACCGGGATACGCTTTGCAATCTGACCAACCACGCTTATTTTAATCTCAATGGACACGACAGCGGACCGGTGCTCAGTCAGGAAATCCAGATTTCAGCCTCTCGCTATACCCCCACTGATCCGCATTCCATTCCCACGGGAGAGCTTGCCTCGGTGGAGCATACCCCGATGGATTTAAGAAGCCCTATGCCAATCGGCACATTGGTGGACGACTCCTTTGCACAGCTTGCCTTTGCGAAGGGGTACGACCACAACTGGGCTGTGGACGGAGAACCAGGCTCCCTGCGCCCCGCTGCCACAGCTTACGGGCCAGGAACGGGCATCGTTTTGGAGGTGCTGACCACCCAACCCGGGATTCAGTTCTACTCCGGAAACTATCTGGATGGCTGTCCGGCGGGGAAGGGGGGCGCCTCCTATGCAAAACGCTGGGCCTTCTGTCTGGAAACCCAGGGCTATCCAGATGCGCCTCACCATCCCGGTTTTCCCAGCGCTGTGCTGCACAAAGGCAAACGATACCACCAGACTACGCAGTACCGCTTTTCGGTGCGCTGAGGGCAATGCCCGGGGAAATCACTTCATTTAAAAGCCGCCATTCCACACCGTGGAGTGGCGGCTTTTGCTGTTTGAAAATCACGTCAGTATCTCTGAGGACTTTTAAGATGCTATAATCAGTAGTGCAGCTCAGGAATCTGATTGCAAACCAAATGTTTTTATCACGGCGTGTAGCATTTTGGCCAGTACATAGGTGTTACTGTTGAAAGGAGGAGGTTAGATATGAAACCACAATCGTTATGTGGGGATGATTGCGTTGAAGAAGTGATCAGGGTTTATAGCAATATGGTGTACCGCCTTGCCTTTGCAAGGACAGGGACCACCTACGATGCGGATGAACTATTTCAGGAAGTCTTCCTACGCTATATAAAAAAGCAGCCGGTCTTTGAAAATGAGGACCACAGAAAAGCATGGTTTATCAAAGTGACGGTCAACTGCTCCAAAAAGCTGTGGGGCTCCGCATGGAAAAAGAAGACAGTTCCCTTGGCGGAATCCCTGCCATTTGAGACAAAGGAAGACATAGACCTCTATGACGAATTACAGCAGTTGCCCCCCAAATATCGAGAGGTGATTCATTTGTTTTACTATGAAGATCTGTCTACCGAAGAAATTGCCCAGGTATTAAACCGGAAACATTACACCGTAAGGACGCAGCTTACCCGCGCAAGGGCGCTACTAAAAATCCTTTTAAAGGAGGAGTACGATGTTTAAGGAAAGATACAGTCATATGAATGCGCAGATTCAACCGAATGCCGAATTGCTGCAAGTTGTTTTAAACGCGGCACATGTCCAAAAGCATACGAAAAACAGAAAAAATGTGTGTCTGAAAAGGTCCGCTATGGCGTTAGCAGCCCTATGCATTTGCCTGACGCTTGCAATGCCGGTGCTTGCTGCGACGGTCGACCCGATCTATCGGTTGATGTACATGGTGTCTCCTAGTACAGCCCAATTTTTTATGCCCATACAAACATCAAGCGAAGACAACGGCGTCAAGATGGAGGTGGTTTCCGCATATATTCATGATGAGACAGCGGAAATATATGTCACCATGCGGGATCTGACCGGAGATCGCATTGATGGAACCACCGACCTGTTTGACAGCTATTCCATCAATCGGTCCTTTGACAGCTCTGCCCATTGCGAATTGGCAGGGTATGAAGAAGATACCAAAACAGCGATGTTTCTAATTACAATAGACGAGTGGGGCAGCCAAAATATCGCCGGTGATAAGATTACGTTTTCTGTACGGGAATTTTTAAGCCATAAAAATAAATATGAGGGTGTAGAAATCCCGATTGGGCTTTCCGGTATTCCTGCCGTCGAGCAAACGCAAACGGTATCGCCCAACGGGGGCGGCGGCAAGGACTATCAAAGCTATTTAGATTTTGAGAAGAATCCTATTGCCCTAATTCCTTCTGACCCGATGGAAGCGTTCCCTATTGACGGGATAGACCTAACGGGAATTGCCTATATTGACGGAAAGCTGCATATTCAAACTGCCGTGAAAGACCCGCTGGACAATGATCATCATGGCGCATTTTATTTACAAAGCAAAACCGGCACTCAAGTTGACTGCAATTTCAGTTTTTCTTTTTCCAACCAATATGAGCAGCCCGGGCGCATTGATTATCATGAATACGTCTTCGACATTCCCCAGGAGGAGCTTGCAGAATATTCGCTGTACGGAAATTTCGTAACTTCAGGAATGAAAACAGAGGGGCAATGGCGGGTTACGTTTCCGTTGGAAAACGCAAAATAGCGACGATTTTTGAAAGGGTTAATTGCTTTGGTGAGCGGGGGCGGCAATCACAGTGACCCGGAGAAGTGGATTGACATATAATAAGCTACGACAGGCAATAAATACCGCCGTCCGCAATTTTTCGGGGTGACTCGCGCTGACGCATTGCGGTGGAATGAGGTTTTAAATGGAGATTGCTCAATCGAAAGTATTAATAGGGTCGCCGATCTGTCAAAAGCCAAATATTCTGCACGAATTTTTAGAGTCGTTGGACAGGGCGGATAAGGATGGTCTGCATATCGAGTATATGTTTGTGGACGACAATACGTACGAAGCTTCAAAGGCACTATTGAAGGATTTCGGGCGTCGAAACGACAATGTGAAGACGATTCCGGGAAAACAGCTAAACATGTATCAATGCACCGAGGTTTCTCATTACTGGAATGACGAACTTATGAACACGGTGGGGGAATATAAGGACAGGATCATTGAATATGCAATTGAAAATGAGTTTGACTATATTTTCCTGATTGATTCCGACCTTTTGATAAATAAGCAGTTGATAAAGCATCTGCTTACCTGCGGCAAGGATATCGTCAGCGAGATATTTTGGACAAAATGGACGCCGCAATCCGTGCCGCTGCCCAATGTGTGGCTATACGACCAGTACACCCTTGTGCCTTCTCAGCAGACCGAGAACCTCAACGACAGTGAAAAGGCGCTCAGAAGGTTGACATTTTTAAGCGGGCTGCAAATTCCGGGTCTGTATAAAGTGGGAGGTCTGGGTGCCTGCACACTGATCTCGCGCGCTGCCCTCTTAAAAGGCGTGCGGTTTAGGCAAATTGAAAACCTGCGCATCCTCAAAGGGGAGGACAGGTTTTTTTGCGTCCGGGCCGCGGCGCTTGGGTTTGAACTGTTTGTCGACACCCACTACCCCGCATATCACATTTACAGAGAATCGGATTTAGAAGGCGTAACCAAATATATCGCGAAAAACGAATGACCAAAGTGCCCTTACAGGACTCAAATGTCCTGTAAGGGCACTCTGTTCTTTTGTTAACTTTTTGAATTTCGTCGAATTTTTGAAGCATACAGGTTGCATTTCATAGTAAATTGGTATAGTATAAAGAAAAGCCAGTATTCCCAATAATTTGACCGCCCAACAGGCGGTAAGGAGGTCGAAATAGATGAACAGACCGTTGCTTGAATTGCAGGATCTGAGTGTGTCCGTGGAGGATAAGATGATTTTGGACGGCGTCAATCTGACGATTCGTCCGGGTGAGCTTCACGTGCTGATGGGCCCCAACGGAACGGGAAAATCCACGTTGGTTTCCGCAGTGATGGGGGATCCACGCTATGAGGTCCGACGGGGCCGCATTCTTCTGGAGGGCCGTGACATAACGGAGGAAAAGGCGGACGCCCGTGCGCGGGCGGGCGCGTTTCTCTCCTTCCAGGCACCGGAGGAGATTCCCGGCGTTACATTGGAAAACTTTTTGCGCACCGCTCGGGGCGCGGTGGACGGAAAACCGCCCAAGGTTTTGCTGTTTCGCAAGGAGCTGCGCCAGCAGATGGCCGCGCTGGACATGAATGCGTCCTACGCCGACCGGTACTTGAACGTGGGCTTTTCCGGCGGAGAGAAAAAGAAAGCGGAGATTTTGCAGATGCTGATGCTTCACCCCAAGCTTGCCATGCTGGATGAAACCGATTCCGGTCTGGACGTGGACGCGGTGCGTACCGTGACGCAGGGAATCAGGGCCTTCCGCTCGAAACAAAACGCTCTGCTGATTATCACTCACAGCGCCAAAATTCTGGAGGGACTGGACATTGACGCGGTTCACATTTTGGAGGGCGGACGAATTGCCCGCACGGGAGGGGCCGAGCTGGTTTCCGAAATTACGGCGGGAGGCTTTGGCGAGCTGAAAAAGGAGGCGGGGGTTCATGAGCCGCTTTGATCAGGAAAAGACTCGCGTGGAAGCGATGGACCGCAGCGTCTATGACATTAAGGACCGGGTGGACCCCTCCTTTGAAGTGGATTCCGGCCTGACATCCGCAATCGTGCAGAAAATTTCGGAGGAAAAGCACGACCCCGAGTGGATGCGGCTTTTCCGCCTAAAGGCGCTGCGGACATATAATGAACTGTCTCTTCCCGCATGGGGTCCTCCTCTGGACGAGCTGGACATGGAGCATATTGTCACCTATGTCCGGCCCAAAACCGCCATGCAGGGCAAGTGGGCTGACGTGCCCGAGGATATCAAAAACACCTTTGAGCGCCTTGGTATTCCTAAGGCAGAGCGCAAGTCCCTTGCGGGAGTGGGCGCGCAGTATGATTCCGAGGTGGTTTATCACAATGTCCGGGCGGAGGTTGCTGCGCAGGGTGTGGTCTATACCGACATGGAAAGCGCCCTCACCGGGCCCTATGCCGAACTGGTCCGCAAGCACTTCATGCGGCTGGTTCCGCCCACCGACCATAAATTTGCTGCGCTGCATGGGGCGGTCTGGTCCGGCGGCTCCTTCGTCTATGTGCCGCCCGGTGTGTCGGTGGAGATTCCGCTGCAGTCTTACTTCCGGCTCAATGCGCCGGGAGCGGGCCAGTTCGAGCATACCCTCATCATCGTGGGCGAGGGGGCCTATCTGCACTTTATTGAAGGGTGCTCCGCCCCCAAATACAGCGTGGCAAACCTCCATGCCGGATGCGTGGAGCTGTATGTGGGTAAGAATGCCCGGATGCGGTATTCCACCATTGAAAATTGGTCCAAAAATATGTACAACCTAAATACCAAGCGGGCGCTGGTGGAGGAGGGAGGTACCGTGGAGTGGGTGTCCGGCTCCTTTGGTTCGCATACGTCCTATCTATACCCCATGAGCGTCCTGAAGGGCGAACGCTCCCGGATGGAGTTCACCGGCATTACTTTTGCCGGAGCGGATCAAAACTTAGACACCGGCGTGAAGGTGCTTCACGCCGCACCCAATACTACTTCTCACATCACCACCAAGTCCATTTCCCGGGACGGGGGGATTTCCACCTTCCGCAGCGCCGTCACCGTGACCCCGGAGGCCGAGGGGAGCAAGTCCTCCGTCTCCTGCGAGTCGCTGATGTTGGACAGCCATTCTCGTTCCGACACAGTGCCAGTGATGGATATTCGCTGCGATCAGGTGGATGTGGGACACGAGGCCAAAATCGGCCGCATCAGCGAAGAGGCCATTTTTTACCTGATGAGCCGGGGGCTTGCCGAGGAGGACGCCCGCGCTCTGATCGTGGGCGGCTTTGCCGAGCCCATTGCCAAGGAGCTGCCCTTGGAATACGCGGTGGAGATGAACAATCTCATCCATCTTGAAATGAAAGGCAGCATCGGCTGAAAGGAGGAACCGAAACATGAACAGTGCAATCAACCGTCTGCCGGTTCCAACGTGGAGCTGGACCGGCGTGAATCAGGCGGAGGACAGCGCGGCGCTGCCGGAGTTGGACGCCCGCAAGAGTTTGCCCCTGCCCTATAACGGGGAATTGCCGGAGGGTGTGGAGCTGCTTTCCGCTTTGCCGGAGACGGTCGCGTCCATTCCAAGCGGTATGGGCGAGACGGTGGACCGATTTGTTCTGGACCACGCGGATACCGTTTGCTATCTGCGGGCACAGAACGGCAAAACCGCCGCGCCTCTGGTGCTGACCCGGACGCTGAGTCCTGAACAAAGCGCTGCTGTCACCCACTGGGGTGTTTCCGCCGAAGAGGGAAGCGCCCTCACCGTGGTGCAGGTGCTTCGGGGAGGAGCGGACCACGGCGCGGCGGCGGATTTGACCCAGATTGACGCACAGCCCGGCGCAGTGGTGCGTTTCATTCAGATTCAACTGCTGGAAACCGACAGCCGAAGCTGGAGCGCCGTGGGTGCGCGAGTCGCCAAGGGTGCACGGGTGGAAGTGATCCGAGCCGTGCTGGGCGGCGGAGTGGCCGCCTGCGGAACACGGATTCAACTGGAGGGCCAGGCCGCGGAATACAGTCTGGATACCGCCTATTTTGGAGACGGAGAACAGTCGCTTGACTTTAATGATCTCGTGATTCACACCGGCAAGGAAACCCACAGCGAGTTATGCACCGCCGGAGTGCTGGGGGGCCGGAGCCGAAAAATCCTGCGGGGTACCATTGATTTTCGTCAGGGGGCTGTTCGCGCCGTGGGACATGAGAACGAAACAGTGCTGCTGCTCAGCCCCACCGCCCGCAACCGCACTGCGCCGCTGATTTTGTGCGGCGAAGAACTGGTGGAGGGGCAGCACGCCGCCACCGTGGGCCGGTTTGAAGAGCAGCAGCTTTATTACCTTTGCTCCCGGGGCCTTTCCCTCGCGCAGGCTAAGCATCTGATGGTGGAGGCGCGCTTTGCCCCGGTGCTGGATCAAATTCCGGACGAGGCGCTGCGCGCGGAAATTCTTGACAACATTGGAAGGAGACTGGGTCAACTATGAACGAACTGCAAAAACAGTTTCCCATCTTAACCGTGCCGGAAAACGGAAAGCGCCTGATTTATCTCGACAACGCCGCCACCACCCAAAAGCCGCTGTCTGTATTGAAGGCGGTGGAGGATTACTACCGTCAGGACAACGCCAACCCCCATCGGGGCGTGTACGAGTTGGGTGTTCGCGCCACAGACGCCCATGAAAATGCCCGGGCGGGAGTGGCTCGCTTCCTTCACGCCGCGCCGGAAGAGGTTATCTTCACGCAGAATACCACAGAAAGCCTGAATCTGGTGGCGTACAGCTATGGCTTGGAATTTTTGAAGGCGGGGGATGAAATCGCCCTTTCCGTGGCGGAGCATCACAGCAACGTGGTTCCGTGGCAGCGGGTGGCCAAGGCCACCGGCGCAAAGCTGGTGTATTTCTATCCCGGCCCCGATGGCCGACTGAGCGAGGAAGAGATGGACCGGAAAATTACAGACCGCACCCGCCTTGTGGCGATTGCGCAGGTTTCAAATGTTCTGGGGCTGGAAGTCCCGGTGAGCTCCATTGTCCGCAGAGCTCGCGCCGTGGGCGCGGTGGTGGTGCTGGACTGCGCCCAGAGCGCGCCCCATCTTCCGGTGGATGTGAAGGCGCTGGACGTGGACTTTGCCGCCTTTTCGGGGCATAAGCTCTACGCCCCCATGGGTGTCGGTGCGCTGTATGGGAAAAAGGAGCTGCTGGAAAAAATGCCGCCCTTTCTCAGCGGCGGCGATATGATTGCTTCGGTACACGAGCAAAGCGTTACGTACGCCGAAATTCCCCGCTGCTTTGAGGCGGGAACCCGCAATGTGGGCGGCGAGGTGGGCCTGGAAGCTGCCATCCGGTTTCTGGACACTCTTGGCTGGGAACAGATTCAAGCCCATGAAAAGGCCCTGACGGCCCGGGTGCTGAGGGGCCTGACCGCGATTCCTCACGTAACGGTATACGGCGATCCTGTCCCAGAGAGACGATGCGGCGTGATTTCTTTCAATGTGGATGGCGTTCATCCCCATGATACCGCCACGATTCTGGATGCGGACGGCATTGCGGTCCGGGCTGGACATCACTGTGCCCAGCCGCTGATGGAGTTTCTGGGCATCGCCGCCTGCGCCCGGGCCAGCTTCGCTGTGTACAACACGGAAGAAGACGTGGACACCTTTTTAAACAGTGTGGAAAACGTCAGGAGGTGGATGGGCCTTGGAACTTAACGCCCTGTACAATCAAATTATTGTGGAAAACAGCCGCGCACCCCAAAACCGCCGCAAGGTGGAGAATGCAACCATCGCTTTAGAGGGCGTGAACCCAAGCTGCGGGGACGACATTGTTTTAGAGCTGCGGGTAAAAGAGGGCGTGATTGAAGACGCTGGCTTTACGGGAGATGGCTGCGCAATTTCGCAGGCTTCCGCTTCGCTGATGATTGATCTGGTCAGGGGCCGGACGGTGGAGGACGCGCGCGAGCTGCTGCATCTCTTCTTCGGCATGATTAAGGGGGAGGTGGCGGACGAAGCCCGGCTGGAAGAGCTGGAGGACGCCGTGGCCTTACAGGGGATTTCCCGTATGCCCGCCCGGGTGAAATGCGCGGTGCTGGCATGGCATACGCTGGAAGAGGCGCTGGATGGGAAGCAGCCGGAAAAGCTCCGTCTGTAATGCATCCGAACTCCGGTTACAATTCCCGCATCCCCGCATCCTTCCGCACGTGCTGCTATCAGGCGGCTGGTCTTTTGACCGGCCGCCTCTTTTTCTGGAAAAGTTTGCGTTAACCGTGCAGGTAATACTTTCTAGATTGAAAAGTGTGGTTGTTTCTTTAGGGAAAATACTTTATAATGGAAAAAAGAAGACAGGCTGTTTCTCTCCTTGGCGGAAGGAACTTTACCTGAGCCGGATCTCGAAGAGGGGAGAGATGCAACCGTGAGTGAGACGCTGGATGTGCGCAGGCGCGAATTAAAATACCGGATTTCTTTGGCGGAATCCCTGCGGGCGCAGCAACTGTTTTCTCAGGTTCTGCCCGGCGACGCAAACAACGGGTCTGATGGGTACGCCGTGCGTTCACTGTATTTCGACACTCTGCGCAACTGCGATTATGAGGAGAAAGAGGACGGGCTGGAGCACCGGAAAAAAGTGCGCCTGCGAGTTTATTCGCCCACTGCCACCGTGGCTAAGCTGGAACTGAAGGAAAAGGACGGCGTGTGGCAGCGAAAGCAGTCCCTTATGTTACCCCGGGAAGCGGCAGAGCGGCTGATTCGGGGCGATTGCAGCCCGCTTGCCGCTCTGGATCAGCCGCTGGCACAGCAGCTTTACCGCCTAATGGTTGAGGAACTGTACCGACCTGTTTGCACTGTGGAATACCGGCGCTATGCCTTTGTGGTGCCATCAAACGACATTCGGATTACCTTCGACCGGTATTTGATGGCCGGGGAGGGAATCCCGGCCCTATTTGATGAGAAAGATTTTCTCTACCCTGTGGGTGCTCCGGACGACGTGACCATGGAAGTGAAATTCAACCGCTTTCTATTTAGTTACATTCGGGATTTGCTGGAGAGTGTGGGAAAGCTTCCGGTGTCATACAGTAAATACGTGATGTCCCGTCAGATTAGCCACACAGCTGGATAAGCGCTCCGAGGGCGAAGACGCCCTTAAATGATAGGAAAAGGATACGATGCTATGAAAGAAGAACTTTTGGCCTTGTTGGCGGCAAACACTGGTGCGCTGACCTTGCAGGATATTTTGTTGAATTTTTTGATTGCGGGCCTTTTGGGCGTAGTGATTTACCTTTCCTACCGCGTGTCCCACACCGCGACGGTATACAGTGCGAAGTTTAACGTGTCGCTGATTATGCTCGCCCTGATTACCACATTGGTGATGAACGTCATCGGCAACAACATTGCTCTGTCTTTGGGGATGGTGGGTGCGCTGTCCATTGTGCGCTTCCGCACTGCCATCAAGGACCCGCGGGACACCGCGTATATCTTCTGGGCAGTGGCTGTGGGCATTTGCTGTGGGGTACAGGAGTATCTGATTTCCGCCATCGGCTCGGGCGTGATCTTCTTGTTCATGCTCCTGTTCGGCGCGTTGAAGAGCAACGACCGGTATCTCCTGGTGCTGCGGGGCGACAGAGCCGCGGAGGAGGAGCTGGAAAAGGCCGTGGGGCAGATTTTCGGTGGAAAGGCCCGCTTCCGGGTCAAAAATACCGCCCGGGACACGTTGGAGTACATATACGAGCTTTCCGAAAAACAGGTCCGGCAAGCGGACCAGAAATTTGGCTCTTTGACGCTGCAGCTTGGCAAACTGGAAGGGATGACGGCGGTCAATCTGGTTAGCCAGAACGACGAGATTAACCGCTAGGCCGTGCCATGAGAAATGAGCGAAAAACCGCCATCGTGGGAATCGCGCTGCTGCTGGCGGCGGTGGTGGGCCTGAGCCTGCTGGGCACGCTGGCAAAGCGGCAGACGCAGGGAGAGGCCTATGACCTGCCCTTGACCCCGATACCTCTTGTGGAAGATGCGATGCAGGGGATTTCTTTGGAAGATTGGGCAGTGGACAAGCAATTTTCCTCCAGATTGCCGCTGGTGATTCTGGACACGGGGAATGAGCGTCCGCCCATCAGCATGAAGCAGGAAAAGGATGGCACCTTCAGCCCCATTGCGGGTGTGGAACCTTACCGGGCAGGGACCCTGCGTGTCATCGACACCGGAGACGTAAACACGCTGTATGACAAGGCGTCATATGTCAGCGACATGCGCCTTAAGCGTCGGGGAAACAGCTCCATGCTTTATGAAAAGGCCCAGTATCTGGTGAAACTGGTGACGGAGTCCGGGCAGGACAACGAGCTGGATTTAATGGGTATGGGCGCAGAATCCGAATGGGTGCTGAACGGCTCTATGGCGGACAAAAGCATGATGCGCAACTATCTCTCATACCGTATGGCCGCCGCATTTATGCCTTACACACCGGATTCCCGCTATTGCGAGGTACTCTATTATGAAAATGGGCAGTACCATTATGAGGGCGTATATCTGCTGATTGAAAGCGTCAAACAGGGACCGGAGCGGGTGGATATTTCCGATGCCAAAAGCACGGATAAATTTCCATCCTATATCGTGCGGCGGGACCGGGCGGCAGAGGATGAAATTATTCTGGACACTTGGGCGACGGCAGGCCCCTCCAAAGAGGCCCGGTTGGGCCTGATCTATCCCACGCAGAAAAACGCAACACCGGAGGCAATCGAGTATGTCACGGAGGATCTGAGCCGCATAGAGAAGGTGCTATATTCCGATGACCCCGAGGTTTTTGCCACCTATTCCCGCTATATCGATGTGGATTCGTTTGTAGATTATTTTCTGTTTAACGAATTTTTCGGAAGCTACGATGCGGGTAAAAACTCCACGTATATGTACAAGGAAGTGGGCGGAAAGCTGCACATGGGCCCGGTGTGGGATTTGGACGGCGCACTGGACAATTATATCGCGGAGCCGCTGGAATGGGGGGTAACTGCCTTCCAGACGCAGCCGTGGTTTGACCGCTTGACCATGGACGACGATTTCCTTGACAGACTGGAGCGGCGATATGCCCAGCTGCGCAGGGGGCCGTTGTCGGATGATACGCTGTATGAAACGGTGGACGGCATTGTGAACTATCTTGGCCCCGCTGTGGACCGGGAGTGGACCCGCTGGGGGCATATCTACACCACGTTCAACCGACGCAGCATGCAAAACGACGGCAAACTTGTGCGCAATACCTCCGAGTTTCGTCAGGAAATCTACCGCATCAAAACCAGCATCTCCCGGCATGGAGAGGCCATCGGCCCGTATCTGAGCGTGCTTGAAAATTCCGCCAAGATAAACACCGATGCTTCCCTTTACACGCCTTTGGCCCTGCTACTGGCAATGCTGGTGTTTGCCGTTTCCGCGTATTACGCATCCCGCAAATAGGAGGCTGTTCATGGAGACTTCCAGTCTGGCATTTTTGGCATACGGACTGCCGGCCTGTATCGTACTGTATTATCTGTGCTGGTTTTCCCGCCCTTTGCAAAACGGCGTGCTGCTGCTGGCAAGCCTTGTGTTTTATGCCTTTGGGCAGACGGTCTACCTGCCGGTGCTGGCCATCTGGATTTTGTGGATCTGGGCGCTGGGCCTGTGGATTGGCCAGCGCAAAGCGCGCAGTCACAGCGGCTTCGGCGTGACGGGACTGGCTGTGGTCACAAATCTTCTGCTGCTGGTGTTTTTCCGGCTGGCAGGTCCGGTGCTGGCGCTTGTGTATCCCTCTGGGGAAGGAGCATCCTTTGCGTTACCCACCGCACTTCCGTTGGGGCTGGCCTTTTTTACGCTTCAGTCAATGGGCTATTGTCTGGACGTGTATCGGGGAGATATTCCGGCGGAGCGGAATCCTTTCTATGTGGGACTGCATCTTGCCTTTTTCCCAAAGTTGGCTGGGGGACCTCTGGTGGACTTTGCCGATTTTCGGCGGCAACTTACCCACCGGACCCACAGCGTGGAGCAAATCAGCCGTGGCCTATGCCGCTTTGTGCTGGGCCTCTCGAAAAAGATTCTACTTGCAGGCCAACTGGCCTATCTGGTGGACTATGTGTTTAATCAGACCAGCATGGACAACACCGTGGTGCAGGTGCCGGTGCTGCTGGTTTGGCTTGGGCTGCTGGCGCTGTGCCTTCAGTTTTATTATGAACTGTCCGGCTATGCGGATATGGCCATTGGGCTGGGTCTGGTGTTCGGCTTTACCCTGCCAGAGCAAGTCCGTGCCCCTTTTCAGGCGGACAGTCTGACGGATTTTTGGCGGCGCTGGGAAATTACGGCTTTGGGCTGGTTTCGCAAGTATCTGTACGGTTCCATGCCCCGGCAGGAAAATCAAGACATTGTGATTCGCAGCCTTGCGCTGGTGTGGCTTTGCTTCGGTCTGTGGCACGGGTTTGATTGGACGTTTCTGATCTGGGGCGTGTGGAACTTCGGGGTGCTTCTTTCGGAGCATTCCTTCCGCCTTGTGGTGCGGCTGCCGGATGGGGTACTTCGCCGGGTATACACCCTTCTGATGGTGGCGGTGGGTTTTATCCTGCTGAAAAGCCCCACGCTTTATCATGCGGGGCAGTTTTTCATTGATTTGCTGGGCCTTGGAAACAACGCCTTCTCCAGCAGCTTTTTCTACGCGGCTCTGCGGGAGTATTGGGCACCCCTGTTTTTTGGTGTGCTGTTTGCAACGCCCTTTGCCGCGCGGCTTTCCGCGTTTCTTGAGCGACGGGGCCGAGTGTGGCGGTCCGTGGCGGCGATTGGTTATTCGGTAGGTCTTGTCGCACTGCTGGTGCTTTGCCTGGCGTTTCTCGTCCGGTGAGCCGCCGCGCGGTTCGCATGCTTAACTGTCACGGTGTAAGGAGGCAGCATGAAACAATCAGGCAAAACGGAACTATATCGGCGGGTGGCAGGTATACTGCTGCTGCCCATTCTGCTGGCCACCGGGGGCTTTGCCCTGCATGCCGGGGGAGATGACGCGGTGGGGACCGCCTTAGAATTTGACCTGTGGGAAAACCGGCTGAATCCGGGCGGGCTGCAAAGCAGCGTGGAAAAAAGCCTTCGGGCCGACCTCCCCAAGCAGATGGCAAACCGCGTCTATTCCGCCGCGTTGGTGGCCCAGGGCAGACGGACCAGCGGCGATTTTTACATTCTCAAAGACAACGAGGGATTTTTGCATAGGTCCAATCTCTATCAGGCCGCCGACCCCGATGTGATGGAATATGCCCAGCGGCTTGAAAGGCTGAGTGCCGCCGCTGAAAAGACAGGCGCGTCAGTGTTGTTCGTGGGTGCTTCGGGAAATCTGACACCGGGCGACAACCAATTTCCCGCCGGCTATACGCCCGATTATGCAAGTCTTCGCAATCTGGATGAGTTGTTCATTGATTTAATGGCCGTTGGGGTTGACACACTGGATTTGCGCGAGAACTTTCGGAAAGCGCCGCTGGCCTATGACGCGTATTATTATCGGACAGATGTTAAATGGACGGCGCGGGCCGCCCAATTTGCCGCCGGAAGTATTGCTCAGCGGATGGAGGATCTGCTTGGACGCGTCTTTGATCCCGGCGGGCGGGCGGCCGACCCCGCCCGCTATGATGAGACATTGTACCCCGACTTACTTCTTGGAAACGAGGGCCGCGCCTCTGGTGTGTATTGGAGCAAGACGGACGATTTCGTAACGCTCAGCCCGTCCTTTTCCACGGATTTGACGGTGAAGCTGACGGATGAGAACGATCATGCAACACGTCGGCGAGGGACCTTTGACCAGACCATTTTGGATTTCACGGCCGTGGACGAACTGGCGGGCGAGCCCGGGAATCTGTTCTCCATCTATTACGGAAAGCGTACGGCCCAGGTGGAAATTGTAAATCACAAGTTGCCGGCAGGGGCACGGGTGCTTCTGGTGTGCGACGAGAATTTCTTTTCCACCGCCGCGTATCTGGCGTTGATGTGCGCGCGGGTGGATGCGGTGGAAATCAGCGCAAATTCCTCCCAGCAGGTGGAGCGGATGGTTTCCGGCGGCGGTTATGACTGCGTTGTGGTGGCCTGCCAAAGCCAGAGCATCGGCGCTGCGATGTTTCCGTTTTTTGAGGAGTAGCTTCAGGCACTATGCAATTTCGGGAGTTAATAAAATGGATTGATCGACGTGCCTGCGTAGTTCCGCTTTAAAATCATGCGATATTTTTGTGAACCGCAGAGGAGAGGGGGATTTGGATGACGGCCATTAAAAAAGTAAGCGTTTCACTGCGGCTGCTGCTGTTTCTGGCCGTGCTGGCCGGGGCGTTTGGGCTGGTATGGCAAGCCAACGCCGCCCCCGCCGAGGATGGCTCGGCGGAGATATTCTTTCTCTCCACCCAACACGAAGCCAACTGCACGCTGATCCGTCAGGGAGACGTTGTGATTCTGGTGGATACAGGGGAGGCTGTGGACGGACCTGCCATCGTGGAATTTCTGCGGGGGAAGGACGTTTCCCACATTGACTATCTGATTCTAACCCATCCGGATCAGGACCACATTGGCGGCGCACCTGCCGTGCTGACGGAATTCTCCGTGGGCACGGTGATTCAGCCCTACTATTCCAAGGAGAACGACAAGGCCGAGGCGCTGGAAAAGACGTTTTCAGAGCTTGGCATCAACCCACTCTATCCCTCGCGGCCCCGCAGTTTTACCTGCGGCAGTCTGCGGATGACCGTCTATCCGCCGCTGGAGCGGCAGTATCGCAAGGACAACAACTATTCTTTGGGGGTGCTGGTGCGCCACGGGGAAATCAACATGCTGTTTCCCGGAGACGCGGAGGAAAAACGTCTGGGAGAACTGCTGCGCGTCCACTGGCCAAAGGTGCAGCTTTATGAGGTAGCCCACCACGGCAGGGCCAGCCCCTCGTCGGGGGCACTGATCGAGCTGCTAAAGCCCCAGTATGCTGTGAGCGCTTCGGAAGGCAGTGACAGCGCCATTCGGGAGGCCTGCAATCAGGTGGGAGCGGAGCTGCTCTACACCATGGACGGAACCCTTCATTTTTCCAGCGACGGGACGGCGTTAACCCGCCTGTATCCCGTGGATAAGGAGCAGCAATATGCCAATACTTGAACGGGAGGCCGAGAATCGCCAGGCCAATCCCCCAAAAGCCGCCAACGCCTTTTCCAGAGGAGGAGACGCCAGCGCGCTGCGTAACCGGCTCTGGATGTTTCTCACAGTGATTCTGAATACCGTCTATCTCTATTGGCGCATACGGTACACTCTGCCGCTGGAATACGGTACAATTTCCATTATTGCGGGCGTTTCGTTGCTGGCGGTGGAGGTGCTGGGCGCGCTGGAGTCGCTGGTGCATTACTTTAATATGCACCGCATTGAAAATCATCCGGTGCCTGTTGTGCCGCCGGAGCTGTTTCCCGAAGTGGACATTTTTATTGCCACCTATTCCGAGCCGGAGGAGCTGCTGTATAAGACGGTCAACGGCTGTAAATATATGGAGTATCCAGACCCGGAGAAGGTGCATATATATCTGTGCGACGACGGCAACCGTTCGGAGATCCGCAGACTGGCTCGGGAGATGAAAGTTCGTTACATCGGGCGCAGCGAAAACACGGGAGCCAAGGCCGGAAACTTGAATAACGCGCTGGCTCGGACGAAATCGTCCCTGATCGTCACACTGGATGCGGACATGATTCCTCAAAGAAAGTTTCTGATGCATTGCGTCCCCTATTTTGTGGACGCGGAGCTTAAAAACAAAACACGATCCGAAAAGGATAAAATCCGCATGGGCTTTGTCCAGACGCCCCAGAGCTTTTACAATCCGGACCTGTTCCAGTTCTTTCTCTACTCCGAGAACAGAATCCCCAATGAACAGGACTATTTTTATAAGGATATTCAGGTGTCTCGCAACCGTTCCAACAGCGTGATTTACGGAGGCTCTAATACGGTGCTCAGTCGCGCCGCCATCGAGGACATCGGCGGGTTTTATCAGGGCGCCATCACCGAGGATTTTGCCACGGGCATCTTGCTGCAAAAGAAAAAGTACATTTGCTATGCCATCAACGAAGTGCTGGCCAGCGGCCTTTCCCCAACGGACCTGCCCAGCCTGATTCAACAGCGAATCCGCTGGGCTCGTGGCTGCATCCAAACCGGGCGCAAGCTTCATATTCTTTTCACGCCCAAATTGACCATGGGCCAGAAGGCGAATTATTGGGCCTCCATCTGGTATTGGTTTGGTCCTGTTAAGCGCTTTATTTACATCATGTCGCCTATTTTGTTTGCTGTGTTCGGCTTTATGGTCATCAAGTGCACGCTGCCCGAGGTACTGATTTTCTGGCTGCCCATGTATCTTTCCAGCAATGTGACACTGCGGATGTTCAGTCAGGGCATCCGCTCCACC
>NZ_DAMBZJ010000019.1:33551-34310 GCF_032060045.1 Oscillibacter sp.
AGTGGACGAACGTATACGAGACGGTGTTTTTTCCATTTATGTTCTTCCCTGTGCTGGCAGAGAGTCTTGGGATTTCTCTCAAGAAATTTCAGGTTACGAGAAAAGACGGCGGCGGCCGGGATGAGAGCCGGGCCGCGCTTTACGCCGTGCCCTTTGTGCTGTTTGTGGGGTTGTCGATTCTGGGAATTATCAATTGCGTAACCATGATTTTCAGCAGCGGCAGCATTGCGCCCATTGCGGTGCTGTTCTGGCTGAGCGTGAACCTCTTCAACCTGATTATGTCCCTGTTCTTTGTTCTGGGGCGGGGCTATCTACGCATGAACGAGCGGGTGGAGGACGAGGTGGACTGCCTTTTGCGCATCGGCGCTTTGGGGGAACTGCAATGCGTCACCAAGGACTTTTCGGAAACCGGCATCGCGGTGCGCCTTTCCAGCCCCATAGACATCGACGATGGGGAGGAGGCGGAGATCCTTTTAAAAACCGAGCACTATACCGCACGACTTAAGGCCCGGGCAGTGCACATCGGCCCCATTCCAGGCGGCTGGAAATGCTCTTTTTTCATTACTGATTACGGTCAAAGCAAAAATGAGTATATGCAGATGCTGTATGACCGGGTTCCCGGTCTGCCCACTACGCTTAGTAAAGCCCACAGCACTTTTGACGATCTGAGAGTGAATGTGGTGCGCCGGACCCGTGGCGTTCTGTATCAAAACCGCCGTCATGCGCGGGTTTTTTTGGATGTGTTCGTGCCGTCGGATT
>NZ_DAMBZJ010000019.1:34334-35440 GCF_032060045.1 Oscillibacter sp.
CATGGTGCACATTGAGAATTTTGACTATAAATATCTGGCGACAGATACCGAGGACCTGCCGCCCACGCTTTCTTTGTATCTGGAGGAGGGACTGACGCTGAGGTGTGCGTTTGAACGGAATCTACCAGGCGGGAAAAAGCTGTATGCCGTGTCCAATTATGACGCGCTGCACAACAACGAAAAGGCCGCTGCGCGGCTGATTCATTGGGTGCAATGGGCCATGAGGCAAGGGACTCCTACGGTGGAAGCGTCCGCTGCAAGCCGCCGGTATGCAGCGCTGGAAGAGAGTCTGTTGGGTGTTGGACCGGCGGACAGGGAGCTGTCCGATGCGTAGGCGGGGCGGCAGTCTGCGGCGCTTTGTGTCCGTATTGATGCTGTTGCTGCTGGTTGGAGGAGGACTTTTTGCGTATCGCTGGAAAGCTGGCGAGGAGCGGCGCTTTGTAAAGGCCCTGGGAGCGGGCTGGAACCTTGGTAATACGCTGGATTCCCATAAGCTCCACAAGGAGACGGACGACCCCAACGCGTATGAGACGTATTGGAACAATCCGCCCGCCACGCCGGAGTTGTTTTCCGACGTGAAGGCGGCCGGCTTTGATCTGGTGCGCATTCCCGTGACCTGGTACGAGCATATGGACGAGGACCTTCAGGTGGACGAAGTGTGGCTGGACCGCGTGCAGGAGGTGGTGGACGAGGCGCTGGCGGCTGGGTTGTCTGTCATTATAAACGCTCACCACGACCCGTGGTATACGCCGCTGGAATCTCAGGCCGAGGAGGCCGAGGCTCGGACACGGGCCCTTTGGAAGCAGCTTGCGTTTCGCTTTCGGGAGTATGACGAGTCTCTTTTATTCGAGAGTATGAATGAGCCGCGGCTTATCGGCACGGAGCAGGAGTGGGGCGACGGAACGCCCGAGGCCCGGGCAATCGTCAATCGCCTAAACAAGGTGTTCGTGAAAACGGTGCGTGCTTCCGGTGGGGAAAATTCCGGCCGCTATCTTTTGCTGCCTACCTACTGTGCCCGCACGGGAACGGAAGCGCTGGAAGACTTTCGAATGCCTACGGGCAAGCGACTGATTGTCTCGCTGCACCTCTACGAGCCGTATGGGTTT
>NZ_DAMBZJ010000019.1:35511-42959 GCF_032060045.1 Oscillibacter sp.
GGGAATCCCCGTGATCATCACCGAGTTTGGTGCGCGGGACAAAGACAACGAGGACGCGCGTATCCGTTGGGCGGAGTATGTTCTGAAATCCGCCCGCCCTCTGGGCATTCCCTGTGTCTGGTGGGATGGAGGCGGCAGGCCGGAGGAGAAGAAATCCTTTTCCCTGTATGATCGATACAGTCGCGTGTGGCTGTTTCCGGACCTGACTGCCGCGCTGACGAAGTGAAGATCGCGCGGTGATGAGAGCATCTCTGGGGACGAGGCTTTTTCGCGAATATACTGAGAAGCGGCGCAAAAAGCCGCCAAAGTCAGAGCAAAAACAGAGCCGGGAGAGATATCAGCTCTCCCGGCTCTGTTTTTTACGTAGTGTTTCTTGGCAAGAACGATAATTGCGCCAAGTTACTCAGCTTTGTAGAAAAATCGCTTCGCAACAGGGTAAATGTAAAGCTGCCTTAGTTCAACGCGTCGGCGCTCTGATGAAACAGCTCCAAAACACGGGCCTTCACAGAAGGATAGGAAGCAAGGGTCCCGTCCTGCGCAAGCAGCGCGTCCGCGGCGGTCTGGGCCTCCTTCAAAAGTGCCGCGTCACAGCCCAGGTCCGCCACCCGCAGACCCGGCAGGCCATGCTGCCGCAGGCCAAAAAAGTCGCCGGGTCCCCGCAAGCGCAAATCTTCCTCGGCGATTTTAAAACCGTCCGCCGTTTGAGTCATGACGCGCAGACGCTGGCGGGTGTCTTCGTTTTTACTGTCGGAGATAAGAATGCAATAAGATTTGTAGGCTCCCCGGCCCACTCGGCCCCTGAGTTGATGAAGCTGGCTCAGACCAAACCGCTCCGCGTTTTCCACCACCATCACAGTGGCATTGGGAACGTCCACCCCCACCTCGATCACCGTGGTGGATACCAGAATGTCCGTTGCCCCGGTGGCAAAGGTGGACATGACGGCCTCTTTCTCTTTTGCTTTCAACTTTCCGTGGACAAAAGCCACGCGCAGGTCGGGGAAGACTTCTGTCCGAAGGGTATCGGCATACTGCATCACGGCCTTGCGCCCATCGTCCCCATCCTCGCTCTCCGTAATTTCGGGGCAGACCACATAGCACTGCCGCCCCTCCTGCACCTGTTTGCGAAGAAAGGCGTACAGCCGGGGGCGGTATCCCCCGGAAACATTGGAGGTGCTGATATGCTGTCGTCCGGGGGGGAGCTCGTCAATGACGGACACGTCCAAATCCCCATAGAGAATCAGGGCCAGCGTCCGGGGAATGGGAGTGGCGGACATAACCAGCATATGGGGGCTGTCTCCCTTGGAGGCCAGCGCTGCCCTCTGGCCAACACCAAAGCGGTGCTGCTCGTCCGTTACCACCAGTCCAAGGCGCTGATAGTCCACGCCGCCGGAAATCAGCGCATGGGTCCCGATGATGAAATCAATTTCTCCCGCCGCCAGTTGGGCGGAGAGGGTGCGTTTGGTCTTCGGGGTCATGGATCCGGTCAGCAGGGCGCAACGTACGCCAAGACGTTCCAGCAGCGGGGAAAGGCCGTCGTAGTGCTGGTGGGCCAGAATCTCCGTGGGAGCCATCAGGGCGGCCTGCCGGTTGTTTTTTACGCAGAAATACACGCTGGCGGCGGCCACCATGGTTTTACCCGAGCCAACGTCTCCCTGACACAGCCGATTCATGGGACGGCCCGAGCGCATGTCCTCAAGGGCTTCCTCCACGCAGCGTGTTTGGGCCGTCGTGAGTGTGAAGGGGAGCGCGGCGTAAAAAGGAGTCATAGCAACACGTTCAAACGGCGAGGTGCGCACCTCGTCCCGCCGGGAGCGGAGGCGGCGCAGACCGATGGTAAACAAAAACAGTTCCTCAAATGCCAGCCGCCGCCGGGCCAGATCCAGTGCTTCTGGAGAAGCCGGAAAATGAATGCTCTCATAGGCAAAGCCCGCATGGCAGAGCTGATGCGCCTGACGCACACTCTCCGGCAGCACATCGGGAAGAATGTCTCCGCAGGCATCCAGACCCTGCCGGATGGAGCGGGAGAGAAGCAGGCGGCTTACCCCGGCGGTAAGGGGATAAATAGGGACAATGCGGCCCGTTTGCTCCTGCCGATCCGCCATTTCTACCACGGGATTTGCCATTTGGCGGCGAAGGAGATTTCCTTCCGCCTTTCCGTAAAAAATGTAGGTTTCCCCGGCCTTCAGGCTATTTTTCAGCCAAGCCTGATTGAAAAAAGTCACATCCAGCGCACCGGAGTCGTCCACGGCCCGAAGTTTCACCAGCTCCAGTCCCTTGCGGATGCGTGAGAGAGTGGGGGGAGAGGCAACCATGGCCTCCACACAGGCAAGCTCTCCCGGCTGCAGGTCCGAAATCCGCTTTGTGAGCGTCCGGTCCTCATAGGCCCGGGGAAAAAAGGAAATCAAATCCCGTAAAGTGCAAATATTCAGCTTGCCAAGGGACTTGGCCCGCTGGGCGCCGATCCCCTTGATAAACTGCACGCTTGTATTTAAATCCACCGTGGGGACCGCCTCCTCTCGCATAGCTCGTTTTATTATAGCCGTCCCCCGCCCGGTTGGCAAGGTGGTTTTCCGGGAAAAGAGAGACGTGGGGAAGAGGACGCAAAAACCTGTGTGAAAAGGATCAAAAAAACATTGGTATCAAAATATAAAGCAAGGGAAATGAATACAATAAACAAGGCGGACCTCCGAAGAGGTCCGCCTTGTGTACAACTGATTTCCGCTGGGGTGCTTTCCCGCAGGCTTCCCAAAAGGGTTTACAGGTTCAAATTGAGATACTCCACGTACCGATAGGTAAGGCCGTCTTCCTCAATCGGTTCGGACTGGGAGGCGACTTTCCACGCGGATAGCTTATCTAAATTGGGGAAGAAGGTATCCGTCCCGGGAATCACAGCCTCTACGCGGGTCAGGTAAACCATTTTACAGCGGGAGAGCATAGCTGCATAAATGCTGCCGCCCCCCATGACCCATACGTCGTCTGCGTTCACGTCCACCAGATTCAGCGCGGCTTCCACGCTGTGGACAATCTCTGCTCCCTCCCGGGTGAACTCCTTGTCATGCGTAATGACGATATTGCGCCGGTTGGGCAGGGGATTTCCGCCGGGCAGGGTTTCCAGCGTTCTGCGGCCCATGATGACGGTTCCTCCGGAGGTGAGCGTGCGGAAGCGCTTCATATCCTCCTTCAGATAAAACAGCAGCTGATTGTCCTTGCCGATGCCCCAATCCTGTGCCACGGATAAAATCGCGTTCATAAAAAAAGCCTCCCTCTTTATATGGCAATGGGAATTTTCGCCTCCAGCGGGGCGGGGGTATAGCCCTCCAGCCGAAAGCTGTCCCTTGTAAACCGGTAAAAATCCGTCACCGACGGGTCCACGGAAAACCGTGGGGCGGCGGCGGGAGTCTGAGCGAGAATCTCTTCCACGATGGGAACGTGCCGATCATAGATATGTGCGTCGGCAATGACGTGGACCAGTTCCCCGACCCGCAGGCCAGAAACCTGAGCCAGCATATGCGTCAGCACGACATACTGCACCACGTTCCAGTTGTTGGCGGCCAGCATATCTTGACTTCGCTGGTTCAAAATGGCATTCAGGGTATTACCCGAGACGTTGAAGGTCATGGAATAGGCGCAGGGATAGAGGTGCATCTCGTGGAGATCCTGAAAATTATAGATGTTGGTGAGAATCCGGCGGCTGGCAGGGTTGTGCGTCAAATCGTACAGCACTCGGTCAACCTGATCAAATTCTCCCTCGGGATATTGGTGCTTCACAGCAAGCTGATAGCCGTATGCCTTGCCGATGGAGCCGGTTTCATCCGCCCACTGGTCCCAAATTTTTGCATTTAAATCGTGAATGTTGTTGGACTTCTTTTGCCAAATCCACAAAAGCTCGTCAATTGCGGTTTTCCAATAGGTGCGCCGCAGGGTCAGAATTGGGAACTCGGCGGCAAGGTCATATCGGTTCACAATTCCGAATTTCTTGACGGTGTGGGCGGGGGCTCCGTCCTCCCAGTGGGGGCGGACCTCCCGGTCCCTGTCCCACACACCGGTATCCAGGATATCCCGGCAGTTTTGAATAAACAGCTCGTCCGCGCGGCTCATGATGAATCCCCCCGTTTTTTGTCTTGACTTATACAGTATAGCAGAATCAGCCGCTGGTTTCAACGGGGATTGACTGGGAACCGCGAAAAATGTTTCGCATAAAATTGCAGCATTTTGGCAAAATGACAATTGTATCTGTGCAAAAAGTGCTGTAAAATAAAAAGACAATCCATAAAATTGGAAGGGGTGTGGAGGATGCCAGAGGGGCTGGAGGGCGATAAGCGGGGCTATCTACTGGAAAATTTCCGCCTGTTTCGCCTGAAGGATACCAGCACGAAGACGCTGGAGTACCACTATCACGAATTTGACAAGCTTATCCTGCTTTTAGGTGGCAGAGTGACCTATATGGTGGAGGGCGTGACCTACTTTCTCCAACCGTGGGATTTACTTCTGGTGCCCCGCAACCAGATTCATCGGGCGCTGATTGACACGGGAGAGCCTTATGAGCGGATGGTGTTGTGGCTGGGGCGGGAGTGGATGGATAAACGGAGCGACCCAGACGAACCATTGTCCGCCTGCTTTGATCTGGCCTGCCGCCGGGGATTTCATCTCCTTCGGACGGACGAAGAGCGACGCCCTTTTTATCTGCGCCGATTTCAGGAGCTGGAAGAGGCGCTTCGATCCCGGGAATACGGCAGTGGACGAATGGCAGACGCCTGCTGCCAGCAGCTTTTGATTGACGTGAATCGAGACAGCCTGCGGGACAAAACTGCGGAGCGGGAAAAAGACGCCTATCGTTCTGATCCGAAAATCGAAGAGATTTTGCACTATATCGCGGGCAATCTGGACGGGGCCCTGACGGTGGAGGCTCTTGCGGCACGTTTCTTTCTCAGCCGGTATTATCTGATGCACCGCTTTAAGGAAGTCACGGGTTATACCGTGCACCAGTATATCAGCCAGAAACGGCTGCTGCTGGCGGGGGAGTTACTGCGGGAGGGAACGCCTGTGATGCGGGCGGCAGCTCTTGCAGGGTTTGGAGACTACTCCGCGTTTTTGCGGGCTTTTCGCGCCACGTTTCACGCGAGTCCCCGAGATTTTCAGCCTCGCCGATGACAAATCGCCGCAGAATCACTCCCGGTTGGGCAAGCATTGCCAGAAAGTCTTGTCGGATAGGGGGCAAAAAGGCCGAAAAATTTTTAGAGTGTTGTAAATGCCATTTGAACGGTTTAGAAAAGGTTGATATTCTAATAATGTCATGATGAGCACAAACCCCGGGAAGCGCCGCATAGCGCCCCCCGGGGTGAACAAGAAAACGTGAGTCTTATTTGTGAGATGTTTTGCGCATGGGAGAGGTGACGGCCGCGGCCACGCCAACTACGTAGACCACAATGCCGATGATATAGCTGGCAATCCGGGCGTCCTTACCAAAGAAGTCGGAAATCTGGCCAGAGAGGATCAGCGCCATACCCAATGGGGCAACGATCTTCATACAGGCGGAGAAGAAACCGTCCATTCGGTTGCCAGAGCCGGAGTGAATCTCGTCCAGCATGGACTTGGGTTGAATTTCCCAGCCGATCATAATGCTCATCAGCATGGCGCCCAGCGGCATGGCAAGCCCCTCAGAGAGCATATCCATGAAGTCCAGCCAGCAGTCGTTCCAGCCAGCGTATTGGGTCACGCCGTTTATGACGACAGCCGTGGTTTCCTTGAAGGGAACGGGAACGCCGTTAGAGCCCAGGCCGTCCACAGCCACCAGAGTGGCTTCCACCAAAATGGCGAGACAGACCAGCAGAACAACTTTGGAACGGCTGGCTTTTCTGCCCTTCTGGGCGGCCCGGTCCAGGAAGAACGTGCTGATGACCTCAATTAGAGAGATGCCAGAAGTGATCGCCGCAATCAGCACCAGCATATAGAAAATGGTGCCGAACAGAGCGCCCACGCTGCCCATGTTGTTGAACACGTTTTGCAGCGTGACGAACAGAAGGCTGGGGCCGCCGAGGGCAATGTCGCCCACGGGGATGCCCTGCTGGATGCCATAGGCCACGGCGGCGGGGATAACGGCGATACCCGCCAGGATGGCGATGATCGTGTCGGAAATGACAATGATGGCGGAGTTTCGCACCAGATTTTCCTTTTTGCTGAGATAGGAGCCATAAGTAATCATTGCTCCCATGGCCAGAGACAGAGAGAAGAACATCTGTCCTCCTGCGGTGGCCAATACGGTGCGGATATTGGGCGCCGCTTCAATAAAGCCACCCGCCACCGCGTAGCCCGGGACAAACATGAATTTCAGCCCCTCGATGGAGCCGGGCATGGACAGGCTTTTGATGATGATGATGACCAGCATCACAAACAGCGCGGGCATACCGACGTTGTTAAATTTCTCAATGCCGCCGGAAATACCGCCGCGGTTGATTAGATAGCAGATGATCAAAAACAGGACGGTGAAAAAAACGGATCCAATGGGATTCGTCAGCATGGAGTGGAATAGGTCGCCACCGGAAATGACCGGGTTCTGGAAAGCAAGATTGCTTAGATTCAAGGACATGTATTCAATGCAATAGCCGCCCAGCACAGAATAAAAGCTCATAATAATGAACGGAGAAAAGACCGCCAACCAGCCGATCCACTTGAATCGCTTCGATACCGCATGATACGCGCCGATAGGTCCCGTCCCAGTTTTGCGGCCTAGTGCCAACTCTCCCATCATGATGGTGAAGCCCACGAAAGCCGCCAACAGCAGATAGACAATCAGGAAGGTAAAACCTCCTGATTTACCCATCTTGTATGGAAAGCCCCAAATGTTACCAAGGCCGACGGCCGAGCCGATTGCCGCCAGCAGGAAGCCAATGTTGCTTCCCCAACTGCCCCTCTCATTTTCCACGAATAGCCCCTCTTTCTTAAATGGATTTGTGGTAAAAATATACTATTAACAAAGTGTGAAGTCAAGAGAAACGGGTGAAAAGTATACAAATTTTTTTTAAATATTTGTGACAGAATTAACAAAAAGAACAAAACTGGAAGACGAACAGGGTTTTGGAGGTGGGTCGCCGCCGATGGGGAACCCGTGAAAGGATCGAGGAAATATGCTTGAGTTTACGCCAATAACCGCCAAAGATGGAGCATTGTTGCGCGGGTATTACGAGACGTGCAATTATGGGCTTTGCGAATATTCCGCGGGTACAAAGCTTATGTGGGGAGAACGGCTCCACCCTGCATTTGCGGAGGCGGAGGGATGTCTGATTGTCCGCAACGAGCTGGAGGGGGAGTTTCTGTTTGATTATCCCGTTCCTGGCCCGGAGGGGGACGAGGACGCGGCTCTTTCCGCTATCGAGGACTGGTGCATGGAAAAGGGCGTGCCCCCGGTGATTTCTGTGGTTCCGGCAGTAAAGGTGCCCCGGCTTTTGCAA
>NZ_DAMBZJ010000019.1:42969-45961 GCF_032060045.1 Oscillibacter sp.
TCTGTACAAGGCGGAGGATTTGCAAAACTTTGCCGGACGGCGGTATTCCGGGCAGCGCAACCATATCAAAAAGTTTTACGCCGCTTGCCCCGACGCAGAGTTTAAGCCCCTGACCGCAGAAGAAATGCCGCTTGTAAACCGATTTTGGGAGGATTACGGGCAGGAGTTTGCTAAGGCGGATGATCCCAGAGCTGTGACGGAATTAGAGCTGGCAAAGCACACGGTGGGGCAGTTGGATAAGCCGTGGTTTTTCTGTGGGGGAATGATGAGCGGAGGAAAACTTCTTTCTCTGGCGCTTGCGGAGCGATGTGGCGACACCCTGATTATCCACATTGAAAAGGCCCTGTATTCCTATGCGGGGGTCTATCCCGCCATGGTGCAGGCCTTTGCGCGGCACTTTGCCGGGGACGCCGTCTGGCTCAACCGAGAGGACGACGCCGCCGACAGAGGGCTAAGGACCTCGAAGCTGCAATACGGACCGGACCATCTGGCGCCCAAGTATCACTTTGCCCCCCAAAATGAGCTGCTATGCCATGTAAAGACCCTTCCAGAGCTGACCACGGAGCGGCTGACTCTTTCCGCGCTGACGGAGGAGGACATTCCCGCCTACAACGCGCTGGTGCTGGATGGAGAGCGGAACCGGTGGTGGGGTTATGACGACGTGGCAGGTCTTGGCGGCCCGGTGGAGGAGCGTAGCTTTTACGAAGTGGCAAAGCGGGACTACCGCAACTGCGCGGCGGTGAATTTTGCCATTCGTCTGGAGGGAAGACTCATCGGCGAAGCGGTGCTTTACCACTTCAATTACCGGGGCGATGCGGAACTTGGCTGCCGCATTGCCGGAGAGTACGGCGGTCACGGTTATGGTACAGAAGCCTTTACGGCCGCCGCAGAGTGGGGGTTGTACGGAGTTCATCTGACGCGGGTGGTGGCCAAGTGTTTCAAGGAGAATGAAGCGTCCCGAAAGATGCTTGCCTCCTGTATGCGGCCTGCAGGCGAGGATGAGATATATTACTATTTCGAAAAAAAGGTATAAGCTTTTAAAATTTTCTGCGGCTGAATTTTTAAAGAGATTAAAAAGCCCTCTGGCTTGATTTTTTGAAAGATTAGTTCATCGCATCCGGGCAATGTGAAGCAAGAGGCTGAGGAATGCGATTCCTCAGCCTCTTGAATCTTTCTTTTCTCTTGGGTGCACATTCATAAAACGAGGAGCAAAAGGAAAGAGACGAAGATCCTGTGTTTTGAATTTGCCCGAATTTTACATAACTTCTCTTCCCAAAATCCATACTAGACCCCAAAAGGGAGGTGCGGTATGGAACAGCTTTCAACCCGCTATGACGACAACGTCCTCCGCTTGGATGAGCTGCTTGGCGCGGGGCGCAACTGCGATATGGTGACGCGGGATTTTGTCATCGGAGGGCGCAGAGCCCGCATCTGGGTGATCGACGGATACGGCGAGGACACGATTTTAGAGAGGATGGGGGCCTTTTGGCTGTCGCTGCGTCTGGAGCAGGTGAGGGCGCTCACGAAGATGCAGGAATTTGCCGATCGGTTCATCACCTTCTCCGAGACAAATGTGACGGGGGATTTGGAGGACATTTGCACCTCCGTTCTGCTGGGGAAAACTCTATTTCTGATGGAGGGCCTTACCGGCGGGGCGCTGATGGACGCGAAGGGCTATCCCTCCCGGGGCGTGGATGAGCCTGCGGATGGAAAGGTATTGCGGGGCGCCCACGACGGCTTTGTGGAAGCCGTGGTGCCCAATATGGCGCTGCTGCGCCGCCGCATCCGGGACCCCCAGCTAACCATGGAGAGCCACAAGGTCGGAGGGCGGAGCCGGACGGACGTGGTGCTGTGCTACATGGAGGACCGGGTGGACCGAAAGGTGCTGGAACAGGTTCGGGAAAAGCTGGCCGGGGTGGACGTCCACTCCCTTTCCATGGGACAGGAAAGTCTGGCGGAGGCGATCCGCCCCAAACAGTGGTACAACCCGTTTCCCAAAATAAGGTATACTGAGCGACCCGACACCGCGGCGGCCACGGTGATGGAGGGGAGCGTGGTGGTGCTGGTGGACAACACACCAGCGGCCATGCTGTTACCCACCACGATTTTCGGATTCTCACAGGAGGCCAACGATTTTTATTTTCCACCTCTGGTGGGAACCTATTTGCGGCTGCTTAGAATGTCGGTGATGCTACTGAGCCTGTTCATCACGCCCACATGGTATCTGTTGGTCAGCCAACCCAACCGTCTGCCAGACTGGCTGATATTTCTGGCAAAACCGGAACCCAGCGCCCTGCCACTGCTGGCGCAGCTTCTGGTGGTGGAATTTTTGATTGACCTGTTAAAGCTGGCTTGCCTAAACACGCCCAGCGCATTGTCCAACTCCTTCTCTATGCTGGGCGCGTTGATCTTCGGAGATTTCGCGGTTCAAGCCGGGTGGCTTACGCCGGAGGTGCTGGTGTATATGGCGGTGGTGTCCATCTCCGGGTTTGCCCAGCCCAGCTTTGAGTTGGGCTATGCGGTGAAGCTGCTACGGATGCTGCTTTTGATTCTCTCCGCCATCTTTGATTTGTGGGGGCTGGTGGGCGGAATCCTGCTGATTCTCTGGCTGGTGGCCACCAACAAGACAGTGGTGGGACCGGGCTATCTGTATCCGCTGATTCCCTTCAACGGAAAGGCGTTGAAACGGCTGATCATCCGCGAGCCTATCGGACGGGACAATACCTGAAAATGGCGGCTTTGGCGTCCTGATAGGATACAAAGCCGCCTAACTCTTGCAAAAAGAAGAAATTTATGGTATTGTAACTTTCTGAGCCGGAAATCAAAGTGGGTTTAGTATATGCAGGAAGGGGGAGTTATGGATCAAAAAAAAGAGCGGCGGAGAACGGAACGCCGATATTTAAAAATGGCTCTGAACAAGGAGTTGCGGGAGCACAGAAGTTCTTTTCTCGTGTTCTATTTTCTGCGGGCACTTGTGATTCTGGCTCTGGCT
>NZ_DAMBZJ010000019.1:46001-51471 GCF_032060045.1 Oscillibacter sp.
ACTGACGCTGCTGCTGCTCTATCTGCCTAGCTGGGTGCAGGTGAGGCTGCGGATTGAGCTTCCTCCGCCGCTGGAAATTACGGTGCTGTGCTTCATTTTCGCGGCAGAGATTTTGGGTGAAGTCAACGCGTTTTACATTGTGATTCCTTTTTGGGATACTATTTTGCACACGCTCAACGGGTTTCTTGCCGCGGCGGTGGGCTTTTCTATGGTGGTGCTGCTAAACGATAATCCCCGGCTCACCTTTGACCTTTCTCCGGCGTTTATGGCACTGATGGCGTTTTGCTTTTCCATGACCATCGGCGTACTGTGGGAGTTTTTCGAGTTTGGCTGCGATTATTTTCTGGGAACAGACATGCAGAAGGATACGATTATCCACACAATTAAGACGGTGGCATTGGACGTGAGCCGCAGCAACAAAGTGGTGGTGATTCCGGACATCACCGAGGTGACGGTGAATGGAGAGAATTTGGGCCTTGGAGGGTATCTGGACATCGGGCTGATCGACACGATGAAGGACCTGATTGTGAATTTTATCGGCGCGACGGTGTTTTCCTTTACCGGCTTTTTCTATGTGAAAAATCAGGGAAAAAAGCGGTCGGCGGCCCAGAGCTTTGTTCCCGTCCAAAAGGAAGCCCACCGGGATTATCTGGCCCAGGCGCGGGAGCGATTGGCCGCTGAGACGGCTTTTTTGCCGGAAGAAAGCAGCGGAATGATGCGGCCGGAAGGCATGGAGAATCATACTGGTACAGAGGAGAAAAAACCTTCGGAAGAAACGAAAGACCCCGAGGACGAAACGCCCGCAGCGGGGGGACGATAAAAAGGAGCAGGATGGAATTGAAAGCGTTTCGGCAATGGCTGACGGAGGATTGCTATGCCCGGGAGGCAGAGCTGTCCTTTGCCGACTGCGACAAAGATAAATTTGTGCGACCGGCAAAGCTCTTGAGCCTTGTGGCAGGGGCGGCCGGCTTTGATTATGACGCCAGAGGGTTGACCTATGAGAAGCTTCACGAGATGGGGCAGGTTTTTTTACTGTCCCGTGTGGCGCTGCGGATTCATCGGCGGCTTGTGAACCGGGAGATGCTCACCATTTCCACATGGGAAGACGGCATCCGAGGAGCGCATCTGCGCCGGGCCTATGAGCTGACCGACGCCAGCGGCGCCGTCACCGTGAGCGCCCGCAGTGAGTGGATTCTCATCAATCCGGTGGAGCGGAAGATACTCCGGCCCTCCGATTTTAGGGCCAAGACGGTGCATGTCTGTCCCAAAGCAATCGACAGTCCGGAATGTCGCAAAATTTTCCTGCCCAAGGATAATCTGGAAGAGCTAGGGCCGCGTCCTGTCCGCTGGTCTGATCTGGACGGCAACGGCCATGTATACAGCGGGAATTACGGTGACATCGTATGGGACGCTCTGCCGGAGGATTTGCAGTCTGCTCCCCTACGGGAGCTGTACGTGAATTACAGCAAGGAGGCTGTACAGGGAGAGACGATTGCCCTGTTCGGCTTTCGAGAGGAAAGTGCCTATACCATGGAAGGCCGGCTGGGAGAGACACTGTGCTTTTCCTGCCGGTGTGAGTTTGGCGTAAATGCGCAATGAAATATATAGAAAAAGACAAGAAGGAAGAGGTATTGAAAATGAAACTGAGAAACAAAAAATGGATGTTGGTGGCGGCAATGGCAGTGATGATGGTGCTGACCGCTTGCGGCGATAGCAGTAGTGAAGAGAACAAAGAGGGCCGCATCGGAGATGTGTTACATAGTGAGTTTTTTGACTTCACGGTCAACAGTGTCTACATTTGCGATACATACGAGGAATATACCCCTGAGGCGGACCACAAGCTGCTGGTGTCGGAACTGACAATCAAGAATACGTTCAATGAGACCATTCCCATGTTTGACACCGATTTCCAGGCCCAGTGGATTGACAAGGACGATCAGAAGAATGCGTTTGCAAACCCCGTTGAAACCATGGTGAGCGAGGATCAGCTGGAATCCGAGTATGATTTGGCAGTGGATGAAGAGAAGACCGGCCTTTTGATTTTTGAGGTTCCGAAGGACTTTACCGATTTTTCCATTGTCTATCTGGAGGAATTTGACAACGGCGAGACCGGCAATCTGTATGAGGTATTCTTTACCGCAAAAGAAGCCAGCGAGTCTATGTAACACAGGTCTTTAAAATAGAAGGCGGCCCCGGGTTTGTCCGGGGCCGCCTTTTATTGTAAAGATCAAAGATGCTTCAAATCCCGGGGGGTCATCACCATGTCCCGCCGGATATTTGCAAGGCTGTGTGCTCCACACATGGCCATGGTGTCTGCCAACTCGGCTTTCAGCTTCTCCACATAGATGGAAACACCCTCGGCCCCACCGCCATAAACCATGGTGACGAAGGGGCGGCCGATGAGCACCGCGTCAGCGCCCAGAGCAAGCGCCTTAAACACGTCCATCCCGGTACGGATGCCGCCATCTACGATCACCGTCATCTTACCGCTCACTGCGTCGACAATGGCGGGCAAAACCTCCGCCGTGGCGGGGCAGTTATCCAGCACACGGCCGCCGTGGTTGGATACCACGATGCCGGCGGCTCCTGCCTTCAAGGCTTTTTTCGCGCCTTCCACGGTCATGATGCCCTTGAGGATAAAGGGCTTTTTGGCAAGCGCCGCGATTTCCTGCAGCTCCTCCACCGTTTTGCTTCCGGCGGGAGGCTGCATATTTTTTAGAAAGGGCAGACCCGCCGCGTCGATGTCCATGGCCACGGCAAAGGGATTGCCTGTGTTCACCAGTTCCATCTTCTCACGGATCAACTCCAGATTCCAGGGCTTGACGGTGGGCACGCCGTGTCCGCCGCTGGCGGCGATGGCCTTTGCCGCTCCCTCTACCACGGCGGGATTGGTGCCGTCACCGGTAAATGCGGCGATGCCCGCTGAGGCGCAGGCGGAAATAAGAAGGTCGTTGTAGGCCAGGTCGTCATACTGGTCGCCATAATGTAGGGTCATCGCCCCGATAGGCGCGGCAAATACCGGCAGGTCAAAAGTCTGGCCGAAGATCTTAAACGTGGTATCCGCGGGCTTGTTTTCGCAGATGGTGTCCATATTGACACACAGCTCCTGCCACTTCTGATAGTTGCGGATGAAGCCGGTGCCAATGCCCTTGGCTCCGGGGCCGGGGATGGTGTTCTTGCAGGCCACGCCGTTGCAGACCGGACAGGCCTTGCAATAGGGGCCGACGCGGGTGCGGGCGCTTACCAATACTTCCTGATAGGTCATAGAGCGATTCCTCCCATGCTGCGCGGTGATTGCGCGCGTACTGCCTTCATTTTAACGCCGTCTTGAAAAAAACGCAACAATTAGTGCAACTTTTTCCATGGGACTGCGTCTAAAGAGACAAACGCGCATCTGGTGGAAGCTGATGAGCGAACGACAAGGAGGACAAAATGATGAAAAGAAAGCTTGCGATGTTCTTGGCGGTCCTGTGCCTGACGGTTCTGACGGCGGGCTGTGGCACGTCGTCTGAAGGTGAGTCGTCGTTTGGCGGGAAAACAGATGAGATGGCCACCCTTGCTGGGGGCCCCCCTGCCGCGCCCGGCGCGGTAATGGATATGAACGGCTTTGGGGCCTATGAAGAAAGTGGAACAGTGGGAAGCCAGCTCCGGGCGGAGAAAGACGCCGGAGACGGGAGCAAGCTGATCTACACCGCCGATCTGAACCTTGAAACCACCACCTTTGATGAGACGGTTAAAAACCTGTCGACGCTGGAGGAGGAGCTTGGCGGCTGGACCCAGAGCAGTAGCGTGAGCTACGGCGGCTCTGGCTATCGGTACGGCAGCTACTCCGTCCGGGTTCCCAAGGAAAAATTCAGCACGTTTCTTACCCAGGCTGGGGAGCTGGCTCATGTGACCTACACCAGCTCGCAGGGCGGCTGGAGACGCAAAAGACGAAGCTTGCGCGGTTGCAGGACCTTCTTGCTAAGGCCGAAAGCATGGAGGACATCATCACCATTGAGAGCGCCATCTCCGACGCGGAAAGCCAGATTGAATCTCTGGCGGGGGAGATAAAGCATTACGATTCTCAAGTGGACTACTCCACAGTGCAGTTTTCTTTAAATGAGGTATATCAGCTCTCTAACGTGGAGCAGCCTGCCACCGGATTTTTCAATCGTCTTGCCGGCGCGCTGATCTCAGGCGCGCGGGGGTTTGCAGATTTCGTGCAAAACGCGTTGCTGATGCTGGCCTATGCCTGGGTTTGGGTGGCGCTGGTGGTCTTTGTGCTGGTTGGGGCGGGTTTCTTGCGCCGCAAGCGGAAGATGCAACCCAAAAAGGAAGCGCCCGCGCCGGAAACACAGGATGACAAACCGGAATAATTCCTGTATACTACTCTTAAAGCGGACATGTACGTAAATTATCCGAATACGGCTCCGTAGGCCGGATGTGCCTGCGGGGCATATCCGCAAACGAAACAGGAGGGATTTTTATGACCGTCACATGGCTGGGCCACGCCTGCTTCCTTTTGGAGCAGGACGGCTATCGGATCGTCGTCGATCCCTATACCGGCGTTCCCGGCTATCCGGCGTTGGAGCTGGAGGCCCACGGAGTCTATTGCAGCCACGGGCATTTTGACCACAGCTACACCGACGGGGTGAAGCTGCTGGCGGAGCGGGAAAGCCCTTTTTCCGTGGAGGAGGTCCCCGCATTCCACGACGGGGAGGAGGGAGCACTCCGGGGAGAAAACACCATTCGCGTCTTTTCGGCGGAGGGGGTTCGGGTCTGCCATCTGGGAGACTTGGGCCATTTGCTCTCTAAAAAGCAGGCTGAGGCCATCGGCAGGTGCGACGTACTGCTGGTTCCCGTGGGTGTGACCTTCACCGTGGACGCAGTCGGAGCCAAGGCTGTGTGTGATACTCTGCGGCCTGGAACAGTGGTACCCATGCATTACCGCCACGCGCCCTTCGGCCTTGAAAAGGTTTCCGGCGCGGAAGACTTTTTAACGCTTTGGCCCCAAGAGGTCGTCCAGCGTCTGCCGGGAAGCTCCTTTGCGTACCTCTCCAAGGAGGGCGGAGAAACGGCCGCGCCCGTGGTTCTGGTTCCAAAATATCCCACCTGAGTGCATAGTTTTGCCGCCTTTGCGTACACTGTTTCCAATATGCGGATTTAGAACGGAGGCGGAGGTATGGGCGTGGCGGCGCGGCGACGCGAGCGGTACTGTGCGTTGGGGGACTTTCTTTTTACTGCGGTGGCGGGAGCGGCGCTGCATTTTCTCTGGGGCTGGACGGGGGAAAATCGCATTGCGGCGGCATTTTGTTCCGTGAACGGATCCGTTTGGGAGCACATGAAACTGCTGTTTTTTCCGGCCTTCCTTCTCTCCATGGTGGAGGTTTGGCTGCGGGACTCCCGAAACTTTCTGGCGGTGCGGGGTGGTTCCCTGTGGATCGGGACGGCGCTGATTCCGATGTTGTATTACACGTATACCGGAATT
>NZ_DAMBZJ010000019.1:51481-58216 GCF_032060045.1 Oscillibacter sp.
TCTGGTTTCGGCGGCGACGGTATTTTTATTGGATTGGTGCTTTGGAAAGACGGGGCGGTTTACCTCCGGCTGGCAACAGGCGGCGGGACTCGCGGCGCTGTGGGCGCTGGCTCTGTTATTCGTACTGTGGACCTACCGCCCGCCTAGACTACCCCTGTTTTGGGATGCGGCGGCGGGTGTATACGGGCTTTCGTCGTGAATGAATTGTAAATACCCCCTAAAACGCTCTGTTTCAGGGGGCTTTCACTTGACCGGGGCGTTTGGTCGGGAGTATAATAAACCGATTAAAGATTCAGGGCCGGGAGGCTGGACGGGGGGCTTTGCAAAGCCGCCCGCAGGGCTTTACTGGCATTGCGCGGATGGGAGGGACAGGCCCGGCCGCGAGAGCCGCGCAGCGGCAAATAAATGCTTGGAGGAAGAAAACATGGCTGATGAGATTGAAAAGGTGCCCTCGTTGACGCTGGAACCTACCGCGGCAGCGGTTCAGGCTGTTCCGGAGCTGACACTGGAGGGTGGGGAGGCCCCTGCACCTGCCGTGCCTACTGCGCCCTCGCCCAAACCAGAGGCGGAGCCCGTCCGGCTGGACGAAAGTCTTTTAAACGAGCAGGAAAAAAAGGCTGTGGAAGAATTCTCCAAAAAAATTGATCTAACCGATTCCAATATGATTTTGCAGTATGGCGCGGCGGCCCAGAAAAATGTGGCGGGCTTTTCCGAAAACGCGCTGAGTTCTGTAAAAACCAAAGATTTGGGCGACGTGGGCAAGTCCCTTTCCTCGCTGGTGGCGGAGCTGCGGGGCTTTGGCGAGGAAGAGGAGAAAAAGGGACTGTTTGGTGTATTTAAAAAGGCTGGAAACAAAATGCAGACAATGAAAGCTCAGTATGCCAAGGTGGAGACGAATGTGGAGCGCATTGCCCGGGAGTTGGAGCAGCATCAGCTTATCCTTCTGAAGGACGTGGCCATGCTGGACCAGATGTACGAGCTGAACCTGAAATATTACAAGGAACTCACCATGTACATTCTGGCGGGGAAGAAGAAGCTTGCCGACTATCGGACCGGAGAGCTGGAAGCGCTGCGCAAAAAGGCCGAGGCCTCCGGCACGCAGGAGGACGCGCAGACGTATAACGACCGCGTGCAGATGTGCGAGCGGTTTGAAAAGAAGCTCCACGATCTGGAGCTGACCCGCATGATTTCCGTGCAGATGGGGCCACAGACCCGCCTTTTGCAAAATAACGACACGCTGATGGTGGAAAAAATCCAATCGTCTTTGGTGAATACCATTCCACTGTGGAAGTCCCAGATGGTGCTGTCATTGGGATTAGAGCACTCCCGCCAGGCGACTGCCGCCCAGTCCGCCGTGACCGACACCACCAATCAGCTTTTGAAGAAGAATGCGGATATGCTGAAAATGGGCACCGTGGCCGCCGCCAAGGAGGCGGAGCGGTCCATTGTGGACATCGAAACCCTTCAGCATACCAATCAGCAGTTGATTTCCACGCTGGACGAAGTGATGACCGTTCAGCGGGAGAGCGCGGTAAGGCGCAGAGCCGCTGAGGTGGAGCTTGGCCGAATCGAGGGAGAATTGAAGCAAAAGCTGATGGAGCTGCGCGGTTAAAATTCTCCCAGGCATGCAAAAAAAGCAAACCGGGCGAAGCGGGACTGAAAAAACGGAGCCGGAAAAGGCTGCAAGGGCTGCAAAAGCAGCAAATGATACCTTTTTAGAGTAGAATGGAGGCGGTGAGATGACCGGCCTGCAATCCATACTGGATGCTGTGACGGCGGCGCTTGCCGCCGTGCCCATGGCGGGCACTTGGTTTTCGGCCGTGGTCCGGTTTTTGTTTCCGGTGCTGGCGATTCTGATTTTAACCCGGGCCATCCGTGGGCTTTTACGCATTCCTCATACGCCGGAAACCTGGGCTCAACTGAGCTTACCCAACGGTACGGCGCTTCCTTTGACACACTGGGAAAACATTTTGGGCCGCAGCAAAACGGCGGATGTAATTTTAAATTACCCCAGCATCTCTCGTCAGCACGCGGCATTATGCCGGAACGAGGCGGGAGACTGGACGCTGTATGACCTCAGCTCCAAGGGCGGCACGCTGCTAAACGGCGAGGTGATCACCACCTCCGCCCCTGTGCGGGTGGGGGACACCGTGGGCCTTGGCGGCGTGCCCCTGCTCTTCCTGCCACAAACCGTGGGCGAGCGGGAGGAGACGGAGCGGCGGCGGCAGGCAGAGCGCCCAGCCGCCGTGTGGCCCTCGTTTTTGTGGCTGACGGTGTTTCAGATTTTGGCTTGCCTTCAGCTCATTGTGGCGGCGGGGCAGAAGGCCACGGTGGCCCTGCCCCTGAGCTTTCTAGGGCTGACGGTGGTAATGTGGATTTACTATATCGCCCTGCGGGCCACAAAATGCGTAGGCTTTGAGATGGAAACCATCGCGTTTTTCCTATCCACCCTGTCCCTTTCCGTCACAGCCTCCTCCGCGCCGGGGTCGCTGCTCAAGCAGTTTATTGCTGTCGTGCTGGGGCTGGCGCTGTTTCTGGCGCTGGGGCTGGCATTGCGTGACTTGAGCCGAGTGCAGAAGCTCCGGTGGATTTCCGCGGCGGTGGCCATGGGGCTTTTGGGCGTGACACTGGTACTGGGCAGCCGAGTGTTTGGTGCGAAGAACTGGATTATTGTGGGGCCATTTTCCATTCAGCCCTCGGAGATTGCAAAAATATTTTACATTTTTGCCGGGTCCGCTACGCTGGAGCGCCTGTTCCGCCGGCGGAACTTGACGCTGTTCATCGTCCTCACCGGAGTTTGCATCGGGTGCCTGGGGCTGATGAGCGATTTTGGAACCGCCGCTGTCTTTTTTGTCACATTTTTGGTGATTGCCTATCTCCGCTCCGGGGACTTTGCAACGCTAGGGCTGATCTGTGGCGGGGCGGTGTTTGGCGCGGGGATTATTGTGCAGTTTAAACCGTATATCCTCAGTCGGTTTGCCACGTGGGGCCACGCATGGCAAAACGCATCGGTGGGCGCGGCTTATCAGCAGACCCGCACTATGTCCGCCGCAGCCAGCGGCGGCCTTGTGGGCATGGGGGCGGGAAGAGGCTGGCTCTATAAAATCCCCGCAGGAGACACGGATTTGGTATTCGGGATGCTGTGCGAGGAGTGGGGACTGATTGTGGCGGTGCTGGCCATTGCTTCCATCGTGACTCTCGCAGTTTTCGTCGTTCGGGCTTGCCGAGTGGGGCGATCCAGCTTTTATGTCATCGCCGCCTGCGCCGCAGGGTCGCTGATGGTGTTCCAGACGTGCCTGAACGTGTTCGGCTCTGTGGATTTGCTTCCCCTGACGGGAGTGACGCTGCCGTTTGTGTCCAACGGCGGGTCCGCCATGCTGTCGGCATGGGGATTGCTGGCCTTTCTTAAAGCCACGGATACTCGGGAAAACGCCAGCTTTGCCATCCGTCGCAGGCCGGGTAAACGGCTGACGGAGGAGGCCCGCCGTCGGACCGAGCCGGTGCGGGAGGATGAATCTCGCCGGGAACCGATCAGGGAGGACAAAAAGTCTGGACCTGTGGAGGAGAATAGCCGCTTAAAACTGGGACGCGACGCAGAGAATGAGTCGGCAGAGCCGGAATTTGCGCAGGAGGTAGACTCACTGAAACCGTACTTTGACGACGATGTTTCGTTTACTATACCGGAGTTCCTCCGAAACCGGGAAGTCGGCGGAGAGGAGGACCGCCATGCGTAAAATTGAACGGCGGGCGCTGCTTTGCCTGCTTTTGGCGGGGGCACTGGGACTGGGACTGCTCTTTTTCGTCGGAAAATTTCTGATTTACGGGGGTGGCTGGGCTTCCTCAGCCTTCAACCGGCACCTGTACAACAACGCAGGCGTTTTAACCAGCGGGACGGTTTTGGACCGGGATGGGGATGTGCTCTCAGCGGTGGATGACGACGGAAACCGCACCTATTACCAAAATGAGACGGTCCGCAAATCCACACTCCACGCCGTGGGAGATTTGCAGGGCAATATCGGCACCGGCGTGCTGAACGCTTTTGCCGATAAGCTGACAGGGTATGATCTTGTAAACGGCGCGTTTTCCGCCCATCAGGGGAACACCTTGTACCTGACCATCGATGCGCGATATAATTACGAGGCGTATCAGGCATTGAACGGCCGGGCGGGAACCGTGGCGGTATACAACTACAAAACCGGAGAAATCCTGTGCATGGTTTCCGCACCCAGCTATGACCCGCTGAGCGTCTCTGCGGACATTTTGGAAAACGATCGGTACAAGGGCGCGTATCTCAACCGATTTTTGTCCTCCACCTTCACGCCCGGTTCCGTGTTCAAAACCGTGACAGCGGCGGCTGCCATTGAAAAACTGCCGGATTATGACACACGAACATGGAACTGCCAAGGTTCCGTGAAAATTGGTGAAGATACGATTATCTGCTCAGGGACTCATGGAGATGAGACGTTTGCGCAGGCGCTGGCTAATTCCTGTAACGTGGCCTTTGCGGAGATGGCTGAGGAGTTGGGAGAGGATACGCTGGCATCTTACGCCGCCAAGGCGGGGCTGATGGACAGTTATTCCGTCAGCGGTCTGCCCACCGCCAAGGGGCGCTTTTCCTTCAATGGGATTACCGACGGCGAGCTTGGCTGGGCGGGCGTGGGACAGTTTCACGATACAGTGAATCCCTGCGCCCTGATGGTTTACATGGGGGCCATTGGGAACGGGGGAAAAGCCGCCGTGCCCAAACTGATTCTAAAGACCCGGGATAGTCTGGGGCTTCCCTCCTCCCTGAATCTGACACACCACACAGGTCGGTTGATCGGCGCAGACACCGCAAAGACGCTGGCGGAGTTGATGGCCAACAACGTGACGGAATCCTACGGGACAAAGCGCTTTCCCAACATGGATATCTGCGCCAAGTCCGGCACGGCGGAGGTGGGAGAGGGAAAAGCGCCCCATGCATGGTTTACCGGTTTTCTCAGAGATGAGGATACGCCCTATGCCTTTGTGGCGCTAGTGGAAAACGGCGGCGGCGGCGCGTCCGTGGCCGGGACTGTGGCTGGTCGGGTGCTGAACGTAATTGTAAACGGGTATTGATTCCGTCATATAAACGCGGAAAAGAGCTTTGCGGAAATCAAAAGCCAGCCGCGCTTTCAAGACGACAGAAACCGGAGAGATGGATATGCAAGAAGACTTTACGAAGAAAAAACGGTGGATGAACATCGGAAGTGTTGTCTCCGCCGCGGGGCTGGTGTTGTATTTTCTGGGACGGGCGCTGGGCTTTCCCGAGGCTTTGCTGGGGGCTGTCGCGGTGATAGCGACGGGTTTGTCCGTTGCCACGCTGTTTTTGATGATTGCCTGCCGACAGGACGGAGGGAAAGAAATCATCTCCGGAAACCGTCTGGTGGGACAGGGAGCGCTGGTTGTGCTGCTGGCTATGGCGGCGGCGGTGGTGCTTAAGGGCGCCGGACTGCTGGCGTAGGCACGAAACATACGGCTTAAAACCGCAGCTTGAGGTGAAGCCATTCCCGTGCACACCTAAATTCCACACAGAACGTGGAGAAAAATAAAAACGCGTGGGACGGATATTTCATCCGCCCCACGCGTTTTGTTTAGAATTATGGAATCGCCGCTGAAACACCGGTCAGTCGCGCTGAAGAATCGTCCGGACAAGATGCCCGTATTTCCAGACTTACCAGACCAGTGTGGAAAAATAGTCCTCCACGGTTTCGGCTCTGCGAATCAGCTCCGGAGTGCCGTCTTCCTTCCAAAGAAGCTCGGCGGAGCGGAGCTTTCCGTTGTAATTATAGCCCATGGCGAAGCCGTGGGCCCCGGTATCGTGAATCACCAGAAGGTCGCCCGAATCAATTTTGGGAAGCATCCGGTCAACGGCAAATTTGTCGTTGTTTTCGCACAGGCCGCCCGCCACGTCGTACATGTGGTCGCAGGGGGCGTTTTCTTTTCCAGCCACGGTGATGTGGTGGTAAGACCCGTACATGGCCGGGCGCATCAGGTTGCAGGCGCAGGCATCCACCCCGATATACTCTTTGTAAATATGCTTTTCATGGACCGCGCGGGTGACGAGATGCCCATAGGGCGCCAGCATAAACCGGCCCAGTTCCGAGTATAGCGCCACATCCCCCATTCCGGCGGGAACCAGAACTTCCTCATAGACCCGGCGCACGCCCTCGCCAATGGCGGCGATGTCGTTCTCCGGTGCGTCCGGCAGATAGGGAATGCCCACGCCGCCGGAAAGGTTGATGAAGGTGATGTGACAGCCGGTTTCTTCCTTTAGCTCCACCGCAAGCTGAAACAGAACCTTGGCAAGGGCGGGGTAATACTCGTTGGACAGCGTGTTGGAGGCTAAAAAGGCGTGGATGCCGAATTCCTTCGCACCCTTGTCCCGCAGCATTTGAAACGCGTCCGCAATCTGTGCGCGGGTCATGCCATATTTCGCATCGCCTGGGTTATCCATTACCTGAAAGCCCTCTTGCGTTTCTCCCAGTGTAAACATACCGCCCGGATTGTACCGGCAGCTGATTTTCTCCGGGATACGACCGATGGACTGCTCCAAAAACTCCACATGAGTGATGTCGTCCAGATTGATGACAGCCCCCAGCTGGTCCGCCAATTCGTATTCTTCGGACGGAGTGTTATTAGAGGAGAACATAATCTCCTGTCCCCTGACGCCACATTTGTCCGCCAGCATCAGCTCGGTGAGGGAAGAGCAGTCGC
>NZ_DAMBZJ010000020.1:0-11837 GCF_032060045.1 Oscillibacter sp.
ATCGGGGCAGACGGTCTGATGGTCGTGGACGCACCCACACAGGGCGGCGACTACAAAATGCGGTTTTATAACGCTGATGGGTCAGTGGGTGAAATGTGCGGAAACGGTGCCCGGTGCATCTGCCGGTACGGCTATGAAACCGGTCTTGCCGGAGAAACACAGACGGTGGAAACCACGGCGGGCATTGTCACAGGCAGGCGCATTGACAGGCGGTGTTATCGCATCCGCCTGAATGACCCCTCCACCATCCAATTGGAGCATCCCATCGAGGTGGACGGTGTTCGCTATTCCTGCGCTTATGTGGAGCTGGGCAATCCGGGTCTTCCTCATGCGGCGGTTCCTTATCAGGGCCTGCGGGAAGCAGAGGAAAACGAGCTGCGGGAGCTGGGCCGCGCCATGCGGCATCACCCTTCCTTCCCCAAGGGCGCCAATGTGAATTTCTACGAGCTTATCGGCGAGGACGCGGTTTATGAGCGGACGTTTGAGCGTGGCGTGGAGGACTTTACTTATGCCTGCGGCACGGGCACCGGCTCTGTGGCCGCGGTTCTGACCTTGCAGGGCAAAGTTTCGGGATCCGGCGTCCGGGTGGATATGACCGGCGGGCAGCTCATCGTGGACGTGGAGCGGGAGGGCTCCGCCATCCGGTCCCTGTATTTGACGGGGCCCACCAACATTGTTTGCAAGGGCGAAATTACTGATGAGGAGCTTCGCCCCGCAAAATAAACGCAGCGCGTTTGAACTCCCCCCATTGTGTGTGAAAGAGAGGATTAAATTTATGAGTAAGAAAAGCTCCCTGCGGAGCAGCTATGGCCTTTTGATCTGCATGGTATGCGGCATTGTGCTGGGCTGTGTCGTGGGCGCCCTGTTCCCCAACGTGAAGGACGCAAACGGCGACGTGATTGGACTCGGCGCTTCCGTTCTGAAGCCTCTGGGCCAGATCTTCATTAACCTGATGTTCTGCATCGTGGTTCCCCTGGTGTTTGCGTCCATCTCCGGCGCCGTGGCCAACATGAAAAGCGCCAAGCGAGCTGGCAAAATTATGGGCGCCACCATCGCCACCTTTGTGATCACCGGTGCCATTGCCGCTGTAATCATGATTGTTATGTTGAAGCTGATTCCCCCTGTGCTGATTCCCTGGCAGAACATTCCCGCCGGAACGGTGGATGAGCAGAAGACCATTGCGGAGCTGATTGTCAGCTTCCTCACGGCGGAGGACTTTGTGGCGCTGCTGAGCCGTCGGGCCATGCTGCCCCTGATTGTGTTTTCCATCATCTTCGGCTTTGGTGTGAATATGAACGGCGGAGCGGACTGCCTTGTGGGTAAGTTTTTGGAGGATCTGTCCAACTGCATGATGAAAGTGGTCAAGATCATCACCTACTATGCGCCCATCGCATTTTTCGGCTTCTTCGCCGATCTTGTGGCAACCTATGGTTCCGGCATCGCGCAGGACTATGGCCGCGCACTACTGGTGTACTATCCCCTCTGCCTTATCTATATATTTACCGCCTTCCCTCTGTTTGCCCGCTTCGGCGGCGGAAAGGGCGCTATCAAGGTGATGCTGCGGCACATTCTCCGCCCCGCCGTCACCAGCCTGGGCACCTGCTCCTCCGTGGCCACCATTCCCACCAACATGGAAGTGGCAGAGGAAACCGGCATTCCCAAGGACGTCAGCGAGATTGTGGTGCCTTTGGGCGCCACCATGCACATGGACGGCTCCTGCTTCTCCTGCGTGCTGAAAATTGCGTTCCTGTTCGGCGTATTTGGTGTTCCGTTTGATGGGATGGGCACCTTCCTGAAAGTCATTCTGGTTGCGGTGTTCTCTTCCGTGGGTATGAGCGGTATCCCCGGCGGCGGCTACATCGGCGAGTTCATCATGTGCTCCGTCTTCTTCCCCAACCAGTTGGAGCTGGCTTATCCCATCGCCATCACCATCGGTAATTTGGTAGATCCCCCCGCCACTATGATCAACTCCGCCGGTGACTATGTCATCAGCTATGTGGTCGCCCGCTTTGTAGACGGCAAGGATTGGCTGCAAAAGGCGATTGCCTCCAAAAACGCGGACTGAGCGAGCCTGTTTTCGCTCTTCCGGTCACCGTGCGGTGACCAATCGCTGCGGCGCTAACTGCACTTACCTTTAAAAAACCCGGCGCGGCCCACGGGCTGCGTCGGGTTTTTGGAACTGAAGGAATATATGTTTTCGTTGCCTGCCACCGCTGAGTAGAAGCTTACAGGACTTGGATGAGCTTGCGTATGCCTGTGGGGAATACCTCCGGTCAGGTTTTTCCGGCCTGCTCACGGCACACCATTGCTGCATGCGCAGAATCTCCGGCGCATAAAATGGTTCTGCCTTGCATGTACGCCGCGTTTGCTCTCGGACCTAAAAAAACGCGGGATTTTACCCGAATATGCTGGCTCATTCAGTTAGCATGTGCTATAATGTCGAAGTGTGATGGAGCAGGCCGCGGCCAATACCTGCAGTACGGGGGGCATTAACACGATATGACGCTATGGAACAACCATCTTTTAATAAACGCAATGATCGCTTGGATTACCGCCCAAGTCCTGAAATTGATCATTTATGCTCTGATGAACCGAAAGCTGGACATTCGCCGTCTGTTTGGAGATGGAGGAATGCCCAGCGGTCACTCTGCCACCGTGACGGCTTTGGCCGTCACCGCGGGACTGGAGTGCGGTCTGGACTCGGCAACGTTTGCTGTCTCCGCCATTCTGGCCATTATTGTCATGCACGATGCCATGGGCGTTCGTCTGGAAGCAGGCAAGCACGCCAAGGCTCTCAACGAGCTTTTGGAACTTGCCAGCAGCGATCTTGAAAGCGAAGTGAAGCTGAAGGAATTTGTGGGACACACGCCACTTCAGGTGGCGTTCGGCTGCCTTTTGGGGCTGGTGCTGGCAGTCATTCTGAGTTGACTTTCAAGTAATTTTCAACGGCATGCGCACCGATTTACTTACAGCGCACACTTTTCCATTTTCCAGAGTGAGCAGCTGGTTTTGCGGTGCAGCCTTATTATTTGCACATAACCGCAAAGCTTTTGCTCAATTTATAAATACATCAGAAGACGGGGGATTGCCGGTTCGGCAATCCCCCGTCTTTTTTATCTGCAAGGAAACGGGCTACTTAAAAGCAGTCCGCCGTTCTGTCCAGCCAGTCTCCCACCAGCGTGGAAAACACCTCCGGGCGTTCTATTTGCAAATTGTGGCCCGCCAAATCCAACAGGGCAAACGCCGCCCGAGGGAAGTTCTCCAGAAGCTTCCATAAATCCCGGTATCCCACGCAGACGTCCTGCCGACCGGCCAGCAGCAGCGCGGGCCGATCAAAGTGCAGCGTCCGGATTTGGGCATCCACGTCGAAGGAAAACGCGTAATTCCGCCGTAGCGCCGACACAAATTCCCCGTTTGAAAGACCTAATCCGGACGCAATCTCCTGTTCATACCGTTCATAAACCCGCCGGTTTGCCAGCACCGCCAGATTGCAAAACGCCGCGCGCTCGTTTGGTCCCAGCTCCCGGAGAAATTTCTCATCATAACCCAGGGCACCCACCGGAGGCAGTTCCCGTTTTTCCGGCTCCGGCACAGTCACCGGGCAGATCAGCAAAAGCCCATCCGTCAATAATCTCAGCTCTGTGGTCAAAAGGCCCTGAGCAAGGTAACCACCATAGGACTCTCCCACCAGCAAAAACCGCTCTCCCGCCGTCAGCTCAGCGATAAGAACGCGCAAAAGCTCCAGAATCGCATTCGAGGAAGCCCGGTCCATGGGTGCGTCTGACCGGCCCATGCCGGGCAGGTCCACGTAGATGCGTCGATAGCCCGGCCGCTGTTCAAACACCGGCTCCATGCACCCCGTCATCAATCGATGGTCGCAGCCAAGGCCGTGGAGCAGCACCACCGGCTTTCCCTCGCCCACGCTGCGGCAGTATAGCTCAACGCCATGCACCGTTTTGTACATCTTCTCCACTCCCACCTGCTGTCAACACTGCGATTTCCCTCTTGTTCCGCGGTGTCGGCGCAGCCTTTACTCCTCCTGCGTCTGTGCCGCCGTTCCGCCTAAATCCACATCGCGGCTCCGCCCGGAGGGGGAAGTTCCTTTCTCCAGACCGCCCAGCCCAAAGTCCCGCTCCACGCTGGCGGTATCCCGCCGAAGCATGGTTTCCATTACCCGGATATCGCTGTCCACGTCCAGTACATCGGTCTTGTAAAGCTCGTCCAGCTGGTGCTCAAAGCCCGCGACGATGGAATCCATAGTCTGCTCGATCCGCAGCTTGGCCTGACGCAGGTTCTCCCCCTCCACGCCCGCCGCGTCAAACTCCGCGTAGGAGTCCAGCAGCTTTTGAGTGGTGGGCAGATAGTAGTTCATAAACGTGTCAATGTGGTCCTTCTTTTTCGGGTCCGCCTCTACCGCCCGAAAAATGCGGGCGGTCACGTCTTCCAAACGGTCAATCTTCTCGGACAAAACAGGGTCGGCAATCCGCTCATTGGCCCGGCGAATACTTCTCAGAATGCCAGAATATCCCTCCTCTGCCTCCTTGGGCGGCTGACGGACGGGATCTTCCGCCTCCTTATGGCGGCGGTGGGATTCCTCAGCCTGAGCGCTGCGAAAAAAGCAGCCTTGGCTCTGGTCCAGATAGGCCTGAGGCCCAAAATAGCCCCGGTCAATCATCTTCGCCAAATCTTTCTCCACGCGCCGTCTGGGCCAGCCAAGTTTTCGGCTCAGGTCTTCCACGGAGACGGTCTCCGCCTCCCCCAGCACTGCAGAATAGCGGGCATAACGGCGCATAGTTGCATCCATGTTCAGACCGCCGAAAAACAGGCCCAGACCACCCGCCGCAATGGCGGAATACTGAAAAAGCTCCCAGAGATAGCCACTGAACCCATCAAACACCATCCCCGCCGGTTCCGACGCGAGCAGAATCCCAATGCCCATAGCGATAAGGCCAACCATTTTCATGGTCTGCGCATTGGACCGCTTCACCGCCGGGCGTCTGGTCAGATTTCTGGCGGCAGCCTCCGCCCGTCTGCCCACGGCATGTCCCTGCGGGTGGGCCTGCTCCATGCCCGGGCGCGCGGAAGCTTGGGGCGCAGTTTTTTTCTTGTCACCGCCCTTCCCAAACAGTTTGGAAAACAGCAGATACAGCGCCACGGGCCAAATGCCTATTGCGAACAGGAAGACAATCAGCGCCCAATGGCCCCAGTCGCTGTCCTGATTTCGTTTCTCGGGGGTCATGGACGTCACTTCCCTTTCTTCTTCAGCTTTTCTTTCGATCCGTCGGGCCGCAAAAGCACGGTATTGTCCAGCTGTCCTTGTAAATTGCCCAGCACCGCCCCCACATATTCTTTGCGCAGCGCGGTACGCTCCGCCGTCTCCTCTTCACTCAGGCCCTCGGGCAACTTCGCCTTGCGAGCCAGTTCGTTGATCCGGTCAATTTTCGCTTGCTCCATGCAGCTCCTCCTGTCACTTGCCGGGTGTTTCCCGCTCAAAAATCAAGTCAATGGTCTCAAATTCATATTCCAGCATATGCGCACTTCCTCAAACGGACCGCCGAACCACAATGGACGTCCGGCCCTTTCTGGTCACGCCGCCGATTTCCGTCACCGTAAACCGGCCCACGCCCCGGGCGGAAACGGTGTCTCCCTCCGCCAGCAGACGGTCCGGTTTCGTGCATTCCAGCCAGTTGACCTGCACCCGGCCGCTCGCAATCAGGGAGGCCGCTTTTCCTCTTGCCATCTTAAAACCCGTGGCGGCAATGGCGTCCAGCCGAAGGCTCATCACCGTATCCCGGACTTCTTCAAAGCGCTCCTCCGGCACGGACAACTCCTCCGCTGAAATGGCGGAGACACTCAGCTTTGCCCGCCCGGCCTGGTCCCAGCTTTGCAGCAAAAAATCGGCCACGCCCTCCAGCACAATCAAGTCGCAGGACTCCTTGCCCGCCAGAATGTCCCCAGTCTTCTCCCGGGTCACGCCCATGCCCATCAAACTCCCCAAAATATCCCGGTGGCCAAGGTCGTATTCGGGACGGTATTTCGCCCGCAGGCACCGCAGCGGGCCTTGCTCTGCCGCCGCTTCCATGTCCATCCAGTCCGGCAGAAATAAAAGGATTCGCCGCTCGGCTCCTTCATAGCCGCCCATGGACACATACTCTGTCTCCCCCACGCCCGCAAGGCGCAAAAGCACCTCGGCGGAGGCCCGCTCCTGGGGAGAGAGAAAATCCGTGGCGGTGGGGATATTGCGGCTTTGGGCCTGCTCCAGCCGATCCAGCACCCGGGCGAGAATCAGCCGCTCCTCACCGCTTTTTGCGGCCCTGTCTAAAAGCTTTGTTTTATCCATGGCGCAATTCCTGCGTACGGTATAGCTGAGCATACGCGCCGTTTTTGGCCAGCAGCTCCGCGTGGGGACCCTGCTCCACAATTTCGCCGTTCTCCACCACCAGAATCCGGTCCGCCTTTTGGACGGTGGAAAGTCGGTGGGCAATCATCAGCGTGGTGCGGTTTTTAGCAAGACGCTCGAAGGTGGCCTGAATTTTCGCCTCCGTCACACTGTCAAGCGCGGAGGTTGCCTCATCCAGAATCAGCACCGGTGGGTCCTTCAGGAAAATCCGAGCGATGGAAATGCGCTGCTTTTGCCCGCCGGAGAGCAGGGTTCCCCGCTCGCCCACATAGGTGTCAAACCCGTCGGGCAGGGCGCAGATATCGTCATAAATCTCCGCTTCCTTCGCGGCTTTGAAAATTTCCTCCTCCGTGGCTTCAGGCCGACCATAGCGGATGTTTTCCAGCACACTGGCGGCAAACAGGAACACCTCCTGCTGCACCACGCCCACGTTTCGGCGTAAGGAACTTTGCTTCACATGGCGAACATCCTTCCCGTCCAGCCGCACACTTCCCCCGGACACGTCGTAAAATCGGGGAATGAGCTGGCAGAGGGTGGACTTTCCGCCCCCGGAGGGGCCAACCACCGCCACCGTTTCGCCGGGGCGGATGTGCAGGTCAACATCGTGAAGCACCGGCAGATTGTCCCGATAGGCAAAGCTTACATGGTCCAGATCCACCCGCCCCTCCACGCGGGAAAGGTCCGCCGCATTCGGCGCGTCCTTTAGTGCCGGTTCCTCCCGCATCAGCTCGGCAAAACGCTTTAACCCCGCAGACCCGTTGGCAAACAGTTCCATAAAGGAGGAGAGTTTGCGGATGGGGCTGACAAAGGTGGTGATATACAAGCTGAAGGTAATCAGGTCGATGGTGTTCATTTGCCCCTGCATGATAAACCAACCGCCTGCGGCAATCACCGCCGCCTGCAGCATGCACAGGAAAAACTCCATGGCGGCGTTAAACCGGCCCATGGCCTTGTGAAACACCCGCTTGGAAGTTTTAAACGTCTCGTTGGACCGGTCAAACTTGCGCAGCTCCGCCGCCTCGTTGGCAAAGGCCTTGGCGGTGCGGATGCCTGACAGGCCCGACTCGATATCCGTGTTGATGGCGGCGGTCTTCCGCTTCACCGCGTCCGACGCCTCCGCCATAGACCGGCGGAAGCTCCATACCACGGCGAAAAACACAGGAAGAATCAACGCAATCACCAGCGCCAGCCGCCGCTGAATGGTAAACATCACTGCAAGGGACCCCACAATGGTCACAAAGGAGATGAACACGTCCTCTGGTCCGTGGTGAGCCAGCTCCGTAATGTCGAACAGATCGGCGGTGAGCCTGCTCATCAGTTGGCCGGTGCGGTTTTTGTCATAGTAGCGGAAATCTAACTCCTGCATGTGGTGAAACAGGTCCCGGCGGATATCCGCCTCCACCAGAATGCCGAAGGTATGCCCGTAATAGGCAATGACATAGCTCAGGGCCGCTCGCAATGTAAAAGCCGCCACCACGGCTGTCATCACGGCGAAAAATGCCTGCCACGCATTTTCGGGCAGCAGGGTATACATGCACCACCGAGACACAAAGGGGAACGCCAGATCAATAAGAGACATCGCAAAAGCGCAGCCGATGTCCAGAAAGAAAAGCCGCCGGTGGGGCTTAAAATAGCTGATGAAAATTTGAAATAAGGAATGGGTCTGAAATTCTTTGGCGGTCATGCTCACTCTCCTGCTTCAGCCGATTGAAAACCGGACGTAATAATGTATGAAAACTCAGTGGAAACGGCGGCGTAAATATCCTGCCCGCTTCTTAGACATTATAGCATGGGATTCCCCCTGGTGCAACAAGGAATCCCCGTCGGACAGTCCTTGTCCGGCGGGGATTTATACTCAGGAGATGGCTTCGTTTCCAATGCTGTACTCCTTCCATGTGCCGCTCTTAGGCCAGACGCACACGCAGTCGGAAAAGAAATACGCGCCGCGGCCCCCGCGCCATTTCTGCGCGTCAAACGTCAGGGTTGGCAGGCTGGCATCCGCCGTCTCGCCCTGCTTGTTCGCGGTGACGGAAAAAAGCACGCCGTCCTCCCAGAAAAGCTGCTCCCCGTCGATATACCCCTGCTCTTTCAGCTCTTCAAAGGTTCCCATCAGAGCCTGCGCCCCGTGAAGCTGCCCAAACTGCCACGCCACGGCAGCCTTTTCTGTCTCTGTCAGATCGCCGGGGGCGCTGCTTAAATTCACGCCCACGTAGGGAACCGTGCCGCCGTCCTCCATGCCGTTCAAGCCTGTGTCCGTATTCCACAAATCATCCAAGACCTTCAGCCACAGGCCACACAGGTCGTTATAACTGCCTTTTTCCGGTGTTTGCGCCCGCAGCGAGACAATCTGCGCGAATTGTGCTGGATAACTCTCCAGCACCATGCCAGAATGCTCCACCTCCACCGTCATACCATCGGTAAGGTCTTTTGCATCTGCGGATTGTCCGTCCACCGTCACGGGGAGATTCTCCGTCGACAGAAGATACACGCCATCCGCTCCGTTTAGCTCCGCCAGCAAAAGTTCTCCTGTTTCCGCTCCGTCCACAATCCGGCACACGGTTACGCTTCCCGTAGGATCATCCACTCCCCCGGAAACCCCGGAAGACGATTCTGCGTATGCCGACGGCGGCAGAGCCTGCCCGCAGGCCGCCAGAAATGCGCACAAAGTCATCAATACGATTGCTATCCTCATTTTTTTCACTTAAATTCAGCCTCCTTTTTTCTCTTGGACGAAAATCAGGAGGTGGGAGTTCCCGTAACAAGTATTTTCGCATCCACTTTCGGAGAAACCCCGTGAATTTTCCTCTTGACAATTTTTTTGAAACGGGTAAAATAAACATATGATTACGAAATTAAAAAATGCTTACAGAGGTGAAGTTCATGACCCAAAGAGAGCGTCAGCTACTCAATTGGATTGAAGAAAATCCCCTGATTTCCCAGCAGGAGCTGGCGGAAAAAGCGGGCATCACCCGCTCCAGCGTGGCTGTTCACATCTCGAATCTGATGAAAAAGGGCTGCATCGCCGGGAAAGGCTATATTGTCCGCACCGCGCCCTACGCGGCGGTGGTGGGCGGCGTGAACATGGACATCGGCGGCTGGCCCGCCGAGGTGCCAGTGGCCCGGGACTCCAATCCCGGACGGGTACGCATGAGCCTTGGCGGTGTAGGCCGCAACATTGCCCACAATATGGCCCTCATGGGATTGGACGTGCGGCTGTTGACGGTGTTTGGCGACGATTTGAATGCCCGGAAAATTGCCGCAGGTTGCGCAGAAGTGGGCATTGACGTGTCCCAGTCTCCCTTTTTGCCGGGGGAACATACCTCCACTTACCTTTTCATCAACGACGAGGGCGGCGACATGGCCCTTGCCGTCAGCGATATGGAGATTTACCAGCGGCTGACGCCCCAGTTTTTGGCCCAGCGTCAAAAACTACTGGACAGCGCTCAAGTGGTGGTGGCGGACACAAACCCTCCGGCGGAAGCTCTCGCCTATCTGGCGGACCACTGCACCGCCCCCATTTTCTGCGACCCTGTCTCCACAGCCAAGGCGGAGAAACTCCGGCCTATTTTAGGAAAACTTCACACCTTGAAACCCAACCGCATTGAAGCGGAGCTGCTTTCCGGCGTGGAAATCCGGGATGGGTCAAGCCTTCGCCGTGCGGCGGACGCGCTGTTGGAAACCGGACTGCGCCGCGTGTTCATCTCAATGGGCGGCGACGGCGTGTTTGCCGCCGACCACCACACCGCCGTGCAACTTCCGGTGATCCCCGGAACCATGGTGAATACCACCGGCTGCGGCGACGCGTTTATGGCCGCAATCACTTGGGCCTATCTCCGGGGCTCGGATTTGGAGGAGACGGCGCGTCTGGGACTTGCCGCCTCGTCCATCGCCATGGAGAGCGGAGAGACGATCAATCCGGCCATGCAAGCCGACGAGCTATGCCGCCGCGCGGAGGTCTATAAAGCACTTTAATCCCCCGATTTTCAACAGATTATTTTACAATCAGTCATTTTTATTTAAAAATAATACTTGGAGGAATCATTATGCTGAACAATTATCTGGATATCTCTCCTGAAGTACGCGCTGCACTGGACGCGGGCAAGCCCGTGGTCGCTCTGGAATCCACCATTATTTCCCACGGCATGCCCTACCCTCAGAACGTGGAGACAGCGCTGAACGTGGAGCAGATTATCCGGGACAACGGTGCCGTTCCTGCCACCATGGCCATCATCAAAGGGCGCCTGAAGGCCGGCCTTTCCAAAGACGAGATCGACTATCTGGGCAAAACCGGCCACGCCGTTCCCAAGGCCAGCCGCCGGGATCTGTCGGTGCTGGTGTCGCAGGGCCGGGACGGGGCCTGCACCGTCACCACCACTATGATTATCGCGAACCTTGCCGGCATTTCCGTCTTTGCCACCGGTGGCATCGGGGGCGTTCACAGGGGCGCGGAAACCACCATGGATATCTCGGCGGATTTGGAAGAGCTGGCGAACAGCCCCGTCATGGTGATCTGCGCGGGCGCGAAGTCCATCTTGGACCTTGGTCTGACCTTGGAGTATCTGGAAACCCACGGCGTGCCCGTCATTGGGTACGGTACGGAGGAACTGCCCGCTTTCTACACCCGGAAATCCGGCTTTGGCGTGGACTATCGACTGGACACCCCGGAAGAGCTGGCAAAGGCCTTCCACGTCCAGCAGGAGTTGGGCCTTGGCGGCGGGATGTTAGTTACAAACCCCATTCCCGAGGAGTATTCCATGTCCCCGGAGGTTATCAACGACGCCATTGCTCAGGCCGTTAAAGAGGCAGAGCAGCAGGGGATTCACGGCAAGGAAACCACACCCTTCCTGCTGGCGAAAATTAAGGACCTTACCGGGGGTGACTCTCTGAACAGCAACATCCAGCTGGTATATAACAACGCGCGGCTGGCAGCAAAGACCGCCGCAGTCTTGCGTACGCTTGAAAAGGCCTGATCGCTGTGTTAAAATGAGCCGACGGAAAATTCCGTCGGCTCATTTTGCATTTCCCGCTGAATGGTTTACTGATTCATTAAGGAGGGCTCCCAATGGAATCGAAACTGCCTGTGCCTCCGGAAGCCACGAACTTTTCCACCGTGGCGTTCCTGTTCGCCTCTCCTCTGGGCCTTGCGCTCACGTGGCTATTCCTGATCAACCTGATTACTTTTCTGGTTTTTGGTTTTGACAAACTGAAGGCAAAGTGGAAAGTAAACCACGAAAGCACTCGCCGGGTCCCGGAGAAAACGCTGTTTCTTCTCAGCGCCATGGGCGGCAGTCTTGGGGCACTCTTGGGTATGAAGGTCTTTCGCCACAAAACCCTTCACAAGACCTTTCGCTTCGGCATTCCGGCCATTTTGTTTTTGCAGGTGCTGGTAATCGGGGGCCTTTGGGTTTACTTCCACTCCAACTGGTAAGAAACTCTC
>NZ_DAMBZJ010000020.1:11936-56874 GCF_032060045.1 Oscillibacter sp.
ATATAGCATTGTGGGTGGTTTTTTTCACGTTCTGATTCCCGCTTGGGGCCGCGCCAGCCTCATGCCCCGCCGAAGCGGAATACCACGCCCGCGACGGCGGAAATTGCAATAAAGATAATGGGATGCCACTTTTTCGTGGGTTTCACCCAAGTGGTGAACACCAGCAAAACTCCCGCCAGCGCCAGACCCCGCCAGTTAAACAATCCGGCCCAGTCCACCCCGTCGGTCGACAAGGCGGCAAAATTCACCAGTGTCTCCAGAATAACAGCCAGACAGGCCGCGCCGATGAGCCCGGTGGAAGCGGGACGCAGCCCGTAAAAGGCAAACTCCACGTATTTACTGCGGCGAAATTGCTGCAGCAACGCCGCAATAATCAAAATCACAACGATGGAGGGGGTCACCTCTCCCACGGTGGCCACAATCGCTCCCGGAACTCCCGCCACGGTAAAGCCCACGTAGGTGGCCATATTGATGCCCACAGGTCCCGGCGTGGACTCGGAAATCGCCAGCATGTTCATGAGCTGGCTTTGCGTAAACCACCCGGTGGCTTCCCCCATGTGGGCCAAAAACGGCAGCGTGGCCATCCCGCCGCCCACCGAAAAAAGGCCCACCTTAAAAAATTCCAAAAAAAGCTGAAGATAAATCATGCCTTTCGCGCCTCCAACTGCCGCAGCGCGATACCCGCCAGAGCGGAGAGCACCACAAACACCACCGGCGTAACATCCAGCGCAAAGCTCCCTGCCAGCACCAGTAGAAAAATCACCAGAGTCCGTTTGTCTACCACCGACTTTTTCAGCAGCTTCACCACTGCATTGAAAATCAGCACGCACACACACACCTGAATCCCGGCGAAGGCGTTTTTCACCCATGCCAGATGATTAAAGTTATCGATAATTCCCGCCAGCAGGGAGATAATTACCACCGACGGAAACGCAACGCCCAGGGTCGCCGCAATGCCCCCCGGCACGCCCCCGCGCTTTTGCCCTACAAAGGTGGCGGTATTCACCGCGATAATACCAGGGGTGCACTGGCCGATGGCAAAATAGTCCGCCAGTTCTTCCTCGGTGACCCAGCCCTTGTTCTCCACTACCTCCCGCTGCAGCATCGGCAGCATCGCCATCCCACCGCCAAAGGTCATCACACCAATTTTCGCGAAGGCAACAAACAGCTCCCAGTATTTTTTCAAACCGGTCCTCCTCTATTCCTCCCGGCTCCCCGACGCACCCGCATTGGGAAGCCGTCAGTCCACATAGCCATACATACCCCGGACGGATACCTCGCCGGTGCGGACGGTCTTTCGCGTTCCGTCTTCCAACTCCACCACAAGGCCAAACTCGTCGTCAATGTCCAGCGCTCTGGCCGTCTCTCGCGCTCCGTCTGACGAAATGAGCTGCACAGGCTTTCCCAGAGTCACGCAGTCCCGCCGGTAGGTATCTAAATACCAGTCGGTATCCCCTCGGAGAATGTCTCCGTACAACCGATCCAGCGCCCGAATCTCCGCCGCCGCCAGCGCGGGGCGGGATACCGCTTTCCCCAACGCCATGTCCAGAGACACGGCAATTTCCCGAAGCTCCGGACCAAAATCCGCCTCCGTCTGGTGGACGTTAATACCCATGCCAATAACCAGATATTGCAGGTTGCCGCTCTCGCCCTCCAGCGCCATCTCCGTCAAAATCCCGCAGAGCTTCTTCCGCCCGATCACCAGATCGTTGGTCCACTTGATACCCGGACGAATTCCACAAACCTCCTCCACCGCGCCACACAGCGCCACGGCGGTCTGGGCTGTGACACAACCAAGCCGCGTCATCGGCACCCCTTGGGGCCTCAGCAGCACGGAAAGAGCCACCAGCTTCCCGCCGGGATTTTGAAACGGACGGTCCATCCGTCCTCGGCCCCCCGTCTGGCAGTCCGCTGTCACAACGGTGCCCTCTGCTGCGCCGGAAAGCGCCTGCTTTTTCAAAAACGTATTGGTGGAATCCACGCTGTCCAAACACATCAGCTCCCGGCCCACCAGTTTCGTCTCGCCCAAGAAGCCCCGGATTTCCTTCTCCGTCAGCGCGTCCGGCGCAAAAAGAAGCCGATACCCCAGTCCTGTCCGTGCCTCCACTGTATAGCCCTCTTTTCGCAGGGCATCCACCGCCTTCCAGACCGCGGCCCGGCTCATTCCCAGCCGCTCGGCGGCCTCCTCCCCGGAAAAATAATCCTCCGGTCGGCTCCTCAGCAGCTCCAATATTTTTTGACGGCTCATCGGGTCTGCCTCCTCTTATAAATTCCCTGTCAGCATACCACGTTGCACCCCCTTTGTAAACCGCCGAGAGTTGTAAACCGTCCAAGAAATCAAGGTTGACATTCTCAGAAAATGTGCTATTCTTTCTGTAAACCACAAATCAACAACACGTTTACAACAGGAGGTCCCCATGAAAACAAAAGCACTGATTCTCTGCGCCCTGTTCGCGGCGCTGACCGCCGTGGGCGCGTTCATCAAAGTTCCGTTTCTCTATTCCTCCATCACGCTGCAATTTTTCTTTACCGCTCTGGCAGGCGTACTGCTGGGGGCAAAATATGGGGCGTTGAGCCAGCTTGTCTATGTGGCGCTGGGATTGGCAGGCCTTCCCATTTTCACCTCCGGCGGCGGCCTTGGGTACTTTCTCTATCCCACCTGCGGTTTTCTGTTGGGGCTGATTCCCGCCGCATGGGTCATTGGAACACTGGCGGGAGACGGACGGTCCATGAAGCGGGTGGTCCCCGCAGCTTTGGCGGGACTGGCGGTTTTGTACGCCGTGGGTCTGCCCTACATGGCGGTAATTCTGAACGTATACATGGGCAAGGGAATGGACATTTCGGCAATCCTGATGGCGGGGATGATTCCGTTTCTTCCCGGCGACATGGTAAAAATCATTGTGGTGGGCGTACTTGCTCCCAAACTGCTTCCCCGGCTGCGCCTTCGCCCCGCCGATGCAAAGTCTCCGTCATAACGTCGATCTGCGCAAGCGTTGCAAAGAATCTGTCCCTTCGTCCCGCAAAATTGCTGATTTTATTACTATATTATATCTGAGCTGCCTGTCAAAGAGGTGCGTCAAAAAGTCAGGCGGCTCACTGCGTTTCGGCGCGGCCTACTCCGTTTTTTTAAACTTCCTCACTCAACTTTTTTAAAAATGTAACAGTTGCAAATAAAAAGGAGGTATGTTATAGTTTGGTGTATCGGGCGCTGCGGTGCCACGTGTATTCCGGATTTGAACGGACAGGGGGCGTCCTGCTTGGCAAATCAGCAGTCTTCCATTTTGAAAATTCAAATGCTGGGAGGCTTCTCGCTGCATTGGAATGACCGAGAGATAACAGACAGCGACAACCGATCCCGGAAGGTGTGGCTGCTGCTGGCATATATGATCTGTTGCCGAAACCGCCCTGTTTCGCAAAGCGAGCTGTTCAGTTTGCTGTGGGGCGACGATGGAACCGTGAATCCTGTGAACGCATTAAAGACCATGTTTCACCGGGTCCGCACCATGCTGGATGGGCTGGGCGACGGCACGGGACATGCACTGATTATCCGCCGTGGCGGCAGTTATGCCTGGAACGGCGATATTCCCGTCTTAGTGGATGTGGAAGAATTTGAGACTTTGTGTCAGGCCGCTTCGGCCCAGCCGGACGAGCAGGCCCAGCTCAAACTGTATCTGGAAGCCATGGAACTTTATCAGGGTGATTTTCTGCCCAAGCTGTCCTCCGAATCCTGGATTGTTCCGCAAAGTACTTATTTTCACAATCTCTATCTCAGAATGCTGCGCTCCGTCCTCCCCCTTTTGCAGGAGCAGGCGCGGCAGTCCGACATTGTGGCACTGTGCGATCGGGCAATTCTTGTGGAACCTTACGACGAGGAAGTGTATCAATTTTTGATGCGGGCGCAGCTTGCATTGGGTGAACAGCAAAGCGTGATAAAAACTTATGAGCGGATGAGCGATCTGCTCTTTGCGAATTTTGGCATTATGCCCGCCGACGAGAGCAGGGCCATTTACCGTGAAGCCGCCCGCACCGTCAATGAGCGGTCAGTGAATCTGGGGCTTTTGCGAGAGCAGTTGGACGAGCCCGGTAGCGTCAGAGGGGCGCTTTTGTGCGACTACGATTTTTTTCGGATCATCTATCAGGCGGAGGCCCGGTCTGTGGCCCGCAGTGGAGCCGCGGTACACATTGCCTTGATTTCCGCCGTGGGCTGCGAGTCGAAACCTCTATCCCGCCGCAGCTTGGACTGCTGTATGGACAATTTGCAGGACGTGATCGTGGGAAATCTCCGTCGGGGTGACGTGGTGGCCCGGTGCAGCGTCTCCCAGTACATACTGATGCTGCCGCAGGCCAACTATGAAAACAGCTGCATGGTCTGTGAACGGATTGTGCGGGCCTTTTCCCGGCAGTATCCCCACTCTCCGGCAGCGCTGAGCTTTACGGTGCAGCCTTTGGTTCCCCATTCCTGAGTTATTTGAGCGATCCGTCGTTTTTTCGGATCGAAGAGCGGCGCGGCGGATGTACCGCCGCGCCGCGCAAACAAAGCGGTACGCTTTCTTAATTTGAAAGCGTACCGCTTTGTTTTTTCTCTTACAACACGGATACCAGCAGCCACGCCAGTCCGCAGGCCCCCGCGCCGGTCAGAGACCACAGCACCGGAGGAATCTGGTTGAGCCGCTTTTTCAGTCCCGAGCCGCCTGCGTATTCTTGCGCCACCCGGCGGGCCTCCTCCACCAACTCGCGAGAGGAAACGCCCTCTCCCGCCGCGTCGTTGCGCACAATAAAAATCGCCTGCTCAAAGTATCGTCTGTCCGGCGAGTCCACAACCACTACCCGCCGAGAAATGCCCTTGACCATTCTGATCCACTCCTTTTTTCTGTCGGTTCCGCAAACCGGAACGGCATATAATCCAGTCTCATTTTGGCACTGCCGGGAAATTTTTATACCCCCACGTCGGAAAAGATTTTTTGTGTGTTTACGTTTGGAAAATTTAAGCAAGCTAAAGCCGCGGGATTTTTCAATCCCGCGGCTTGGTTGTCTAAAAAGCTATATACGCCCCCTCGGCTTTGGCTTATACTTCTTTCAGTCCCTCGGACGGCAGATACAGCACCTGCACACCACAGTCGTCTGCGAGGCCGTTTTGCTTTTCCGCTTCCCGCAGAATCAAATTTGCAAGCTGCTGCGGGTCTGTTCCGTTCCAACCTGCCAACAAATTTTGAAGCCACTCGTCGTGGTTGCTGTCCGCCGCTCCGTCGCTGATAAGGACGGCAAAGCTTTCCGGCTCCAGCCGCAGGCGCGTCACGTCCGGCCCCGCCGGAGACAGCTTTAGTCCTGCGGGTAGCGCCGCGCCGGTAATGCGGCGCACTCTTCCGAAACGCTTGATGTAGCTGGGTGCCGCGCCGTATTTATAAATGGCAGTTTCCCCGCTTTCCAACTGCAAGGTCAAAAGGTCGATGGTGGAAAAGCTGCCCGTCTCCTGCCCACGCAGAGCCATGGCCGCATTCATCGTGTTCAGCGCAGCCTCAGCTTCCACGCCCGCCTCCAAAAACTGGCGCAGCAGCCGGCAGGTCAGGGCGGATTCTCGCCGAGCTTCCTCGCCACTGCCCATACCGTCAGACAAAAGCAGGCACAGCAAGCCGCTGTCCGTTTCAAAGGAGGCAAGCGTGTCCCCGCAGGAAACCTCCCCCTGCTTGGGCTTGATGGCCGCGCCAAGCTGATACCGGCAACGCACTCCCACCGCCGTGGGAACCGCTTCCAAATTTGCCGCCGTGGCGGCCAGCAGGTCGCTGAGCCGGGCATACTGCCCTTTTGCATCTTGCCGCGTTTCATCCATTCTGCGGCGATACTGCTTGCGCAGAAGATAAGCCGACAGCTCCACATTTATGGCTCCCAAAAACTCGGGAAGATGGATACAACGCGAGGAAAAGTGGTTGGGAAAATCCTTTGCCAGTACCCGCCCCCGCTCCAGAAGATAGGGTGTGGCATCGTTTAAGGCATTGTATGTCGCGCCGTATTCCTTTTTCCAGCACAAATCGCACAGCGCGCAGCCCCGGCAAACCCGCTCCGCCGCCCGGTCGAACACAATGGCGGGATTTTCCTCTGCAGACTGGATGGGGCCGCGTCCCATACTGTCGTACAGGTCCCGGAAGGCGGACGCGGCCCGCTCCAACCGTTCCCGAAGAGTAGGCAGTGCGCCGGGTTCCTGATGTGTAGCCTGCTTGACCCGCTTGCCGCCCAAAAGCTTTGGAGGGACCAGCAAAAACAGAGGAATGGCAAGCGCCGCCTCTCCAATGGCGGAAATCCCCTGCGCCTGCGTCACGGGGGCCAGCGCTGTCAACGCCGCCAGCAGCCACAGCGCCCCGGCGGAAACACGGCTGTGCCTCGTCCGCAAGCCTGCCGCCATCCCGGCAAAGCCGTATGCGGCAGTGAATACTGGCGCATTTCCCCCTGCGCACAGGTCCGCTAAAAGTCCCGCCCACACACCGGTGACTGCCCCGGCAGAGGCTCCCTTCTGCCATGCGGTGAACAGAACCAGGCAGGCGATGACCGTCCGCCCCAGAGAGATTCCTCCGGGAGCCACATCGGAAAACGCCAGCAACAGCGTCACTGCCAGAAATTCCAAAGACCCCGATTTTTTTTCTTCCTCACCGCCCCGCAGCAACGGCGCGCAGCACCGGGCCGACACCCCCACCAGCACGGTGGTCAGTAGACATGGCGTAAGCCGCGCCAATGGCGAGAGAGACTGGGCCACATAGATGCCCTCCACCGCCAGCGTCATTCCGGAGGCGACCAGCGGGGTGAACAGGGGCCTGTCCGTCAGTTTCATGCCCCGAAAAGCTGCCGCCGCCGTATACACCAGAATTGCCACGGCGATGTGGGCAAGTCCCGCTGAAAACTCCAGAAACACCAGCGCGCCCACAGCGGCCCCTGCCAAAGCGCACATTCCATCGATTCCCGCTCCGCAAGCCGCCGAAAAGCCCAGCGCAAAAGGCGCGCTCCCCCCTGTGATCTGCGCGGCGCTCAGCGCCGCCGCCAAAAAAAAGCGCACGCCGCCGTTTAAAAAACGCACCGTCCGTGCGTTGTCCAAAGTGATCTGCCCGTGCATCAGGCTTGTCCCCTCCCTCGTTGGTTTTCCATTATTTTACATATCAACATTTAAAAATGCCGTCGGTAAAAGAGAGAGTTCAAAAGTTTTTGGTTTGCAGCCGCCATCCCCGACGGATTTTGGAAGGTTCTTAAACTCCAGCAAGGAAAGGGACAGGTTCCCTCTTTTCATTTGATCCGAATTGTGATAGACTGAGGAAGTATATTGCGCCCCGGTTTGGGGCGTCTTCGTAAAAATTGGCAATCTGGGCCTCATGCCCGCAAAGGAGCGCATTTTTTGAAAATTGGAACAGTGGAAATTTCATCAAAACTGGCCCTGGCCCCCATGGCAGGGGTGACAGACGCCGCCTTTCGCCAGATTTGCGCGGAAAACGGGGCGGGCTATACCTGTACCGAGCTGATATCATCAAAAGCCCTGTGCTACGGCGACAAAAAGACCCAAGGCCTGTTGGCCCCCTTTCCGGGCGAGCGGCCCTTTGCCGTGCAGATTTTTGGCAGCGACCCCGTCTGCATGGCGGAGGCAGCGCAGATTGCGGCGGAGCTGTCCGGGGCGGACGTGGTGGACATTAACATGGGTTGCCCTGTGGGGAAAGTCGTGAAAAACGGAGACGGTTCCGCTTTGATGAAGGACCCGGAAAAAGCCGCCCGGATTGCCGAGGCAGTGGTGCGGTCCAGCCCCGTGCCGGTGACGGCGAAAATTCGCCGTGGCTGGGACATGGGAAATCTAAACGCCGTGGAAGTTGCAAGGCTTTTAGAGCAGGCGGGCGTTTCCGCCATCGCGGTACACGGGCGCACCCGGGTGCAGATGTACGGCGGGCAGGCGGACTGGAACTCCATCCGGGAGGTCAAGGAGGCCGTGCATGTTCCAGTCATTGCCAACGGTGATATTTTTAAGCCGGATGACGCGGTGCGCATTCTGGAACGGACCGGTGCCGACATGGCTATGATTGGGCGGGGCTGCTTTGGAAATCCATGGCTATTTACACAGGCAAAGGCCCTTTTGGAAGGGCTTCCCCTGCCGCCACTGCCACCACTAAAGGAGCGGTGCGACACCGTGGTGCGGCAGATTGAGCTTTCCGCCGCCGCCCGGGGCGAGCGAACCGCCGTGCTGGAGGCCCGGCGGCACTATTGCTGGTACTTAAAGGGGATTCCCCACGCGGGGTATTACAAGGAACAGATCGTCCGCATGAACACGCTTGAGGACGTTTATACTGTGACGAAAGGGATCAAAAGGGATCTGAAATGAATGACATACCGGAACAACAACTGGTAAAAGCCGCTCGGTCAGGCGATGCGGACGCCTTTGAAACGCTGGTTCTCCGCTACGAAAAACGGGTTTACGCGCTGGCGCTGCGAATGTGCGGAAACCCGGTGGACGCGCAGGAGGCGGCACAGGAAGCGCTTCTTTCCGCATGGCAAAGCCTGCCCTTCTTCCGGGGGGAGGCCAGCTTTTCAACGTGGCTGTACCGTCTGACTTCCAACGCATCGGTGGATCTTCTGCGCAGGGAAAAGCGGCAACGGGCCGTTTCTTTGAACGATGGAGAGCTGAGCCTGAATATTCCCGATGACCGTCTCTCTCCCCACGAGGAGGCGGAGCGGTCTGAACTGCGGGATGCCATCCGCTCCGGGCTGAAAACCCTACCGGACGACTACCGGGCAGTGCTGGTGCTGCGAGAGCTTCATCAATTGAGCTATCAGGAGATTTCCGCGGCGCTGGACGTGGATTTGGGGACTGTGAAGTCCCGCATCAACCGGGGCCGAAAGCGGCTTTGTGAATTTTTAACGGAAACCGGGAACTTTTTACCCGCCGCTCCGTCCAAGAATGCAGAGAAGGAGAGGCGATGATATGAAAATATGTGAACAATATGCACTCCTTCTGGATTCCTTTGTAGACGGGGAGTTGCCAGAACAGGAAGCCGGAAGGGTACGGGATCATCTTTCTGCCTGTCCCGCCTGTGCCGCGTATGTCTCGGACGCTTTTGCCATCCGGGTCGCGTTTGAAGACGTTGAGGAGACGGAGGTCCCCGCCGGTTTTGCCGACGGCGTGATGGCGGTCATCCGGGCAAACGCAGCGCCGCGGAAAAAGCCCCATCGCGCGCTGAAGACGATTGCGTCTTTGGCGGCCTGTGCCGCTCTTGTATTTGCCACCGTCCGGATGCTCCCCTTTGATCGCTTTTCCGGCAGTGTGCCTATGGCCGGAGGTGGTGCAGCTTTTAAGGTCGAATCGGAAACCAGCGGGATGGAAAGCCAGGAGTCACTCCCTACCCAAGAAGAAGGCAAGTCCGAGGACGCACCTTTTGGCGAGGATACGATGTCCCAGAACTACAGGTCGCCTTCCTCTCAGCGCTCTGAGATATATGACGCCTCCTCCGCCGACAGCCCAACTCACTCTGCGCAGCAACCCCCGCCTTCCCTCCTCATGACCCATCAGGCCAGTGAGAGCGACGCCGCTTCAAAGGAAGACATCGTGTTTGCCGGAGTGGTCTTTCTTCCTGCCAGTGAGCGCCTCACTGGACTTTTGGAAGGCCGGGAGAGCACACCTTACTCTGGCAAAGACGGTGGTTCCGGAACCGGTTATGCCATGACTTCGGAGGAGTTGACTGCCATTTTGGAAGAACTGGGCGTGGAAGCGGAGCTGCGGCTCAACACCGACAAGACCACCGAGCTATACTGCCTCGTGGTGTCCGACTCATAAATGAACATCGCAAGGGGCCGCCATCAGGCGGCCCCTTGACTTTTACGCGCCCACTGTGCTATACTTCCAAGCGACAGGTGCCATCTCCCTGTCCAAGCGCCGCTAGCGGCGTTCGTTCGGCAAAATTATTTGCCGTTCTCTAAACAAAAAAATGGGGGTATGCGCATTTGCGCGCCGCGTGCTTTGTGACGGCCTCCGAATTTTAAAGGAGGTCTTTTTCTATGTCCAAATCTCGCTTCACTGTTCAACAAATTACTTTATCAGGCATTGTGGGGGCACTATACGCCGTCCTCAGCTACTTTGCCTCCGTCTTCGGCGTGGCCTACGGGCCGGTACAGTTTCGCTTTTCGGAGGCACTGTGCGTTCTGCCCTTTTTATTTCCCGCAACTGCGCCAGGCCTGTTTGTGGGGTGTCTTGTTGCAAATCTTCTCTCGCCCTACGGTATGCTGGACATCGTCTTCGGCTCTCTTGCAACGCTTTTGGCGGCAGTGCTTACTATGAAGGCTCCCAACAGATGGTTCGCCCCTTTGCCGCCGGTTTTGTGTAATGCGGTCATCGTGGGCGCAGTCATCTCCTTCCAGCAAACCGGCTTTACGGATGCGTTCCCCGCCGCGCTGGCGTATAATGCCTTTACGCTGGGCCTTGGTGAGGCGGCCGTCTGTTATGTATTGGGCGGTCTTCTCCTTGCGGCCCTGTCCCGGGTACGCGGTCTGCGGCCCATGATGGCGGAGAACCGGATTACACTGTAAGCCCTCTTTTACGAAAGGATTTTTATGCTGAACATTGGATGTCATCTCTCCTCTTCTAAAGGCTTTTTTGCCATGGGGAAAACGGCGGCAGAAATTGGAGCCACTACCTTCCAATTTTTTACCCGCAATCCGCGGGGCGGCAAGGCCGCTGGATATGGAGGATATTTCCGCCTATCGGGCCTTTGCGGAGACACACCGCATTTTCCCCATTTTGGCTCACGCACCTTATACTCTGAACTGCTGCGCCGCCGACCCCCATATCCGAGAGTTCGCTAGAAACACCATGGCGGACGATTTGGCCCGTCTGGAGCATTTTCCAGGAAGCCTGTATAACTTCCATCCCGGAAGTCATGTGAAGCAGGGGCCGGAAGCGGGGATTGCACTGATTGCCGAAACGCTAAACGCCGTTCTGCGGCCCGGACAGGCCCCCAAGGTGCTGCTGGAAACCATGGCCGGCAAGGGCAGCGAGGTTGGCCGCAGCTTTGAGGAGTTACGGGCGATTATCGACCTTGTGGAACATCACGAGCTGTTGGGCGTGTGTCTGGACACCTGCCATGTTTATGACGCTGGGTACGATCTGGTCCATGATCTGGACGGCGTGCTGGACGCGTTTGACAGGGCGGTGGGTCTTGAACGCCTGCAAGCCATTCACCTGAACGACAGCAAAAATCCTTTTGCCAGCCACAAGGACCGCCACGCCTGCATTGGGGAGGGTAGTCTCGGTCTTGACGCGTTCACCGCCATTATCAATCACCCGAAGCTGCGACACCTGCCCTTTTATCTGGAAACACCGCAGGAGGACGTGGCTGGTTACGGGCGAGAGATTGCCCTACTGCGAAGCAAATATCTAGATTATTAAAATTCTTTGAGCCTTCGTGTTTTATCTCATGAATGAAATATCTGAGCAATTATCTTCACAGAATTGCGCATTTCTTCAGACTTTTTTTGTTAGGAGTTGTAAGAGTCCGTTTGCTACGAATAAGTAAGGCTGCCATTCCATGTGCGTTTTTGCTTGTAAACGGTATGTCTCCGAGGTACACTTCTTTTAAGGAAACGTTCTTTTTCATGCCAAGAATATTGCATCAAAAAAGCGCCCCTGCCGACTGGCAGGGGCGCTTTCAAGGTTATTTACTTAACCAGCTCGATAATGGCCGTCTCCGCGGCATCTCCGCGGCGAATGCCGGTGCGGATGACGCGGGTGTAACCACCATTGCGCTCCGCATAGCCGGGGGCGATCTCCTTGAAGATCTTCTTGCAAACATCCTCGCGGGTAATGAAGGTCATGGCCTTCCGATAGGCGGCCAGATCGTTCTTCTTCCCCAGGGTGATCATCTTCTCGGCCAGGGGCTTAATCTCCTTGGCGCGGGTGACGGTGGTCTCCATAGCGCCTTTGTCCAGGAAATCGGTGACCTGTTGGCGAAGCATCGCCCTACGCTGGTCCGTTGTTTTACCGAGTTTACGGGTTCCGGGCATTTCGGTATTCCTCCTTATCGGGAATTTTCTCTCCCGGCAGTCTCCCACCGGGCTTTCTGTCAATTATTCTCTTCGTCTGCCAAAGCCAGACCCATCATCGCCAGCTTATTGATTACTTCCTCTAGCGACTTACGGCCCAGATTGCGAACCTTCATCATCTCGTCTTCGGTCTTGGAAATCAGGTCCTCCACGGTGTTGATGTTGGCGCGCTTGAGGCAGTTAAAGCTGCGCACGCTCAGGTCCAGCTCCTCAATGGTCATCTCCAGCACCTTATCCCGCTGAGCCTCTCCCTTCTCCACCACCGTGGGCTTACTGCCCACGTTCTCTGAAAGGTCGGTGAAGAGCGTGAAGTGGTCACACAGAATTTTGGCGCCAAGGGACACGGCGTCCCTTGCGGAGATGGTACCGTCGGTCCAAACCTCCAGCGTCAGCTTGTCAAAATCGCTGGATGTGCCCACGCGAGTGGGCTCCACAGAATAGTTGACCTTGTACACCGGGGTATAGATCGAATCAATGGGAATCACGCCGATAACCTGCTGGTTCATTGCACGCTTGTTCTTGTCGGCAGAGACATAGCCCCGGCCATGGGACAGTGTGATTTCCATATTCAGCGTCGCGCCGCTGTCCAGCGAAGCGATGTGAAGTTCGGGGTTGAGAATCTCCACCTCGCCGTCGGCCTTGATGTCGCCGGCGGTGACCTCGCAGGGGCCGACAGCCTCTACATAAACCGTCTTCCCGCTTTCGCCGTGGAGCTTGGTGAGGAGGCCCTTTACATTCAGGACAATCTCCGTCACATCTTCCTTGACGCCGGGAACGGTGGAAAACTCGTGCTGGACGCCAGCGATCTTGATGGAGGTCGCAGCGGTGCCGGGCAGAGAGGACAGCATAATGCGGCGAAGCGCATTGCCCAGCGTGGTGCCATAGCCCCGCTCCAGCGGCTCCACCACATACTTGCCGTAGGTCACGTCGCCGGGAGCTTCGATACACTCGATCTGGGGCTTTTCGATTTCGATCATGCAGTTACCCTCCTTCATCTTCTCATTGCGGCAGAGCCTGAGGGCCGGCCGCGTTCGGTTCCTGTCATCTTCGAGGGCGTCCTCCGATTACTTGGAGTACAACTCGACGATGAGGTGTTCCTCGATGGGAAGATCGATGTCCTCGCGGGCGGGCATCCGCACCACAGTGCCCTTCAGCGTATTCTTCTCCCGCTCCAGCCACGCAGGCAGCAGGAACATCACGGCGTTCTCGCCCACAAGGCGCTTGAACGCTGTGGAGGAGCGGCTGGATTCCGCAACCTCAACCACGTCTCCCGCCTTGACCAGATAAGAAGGAATGTTAACCTTCTTGCCGTTGACGGTGAAATGCCCATGGTTCACCAACTGACGGGCCTCGCGGCGAGTCATGGCAAAGCCCATGCGGTACACCACGTTGTCCAGTCGACGCTCCACCAAAATCAGCAAATTGTCGCCGGTCTTGCCCGGGGTGGCCACGGCCTTTTCATAGTAGCTATGAAATTGCTTTTCGAGAATTCCGTAAATAAACTTAACTTTCTGCTTCTCGTTCATCTGAAGCGCATACTCGCTCTTCTTCTTTCTCATCTGGCCGCCGGGATTACGCTTGGTCTCCTTCTTGGCGTAACCCATAACGGCAGGAGAAATGCCCAGAGTCTTGCAGCGCTTAGCAATGGGCTGCATATTCTTAGCCATAAAGCTTTACCTCCTTCAAATCAGACACGGCGACGCTTCGGGGGACGGCAGCCGTTGTGAGGGATGGGGGTGACGTCCTTGATCATCGTCACTTCCAAACCCACAGCCTGCAGCGCCCGGATTGCGGCCTCACGGCCCTGTCCGGGTCCCTTCACGAAAACTTCGACGGTCTTCAGTCCATGCTCCATGGCGGCGCGGGCGGCAGTCTCCGCCGCGGTCTGCGCCGCAAAGGGCGTGGACTTCTTGCTACCCCGGAAGCCAAGGCCGCCGGAGGAAGCCCAGGAGAGCGCGTTGCCCTGGGAATCGGTAACAGTCACCATGGTGTTGTTGAAGGAAGAGCGGATATGGACCTGGCCACGCTCGATATGCTTTTTCTCACGGCGGCGGCGGACGACTTTCTTTCCACCGGAACTTGCTGTCTTAGCCATTTTCGTTCTCCCTCCTTACTTCTTCTTGTTGGCAATGGTCTTCTTGGGACCTTTGCGGGTGCGGGCATTGGTCTTGCTGCGCTGTCCGCGGACAGGCAGACCTCTGCGGTGACGCAGGCCGCGATAGCAGCCAATCTCCGTCAGGCGCTTGATGTCCAGCGCGGTCTGGCGACGCAGGTCGCCTTCCACGGAATAAGCCTCAATGGCGTCGCGGAGCTGCTGCTCCTCGGCGTCCGTCAGATCCTTTACGCGGGTATCAGGGTTGATGCCCGTCTGCGCCAGGATATCCTTGGCGCTCTTTCTGCCGATTCCGTAGATATAAGTCAAACCGATTTCGATTCGCTTATCCTTCGGCAGGTCAATGCCGGCGATACGTGCCATACTCTTAAAGCACCTCCATTTTTAATTAGCCCTGTCTCTGCTTGTGCTTGGGGTTCTCGCAAATAACCATGACACGGCCTTTGCGGCGAATGACCTTACACTTTTCGCACATGGGCTTCACGGACGGTCTTACCTTCATTGTCTAACCATTCCTTTCAGCTTTTGTTCCCAGCCGCCAAAGCGGCGTAGGCAGTGTGTTCGTTACTTTGTACGCCAGGTGATCCGGCCTCGAGTCAAGTCATAGGGGGACATTTCCACCGTGACCTTGTCGCCAGGCAGGATCCTGATGAAATTCATTCTGAGTTTCCCGGAGATGTGCGCCAGGATTGTATGTCCATTGCCGATGTCCACCTTAAATTTGGTGTTGGGCATGGATTCAACCACAACGCCCTCTACTTCGATCATATCGGATTTTGCCAAGCCTTATCCCTCCTGGTCCGGATGAACCTCCCCGCGGTATTCCGCGAGGGCTCTGCGAAGCTCGCTGTTCGTGACTTTTTCTTCGCCTTTAATTTTTGTGGAAAGGCGGGTGTCGTCAGCGGCGACAAACAGCACATGTCTGCGCTTTTTGCGCTTGGGTGACTCTACCCTCCGTGATTTTCCATCCGCCAGCAGCAGGTACTCTCCCTCCACGCTCATCACGCAGAAAAGCTTTCCCCGGTCCCTGCCAGCGTTGGACTGTACAATATTTGACTTTGCGATCTCCATATGCACTCTCTCAAATCGCAGGAGCCGTCAAAATTTCAGGCTCGCCGTCGGTAATCAGGATCGTGTTCTCATAGTGGGCGGCGTTCTTTCCATCCGCGGTGCGGACGGTCCATCCATCGCTCATTTGATAAATGGAGGCGGACCCGGCATTCACCATGGGTTCAACCGCAATCGTCATTCCCGCAAGGAGCCTGGGCCCCCGGCCGGGATGACCGTAGTTTGGAATCTCCGGTGACTCGTGCATATCCGCGCCCACTCCGTGGCCGACAAATTCTCGCACGATTCCGTATCCGTGAGCTTCCGCATAGGTCTGCACCGCCGCGGAGATGTCCCCGGTGCGGTTGCCTTGACGTGCCTGCTTAATTCCCTCGAAAAAGCTCTGTCTGGTCACGTCGATCAGATCCTGAGCTTCCTTAGAAACGGTTCCGCAGGCAAAGGTTGCCGCGCAGTCCCCATGAAATCCGCCGATATATGCGCCTACATCCACGCTGACGATATCACCCTCCAGCAGCACCCGCTTGCCGGGGATGCCGTGGATAATCTCGTCGTTGACGCTGATGCAGACGGACGCCGGATAGCCCTGATAGTGCAGGAAGGACGGCACCGCGTGGTTCTTTCGGATAAATCGCTCCACTTCGTCGTTGATCTCCTGGGTTGTAACGCCGGGCTTTACCATTTCCCCTGCCAAGGCACGGGCAGCCGCGGTAAGTTTTCCCGCTCGGCGCATCAAGTCGATCTCCTCCGGGGATTTAAGAATAATCATTCCTTCCTCATTTCCCCAACGCGCGGAGGATTGCCTGGGAGGTCGCAGCCACAGTGGGCTGGTTCTCCACATATTCCAGAACGCCCCGGGACTTGTAAAAATCCTTCAGCGGCTCTGTCTCCTTGTGATAGACCGCGAGGCGCTGTTCCACAACCTCGGGGTCGTCGTCGTGACGGCGGCTCAATTTTCCGCCGCACTTGTCGCAGATTCCCTCCTGCTTGGGGGGAACCGCCACCACGTGAAAGCTGGCGCTGCACTGTTCGCACACTCGCCGACCTGCCATACGCTCTTCAATCTCCTCATCGGAGATTTCGATGGAAACAACGTGGTCAAAGTAAATACCGGCCTTCTCCAGTGCCTCGGCTTGAGCGATGGTGCGAGGCACCCCGTCCAGAATATAGCCGTTTGCACAGTCCGGCTCCGCCAGCCGGTCCGAGATGACGCCGATAATGACCTCATCAGGGACCAGCTTGCCCGCGTCCATGAAGGACTTTGCCTTCAGGCCGGTGGGCGTGCCGTTTTTCACGGCCGCGCGGAGGATGCTTCCGGTTGAAATCGTGGGAATGGAAAATTCCTTGCACAGAATTTCAGCCTGTGTCCCTTTTCCGGCGCCAGGTGCGCCCAACAGGATCAGTTTCATTCCATTTCGCCTCTTTCTTATTCCAGGAAGCCCTTATATTGGCGCATCAGCATCTGAGACTCCAGCGCGCGCACCGTTTCCAGCGCCACACCCACGATAATGATGACCGAAGTTCCGCCGATGCCCAGGGACGCGTGTTTAATCACCATACCTGCCAACAGGGGAACCATAGCCACGATGCCCAGATAGATGGCGCCAAAGAGCGTCACCTTGTTCAAAACCTTCCGGATAAAGTCCACCGTGGGTTTGCCCGGACGGAAGCCGGGGATAAAGCCGCCCTGCTTTTTCAGGTTGTTGGCAATCTCCACGGGATTGAACTGAATGGTAGAGTAGAAATAGCTAAATCCGATAATCAGGATAAAATACACCAACATATAGAGGGCGGACTTCGTATCCAGGAACTGAGAAAGCGCATAGCTGAAGGTTCCCTCCTCGCCCACGCCGGTGAATGCCATAACGGTAGCCGGCAGGGAGGCGATGGATTGCGCGAAGATGATGGGCAGCACGCCGGACATATTCACCTTCATGGGAAGGGTGGAGGTCTGGCCGCCGTACATCTTCCGACCCACCTGCCGCTTGGCATACTGGACGGGAATGCGGCGTTCAGCGCTGTTGATAAACACGATGAACACAATCAACGCCAGAATACCCACCAGCATCAGAACCACACTCCAAGGAGCGAGTGCCTGATCCAGCATATACTTTGCATTTTTCGCCGTGTAGCCTGCATCGAGAAGCGTCTGCTCCGTCAGCGTGCCGCTGCGCACGCTGGACCAAGTGATCACGCCCTCGTACATCCCGGACACCATACTGGGAACGCGAGAAAGAATACCCGCAAACAGGATGATGGAGATGCCGTTGCCCACGCCAAATTCGGTAACCTGCTCGCCCATCCACATTACGAAGGAGGAACCAGCGATGAAAGACACAATAATCACCAGTGCGGGCCAGATGCCTGCGTCGGTGAGGATGTCGTAGCGCTTCATAATCATATAGTAGCCGAATGCCTGCAAAATTGCAATGGCCACTGTGGCATACCGGGTGATAGACTGAATCTTCTTCCGGCCTTCCTCGCCGCCCTCCTTGGCCAGCCGCTCCAGAGCGGGAATGGCGACGGTGAGCAACTGAATGATAATGGAGCTGTTGATATAGGGCTGGATGCTCAGTGCGAAGACAGTTGCCTGCGCAAATGCTCCGCCGCTCATCACGTTATACAGCCCTAAGATGGTGGTGGTCTGGCTGTTCAGATAGCTGGACAGCGTAGCCGTGTCCACATAGGGAACGGTGATGGCGTTACCGATGCGGAAAATGAGCAAAATCAGCAAAGTGAAAATGATCTTCTTCCGCAGCTCGGGAATATCCCATGCTTTGCGAATCGTTGCGATCACGTTACTTCACCTCGGCCTTTCCGCCAGCTGCCTCGATTGCCTCCTTGGCAGATGCGGAGAAGGCAGAGGCCTGCACCGTCACTTTTTTTGTGACCTTGCCATTGCCCAGCACCTTAAATCCATAGGTGCATTTGGAAAGAATACCCTTTTCCAGCAGTGCCTGATCAGTGACGGTCTCGCCGTCTTCAAACAGATTCAGCGTGCTGAGGTTGATAATCTCCATGGGCTTTGCAAAGATATTGTTGAATCCGCGCTTGGGAACGCGACGCGCCAGAGGCATCTGGCCGCCCTCGAAGCCCACGCGGACCTTGCCGCCGCTACGGGCCTTCTGGCCCTTGTGGCCGCGGCCGCCGGTCTTGCCGTTGCCGCTGCCGGCGCCCCGGCCCTTGCGGTAGGGCTGCTGAACGGAGCCTTCGGCGGGAGACAGTTCGTTGAGTTTCATGTTTCCGTGCCTCCTTATTTCACTTCGGCGACCTGCAGCAGATAGCCGATCTTGGCGATCTTGCCGCGGGTCTGGTCGTTGTCGGGCTGCACGGTGATGTCACCGATTTTGCGCAGACCCAGAGAATGGGCGGTCAGAATCTGCTTTTCCAGACGACCGTTCAGGCTCTTGACGAGCTTAATATTCAAGTTTGCCATAATAAGCCCCTCCTTAACCCATAATCTCGCTGACGCTCTTGCCCCGGATCCGGGCCACTTCCTCCGGCCCACGCATGGACCGCAGTCCTTCGAAGGCGGCGGCGACCACGTTGTTGGCATTGTTAGAGCGCAGGCACTTGGTACGAATATCCTTAATTCCGGCAGCTTCCACCACGGCGCGGACCGCACCGCCGGCAATCACACCGGTACCGGGGGCGGCGGGCTTTAGCAGCACGCGTCCGGCGCCGGAGGCGCCGATCACCTCGTGGGGAATGGTGGACCCGGCCATCGTCACGGTAATCATGTTCTTCTTCGCAGACTCCAGGCCCTTGCGGATGGCCTCGGGAACCTCGGCGGCTTTGCCCAAGCCATAGCCGACCTTTCCCTTCTGGTCGCCCACCACCACCAGGGCGGAGAACTTCATTACGCGGCCGCCCTTAACGGTTTTGGAAACTCGGTTGAGGGCAACAACCTTCTCTGCGTACTCGCTGGGCTCTCTTTCAAATCTAGGCATGTTGTTTACCTCCTCCGATCAAAACTTCAGGCCGCCCTCGCGGGCGCCTTCGGCCAGTGCCTGCACACGGCCATGGTACAGATAACCACCGCGGTCGAAAACCACGTTCTCGATGCCCTTCGCCTTGGCCCGCTCGGCAATGAGCTTGCCCACGGCCGAAGCTGCGGCGGCGTTGCCGCCGTAACCGACGATCTCTTTATCCAGAGTAGACGCGGCCGCTAAAGTCTCGCCCTTCACATCATCGATAATCTGGGCATAAATGTTGGCCTCGCTGCGGAAGACATTCAGGCGGGGGGTAGCGGCGGTGCCGGAGATTTTGGCGCGCACCCTCTTGTGACGCTTCAAGCGCTGAGCATTTGTATTCGGCTTTTTAATCATATCGGCACACCTCCTTACTTCTTGGCGCCGGTCTTACCAACCTTGCGGCGGATGACCTCGTCAGAATACTTGATACCCTTGCCCTTATAAGGCTCGGGAGGACGCTTCTCGCGGATCTCGGCGGCAAACTGGCCCACAGCCTGCTTGTCGCAGCCGCGCACGATAATTTTATTGGGAGCGGGGACCTCAATGGTGATGCCCTCGATCTCGGAAACGATCACCTGATGGGAGAAACCCAGGTTCATCACCAGGTTCTTGCCCTCCTTAGCCACACGGTAGCCCACGCCGTTGACGTCCAGCTCTTTGGTGAACTCATTGGCGACGCCCTCCACCATGTTGTGGAGCAGGGTGCGGGTCAGGCCGTGCAGGGCCTTGTGCTGCTTATCCTCGGAGGGACGGTCCACGGTGATCGTGTTGCCGTCCTGCTTGATGATCATTTCGGGGCGCAGGGCCCGGGCAAGCTCGCCCTTGGGACCCTTTACGGTAACCACATTACCCTCTGCCACGTTGACGGTGACGCCGGCGGGGACGGTAATGGGCATTCTGCCGATTCTAGACATGATTTAGTACCCTCCTTACCAGACGAACGCCAGGACTTCGCCGCCGACATGTCCCTCGCGGGCCTTCTTGTCGGTCATGACGCCCTTAGACGTGGAAATGATCGCGATGCCCAGGCCGCGAAGCACGCGGGGCAGCTCATCGGCGCCCACATAGACGCGCAGGCCGGGCTTGCTGACACGGCGAAGACCAGTAATGACCTTCTCCTTGCCGGCGTTGTACTTCAAGGTGATGTGGAGCACGCCCTGCAGGCCGTCTTCCACCATCTGGAAGTTTTTGATATAGCCCTCATCCAGCAGAATTTGAGCAATGCTCTTCTTCATGTTGGAGGCGGGGACATCAACGGTGTCATGCTTTGCGCTGTTGGCGTTGCGGATGCGGGTGAGCATATCCGCAACCGGATCTGTGATATGCATGGATAAATCCTCCTATTTTTAGAGTTACGATTCCGAAGAACCGTTCAGGCAGCGAGGTATCACTATGAATGGAGCAGTCCGCTCGCGCGTGGTGCCCGATTCACAGTGACCTTTCGCCATCCTTCCACCAGGGCTTTCGGCCTAAGCGACAAACGTTAAATCGGCGGGTCTTAGAAAGACGCCTTCCGAACGCCGGGAATCTCGCCCTTGTAGGCCAGCTCACGGAAGCAGATACGGCAAACGCCGTAGTCCCGGAGATAGGCATGGGGGCGTCCGCAGAGTTTGCAGCGGTTGTACTTCCGGGAAGAGAACTTCGCGGGAGCCTGCTGCTTCAAAATCATAGACTTCTTAGCCATTATTCTCTTCCTTCCTTACTTGGCAAAGGGAGCGCCGACCTGCTCCAGCAGGGCGCGGGCTTCCTCATCGGTTTTTGCGGTGGTGCAGATAACTACATCCATGCCGCGGATTTTGTCAACCTTATCGTACTCGATCTCCGGGAAAATCAACTGCTCCCGAATGCCCAAGGCGTAGTTGCCTCGGCCGTCAAAGGAGTTGGGGTTGATCCCCTGAAAATCGCGGACGCGGGGCAGGGCCACGTTGAACAGCCGGTCCAGGAATTCCCACATCTTCGCGCCGCGGAGAGTGACCTTCGCGCCGATGGGCATTTCCTCGCGGAGCTTGAAGTTCGCAATGGACTTGCGGGCCTTGGTGATGATGGGCTTCTGGCCGGTAATCTGGGCCAGGTCACCTACCACGTTCTCCAAAACCTTTGCATTTTCCCGGGCCTCGCCGCAGCCCACGTTCACGACAACCTTGTCGATCCGGGGAATCTGCATGACGCTCTTATATTCAAACTGCTTCATGAGCGCGGGAGCGACTTCGGCGCCGTATTTTTCTTTCAGTTTTGCCATGTTCGTCTACTCCCCTTTCTCACAGCGCGGCGCCGCAGTGCTTGCACACGCGGACGCTCTTGCCGTTTTCAATCTTGTGGGCAACGCGGGTGCCCTTGTTGCACTTGGGGCAAACCACCTGCACTTTGCAGGAGGCAATCGCCGCCTCGCGCTTGACAATACCGCCGGTTTCACCCTGCTTGCGGGGCTTGACGTGGCAGGTCACCACGTTGATGCCCTCCACAACGACCCGGCTGGTCTTGGGCACACTGCCCATAACCTTGCCCTGCTTGCCCCGGTCCTTGCCGGAGAGAACGACCACGGTGTCGCCCTTTTTGACATTCATAGACATATCAGGCGTCCTCCTCAAATCACTTCGGGAGCCAGGGACAGGATCTTCATGTAATCCTTGTCGCGCAGCTCGCGTGCAACCGGCCCAAAGATACGGGTTCCTCTGGGGTTCTGGTCGTCCTTAATGAGGACGGCGGCGTTGTCGTCGAAGCGGACATAGGTGCCGTCGTTGCGGCGAACACCTTTGGCGCTACGAACGATGACGGCCTTCACCACCTCGCCCTTTTTCACGGTGCCACCCGGCTGGGCCTTGCGGACAGACGCCACAATAACGTCGCCGATGTTGCCAAACTTACGGGTGGAGCCGCCCAGAACGCGGATGCACTTGATCTCTTTGGCGCCGGTATTATCGGCAACCTTCAAATAGCTTTCCTGTTGGATCATAACTCGGCACCTCCTTACTTCGCTTTTTCAATAATCTCGACCACGCGCCACCGCTTGTCCTTGCTGAGGGGGCGGGTCTCCATAACCTTCACCTTGTCGCCGATGCCGCATGCATTTTCCTCGTCGTGGGCCTTCAGCTTGTAGGTGCGGCCGACAATTTTCTTGTACAGGGGATGGGCCACGCGGTCCTCGATAGCCACGACCACGGTTTTGTCCATCTTGTCGGACACAACCTTGCCGATTCTGGTCTTCCGGGAGGAAGTTCTCACCATTTCACTCATGTTCACTTACCTCCTTACTGCTTTCCGGAAGCCTGAAGCTCCCTCAACACGGTTTTGACTCTGGCAATGTCGTGCTTGGTTTCCCGAATCTTCAGGGGATTGTCAAGCTGATTGGTGGCGTGCTGCATACGCAGGAAAAACAGATCCTTCTTCAGGCCGGTCAGCTTCTCGTTGAGCTGCTCGGCATTCATCTTGCGAACTTCACTTGCCTTCATCTTACTCACCTGCTTCCTGAGCCTCCGAAGCAGCCTCGCGGATAACCAGCTTCGTCTTGATGGGCAGCTTGTGGCTGGCCAGACGCAGGGCCTCGCGGGCAGTTTCTTCGGGAACGCCGGCAATCTCAAACATGATACGGCCGGGCTTCACAACTGCAACCCAAAACTCGGGGGAACCTTTACCGGAACCCATGCGGGTATCGGCGGGCTTCTTGGTAACGGGCTTGTCGGGGAAAATCTTAATCCAGACTTGACCACCGCGCTTGGTGTAGCGGGTCATGGCGATACGGGCTGCCTCAATCTGGTTGCTGGTGATCCAGCCGGGCTCCATAGCCTGGAGGCCGAACTGACCGTAGGTGATCGTGTTTCCGCGGTATGCCTTGCCGGTCATACGGCCACGATGCACACGGCGGTATTTAACTCTTTTGGGCAGAAGCATTATTCAGCTCCTCCTTCCTTCTTGGGTTCAGCGGGGGCCGCAGGGGCAGCCGCCGGACGAGGGGTGTTGGTGTTGGTGCGGTTGAAGCCACCCTGAGGTGCGCGGTTGAAACCGCCCTGACCGCCTGCGGGGCCACGGTTGAAGCCGCCCTGGCCGCCTGCGGGGCCACGGTTGAAGCCGCCCTGGCCGCCTGCGGGGGCACGATTGAAACCGCCCTGGCCGCCTGCGGGGGCACGATTGAAACCGCCCTGGCCGCCTGCGGGGCCGCGGTTAAAGCCGCCCTGACCGCCTGCGGGGCCACGGTTAAAGCCGCCCTGGCCGCCTGCGGGGCCGCGGTTGAAGCCGCCCTGACCGCCTGCGGGACCACGGTTGAAGCCGCCACCTTGACCACCGGGGCCACGATTGAAGCCGCCGCCCTGGCCACCGGGACCACGATTGAAACCACCGGACCGACGATCGCCGCCGCGGAAGTCACCATCACGGCGAGGCCGACGCTCACGACGCTCCTGATAGGGCTTCGTGGTGTCCATGGTACGGGGGGTGGTGCGCAGGGTCTGAGAAAGGACCTCTCCCTTGTATACCCAAACCTTCACGCCGATACGGCCGAAGGTGGTGGCAGCCTCCGCGAAGCCATAATCAATGTCCGCGCGGATGGTTTGCAGGGGGATGGTGCCCTCGTGATAGTGCTCAACGCCCGCAATCTCGCGGCCGCCCAGACGACCGGAGCAGCAGCACTTGATGCCCTTGGCACCGGCGCGCATAGCGCGGGCCATGGAGTTCTTCATAGCGCGGCGGTGAGAGATGCGCTTTTCAAGCTGCTGGGCAATGTTCTCGGCCACAAGCTGGGCGTCCATGTCGGGGTTGCGAACCTCGACAATGTTCAGCTTCACCTTCTTGCCGGTCATCTTCTCAACGGTCAGACGATACTGCTCGATCTGCTCGCCGCCCTTGCCGATGACCACGCCCGGACGGGCGCAGTGCAGGAAGATGGTGATGGTGTCGTTGCTGCGCTCAATCTCAATCTTGGGAACGCCAGCACCATACAGAGTCTTCTTCAGGTACTTGCGGATTTTATGATCCTCAACGATCAGGTCGCCGACCTTCTCATCACTGGCATACCAACGGGAATCCCAGTCTTTGATGACGCCCACGCGCATGCCGTGGGGATTAACTTTCTGTCCCATAAAAAACTGTCTCCTCCCTTATGCCTTTTCCGTCACGGCCAGCGTGACGTGAGAACTTCTCTTGTTGATGCGGTACGCGCGGCCCTGTGCCCGAGGCATCATCCGCTTGAGGATGGGGCCGGGAGTGGCGTAGACCTGGCTGACGTACAGCTTGCTGGGGTCCATGGCGAAGTTGTTCTCCGCGTTGGCGGCGGCGCTCTTGAGAAGCTTCATCAGAGGCTCGGACGCAGCCTTGGGGGTCTGCATCAGAATTGCCATGGCGGTGCCCACATCCTTGCCGCGAATCAGATCGCAAACGATCTGTATTTTGCGGGGAGCGATGCGGACATAGCGCAGGAATGCCTTTGCTTCATTGTTTTCCATATTTCGCATCCTCCTTTATCAGTTTTTCTTTGCGTGGCCGCGGAAGGACCGGGTGGGGGCGAACTCGCCCAGCTTGTGACCCACCATGTCCTCCTGAACATAGACAGGCACATGCTTGCGCCCGTCGTGCACGGCGATGGTATGACCCACGAAAGCGGGGAAGATGGTGGAGCTGCGGCTCCAGGTCTTCAGCACCTGCTTTTCGTTCTTCTCGTTCATTGCCTCAACCCGCTTGAGAAGCTCAGGGGCAACATACGGGCCTTTTTTGACAGATCTGCTCATAATCTACTTGCCTCCTTACTTCTCGTTCCGGCGCTTAACGATAAACTTGCTGGTGGGGTTCTTGCCCTTACGGGTCTTGTAACCCATGGCGGGCTTGCCCCAAGGCGTCACAGGGCCAGGACGGCCGACAGGTGCGCGGCCTTCGCCGCCGCCGTGGGGGTGATCGTTGGGGTTCATGACGCTGCCGCGGACCGTTGGACGCCAGCCCATGTGGCGCTTGCGTCCAGCCTTGCCGATGTTGATGTTCTCGTGGTCAATGTTACCCACCTGACCGATGGTGGCCATGCAGTTGATCCGCACAATACGCACCTCGCCGGAGGGCATGCGAATCTGAGCGTCCTTGCCCTCCTTGGCCATCAGCTGGGCGGAGGTACCGGCAGAGCGCACCAGCTGGGCGCCGTTTCCGGGATGAAGCTCAATGTTGTGGATAACGGTACCCACGGGAATCTTCTCGATGGGCAGCGCGTTGCCCGGCAGAATGTCGGCGTCGAGTCCGGTCATGATTTTGTGCCCGGACTTCATGCCAACAGGAGCCAGGATGTAGCGCTTCTCGCCGTCCTCATACTGGATGAGGGCGATGTTGGCGCTGCGGTTGGGATCGTACTCCAGACGCAGGACAGTGGCGCTTCCCTGCTTGTCGCGCTTGAAGTCGATGATGCGGTATTTGCGCTTGTTGCCGCCGCCGCGGTGGCGGACGGTGATACGGCCATAGCTGTTGCGGCCGGAGGACTTCTTCAGAGACTCGGTGAGGCTGGGCTCGGGCTTGGCTTTCTTGTCAAGGCCGTCGAAACCGGAAACCGTCATCTGTCTTCTGGAAGGCGTCGTCGGCTTATAAGATTTAATAGACATCGCTTAACACTCCTTACAGTTATATCGGTTCCGGTCTTAGACCATCCCCTCGAAGAACTCGATGGTCTTGGATTCGTCGGTGAGCTGGACATAGGCCTTTTTCCAGGTCTTGGTCTTGCCGGGGCGGCCTGCGCCGCGGCGCTTCTCCTTGCCCGGAACGGTCAGCGTGTTCACGCTTTTAACCTTCACGCCGAAGATCTCCTCAACGGCCTTCTTAATCTCGATCTTACCGGCTTCCTTGGCAACCTCGAAGACATATTTCTTGTCGGCGACGGCGCCCATGGCGCGCTCGGTGATAATCGGGCGAATCACAATATCGTAACTGGTGGCCATTATGCGAACACCTCCTCGATTTTGGCGAGCGCAGTCTGGTCAATGACCAGCTTCTTGGCATTGAGAATGTCATAGACGCTCAGAATGGTGGCGGTGGTGGTAGACACGCCGGGAAGATTCCGGGCGCTCTTGACCACGACGTCGTCCTTCTCAGGAACGATGACCATGGCCTTGCCGTCGGCCTTAACGGCATCCAGGAACTTGCGGAAATCGGCGGTCTTGATGGCGTCCATCTTAATGGAGTCCACCACGATGATCTCGCCGTCCGCGGCCTTGGCGGACAAAACGGACTTCAGCGCCAGGCGCTTGATCTTCTTGTTCAGGACATAGCTGTAATCCCGGGGCTTCGGGGCAAACACGATGCCGCCGTGGGTCCACTGGGGAGAACGGGTGGAACCCTGACGGGCATGACCGGTTCCCTTCTGACGCCAGGGCTTTCTGCCGCCGCCGGAAACCTCGGCGCGGGTCAGGGCGCTCTGGGTGCCCTGCCGGCAGTTGGCCAGGTGATTCTTTACGGCCTCGTGGACGACGGCCCCATTCGGCTCGATGCCAAAGACGGCGTCGCTCAGAGTGACCTCGCCGACTTTTGCGCCGGACATATTCAAAACTTCAACATTAGGCATATTCTAAGCACCCCTTTCTCACTTGCTTCTCGCGGAAGCCTTCTGCGGGTTGCGGCCGGAAGCCTTCTGCGGGTTGTGGCTAATGCCGACCTCCGCGTTCTTGGCCCGGTGCGTCTTCACGGTGGTCTTCACGGTGACAAGGCTGCCCTTGGGACCGGGAATCGCGCCGCAGACCACCAGCATGTTCAGCTCCGGATCCACCTTCACAACCGTCAGGTTCTGCACGGTGACCTGCTCCACACCCATGTGGCCCGCGCCGATCTTTCCCTTAAAAATCTTGGAAGGATCAGAAGAAGAGCCCATGGAGCCCGCATGACGGTGCACAGGGCCGCCGCCGTGGCTGGTGGGCGTGCGGTGAGCGCCGTGGCGCTTGATGACGCCGGCAAAACCGTGGCCCTTGCTGGTGCCGGTCACGTCCACGAAGTCGCCTGTCTGGAACACGTCGGCCTTTACAATGTCGCCCACGTTCAGCTCGACACCGTTATCCAGGCTGAACTCCCGCAGGTGCTTCTTGGGGCTCACGCCCGCCTTGGTTAAATGGCCCATCTCAGGCTTGGTGAGCTTGCGCTCAGCCACGTCCTCGTAGCCCAACTGGACAGTTTCATAGCCGTCTCTCTCCGTGGTCTTCTTCATGGTGACCACGCAGGGACCGGCCTCGATCACGGTGACGGGAATTACGTGACCGTTTTCATCAAAGATCTGGCTCATACCGACCTTTTTGCCGATGATTGCTTTCATGTATGTTCCTCCTTAAAGGTTATTGGTCGGCTTAGATACGGCCGCGCCGCATTGCTCTGCCGACATGACCCGTCCGCCCCGCAAGTTGGCAGACAATGGGTGAGCAACGAATTAAATGTGGGAAAGGGTCTTACAGCTTGATCTCAATCTCAACGCCCGCAGGCAACTCCAGGGCCATCAGCGCTTCCACAGTCTTGGGGGTGGAGCGGGTGATGTCGATGAGGCGCTTGTGGGTGCGGCGCTCAAACTGCTCGCGACTGTCCTTGTACTTGTGGACGGCGCGCAGGATGGTGACGACCTCTTTCCGAGTGGGCAGAGGAATGGGGCCGGAGACTTCGGCGCCGGTGCGCTTTGCGGTCTCGACGATCTTCTCTGCGCTCTGGTCGATGACCTGATGGTCATAGGCCTTCAGACGAATGCGAATCATTTGCTTCTGTGCCATAAGTTGTTTCCTCCTGAATTTCGTACATAGTTTTTTTGTTGTTCCGAAAACTGTGTACGGCGGGAAGTTTTTCTGTACGCTTATCCGTGCGTATCATTCTCGCTCATGAAAAATACCGGCGCAATACGGCCGGTACCCAAACATGGCGCAGCGATCTACGCAACGTGCAGATTCCTTCTCAGCCGCCCGATCATCGGACATACTCCCCGAAAGTTACCGAGGCAAGCCCCGCAATCTCCCGGTTCATCGCAGTTTGCGCGTTTTAGGCATAGTTCGCCTTTCACGCGCTCAATTATGATACAAGATATATGTCCGGATGTCAAGTGGAATTTTATATTTTGCTGCAATTTTCGGGAAGATTCTTTGTAAAGGTTTGCATACGGTTTATCTTGTAACCCCAGAGGGGATATAGTACAATGAAACCATCATTAATCCAACCGGGCGAATCCGCCCGCAAAGTGAAAGGAATATTTGCATGGACACCATCTATGTCACCGGGCACCGCAACCCCGACACAGACTCCATCGTCTCCGCCATGGCTTATGCCGCCCTGCGCAATTCTCTGGGAGACCGGGAATACACGGCAGCATGCCTCGGCAGGGTAAACGATGAAACACAGGCCGTGCTGGACCGCTTTGGTTTTGAGCCGCCCATGCTGCTGAGAAACGTGCGGACTCAGGTGGACGACCTCTCCTATGACACGCCGCCGCTGCTCAGCTCCGGCGTCACCGTCAGTCGAGCGTGGCGCACGATTCACCAGGACGCGAATACCAAAGCCATCCCCGTCACCAATGAGGACGGGACGCTGTACGGAATGCTCTCCTCCGGAGACATTGCCTCCTATGATATCTCCTCCGTCCGCAATCCTCACGTCAACAACATTCCCCTGTACAATCTTCTATCCGTTCTGGAAGGCAAAGTGCTTAACAACGCCGGCGAGCGGGTGGATACCATCTCCGGCGAAGTGACCATTGCCCTGCCCTCCTCCCACAAAAACCTCATGTTTGATGCAAAGGACAGCATTGTCGTGTGCGGCGACCAGCCGGATATGATTCGCTATGCCCTGGAGTTGGGGGTCCAGTGCCTGATCGTATGCCAATCGGAGGTAAGTGAGGAGTTGCGGACCATGGAGACGGAGACGTGCCTGATTTCCACACCCTACGAAGCCTACCGCACGGTGCGGCTGATCTGCCTCTCGTTGCCGGTAAACCGGATTTGTAAAACAGAAGACCTTGTCTGTTTTCATCTGGATGACTATATCGACGACGTACGGGAAACGGTTTTGAAAAGCCGCTTCCGCTGCTATCCCATTTTGGACGATGAAGAGAAGGTGGTGGGAACCCTGTCCCGCTTCCACCTGCTGCGCCCCGCCCGCAAGCGGGTGGTTCTGGTGGACCACAACGAAGCGGCACAGGCCGTCCGTGGACTGGAACAGGCCGAAATCTTGGAAATCATTGACCACCACCGCCTGGCCGACATCCAGACCGGGAATCCCATCTATGTGCGCAACGAACCGGTGGGCAGCACCACCACCATCGTGGCTGGGATGTATCAGGACCGGGGGCTGATGCCTTCGGAAAAAATGGCAGGGCTGATGGCCGCGGCCATTCTGTCCGACACGGTTATGTTCAAATCCCCCACCTGCACCCAGCGGGACATCGACATGGCAAATCGCATGGCTCGTCTCGCCAAAATATCTCTGGATGAGCTGGGCCATATGATTTTTTCCGTCTCCAGCGGCGAAACCCATTCGGCGGAAGAGCTTTTGATGACGGACTTTAAGGAATTCCATATCGCCGGACACGACCTTGGCGTGTCCCAGATTACCTGCGCCGACTCCGGGCAATTTCTCGCCCGAAAAGAGGAGCTTGTGGAATCTCTGCACCGAATGCGCATAGAAAAGCACTATGACCTAGCGATTTTGATGCTGACCGATGTCTTGCAGGAAGGCAGCCGCCTCTTTTTTTCAGGGGACGAGCAGACCATCCAGCAGGCGTTCAATGCCAAGACGGAAAACGGCAGCGTCTTCTTGCCCCACGTTATGTCCCGGAAGAAGCAGGTGATCCCCGCCCTCTCCGCCCTCTGGGGCTGATGTGGCAGAACTCGTTTTGCTCCGGCATGCCAACGCAATCCAAAAGAGCGCCGCATAGCGGCGCTCTTTTGGTCTTCTCCTATTATATTTATATAATGTAATTACGAGATTCCTTCTGAAGCGGCCTTCAGCTCGGCAAATACACTCCACCATGATAGCAATAATACGCCCTCGCCTTCAGCGCCAGCAGCATTTCAAGCGATGCCTCCGCCGCTTCCCTGTCCAGCGCAAATTGGGGGTTCGCTGTCACGGGCAAACCGTTTTCCAACGCCATGGCGTCCCCGGTAATCACAAGGGACTCATCTTCCAAAAGCAAAGAAGTATGCCCAGGTGTGTGGCCCGGGGTGGCAACGACGCGACAACCTCCGCACCAGTCCATCCGGTCCCCATCCTGCAAAAGCCGGTCTACCGCCACCGGCTCTACCCGACGCAGCAATTCACAAAACGCGCGTCCGAATTCCTGCATCTCCGGCGGCAATGTCTCCTGCATCTCCTCCGCCTGGCGAAGCCGCAGTGGCTTTTCCCTTCCAGAGATAAACGGCTCCTCGGCAGGAGATGCGTAAATCTTTATATCAGGATTCGCCCGCCGCAGCGCGGCGGCGGCGCCCATGTGGTCATGATCTTGATGCGTGAGAACGAGCGCTGTCAATTCCTGCACCGACAGCCCGATTTCTTTCAATTCCCGCTCCACATTTGGCAGCGCGCCAATCCATCCGCAGTCCACAAGAACGGTGCTCTTCCCGTATTGCAGTACCGTGGGATATATCGTCTCCTCCACCCCCTGAAACGCCATTGTGACGGTAAGCCTGTGTATTGTATGTTCCATTTTCATGTTCCTTTCTCGCTTGCAAGGTGCCGCCACTCTCTCAAACGGCAAAAACTCCTCGTCAAAGCCGGAATTTCTTTCCCGGCCTCTCCTCATCTAACCGACACGTATTTGTTATCCTTTATATAGAATCTCCACGGGTAGTCCTTTGCCTCTCCGGCATAGTCCACACCCACCCGCTTTGCCGTCACCACGGAAAAGTCGGTTCTTTCCCCATCCTCTATATACAACATATTTCCGCATAAATCCACGCCGTTCAACCGCCTGTCCAGCCCCAGCGCGCGGCAAAGTTTTCCAGGCCCGTTGGTCAGGCCAAGACCCTGGCTGTTCGTCAGCTCGTCGTAAAGTCTTCCAAATCGCGCCAGCGCCATCTGCTCCAAGCCCTCCAGCGGCTCTAATCCGCGGATCAACACCGCCTGCGGAATTTCCTTCTCAGCCACCACCACGTTGAAGCAGCAGTGCATTCCGTAAATCATAAACACATAGGCGAAGCCCGCCTCTCCGTACATAGCCTCCACCCGGGGCGTTCTCCTTCCGCCATAGGAGTGGGCGGCCCGGTCCGTCACCCCCATATAGGCTTCCGTCTCCACAATTCGCGCCGCGATTCTCTCTCCACCGGTTTCCCGGACAAGCACCTTGCCCAGAAGCGCCTTGGCAACGGAAAGCGAATCCCGGCTGTAAAATGCTCTGCCCAGTTTTTCCACGGCTAACGCCCCCTCTGCTTCGGCCCCAGCAGGTCTTTTCGCCTGCCGGCTCTTATCTCACAGTGAAATCAAACAATGTCATGCTTGCGTCCATACCATCCGATACTCCGCCTCCCCGGTGTTTTCATCCATTTGCTCCTGCTCGATCGCAAACCCCTCCCGCTGATAAAAGCGAACTGCCCTTTCGTTCTTTTGGTAAACGGATAAGCTCAGCTTGGGATAAAGCGCCTTTGCCTTGTCAAGCAACCGCTTTCCGATTCCCGTCGACTGCGCTTCATTGGAAACGAAAATTCCCGCAATGTATCCGCTGTCTATTCCTAGGAAGGCCTTGATTTCCCCCCTTATTTCACAGACATAAACTTCCGCGCAGGGAAGCGCGCCCTTGACCATTTCAAAATTGCTTTTCCAGTAATCCTCCGGTACAAAGCAATGCGCCCGTATGTTGGTATCCAGCCATATCTTCATGATTTCTTCCAAATCGCCAGTTTGAAATTTTCTAATTTCAATTCCATTGAACAGCAGCTCCAAGAACATCTCTTTGATGCGATACAGCTTATCCTTGCTTGCGGAAGTTCTCGCCAGGACCCGAATTCCAATCAGGGTATTTTGCAAAAACTCCGCCCAGATCCGGGCATCCTGATGACAGGGAATTTCGCCTGACTCCTGTCCTTTACGAATGATATCGAACAGCCCTTGCTCCATCTGAAGAAATGCTTGATTCACGATTTTATCGGCTTCTCCATCACGCGGAGCCAGTTCGTTTGCCGCATTCACAAAGAAGCAACCTGAACGTTCGCATTTATTTCCTTCAATCATTTCATCAAAGGCATCCTGTATTGCTTGCTTTGCTGTTGCAGCATCGGAAATTACAGCCCGAAATCTCTCCGCGCTCGATTTCCCGTAGCACTGAATTGCTTTCAAATACAATTCCCGTTTATCCCCAAAGGTATCGTATAAGCTTTTGCGATGAATTCCCATATGCTCTACCAGATCGCTCATCGACGTCTTTTCATACCCTTGCTTCCAAAATAATTCTATGGCCTTCTGCAAAGCCACATTTTCATCAAATTCTTTATTTCTACTCATAATAATTCTTCCTTCGGCGTACCACCTATTAAGATAGATGTAACCTCTACTCCTTATTTCGCTAAAAATTCCAGCGCCACATTCAAAATATCTTTGCAGTTAGAAGGATTCCGCCGCGTTCCGGAGTCCCTCAAATAACTAGGTTGTCCTATGGAAGGCGCTTTGCCAAAGCGTCACCCTTCAGATTGGGTGTTCTTTAGCATGATTGCCATGATTGGCTTTATTCGATGATTACACCATACTCATTTTGGAACATTCGGTCAAGAATTATTTCAAAATCCGCACATCAGATTGAAATCAGATATGCAATGGTTGCTAATCCAACTATTTTAAGCGATCCCCTGTAAGGCGCTATTGCCCGCGAAGGAGACCATTATGAAAAGAACTTGTTTTGGAATATGCTATTTGATTTTATGTTTCATGCTTGTGGCTTGTGGAAATAATCTCTCTAACATTACGAATAGCACGTATCGTGATTTTACGGCCGAGAGGAAAGAGGAGGAATATAAACTATCTGGAAAATCACAGGAGGATTGCTTATAACCGGGTGGCTTTTCACGTATATGAAGCAAACGCGGCCGATCCGGCCGATCTATTCGCATGCAGCTTGTTTCTTCAACATGAAATCCCATTTCGTACTAAATGCTCAAAAGGGGGAATCGCACACCGCGATTCCCCCTCGTGAGCGTTACGATATAACGTCGTAGCCCTGTTCTTCAATTTCATTTTTGATTTTTTCAAGGGAAAGCTCCGGCGCGTGCTCCACGGTCACGGTTTTTGCTTTCAGGTCAACCGCCACATTCGATACGCCGGGAAGTGCACTCACCGCGTTTGTGACTGCCTTCACACAATGCTCGCAAGACATTCCGTCCACATTCAAAACCGTCTTTGTCATTTTTCAAATACCTCCATTTAACAAATAAGACTATTTCAAGTCAAAGGGCTTCAGAAATTTCCAGGCCTCCTGCATTTTTCCGTTCAGCTCAACCACAACCTGTGCGTATGCCCAGCCTTCAACCTTTTCGGGGGCAAGTCCCGCATCAAGGAAGGGCTGTGCACTCAGCTCCAGCATAACATCGTAAAGCGGAGCTTTGCTGGTATCCTCGCTCCAAATGAAGCGCGCCGAATCGTCCGGTGCGGTCAGCGCCCAGCCTACATTTTCCGCGTCAGCCTCCCCCCTGTCGGGAACGGTATTGATGACTTCTTCAAACGAGGGGATGGATTACCTGCCCACCACATCCAGCGCACTTGGTCCCGCGCAAGCGGTGAGGTCCATGGCAATGGACAGTCCCACCGCCGCTGTCAGCCAGGTCTTGGGTGACACAATCATTCTTTGTTGTCTTTTCATAATGGTGCACCTTCCCTCCCCACAGTTGCTTCTCTTACGGGACTGGGTGCCTTAAATCTTTTCAAGCGCAAGGCATTTGTCAAAACAGACACGGAGCTGAGGCTCATCGCCGCCGCCGCAAACATCGGATTCAGCAAAGGCCCGCCGAACAGGTGGAGCACGCCCGCCGCAATGGGAATTCCAATCACGTTATAACCAAACGCCCAAAACAGGTTTTGCTTAATATTACGAATCGTTTTCTTGCTCAGGTCAATCGCGGTGGGAACGTCGGTCAGTTGGCTGCGCATGAGAACAATATCCGCGCTTTCCATGGCAACGTCCGTGCCGGAGCCGATGGCGATTCCAATGTCCGCCTGTGCCAGCGCGGGTGCGTCGTTGATCCCGTCGCCGACCATAGCTACCTTCCGACCTTCGCTTTGCAGCTTCTTAACTTCATTGGATTTATCCTGAGGAAGCACCTCGGCCAGCACACGGTCAATTCCCACCTGCTTTGCAATGGCATCGGCGGTTTTGCGGTTATCGCCGGTAATCATAGCCACTTCAATCCCCATTTTATGCAGGCTTTCTATCGCCGCTTTGCTGGAAGGCTTTACCACGTCGGCCACCGCAACAATTCCCGCCAGTCTACCATCAACGGCAACGTACATGGGTGTTTTTCCCTCGCTCGCCAAGCGATCGGAGTCCTTTTCCAGCGCCGTGAGCGAGATTTCACGTTCGTTCATCAGTTTGCGGTTTCCAGCCAGAATATTCTGTCCGGCGATTCTTGCTTCAATGCCTCGCCCGGTAATGGAGTTAAAGCCCTCCACCTTGACAAGCTCCAGCCCCTTATCCTGCGCACCTGCGACAATCGCCTGCCCCAAGGGATGCTCGGAAGCTTTTTCCGCAGAAGCGGTCATTTCTAACAGATGGTCTGCATCCACCCCCTCTGTGGTAAGCACATCGGTGACGGTTGGCTTGCCCTCGGTAATGGTTCCTGTCTTATCAAACACAATGGTATTGATTTTATGGGCCGTTTCAAGGGCTTCGCCGCCCTTGATCAAAATTCCGTTTTCCGCGCCCTTGCCAGTACCAACCATAATCGCCGTGGGGGTCGCCAAGCCCAACGCACAGGGGCAGGCAATCACCAGCACGGAAATAAAGATAGTCAGCGCAAATTTAATATCGCCGCCGCTTCCGAAGTACCATGCTACGCCAGCCACCAATGCAATGATGCATACGATGGGGACAAAGATACCGGAAACCTTATCCGCCATGGCCGCAATGGGGGCTTTGCTGCCCTGGGCATCCTCAACGAGCTTGATAATCTGCGCCAAAGCCGTGTCACTTCCGACTTTTTCGGCCTTGAACTGAATCGTTCCTGTCGTGTTGAGGGAGGCGGCATACACCACGTCACCGGCCTTTTTATCCACGGGCATACTCTCACCCGTCAGCATGGACTCGTCGATGGAGGTGTGTCCCTCGGTCACCGAGCCGTCCACCGGGATTTTCGCACCGGGCTTAACAATGATAATGTCTCCGATCTCAACCTCTTCAATGGGGATTTCCTTTTCCACACCGTTTTCAATAACGAGAGCCGTCTTCGGTGCAAGGCCCATCAGCTTTTTAATCGCTTCACTGGTCCGGCCCTTGGAAACGGATTCAAGAGACTTGCCCAGCAAAATCAGCGTGATAATCACGCCTGCCGACTCATAGTACAGCGCATCCACCGCCATAAAATGTCCCGTCCATATCTGCCAGGTATTGTAGATGCTGTACAGCACGGCGGCGGTTGTGCCGATTGCGATTAAGGAATCCATGTTGGGGCTTCGGTTCCAAAGGGCTTTGAAGCCCACCGTATAGAATTTATAGCCCACACCAATCACGGGAATCACCAACAGCAGCTCCGCCAACGCATATATAAATGGATAGTTCATAGGCGCAAGCCCGGATGGGAACGGTAATTTTACCGCCGTAATCATGGGGGCCATGGCGATATACAGCAAGGGTATGGAGAATATTGCAGAAATCGTAAATTTGGTCCAAAGCGTTTTAATTTCTTTCTGCTTGCGCGCCCTGTCTTCATCTGCTGCGTCTGCGCTGTTCACCTCCAGGGCCTGATATCCCGCCTTCTGGATTGCCTCCTTGATGGCAGAGAGCCGCACAACATGTGGATTATAGGAGACAGTTGCCTTTTCGGTGGCAATATTGACGGATGCACTTTCGACGCCCTCCAGCTTGCCGATCGCTTTTTCCACCCGCTGGGCACAGGCGGCGCAAGTCATCCCTCCAATGGGAATGGTCACCTTGCTGTCGGCGCTCTTTTCAACAACCTCATAGCCGATTTTTGCGACCGCTTCTTTGATTGTGGAAAGAGGCAGTTTGCTTTCGTCATATTCCACGAACAGCTTTTCGCTGGCCAGGTTCACACTGGCCTGCCCAATCCCCGGCAGCTTTTTGACTGTCTTTTCAATTCTCTGTGCACAAGCGGCACAGGTCATTCCCCGAATACTAAGAACCTGATTATTCATATTGAATCACCTCTCTAATTTCCCACGTCTGCCAGTGAAGCTGGTAAGAACTTCTTTTAATTATACTTTTATTATAGTCTTAAATTTAATTTGAGCAAGTATGCACTATATTGTAATATAGTACCCTAAATGATACTAATGCTTCTTCCTCGCCTCAGTCTCCCTGTATCATACGGCCGGCTCTTGACATCTATTTATCCTATTGCTATTATTATAATATCAATTAACATTTTGACAAGTATGCACTTAAATGTAATATAGCATCAAAAAGGATACTAAGGGAGGAACTATTATGAACGGCAGCCACGCCGAATATAACTGTCCTGTGGGAGCTACGATTGATTTAATCGGTGGAAAATATAAAGCACTGATCCTGTGGCACTTAATTGACACCACACTGCGCTTTGGTGAGCTTCATAAGATTATTTCACAGGCAACCCCAAAAATGCTGACTCAGCAGCTTCGGGAATTAGAAGAAGCCAATCTCATCACGCGTACGGTATACCCAGTTGTACCGCCTAAGGTCGAGTATAGACTAACCGAATTTGGGAAGAGTCTGCGGCCAATTTTGGAAACCATGTACGCATGGGGCGCGGATTATCTCAGGGACAACGGAAAAGAGATCACCTGTTCCATGACCGCACACGCATAATTCCTATTCTCCGGAAAGCGATGAATGCTTACCTGTGTCTACTTACAGGTTGATTAACAATAAAAAAGAGGCTAAGTTTGCAGGTCATGAACATCGACCTGCAAACTTAGCCTCTTGATTTTTAACGGATATAATATTCTCCTTTGCAGGTCCCTGCGATCCGTGCCTTGAGCGGTCAAAGATCTGGCGCTTGAACCTGATAAGAAATTATCGTTTCTTGAAGTAGGGTGCGTTATTTCAACAAAGATCATATGATTTCTTTTTATATCTTCTCAGGGCTCTCGACAGTTCTGTCGTTTTTGACATTCCCCGTGTTTAAGGTTTCCTTAGGTTCAATGAGCATGACATGCACACCTGAGCAACCGGCAGTCTGCTGTCCTCATAGTATTTGACATCAAATTGCCATACTTCTTCTTCGTTTTCCGCTGCTCTTATTCGACACTACTTCCCAGAGCAAAAGCCAATTGGATTTATAGGGCAGTCAATTTAGACCAGCCAAGGTTTGGGCTGTCATGGGAATCTCACCCCAGCCGGGTTCTCCGGCTGCCGCGCCCATCGCGATGTCTGTGGCTATGCGGAAGTATCATTGCAGGCTGTTCAGATCTTGGCGGTACGATCCACCACGGATCGTTTTATGGACGAACATTTATCGCCCTGCACCTTTGATGCTATCGTTTTTACAGACAGCTAATCTGTCTGCAGGTGGTCATGGCGTGTTCTCCAATGCCGCTTTCGCTCATCACGCTTAAATAGCTAACGTATCTAAACTGCTGGATATTCAATTTTCAAAGAGCGACAGAGAACAAAAAGATCCCTCACTTCTATAAAGAAAAAAGTAAGGGAGCTGCACCGAATTATTTTAAATTTCAATCAGTTTTTTAGCTTTTTTAGAATTCTGCATTTTCGATCGTGAATAGTCATGTTAGATATTCCGGTTTTTGAAGCTAATATTCGCTCACTTTTACCATTGAAAAATAATTCATAGATCAACAGCCGTTCTTCAACCGTTAAAGCATCAAGTGCTATATGTAGTTTCAGAAACTGTTCCTGCTCAATCCGCATGTCCTCTATACTCCGCTGAAAACGAGTAATTAAAAACTCCACATTAACGCCCTCGTCTTGGAATCGATCCAATTAAAGCTCAAATTGATGAATAAGCTTGTTTTGATAACGCTCCGCTTCACGCTCTTTATGATCTGTACGGTAGACAGTCTCGCTGACTTCCACGCGGTTACTTTTAACAACGATTGTATATTTCTTATTTTCTGACATATGCTTGTCCTCCTGATTTTCAAAATTGAGATGAAAACGAAGGACAAGCGGTGGTGATCGACATCTTGCAGTAATTCCGTATAACAAAAAAAGAGCGTACCTACAGACATATTTGTCCTTTTGTACACTCTCATGTTTCAGTTCGCACTCTACATGTTCCGACAGTTCGTGTTGATAGCCTTAGCTCTCCAATGAGAAGTACAGGCTTTTTTTAAGAAAGTACCTATAAGGCTACTTCTTATTATGTAAGCGATTCAATGTCGCTGCAAGGAATCCGCAGCAGCGCAGTCATTATTGAACAACACATAAAGCACCCCTCCAAACTTTACGGGTTTGGAGGGTTCAATAATTTTTGCATAGGAAATGCCCCGCCCAAACTCACGTTTTTTTATTTGGTGAGTATATCCTTGGATTTTATTCAAATGTGAATCACTTGGATTCGCTGTCTTTTTTGAGCATAACCTTTTTGTACATGATGAAGCCCAAGAGGTCAGACAAGAGCCATCCAATAACAATAGCCCAACAAACCCCCGAAAACCCCTTTATTGGTGCGAATGAATAAGCTAACAATAATCTTAAGCCTTGTGACACTATGGTCATTAAGATTGATATTTTAATCTCTCCGAGTCCTCTGAAAAATCCATAAAACATAACGATAAAACCAAGCAGTACATAAAATACGGAAACAATTCTAAGATAGCTAACCCCAACAGCGATTACCTCAGTCGCATCTTTATTTACAAAAAGTGTTATTAGATTCGGTGCAAAAACAAATGCAACAATGCTGATTACTGCTGATAGCACTATAATTATCCTAGAAGTTACGCGGAACCCTTCTCGAATTCTTTTAGTTTCTCCAGCACCTTTATTCTGAGCAGTATAGGTGGAAAAAGCGTTGCCCAAATCTTGCAAAGGTGAATTTGCAACCGAATCTATTTTAGAGCATGCTGCAAATGCAGCCATAACAGTTGTGCCAAATGTATTCACCAACCCCTGAATAAGCATCATCCCAAAGCTTGAAATAGACTGTTGCAGTGCTGTCAACACGGAATAAACGGCAATATTTTGAAACGCTGAGGTGCTGAATACAAATTCTTTTCTTTTAAATTGCAAAAATCCCATTCGCTTTACAGTATAAATACCACAGCCTACGGCGGCAACGCCCTGCGTGAAAAGCGTGGCAATCGCTGCACCAGCAGTTCCCATGTGAAATGCAACTACAAAGAGCAGGTCTAAAAGGAGATTTGATATACACGAAGCAACTAAAAAATATAACGGCGTTTTAGAGTCTCCAAATGCCCGTAATAAAAAAGCAAAGGCATTATACATACCGACAAAAACAAAGCCTCCAAAAACATACTTTAAATAATCAGAAGCATAAACAGCAGTTTCTTTTGGCATTTGATAAAGTGAGATAATCTGTGGCAAAAAGACTAATGTTACAACCGTAATTAACACGCTTACACAAAATAAAAATATAAGCGCGGTAGAAATTGTTTTTTTCAGTTCATCGGATTTCTTGCCACCGTAGAGCTGGGAAAAAATTGCCGAAGCGCCCATAGCAAGACCTAGCAAGATAGAAGTTATAAAAACAGTTACAGCACTTGAAGATCCAACTGCTGCAAACGCAGCTGTACCAACAAATTTTCCTATTATAATTGCATCAATGATGCTATAGAGTTGCTGAAACAAATCTCCGATAAACAACGGAATAAAAAACTTCAAAATAATCCGCGAAGGATTACCTTTTGTCATATCAAGTTCCATTCTTTGACCTCCTCATGGTACTTATTTTGATTGAACGGAAGATATGCGATTGCCATCTCGCCTGTAATTGGATTGGTGTAGACCTCACAATCTATTTCATAAACCCGCTTTATGAGTTCTTTCGTTAAAATTTTCTTTGGACTTCCGGAAGCGATAATCTGACCATCTTTGAGCACATAGAGATAATCACAGTAACTAGAAGCCATTGGAAGATCATGTAAGGCTGCAAGAACGCCCATTTTTAGTGATTTGACAACGGACAGGATTTGGATCTGGTATTTAATATCCAAATGGTTTGTTGGTTCATCGAGGATTAGAAATTTAGGTTTCTGAGCAATTGCTCTTGCCAGTATCACACGTTGTTTTTCGCCACCCGAAAGTGTTAAATAACTTCTGTCTGCATAAGCTGTCAAATCCACTCTTTCCAAAGCATCAGCCACTATTTTATAATCCTCAACGTTATCCGATTCCATTAAGTGTTTATGTGGCGTTCTTCCCATCAGCACCATTTCTTGCACTGTAAAATCAAAGCTTAGGTCATTGAACTGGCCGACTACACCTATATCTTTTGATATAACATGGGCTGACGATTTTAAAACATTCTTGTCCCCTAAAAACACAGTCCCTTTTTGTGGCTTAACAACCTTATAAATGCTCTTTAACAAGGTTGATTTTCCACATCCATTGGGACCAATAATTCCAACAAATTTATTGGCTTCGACATGAATGCTAATATCTTTAACAATATCTGCCCCCGACAGCGTGACAGATATGTGTTCTGTTTTTAAATCCATTTTACTTCCCTCCAAACCCGTAGCTTTTTTTAACCAACATATACATAAATACAGGTGCACCTAGAAGAGATGTAACAATTCCAATTGGTAGTTCTCCATTTGGTACCACCATCCGTGCGAAAACATCTGTCCATATCATGAACAAAGATCCAAATAGAATAGAGGCGGGAACCAGCCGTTTATGATCTGATCCTACGACACTTCGTACAATATGTGGAACAATGAGCCCTACAAATCCGATAATCCCGCAAGTGGAAACAAGAACACCTGTGACCACAGCTGAAATAACCATATACAGCCGTCTGTAAAAATTCAAATTAACGCCCAAGGTAACCGCGGTCTCTTCTCCCATCAGCATCGCGTTCATCACTCTTGACTGAGATAAAAAAAATAGCAACACTGCAGCTACCACTACTGTAATGAGCGGAAGTTTATCCCATTGCGCTGATACCAAGCTTCCCATCGTCCAGAAACTTACAGAACGGATACCCTCTGCACTCTTTGCAAAATAAATAATGAAGTTAGAAGCAGCACTACACAGAGCATTAATAACCGTTCCCGCTAAAACCAGCTTAACAGAGGATGTCTTTCCGCCAAAGCTGGACAGCCCTAAAACAAGAGCTGTGGCTCCCATCGCACCCATAAATGCCCACGAAGCAATCCCAAATTTGCCCATAATTCCTATCGCCCCAAAACCAAGCATAATAGAAAAGGTTGCTCCCAAAGATGCTCCAGAAGAAATTCCTAATATGTATGGGTCTGCCAAGGGATTTTGCACAGACGCTTGCATAACTGTTCCGCAAAGTGCCAACCCCGCACCTGTAGTCATTGCCAGCAAAACTCTTGGAAAACGGATTTGCCAGATGACATCTACAAACATTCCGCTTAAAATATCGCTGTTGTTACCTATTTGCAGTCCAGTCAATTGGCGCACCAGTATCGCAAAGGACTGATGAAATGGAATAGATACTTGTCCAATGGATACCGACATCACAACAGAAACAGCAACCGCAGCAAAGAGGAATATGAATATGCCTGAAAATACTGAACTCTTTTTTATCATTTTTTCAAAATTTTGTGATCCACTTTTTTGTTCTCTTTTTTGCGGTGGAGTCATGCTTATTCCTCCTCAAACAATTCAGGGTAAATGAATTCGGCAACATGCTCATACATATCAGCAAGCCCAAAACTACCACGGACGGCATTTGTATATTCGACAACCATTACATTTCCTGTTTTGATGGCAGTAGCATTTTGCAAACTTGGATTTAGAAGATATTTATTTTTTAATGACTCACTTTCGGATTCTTGGAACCCAGTAATAATGATTTTATCAGGATTAACCGAAAGTATTGATTCATCAGACATCTCTACATAAGTATCATCTGTTACTTTTATATACTCGGCACCCACACCTTCTATCATCTCATCAATTAAACAAAGAGACGGTCCATAATAATAAATTGTGTCTCCACTAATGCCTAGCAATAGAACTCTAGGCTTATCCGTTGCCTGTGCCACTTTTTTCTGGATTTCACTAATTTGTGCTTTCTGATCTTCCACAAATGTATTTGTTTTATCTTCAATATCAAGTACTGTCCCTAAATTTGTGATGTCTTCAAAAAAACTATTAATAGTACGTCCAGTTGTATAGTTAATGCCAGTAAGCACTGGAACTCCTCTCTCATTCCAAAACGAAATATCCCCTAGTCGGTCTTCCTGAAATGCTGCAGACATTGAAATAATCAAATCCGGCTGTAACTCTAAAATTGATTCCTTCGAAGGCCACGTATCCGTAATAATTGGAAGCTGTCGTATTTGTTCTTCATACTCTGAGCCAGAATTGTCTAGATATGCTAACCCCACTATTTTTTTCTCTTCTCCAAAGGCAAGCATCAGTTCTGCGAAGCCTTGTCCCATTACAACAATTCGTTCCGGTTCTTTTTCAATAGTCTGCTGTATTTCATTGCCTTTGTCATCATAAATTGATAAGGTCAAGGGATAATGGCTTGTTTGAGATGAGTCGGACTGCAATTCTGACTTATTATCCGATGCTTCACTTGTTTCGCCTGTTCCTTGAGAGCAAGCAGTTAATGCGATGAAACATAATGAAATTGCCAATAAAATAGATGTTACTTTTTTTAACATATAAATTCCTCCTTGTTATTTTAATTGGTTAGTTGTAGCTAACTTCGCTGTTGAAATATACCTCGCAATATCAGTTATAATTGCGAGGCAAAAGATGTTTTGAGGAACCCACGGAAAGCGGGTGAGAGAAATAGCACAATAACACGCTACATCTCAACTGGAATCATTTTATGGCCATACAGCATATTCCTTTTTTATCCTCACGAATTTTCGTATCAACATTTGAAAATCCGGCTTTTTTCAACAAAGTCTCCTTCCAAAAAGTTCTTTTCAAAATTTGGCCAAAAATATGTTGTTTCCACAGCAAAAGCCATATCAAACGAGGAGTTTTCCCATCTCGCCTTCAGGTTTTCTATATTGCTCTAATGGTTTTTCGGGAAGATTTCCCATAATGATCCCTTCCATTGATTACATTTCCCTGTGGGCAACAATTTTCGATAAATTAATGTCTACAGAAAACTGAAACTAACTTCTAAATACATCTGTTATTTTACTACATAAGCTATCCCGATTCATACTGTTTGCAGCGCCTATTTATGTTGAGTGAAAGACTTACTGTGATTTTATTGAAACATAACAAAAACCACAGGCATAAACCTGTGGTTCAAATACGACGTATTATTTTATGAATAAACTGATTCTGCATTGCGCAACAAAGAGGATTCACGATATTTTAATGGCGTAATGCTGTATTGCCTTTTAAATGCTGCACAGAAATTACTGGGACTTGAATAACCTACCTCATAGGAAATTTCGTTAATTGATTTTTCTGTATCCAGCAACATAGCGGATGCCCGTTGTAAAGAAAACTTTCTATGATAGCTGAAAATGGTATCTCCATAAACCAGTTTGAAACCCTTTGTTAGTTTTTTAGGATTGATGACCAGCTTCTCCGCTAACGTAAGTAGATTTGGCCGTTCAAATGGCAGCTCCAACAGCATTTGCGGGATTTCTTTAATCTTTCGCAATTCGTATGGGCTTAGTGGAATTATCTCGCATCTTTCGCGCTTAACCACTTCATCTGAAACGATTAACGAAAATACTTCCATGATCTTACTTTCATAAAACAAGGTGCGTGATTTTACGGGAAGTCGGCAGTTAAATATTTGCAAAAAAATATTGGCTATCTCTGGTGGAGTGTTTAAACCAAGGTAATATTCAGAACGAAGTTGATCCCCTAATTTTTCTATCGTATCATGCCATACTCCCATTCCTGCACTTCCAAAATAAGAAGACAATGCGTGTTTATTAGCTGTAAACGAAACGCCTTGATATTTCTGCCCAGCACAACGTTTTATTGTTCCTTTCATGTCTTGTGACAAAGAAACGGATAAGTTATTGGAACCAAAGCAAGTATCACCTGCCTTTTCTTCTTCAATGTACATACAGCCATCAATACAATACTCTATTTCAAAATAATCCGCCGCTAAATCAAATATTGTTATTATATCCTCTGAAAAAACAAAATCATATATGAGTAACATGACATTGTCAAGCAAACTATACATTTGTATTGTTCCCTTGCCATACTCTGGTTTTATATCATAAACGATACCTCTATTAATATCGTGGTTGGGTAAGAAACGGGAACACCCAAGTTGCTCATGCATGGCTTTATATTGCCCAAGCATAGCGGTATACCCACTTGTTGAATTTATGTAAAACTTTCTCTCCACGAGCAAGCCTCCTTCTGTACTTAATTTTTATATAAATCAGTTATCAAGGTTATATACCGCTAACTGTAAAAATTATAGCACAGTTGTTACTTTATTTCTAGTCGGCCGGTTGTAAGATGAAGTTGGACACTTGAATAGAAAAATCCATAGTGATTTTC
>NZ_DAMBZJ010000021.1:0-267 GCF_032060045.1 Oscillibacter sp.
CCCACCTCCGCACTGGACCCGGAGATGGTGGGCGAGGTGCTGGACGTGATGAAGGGCCTTGCCAAAGAGGGGATGACCATGGTGGTGGTCACCCATGAGATGGGTTTTGCCCGTGAGGTTGGCAGCCGCGTGCTGTTTATGGCGGATGGAAAGCTTTTGGAGCAGGGAAGCCCCGAGGACATTTTCGACGATCCCCAGCATCCCCGCCTTCAGGACTTTTTGAGCAAAGTGCTTTAAAGAAACACCCCCGCCGGACCGCCGTGCGGC
>NZ_DAMBZJ010000021.1:277-2748 GCF_032060045.1 Oscillibacter sp.
GGGGGTGTTGCCATCGTGCGGCGCTTCTTGTGAAGCGAGTTCCGGCGGCAGAATAAAAAGAAAGCGGGGCAGCGCTGCGGTCCTGTAGAAAAGGAGCGATGAGATGATCGACAAGGAAAAACAAAAGGCGGTTGCCGCCATTGACGAAAAGGCAGAGCTGATTACCCGAACGGCGGATGCCATCTGGGAATTTGCGGAGCTGTCCTTGCAGGAGGAGCGGTCCGCAGCGCTTTACTGCGAGGTACTGGAAAACGAGGGTTTTGCCGTGGAAAAAGGAATTTGCAAGATCCCCACGGCCTTTTCCGCGTCCTTCGGTGCGGGGCGGCCCATCATCGGGATTCTAGCCGAGTATGACGCGCTGTCCGGCCTGTCCCAAAAGGGAGGAAGCCTTGATCGGGCGGAGTTGATTCCCGGCGGCTGCGGCCACGGCTGTGGGCACAATCTGCTGGGCGCAGGGGCCATGGCTGCGGCGATAGGCGTGAAGGCCTATCTGGAGGAGACGAAGCGCCCCGGCACCGTGGTGCTGTATGGCTGCCCGGGTGAGGAAGGCGGCGCGGCAAAGGCGTTTATGGCCCGGGAAGAGCTTTGGCGCGGGCTGGATGTGGCGCTGACGTGGCATCCGGAGGACCGGAACGAGGTGGCCACCGGGTCCTCCAACTCCTGCATTCAGGTGCAGTACCGCTTTACGGGCGTGGCCTCTCACGCGGCGGGAAGCCCGGAGCAGGGCCGCAGCGCATTGGACGCGGTGGAGCTGATGAATATTGGCGTCCAGTTTCTGCGGGAGCACATGAGCGACAAAGCCCGGCTCCACTATGCCATCACCGATGCGGGCGGGCGCAGCCCCAATGTCGTCCAGCCCCGGGCAACGGTGCTGTACATGGTTCGCTCCAACCATGTTTCCGAGGCGGTTGCACTGCAAGCGCGGGTGGACCGCATTGCCGAGGGCGCGGCGCTGATGACCGACACCACCTTCGAGCGTACCTTTATCGACGGGCTGGCAGACACGGTGACCAACCACACTTTGGAAAAGTTGCTGTATGAGAATTTTTCCGTGCTGGGGGTTCCCTCTCTCACGGAGGAAGAGAGGGTCTTTGCCGATGCTTTGTCGAAAACCTACGATGGATCGGATTACCTTCCGGGCATCGGATGTGATTACGATGCGGAATATGCTACAAAGGTGAAAACTCTTCGTAATCAAAATAGCGGTGCAATGAACGAATTTCTTCTCCCGCTGTATCAGGGAGAGGCATTTAAACCCGGCTCTACCGACGTGGGCGATGTAAGCTGGCAGTGTCCCACAGCGCAGATTCATGTGGCTGCCTGGCCCAACGGTTGCCCCGGGCATAGCTGGCAAAATGTTTCCTGCGACCGGACTGCCATTGGCCACAAGGCCGCCGTCCACGCGGGAAAGGTGCTGTGTGCTGCCGCCATCGACCTTCTGAACGGTCCTGAAATCTTGGAGAAGGCCAAAGCAGAGTTTCTCCGCCGCACGGAAGAGGGATACACCTGCCCAGTTCCCGCCGAAGCTGTGCCTACCGTGCCAGATTAAGCGCGTTGATTTTTGGAAAAGCCCGGCTTTGGCCGGGCTTTTTTAACGGAGAAAACGATGAAAAAAGATGGTTTTGACTCAGCAGACAACAGGGAAGAGGTATGACATATTTGTGGTCAAAAGAGACGTTTTTGTGATAAATGTCCTATACATCTTGGTTTTAAACGATTGATTTATGAAAACTGCTGTCGTTTTGGCGGTTGACATTCACGGATTGCGCCGCTACAATAAGACCAACCCATTTGAGCCACCACATCGGCAAGGCCGAATGATTTTTTGGAAAGGAGCCTGACGGTTATGATGTTTACCAATCGTTTTTATACCGATATGACCGCGTCTGCCAATTATGCAGAGGCTTCTTTCGCCTGCACTCGTTCTGCTTCCAATATGAACATTGCTGCCCTTCTGGACGCCGTTATTGCGGCGTCCATTATTATTATTGCTATTATTGCCAATATTTCTATCAGCCTGATTAGCACCATTCTCGTAGTAGGCCTGTTGCTGGCAATTCTGGTATTGGTATTGGTACTGGTAGGGCTGCTGATTATCGGGAAAGTGAATAGGCGCAGGAGACGTGTCACCGCATAATTTTCGTTACGAAAAGCGGCTGCGCTCTTGGAGTGCAGCCGCTTTTTTGTATAGACTGAGCATTCGAGGCGGAAAGAGGACCGAACGGCCGTCGGTCCCCGGCCCCGCCGGAGAACCATCGCGACTAACAACTTTAAAGGAGATTGTAACGATGAAAAAGAAGAAAATTTTGAGCTTTGTCCTTGCGGCTGCCATGATGGCCGCTCTTGCCGGCTGCGGCAGCAACGGCGGAACCTCCGCGCCCGCCGCGTCCGGCGGCAGCGCCTCCGGCTCCGACGCCGGGGCAACCACCGCTGCCATCAAGATCGGCGGCATCGGACCTCTTACCGGCGGA
>NZ_DAMBZJ010000021.1:2758-14080 GCF_032060045.1 Oscillibacter sp.
ATTGCCACCCGCAACGGCGCGCAGATCGCGCTGGATGAAATCAACGCGCTGGGCGGGATGCAGTTTGAGATGAATTTCCAGGACGATGAGGCCGACCCCGAGAAGGGTGTCAACGCTTATCACACCCTTCAGGACTGGGGGATGCAGCTTCTATACGGCTGCACCACCACCGGCTCCTGCGTCAACGTAGCGGCTGAAACCTATGCTGACCGTTACTTCCAGCTCACTCCCTCCGCTTCCTCCACTGACGTGACCAAGGGCAAGGACAATGTGTTCCAAATCTGCTTCACGGACCCCGGTCAGGGTGTCACTGCCGCCGACTATGTGGCGGAAAAGGCTCTTGCCAAGAAGGTGGCCGTTCTCTATAACAACGGCGACGCCTATTCCACCGGCATTGCCACCGCCTTTGCCGCCGAGGCTGCTGCCAAGGGGCTGGAGGTTGTCTCCACCACCACCTTCCCCGATGACACCAACACCGATTTCTCCGTCCAGATTGCCGATGCGAAGAAAAACGGCGCGGAGATGGTCTTCATGCCCATCTACTACACCCCCGCCTCTTTGGTGCTGAACCAGGCCAAGAGCATGGGCTATTCCCCCATCTTCTTCGGCGGCGACGGAATGGACGGCATCCTTGCCATGGAGGGCTTTGATACCTCTATCGCCGAGGGCCTGATGCTGATGACTCCCTTCAACGCTTCCGACGCCGCCTCCGCCGATTTCGTTGCCAAGTATGAGGCGGCTTACGGCGAGACGCCCAACCAGTTCGCTGCCGACGGCTATGACTGCATCTATGCCATCTATGCTGCCTGCCAGAAAGCCGGCGTGACGGCCGAGATGAGCCACGAAGATGTCTGCGAGGCCATGGTTTCCGCGTTCACCGCCTCCGACTTCAGCGTGGACGGCCTGACTGGCACCGGCATGACCTGGGGAACCAACGGCGAAGTCTCCAAGGCTCCCATGGTGGTGAAGGTTGAGAGCGGCGCTTACGTGACCATGTGATTTCCGGTTTCACGGACGCGAGAACTGGAAGGCCCCTTTTGGGGCCTCCCGGTTTCCGCCGTTCCGGCCGGGAGGATACGGCCCGCCACGGCAGGCCGGGACCTCCTGACCTGAACGTTTCAGGGCAGTCCCGCGCCGAATCCGGCGCGGAGGCACCTTAAATTTTGGAAAGCAGGTATCTCTTGCTATGACGATTCTCTCCAATCTGATTGGCGGCATTGGCCTGGGCAGTATTTACGCCATTATTGCTCTGGGTTACACCATGGTTTACGGTATTGCAAAAATGCTGAACTTCGCCCATGGCGATGTGATTATGGTGGGCGGCTATTTGTGCTTTATCATGGCGTCTTCTCTGGGCTGGCACCCGGTGCCCGCCGTGCTGCTGGCGATTACCGGTTGCACACTGCTGGGAATTGCGGTGGAGCGGCTGGCGTATAAGCCGTTGCGCTCCGCACCTTCTTTGGCGGTGCTGATTACCGCCATTGGCGTGAGCTATTTTCTTCAGAACGCGGCGCTGCTGCTGTGGGGCTCCGACACAAAGATTTTCCCCAATTTCTTCGCTTTTGGCGAGAAGAGGGGGGTGTCGCTGTTCGATGGGCAGTTGAACATTTCGTTTGTGTCCATGATTACGGTGGCGGCGTGTCTTGTGATTATGCTGGCACTAACGGCGTTTACCGGACGCACCAAAATGGGCAAGGCTATGCGGGCCGTGTCCGAGGACAAGGGCGCAGCACAGCTCATGGGGATCGATGTGAATTTCACCATTTCCATGACCTTCGCCATCGGCTCAGGACTTGCCGCTGTGGCGGGGGTATTGATGTGCTCTACTTATCCCACCCTGATTCCCACCACCGGCTCCATGCCCGGAATCAAAGCGTTTACCGCCGCCGTGTTTGGCGGGATCGGTTCCATTCCCGGGGCCCTGCTTGGCGGACTGCTGCTGGGGATCATTGAGATTTTCGCCCGGGCCTATATTTCTACTGAACTGTCCGACGCCATCGTGTTCGGCGTACTGATTGTTGTGCTGCTGGTCCGGCCCACTGGGCTTTTGGGCAAGCAGCTCCGTGAGAAGGTTTGAGGTGAGAGGGATGACTACAAAACTGAAACATATGGCCCCCTCCACCCGCTCCAGCTTGATCACCTACGCCATGGTAATCTTGGTGTATGCTCTGATGCAGGGAATGCTTTCCAGTGGGGCGCTGACCTCTTCCATGAGGGGAATGCTGGTGCCCGTGTGCGCGTATATCGTCATGGCTGTGTCTTTGAATCTGACGGTGGGCGTGATGGGGGAGCTGAGCCTTGGCCACGCCGGATTTATGAGCGTGGGTGCGTTTACCGCCGCCATCGCGGCGGCGGCGCTGGAGAGTGCCATTCCCCTAGGTCCGTTGCGTCTGGCTGTGTCCATGGCCATGGGAGGCGTGGCGGCTGGACTGGTGAGCCTGATTGTGGTGGTTCCGGTGCTGCGGCTTCGGGGGGACTATTTGGCCATCGTGACGCTGGCTTTTGGCGAAATCATTAAGAATATTATGAACTGCGTATACGTGGGTCTGGATGCAGAGGGACTTCACTTCGGCATGAGCGCCGCCGGCGTGAATCTGGCGGCGGATGGGGAAATGCTGCTGCAAGGCCCCATGGGCGCAGTCGGTATTTCCAAATTGTCTTCCCTCACGGCGGGCTTCTTGCTCATCATGGTGACTCTTGCCGTAGTGCTGAACTTTGTCCATAGCCGGGCGGGCCGGGCGGTGATGGCCCTTAGAGACAATCGCATTGCTGCCGAATCCGTGGGAATTTCCCCCGCTCGGTATAAGATGATGGCCTTTGTCACCTCTGCCGTGCTGGCAGGGCTGGCGGGAGGGCTGTACGCCATGAATTTCTCCTCTATTCTTGCGAAAAAGTTTGACTTTAACACCTCGATTTTGGTGCTGGTGTTTGTGGTGCTGGGGGGCATGGGCAATATCCGCGGCTCCATCATCGCCGCTGCCGCTTTGACAATCCTGCCGGAACTGCTGCGTCAGTTTGCGGACTATCGGATGCTGGCGTACGCGGTGGTGTTGATTCTGGTGATGCTGTTTACCAACAATCCTGCGCTCAAGGCATTTTTTGCCCGCTTTAAATTTGGGCGCACTGCCAAAAAGGAGGTCGCCTGATATGCTTTTAGATCTGATTCCCGTCCCCTCCAAAGCGATGGTTCCGGACCGGGACGCGGGCAAAAGTCCCATTCTCGAGTGTATCAATCTGGGCGTTACCTTCGGCGGATTAAAAGCGGTTGAAAATTTCAACCTCACCATCGGGCGAACAGAGATTGCGGGTCTGATCGGCCCCAACGGCGCTGGGAAAACCACGGTGTTTAATCTATTGACCAAGGTTTATCAGCCCACCAAAGGAACTATTTTGCTGGACGGCAAGGACACCAATGGGATGAACACCATTCAGGTGAACCGGGCCGGCATTGCCCGTACCTTCCAGAATATCCGTCTGTTCTCCAACCTCACGGTGGAGGAAAACGTGAAGGTGGGCATGGATAACGCCATGAGCTACAATATGTGGAGCGGTATTTTCCGCCTTCCCGGCTTCTGGAAAGAAGAGAAGGTGGCACATGACCGTGCCATGGAGCTTTTAAGCATTTTTGACATGCAGGACATGGCCCGCGCCAAGGCGGGGTCCCTGCCCTACGGGGCCCAGCGACGGCTGGAGATTGTCCGAGCGCTGGCCACCAATCCTGGGCTGCTGCTGCTGGACGAGCCTGCGGCAGGCATGAACCCTTCGGAGACGGCCGAACTGATGGAAAATATCCGGAAAATCCGGGATACCTTCCAGATCGCCATTCTCTTGATCGAGCACGATATGAGTCTTGTGATGAACATTTGCGAAGGCATCTGCGTGCTGAACTTCGGGCATGTCATTGCCAAAGGCAGCCCTGAGGATATCCAGTCCAACCCCGCCGTGATCGAGGCGTATCTGGGCAAACAGAAGGAGGCGTGAGGGTATGAGCGTTATTTTATCTGCGGAGGACCTAAATGTCTTTTACGGCAGCATTCACGCCGTCAAGGGTGTTTCTTTCGACGTGAACGAGGGAGAGATCGTCACCCTCATCGGGGCGAACGGCGCGGGAAAGTCCACCACGCTGAACACCATCGCCGGATTGCTGCACAGCAAAACGGGTTCCGTGACCTTCATGGGCGAGAATTTAGGAAAGATTCCACCGCACAAGATTGTCTCCCGTGGCATGGCACTGGTGCCGGAAGGGCGGCGGGTTTTTTTGCAGATGAGCGTTCAGGACAATCTTGAAATGGGAGCTTATACGCAAAAGAGTGCGGGAATTGCCGGCGACATAGAGAAGGTCTATGAGCAGTTTCCCCGCCTGAAGGAGCGGCGGCGACAGGTGGCCGGAACTCTTTCCGGCGGCGAGCAGCAGATGCTGGCCATGGGCCGGGCGCTGATGAGCCACCCCAAGCTTTTAATGCTGGATGAACCGTCAATGGGCCTTGCCCCTTTGCTGGTGGAGCAGATTTTTGAGATTATTCAGCGCCTGAACAAAGCCGGCTCCACCATTTTGCTGGTGGAGCAGAACGCGCAGATGGCTCTCTCCATCGCTCACCGTGGGTACGTGCTGGAGACGGGAAAAATTGTAACCACCGGCCCAAGTGGAGAGCTTTTGGCGTCTCCCGCCATTAAAAAGGCATATTTGGGAGGCTGACGCGTGCGGCAGTCGCCTCCTTGGCTTTGGGAGAGCTGGGAGACAGCCCGCAGTAACCACCGTCCCTGATGAAATCTTTCATCAGGGACGGTTTTTTTAATTTTTCAGGTGTTTAAACAGCCTCGTATAAAAATTACAGCGTTTGGATTTTTTTGTACATAAAAATGGAAAATATTACGTTTGCTAAGCATTGTAAACTATTGCGAAGAGGGCTGTTTTGAAGTAAAATAATATGCAAGAGTGAATATTCTTACAGTCCCCCACCAAAGGTCGGCTGACCGCTCCGGCCGGCGGGGAGGCGAGAGATTGAGATAGAACGGAGATCACCCATGACGACACAGCGGAGGAAACAGAGCCGACAAAACCGGAGGGGCGGCAGTGTCCGTACCCTGTATCTGGCATGGAGGGGCGGACGATGACACAGACCTGCAACACGTTGCTGCTTGTGGACGATATGCAGATTAACCGCGCAATTCTCTCCGCTATGTTTGAGGGAGAATACGAAATTTTGGAAGCGGAGGACGGTGCGCAGGCGCTTACGCTGATGCGCCGAAATCGGCAGAAGATTGCAGCCGTGCTGCTGGATTTGCTGATGCCTGTGAAGGATGGGTACGCGGTGCTGCAAGAAGCGGCGGGGGATGAAGACCTTTCTCGCATACCCATCATCGTCATCACCGCCGACCACACCCCCGAAAGTGAAGTTCGGGTGTTTGATCTGGGGGCTACGGATATAATTATCAAGCCCTTTGAGGCCCGGCCCGTAAGACGTCGGATACAAAACGCCGTGGAACTTTACCGCCATAAACTCCATCTGGAGGAGCTTGTGGCAGAGCAGGCGGCCCGCATACGGGAGTCTAACACCGCGCTGATTGACGGGCTTTCCTCCGTAATCGAGCACCGGAGTCTGGAGTCCGGCCAGCACATCCGCCGCATTCGCGGCTTTACCCGGATTTTGCTGCGGGAGCTGGCGCTGGAGCATCCCGAATACGGGATGAACGAGCACACCATCGATGTGATTGCCAGCGCCTCCACGTTGCATGACATTGGAAAAATTTCCATTCCTGATGCAGTTTTAAATAAGCCCGGTCGTCTGACGCCGGAAGAGTTTGAAGTGATGAAGACCCATACCGTCAAAGGCTGCGAGATTTTGGCGGGGCTGGACCGGATGAGCGATCCCGAGTATTTGAGCTATGCCTACAATATCTGCCGGTACCATCATGAACGATGGGATGGCAAGGGCTATCCCGAGGGACTGCGGGAGAACAACATTCCCATCTGCGCACAGGTGGTAGCCGTTGCGGACTGTTTTGACGCGCTCACCACGGACCGGGTGTATAAGCGGGCAATTCCGGAGGAGGAGGCCCGCGACATGATTCTGCGAGGTGAGTGCGGCGCGTTCTCGGAGGAGCTTTTGGAGTGCCTTAAAAGCGCACAGTCGGAGTTTTTTATGCTGGCCCGGAAGTATGCCGACGGGATGCGTCCTGTGGACGCCAGCGCGGAGGAGATGCCACGTCCCGTCCGGGCATTCCCGGGGGCCAGAACGGCACGGAGTCAGGACAAGCTATCCGCCATTTTCCGCCACCTGAATGCCACGGTGCTGGAGCTGGACTGGAACACCGGGAGCTACCGCCTTCTCTATCAGGCGGACCACAATTTTTCCGTGTTCCTTCAGAAGCGAACCGTGGATGACGCGGGAGCTGTATTTGTGCAGACCTGCGTTCATCCGGAGGACCGAGAGAAAGCCTCAGCTCAGGTGGACGGAGTGTATCACCGCTTTTTTACAGAAGGATCCCTGGAGGATTCCAGCCGGTATCGCGTTTTAGACCGAGGCACCGGGGAATACGTCTGGTATCGCAGCACCCTGCTGCGACTTGGGTCGGACGACCCCCGGCGCTGTCAGGGTCTGGCGGTGTGGCGCAGGGAAACGGATCGGGTTAAAACAAAGGCGGGGCGGATTCTTCCGCCCGAGAAAGAAGAGAAGCCGGGCGCGCTTTATAACAGACTTCCCACCGCCCTGCTGCGGCGCAAAAACGACAGGGATCTTACCATCACCCATATGAACCGGGGTTTTTTCCACCTGACGGGTTATACCGAGGAGGAACTTGCCGCCCGGTTTCAAAACCGGATGGTCTGCCTGCTGGACCCGGTGGACCGGGACCGGATGCTGGCCCATAGCAGCAGGCAGTTGGCAGTGGGGCGCGAGCTGCATTTGGAATACCGTCTGTACAGCGTCGATGGGCGCACAGTGTGGGTCTTGGAGGACAGCATTCTGCGCCGGGAAGCCGACGGGCGGGAGTATTTTCAGTGTGTGCTGACGGATGTCACTGCGCAGAAGCGAGTGCAGGAGGATTTGCGCCAGTCTCTGGAGCGGTATCAGGTGGCCGCTCAGCGGGAGGGCAGCATTATCTTTGAATGGAATGTTGTTACAGATCGTTTTTTAACCTCTGGAAACTGGGAACTGAAACTGGGCTATCAGCCCCGAAGTTATCTTCAAAAGGCACTGGAAAACAGTAATCGCATTTATCCGCTGGACAAGAAAAATATTTTGCGCGCCATTCAGTCTATCCGGGATGGCGCCCTGCGGGAGGAAGCAGAATTTCGCCTGATTGCTGCCGGCGGACGGTATCGCTGGCAGCGGGCAAAGGCGGCTGTGCAGCTTGGAGGCGATGGAAGGCCCAGCCGGGTGATCGGCGTTATTTTGGATGTGGAGGAAGAGAAGCAGGCGGCACAGGCGCTGGCAGACCAGTCGAAGCGAGATGCACTGACCGGGCTGTTCCACAAGGAGGTGGCGAGGGAGCGAATTGATAGTCGCCTTGCTGCCATGGAGGAATCGGAAACCGCCGCCATGCTGGTTCTGGACGTGGACGGATTCCGCCGCGTGAACGACCAGTACGGCCACATCTTTGGCGATGCGGTGCTCTCGGAGTTGGCTGGTGTAGTAAAGCGGATGTATCGGGATGGTGAGATTGCCGCCCGAATTGGCGGAGATGTGTTTTTGATCTTTTTACCGTCGGTTTTTGCCCAGAGCTCCGTCTTGGATGGGGCGCATCGGCTTTTGGAGGCGTGCGAAAACGTGATGCGATATTCCGGACGGCCGATTTCATACAGCGTGGGAGTCGCAATGGCGTCTGCCCACGGGCAGGACTGCGAGACGTTGCTTCAACGCTGCGGCCATGCGCTCTGTCAGGCAAAGGAAGCCGGCGGAGGAATTGCCGTACTGAGCGAAGCCGATTTTTCCACTGAAACCGGGGAATATGGGGAAGTGCCCTATGCCGCAATTGACCCGGAGACAGATGTTCAAATGAGCCTGTCCCGCATTCTGGGTGAAATTTTGCGGGATTGCCACCAGTCCGGCGACACAGAGGGAGCCGTAGCCAATGCATTGCAGAAGCTGGGCGGGCTGTTCCATGTGAGCCGGGTGTATCTCTGCGAAAGTTCGGCAGACGGTGCGTATTGCTTTAATACCTTTGAGTGGTGCGGCGAAGGCGTTGCGCCGCTGCGGGTGGCCGGACAGAGTATCCGCTGCCGAAGCATGGATGCGCACTGTCGACAGAACTTTGATGCCCGGGGAATTTTTTTCTGCCGGGAAGCGGAGACACTGCCCGCCGCCCACCGAAAACTGCTGGAGGAGCGAAATGCCCGCTCCATACTCCTGTGCTCGGTGAAGGAAAACGAGCATTTTCTGGGCTGTTTGGGTTTTGACGACTGCCAGTTCCACCGTTTCTGGACGGAACTGCAGACTGAGGCTCTGAGCCTTGCGGCAAAGGTGATTTTTACCCTTTTGACGCAGAGCAAAGAGCAAGGAGAACTCCGGGAGACGACAAAAGAGGACTGAATGGAAAAAAAGCGAGAGTAGCCGAAAGGTGGCCCTCGCTTTCTGTGCACCGGAAGCAAAACACCCCGGCATTCACTTTTTCAAAACCTCGTCCCGTATGTAGGCAAAGGCGGCGTCCTCGCCCTCGTCCTTCAGTTTGGTCAGCATGGTTTCCAGAAGATCCGCGGTCTTGGAATTTAAAATGGTGTGGGATTTTGAGTGCTGAAAAAACCGCCATGGGTCCGCGTTTTCAAAGGCCGCGCCTCGGTAAATCCGGCTGGCGGCATATCGGTCACAGAACATCTCCGCCACGTATTTCACAGGCATCTCCACCCCCACCACGCCGAAGTCGCCATCATCCTTCTGGCCATAGTCCGTCCAGTATTCCAGATGGTGGCGGTTGCGGGACTTATGGTGAATCCAGGCGCTGGAATACCCCATTTCCCGCCGCTCCGCGTCATTGGGACTGCGGTCTCCCTGATAATATTTTACGCCGATCCAAAATTCCTGCGGAGAGTATTTGGACAAATCATGGGTCAAGCCCTGCCAATACAGTCCCAACCGGAAGCAATATTTACATACCAGCGCACGATGACGGTTGACGGTATGGAGATGGGCAAAAAAGCGCAAAATAGTCACCTCGGAACTCTTTAAAGAAATTGTTATAACCAGTCTAACACGGTTGCGCAAAAAAAACGAGAGAAATTTTCGCATAAACCTGCCGCCTTGGCAAACACTTGAAAAGAGGGGGGAGCGCAGATGGTGGATGCGGCGTTTTTTGGGGGAGGCGCGGCAGCCCCCGTGTCTCTTCCGGCGGGGGTCGAGCAGCCGGAGACGGTTTGGGCACTGACAAAAAAGCGGTGGGAGGTATTGGCGCTCTCCGCGTCAGGCTGTCGGCGGCTTTCGGATGCACCGGAAGCAGTGTGCGCCTGCGGAACCGTTCTGTTGCCAAGCGAATGGACAGGCCTCGCTGCGCGGCAGATTCGGGCAGAGCGGGTGGTAAGCTGCGGCCTGTCCGCACGGGACAGCCTGACCTTTTCCAGTATGGGGGATCGAGACGGGGTGGTGTGCGTCCAGCGGGCGCTGCTCCGGCCTGACGGAGGGCAGGTAGAGCCGCAGGAACTGCCTCTGGACTGTCCCGGCGGGCAGACGGAGGATTTGTTGACGGTCATCGGACTGGGACTTCTACTGTAAACAGAAGGATATACCGCGATAAAAACAAGATGCTGCTCTTTTAGGGTCGCTTGGACGGTGGTCCGCGAGAACTTCAGGCGGGCGAATGTCCGTAAATTGGTCTAAAATTGGAAAGATAGAGAAAACCCCCGACGCGGGCATAAGCCGCGCCGGGGACTTTTTAACTGCAAGATACATGTGAACAGGCCAAAAACTGCTGCGCCCTTTGCCGTCAAAGGCACAAAAGGCAGAGCTTAACGCTGATACTCAAATTCGTAGTCGTAAAGGGAAACGGTGTCGCCGTCCTGAATTCCCATTTCCTCAAGCCGCTGATAAAGGCCCGAATCCCGCAGGGTTCTGTCAAAATACATCCGGCTTTCATAGTCGTTCAGGTTTACGTTGCTCATCAGCCGCTGGAGCCACGGGCCGTCTACCACCCAAATGTTGTCATCCGTGCGCTGAATGTCCAGCGGCTGGGAATAGTCGATTACCGGGGGACGGGGGACATACTCCGGCTCGTACACGACGATGGGCGGTAAGGCGGAAAGCTGCTCGCTCACCTTGTTCATCAGTCCATCCACGCCCTGATGGGCCGCGGCAGAAATCTCAAACAGGGGATATCCCAGCTTTTCAACGTGCTTGCGCAGTCGCTCGAGATTTTCCGGATCCTCCATCACGTCGATCTTGTTGGCGGCCACAATCTGGGGTCGCTTTTCAAGGTCCGCGCTATACTGGACCAGTTCCGCGTTGATTGCGTCGAAATCCTCCACTGGGTCCCGGCCCTCGCTGCCGGACACGTCCACCACATGGATCAGCAGGCGACAGCGGTCGATGTGGCGCAGAAAGTCATGGCCCAGACCTGCGCCCTCGCTGGCGCCTTCGATGATGCCGGGAATATCCGCCAGCACAAAGGAGCGGCCTTCGCCCACATACACCACGCCAAGGTTTGGAGAGAGGGTGGTGAAATGGTAGTTGGCAATTTTAGGCTGAGCGCGGCTCACCACACTCAGCAGCGTGGATTTTCCCACGTTTGGAAAGCCTACCAGGCCCACATCTGCCAGTAGCTTCAGTTCCAGCAGTACGTCGTGGCTCTGGCCGGGAGTTCCGCCCTTGGAAAAGCGGGGGATTTGCCGGGTGGGGGTGGCGAAGTGAGAGTTGCCCCAGCCGCCTCGTCCGCCCTTGCAGAGAACATAGGGTTCTCCGTCGGACATATCTTTGATAATTTCGCCGGTTTCCGCATCCCGAACCAGGGTGCCACGGGGGACTTTGATGGTCAGGTCAGCCCCGTCCTTGCCGGACTTACGCGCACCCTGTCCGTCCATGCCGTTGGGGGCGGAATACTTCCGCTTGTAACGGAAGTCCAGCAGGGTGGAGAGATTGTCATCCACCTTCAAAATGACGGAGCCGCCCTTGCCGCCGTCCCCGCCGTCCGGTCCGCCCGCCGCCACATATTTTTCACGGTGGAAGGAAACCACTCCGTTTCCGCCGTTGCCTGCCCGCACAGTGATGCGAGCTTTATCGATAAAAGAAGACGCCATAAACTGCCTCGCTTTCTTGTCGGCTGGTCAGCTCCCCGCGTCCGGCACGTCCCGGAGGTCGGGAGCGGATCAGCCATACTTCCTAGTGTGTCCCGTTCTAA
>NZ_DAMBZJ010000021.1:14090-56373 GCF_032060045.1 Oscillibacter sp.
GGTTACTGCTCCTCGTAGACGGAGACCTTCTTGCGGTCTCTGCCCAGATGCTCGAAACGAACCACGCCAGTGGCAGTGGCAAACAGAGTGTCGTCCTTGCCCTTGCCCACGTTGGTGCCGGGATGAATGTGGGTGCCGCGCTGACGAACCAGAATGTTGCCGGCCAGAACCGTCTGCCCGTCCGCGCGCTTCACGCCCAGACGCTGGGCGTTGGAGTCGCGGCCGTTCTTGGTGGAGCCGCCGCCCTTTTTGTGGGCGAAAAATTGCAAACCAATGTTCAGCATAATGAAGAACCATCCTTTCTTTCAGACTTGTTTTAGATGGGGAGGGGGTCAGCCCTCCAAAACCTCGATATTTTCGGGATACTCGTCGTGAAGCTGGGCGAAATAGACCATCAGGCCGGTCAGAAGCGGCTGACAGCAGTCCTCCAATTCGGCGGACAGTCCGCCGGGAAGACGAAAGCTGATATCCGCGTCCACCTCGCTCACCTTCACGCTGGCCGCCAGGCCCAAAACATCGTTAATCGTCGCATCTACCAAACGCACAGCGCTGGTGACGGCGGCGCACACGATATCGCACCCGGCTTCGGCGTATCCGCTGTGTCCCCGGGCGTCGAATCCGCAGATGCGCTCGCCCTCCATATGGAACGTAACGGTGGTCATGCCTTAGACGGAGATCTTGCCGATCTCAACCTTGGTGTAAGGCTGACGGTGGCCCTGACGCTTGCGGTAACCCTTCTTGGCATTGTACTTGAAGATACGAACCTTCTTTCCCTTGCCGTTTTTGACGATGGTGGCCTCCACGCAGGCGCCCGCCACAACGGGAGCGCCAAAGGTAGCCTTGTCCCCGTCCAGAATGGCGAGAACGCGGTCAAACTTCACGGCGTCGCCGGCTTCGTTGTCCAGCTTCTCGATAAAGACCACGTCACCCTCTGCGACCTTGTACTGCTTGCCGCCGGTTTCAATGATTGCGTGCATATGTTTCAACTCCTTCAATACGGGCTCGCTGTCGGGGGCGACGTCCAACGGACGCACTTTTACCCATTCAAAGCGGCTTACTAATTATAGCGGCCAAATCCGGCCTTGTCAAGCAAAAATGACCCATTTCCGCATATTTTTCAAACTATACGGGGACTACTGCCTCGCCGGGGCGAAAAATGCGGATAATCTGCTCCTGTCTGATCTCCCAGAGGTTGCCGCAGGCGGTGGGGGAGACGTGGTCGATGGGTGCAAAGACACGCTTCCAGCTCTCTAAAATCCGGGCCGTCTCCTCCGGGTATTTCCCGGCGTACCGCCCCTCAAAAAACTCGAAGGAATTGGTGACGCCGATGTCTTGCAGGTGTTTCCGGTATGCGGCCTCGTCTGCATCGTCCATAGGGAGGTAGCGGTGATTAAGGACATAGTCCCACTTTGCATCGTCAAAAAACACAATCCGGTCTTCGGGCACATTCAGAGTGTAGACCACTGTCCCCTCAATGGGCGGCAGGCAGTTTTTCACATTGGGTGTGCACCAGATAGACAGCTCCGCCCCCTCGGGTTTGGGAACAAGGCGGGCGGCTTCCCGGGCAAACCAGTCGTAGCATTCGAGGTAGTGCCCTGCCATGTCGCCGAAGTGAAGCTGCACGTAAATCCGCTGATTCACAATGCGCCCGCCATGCTCCAGCATCAGTAGAGTCTTGTCACTCTGGCGGGTATAAAGACGGACGGTGTTCATGAAAAATCCCCCTTATGAAAGTTCCGACAGCGTCTGAGCAAGGGGCAAGACCACCCGCCCAAGACTTTCCAGTGCCTGGGAAAAGTCGAAATATTCCTCCGCCTGATTGTCAAAAAACAGGTGGTCGGACACAGATTTCAGCGCGGCAAATTTCACATTGTTACGCAGACAGACCTGCGCCACGGCGCATGCCTCCATCTCCACCAGCAGGGGGTGGAAGGTGTCTGCAATCCAGCGTGCACGATCTCCCTTCACGGCAAACCAGTCCCCGGTGGCTACGCGGCCCTTTACGGCGTCCACGCCCTGTTTTTTCAGGAGAGATAGGCAGGTGTTCGGGTCCCATGTAAGAAATTCCGTCTTGTTCACGGTGGATACAAGGCCGATGGGGTCCCCCACGGCGGTGGTGTCCACGTCGTGCTGCACCAGCGTGTCGGCCACCACAAGGGAACCGATGGCAAGGTCCGTGCAGCAGCCTGCCACCCCCGCGTTTAAAATCAGCTCCGCACCAAAGCGCAGACAGAGAATTTCGGCGGCAGCGGCGGCGTTGACCTTGCCCACGCCACCCGCGCAGGCAATGATTCCCGGCGCGACTTCAAAAAATGGAATGCCGGAGATGGTTTCAATAGCCGGCAGCTCCCGCGCGCCGGGAAGGGCATGCAGCTCTGCGGGCATGGCAAATTGTAGGGCCACTTTCATAAGGCTCCTCCTGAAGTACCGGCGGGCAAAAGGGCATAAGCCGTTCCGCCGCCGGGAAATGACAGCTTCATTGTAGCACAGGGAGAAGGGAGGGGCAACGGAAATATAGAGGGGCTTTGACTCTGCTCTCGGCAAAGACCGTGCAGGCCACGGCTTACGCATGTAAAAAAACTTCCGGACAGGAAACCTTGTCCGGCTGTGCGCTGAAAGCGCTTCAGGAATCGTATCCGATGCTGTAATAGATGCAGGCGTCTAAATCGTAAATTTCTATCCGGAAGTCTGTGCACTCTCCGTTTGAAGTCTCTTCAGGACTGTCATCCCAGAAAAGCCACAGGCCATTTGTGACCTGACCGACGTATTCCAATTCCTTGATGTCTGACAAGGTCTGCTGTGCAAAATCAGAAAGCGGCGTTTCTTTAAATCCGTCCTCTCGCAACTTTTGAGCAAACTCTTCGGAGGCATCCGGCGGAATATAAGCCGTATCAGTTGCGGCTCCACCCGCGCGAAATCCACGGTCATCAGTTTCTGTGAACTGTGTTCCCTCGGGATAAAAAGGGTGAATCTTCGAGTATATATAAAAGAACTCTTTGAAAAACAGCACAGTGAAGATTGGCAGCAACACAAAAAGCCCAGGCCCACCCAACACGACATACAGCGTGGAATGATCCCGTTTTTGTGCCATACAACTACCCTTCATATCCTTTCGGATTCTGAAACAAAATATTATTTTCCGTGCAAATGGCTGCAATCAACTCCTGCAATTTACCCACGTCAACCGTTTCGGGATTCAGTGTTACATAAAGCGCGCACGGCCCCCATTCGCTCAGGTCAAACCACACATCGTAATTTCCGGCGGCAACCGCTTTGGCGGCATCCTCCGCATTTAAAATCGCGGGCGTATCCGGAAAAACGTAATAATCAAAAAAGCAGTCATCCGTTCGATCAAGCTCCTTAAATGCAGCCAGCGCGGTTCTATCAAAGCCATAGGTGCAAAAGAAGAGCTCCTTATCATATCCTGCATAGGTAGGGGTCTGCGGCTGAGTTTGTTGCAAAAACCGCTGATACCGCACAGGAAAGCAATCGGGTGGAGATTTTTTTTTAGAAACCTCCCTGACGGATCTTATTTTTGTTAAAACCCGTCTGGAAACACAGAAACGCTTCATAATCTCTAGGCCGAGTTCCCCAATTCTATGATCATACTCATCTTCGTTTGGCGAAAATTCATAGTTTCTATATGTTTCTGGTATGGATTTCCAAGAGGCAGTGCCACATTTAATAAAATGCAGACTACCGTCCGGCGGCCAATCATCCGGCGTCAACGTAGATTTGTGATGCCGTGGGAAATAGTAAAGGTCCCATAAAAGTTTAATCAGTCCCATATCTAATCCTCCGTACAGGTAATGTCCACGATATACCGCCCAAGCGCGTCCCCGCCTATGGCTCCGCCGATACTGCCTACAAGACTCAAAATTGGAATCACAATGGGCGCGGCCGGACCGGTTGCCACGCCCGCAAGCGCACAGTCGCTCAGGAATCGTATTCGATGCTGTAATAGATGCAGGCGTCTAAATCGTAAATTTCTATCCGGAAGTCTGTGCACTCTCCGTTTGAAGTCTCTTCAGGACTGTCATCCCAGAAAAGCCACAGGCCATTTGTGACCTGACCGACGTATTCCAATTCCTTGATGTCTGACAAGGTCTGCTGTGCAAAATCAGAAAGCGGCGTTTCTTTAAATCCGTCCTCTCGCAACTTTTGAGCAAACTCTTCGGAGGCATCCGGCGGAATATAAGCCGTATCAGTTGCGGCTCCACCCGCGCGAAATCCACGGTCATCAGTTTCTGTGAACTGTGTTCCCTCGGGATAAAAAGGGTGAATCTTCGAGTATATATAAAAGAACTCTTTGAAAAACAGCACAGTGAAGATTGGCAGCAACACAAAAAGCCCAGGCCCACCCAACACGACATACAGCGTGGAATGATCCCGTTTTTGTGCCATACAACTACCCTTCATATCCTTTCGGATTCTGAAACAAAATATTATTTTCCGTGCAAATGGCTGCAATCAACTCCTGCAATTTACCCACGTCAACCGTTTCGGGATTCAGTGTTACATATAGAGCGGAAGCTCCATTCTCACAGATCTGAAACCACACATCGTAATTTCCGACGGCAACCGCTTGTGCAGTTTTTTTAGCGGTAAAAGTCGCAGAGTTTTCCGGCAAAACATAAAAATCAAAGTAGCAGCGATTTTCTGTATCGATTTTCTGATTTGCCCAGAGGGCGGTCCCGTCAAAGCCGTCCGTCAGAAGAAACAGCGTTCTTTCGTTTTCTGCGTACATTGAGATCGGGGAATCCATGCTCTCCAAAAACTCACGATACCGCACGGTAAAGAGCAAATGTTTTGAATTGCGTGCCTCTTTTTTTGAAAACTCCCTGTCGGAGTAAATTCTTGTTAAAACTTGTCTGGAACCGCAAAATCGTTTCATAATCTCCTCGCTGAGTCTTACAATTCTGGCGTCATATTCATCTAAATCCTGTGTAAACTCGTACCGAATGTAAGTGCCTGAAATATTTTTTGAGGATCCTTCTGTGCATTCCAGAAAGTACATTTTGTCGTACCATGCCTGCTCATTCTGCACGGCATACTGCGCAGAAAGCGCTCGCTTAAAAAAGCCGTTGATAAAGCTCATTTCAATTCAATCCTCCGTACAAGTAATGTCCACGATGTATCTCCCGAGGGCATCCCCGCCCAAAGCACCGACAATGCCGCCCGCAAGACTTAATACTGGGACCGCAATAAATGCGGCCGGACCGGTTGCCACGCCCCAAAGTGCGCCCAGCTTTGCCCCCAGCGCGGCGCCCGCCCAGCTTCCGCCGATACCGACGGCGGTGGAAAGCGTTGTTTTGCCAAGTTTCCGATCTGCATCCTTTAAATCTGCATCAATCGTCGTTCCAAGTTCCAGCACATCCAGTGCAATTCCTGCAACCAGCAATACTTTCCCGGCAACACGAACCTTCTTGCCGGCGCTTTTCAAATCTTTTAGCATGTCGTAAGCGCTGTCACTGAGCGGATAGTGATTATATCGTTGTTGCAACCACTTCTGAAATGCAGTTGGATTTTTTCCCAAATTTATATTAATATGATTGTAGTTAATTGGCTGCCATGTTTCACGATAGTAGCCGTTTTGCACTGCACCATTGGATTTAATATGGGGTGAATCAACTCGCAAATATTGAAAATGAGTATCTACATTATTTATAGTATTATTAATTCCACTATGGCTGCTTCCAATCTCTAATAGTGGAGAAGTATTCTTTAAAGGGTCAATCCAAGCAAGTGTCGGCACCGTTCCGTGCTCCAAATTTTTAATAAGTCTCTCCCACGCAGCTAGCGTTTTTTCTCCATAAACGCCGTCCTCATTGAGATGCTCCCCAATGCCCAACTGGTTAAGCTTACTTTGCAGCTCCCGGATTTTTGCCGGGTCGCCGCCCACAAACCACGCTAGCTTTTCTATTTTGCCGCTGGCCGAGCCGGTACTGATACCGCAGCGTTCCAGCTCGCCGACGGCAAGCTTCAGTTCTTTGGCGGTATCGTCGGTGATATAGTTGTTCTCCCGCTCATTGCGCTCCAAGTCCCGCTCCAACTGGTGAGCAATGGATTCCAGCGCGCCTTTCAGCAGGCCGTCATAGTTTGGGCTTCCCCAGCGGGCGCTGTACATGGTTGGGACATCCTGTCGGAAAACAACTCGCTCCATGCGGTCCAGATATTCGCGGCTCTCGATGGAGTGCCCGCACTTCCCCCGGATATCCGCCGTATCGCTTCCAGCCTGATAGGCGTCCGCAACCTCCTGAAAAAAGTCCTTGCCCTTTCCCTGCGCAACGGCTTCCAGAAACGCCCGCTTTTCTCGCTGCTTCCGGCGGCGAAAGCGATGCCCCAGTCCGCGGCCTTCTCAATCAGATCAATGCATTCACTTGAAAAGAAATCCGGATTGTTTTTGAGCTTGCGGATGGCGGTTTCAATTGCGCGATCATCGCTGAAAGAATTGCCCAAAGGGCCCGAGAGGTTCAGCATAGTGATACATTCGCCGCTGTGGGGGCAGGAAGTATCTGCCATTCTGCAAACATCATACAGCCCCTGAACCTGCTTTGCAAGGGCATTTCTCCGCCCGGAGTCAATGGAAGAGAGCCTCGTTTTGTGCTCCTGCAAATCTTCGTGGATTTCTTCTACCATGTCGCTTGCCCGACTGCCGGTTTCCCGCAGTGTTTCCTGATAGATTGCCTCCGATACTCGCCGCATCAGTCCGCCGAAAAAGGTGGAGCGGTTCACCCGACTCCAATACTCGCCGCTTCCCAAAACGGCTCCGTTTTCTCCAATTGCTTCTCTACTCATGCCGTACCTCCTATTTTGTGTGTTGTTAAATGAAGGCAGGCCAAGGCGGTTGTACGATGCCGTACATTTTTCTGCAAAATAAGTTGTGTTCGGGGTATAGTTGCCGGGTGGCTCAGGACGGGGGGACGTGGGAGAAAAAAAGCCCCGCCTTTCGGCGGGGCTGGAGGAGGGTTACGAGTACATGCCGTTGGCGGACATATAATCGTAAATCATTTTGCCGTGCTCCTGCTCTTCTTTCTGGATGTGGTTCAGGGCGTTGCGAGCTTGTTCGTCCTTGAACTCGAAGACACAGGTGTCGTAGAGATGGGAGGCATGCTTTTCGGTGGAGAGTACGTCGGAGCACAAATAGCTATCGTTTTGCTTGTCCTGATTGTCTGCCGCGCCATAGGTTGCCTTGAAGGTGGGTTGACTTTTCTGGGACCCGCCGCCTGCGGATGGAACCGTGCCCTTTTCCATCTGGGTGATGGTGTCCAGATGCTGCTGCTCGGTCTGGGCGATTTGCGTAAACAGGTCCTTTAGCTGGGGGTCTACCGCGCAGGAGGCATGCTTGGTGTATTTATCCACGCACAGCTGTTCCTGCCCCTTCAAATCCTTTAAGAGACTGCTTTCTTTTTGACTTAACTGCATAAAATCACCTCTGGCCCCAGTATGCGCGGTTCACGGGAAAATATTCTATGCAATTTTTAATCATGGACGTACCTTTGCCAATCTGCAAAATATTGAGGAGGAGCGGCCAAAGGGCCGCTCCTCTTGGCCTTTGCAATGCGCCGCCGATCAGTTCAACGGAATCGTGATGGTGTTGTCGCCGTTCTCCCAGAAGAAGGTCAGGGTGAGGGCTGTTGCCCGGTCTGTGTCCACAATCTGATCGAAGCTGGTGGTGCGTCCATAGAGCCCGTCGGTATACCCTTCGGTTCCGGGGCCGTACAGCTCATCAAGGACGGTTCCGTCCTCCATGGTCAAAGACACGGTGCACAGGGAACCGGCCTCGTTCAAATCAGAGTTTTCAATGAGGGCTTCCAGCCCGTCTCCGCTGAGAGAAAGGGCCAGAGACAACGGGGAGAGCTGGACAGAATCCACCGTCACCGCGTGGCCGTTCACCTGATAGGTCTCACCGGAGGAAATGCTTTGCATGGCATCCGTGTAAGTCAAGGGCCAGGCCAAGGACCATTGCCCCTCTGTCACGGTGTACATGTCCTGCTTGCCCCGGTCGGCCTGAAGATTTGCAAAATCCAGAGTGATGGTTTTGCCGTTCCAGTCGGCCTGCTGGGAATTGTACAACCTCAACTCGAAATAGCGCTCGTTGTCCGCCCCGGAAAGGGAGGCGGATTGGGATGGGCCGCTCATGAACCCGCCGCTCCAACTGATATCGTCCGAGCCTTCAAACTTCACATTCAGCATTTCAAAACCGCTGGCGTCTGTCAGTGCCGTGCCATCAGGCGCTTGGACGGAAAGAAGCAGGTAAACGCCGTTCTGATCCCCAAGCGTTTGCAGGGCGGATATTGTCAGTCCGTTTTCCGTGACAGACTGTTCGGGCGTGCCCACCGCCCCGGCGGAAGACAGCAGCTCCTGTTGCGCCGGGCCCGCGCCGAAGCGCCGGGCCATGGCCTCATTCCACTGGAAAACATAGGCGGCCGCTGCGGTTACGCAAAGGGCGGCCACTGCCGCCGCGGCAATAAAAAGTGCTTTTCGTCTCATTGAGAATCTCCTTTCGGTTTGTGGGGGGGCGCATTCGCGCAAAGCCTGTTCCACGGCCCCGTGGAAGCTCTGGGGCACGTCGGGAAACACGCTGTCCCAATCTTCATGCGTCATGCGGTACCTCCTTTGTTTCAAGCGCGGACCGCAGCGCGGCCCGGGCGCGGGAAAGACGACTTTTCACCGTTCCCGTCGGAATTTTCAGCATTTGCGAAATTTCTGTCACCTGAAAGCCCTCCACATAGTGCAGCACAATCACCAGCCGCAGTTCTTCACCCAACGCCATGATGGCGGCGTATAGCCCCGAATCCCGGCTCTGGGGCGGGGACGTCTCCGGGAATGCATATTCCTCCAAGGACACGGTGTTTCGGCTTGCGCGGTAGATGCGGTAGCACTCATGAATCAAAATTCTACAGAGCCATGTTTTAAAATAACCTGGCTCTCGCAGGGAAGAGAGCTTGCTGTATGCCACAGTAATCGCCTCCTGCACTGCATCCGCGCAATCGCTGTCATTTTTCAGAATGGACTTGGAAATGCGATACAGCGTGGGCTCTGCCGCGATGACGCGGGAGGCAAAATCATCTCTGTCCACAGCGGTTGTTCCTTTCTGTGTATCTGGTTGGGTACATATAAAGTCCTTTTACGGATGGCCGATCCAAATTTGAGCTCTGACTATTAGAGGGAATAGGGAATCAAAAGGTTCACAGTTTGCAAAAAAATTTAAAACTTCCAAATCGCGCAGAAAAATTCCCGAAAGGGAGGCGTGGTTTTTGAAAAGGGCGAGCAAACGCGGCGAGCCTTGTTTAAGGCCCGCCGCGCGCATAAAGATACAGCAAGTTCAACGCTAGATGATCTAAAACCTTATTACTTAAGCGCGGCGGTCTTCTCATACGCGGCGATCACCGCACTCATTGCCGCAGCCCGGAAGCCGCCTTCCTCCAGCGCACGAACGCCCTGAATAGTGGTTCCGCCGGGAGAGCACACCGCGTCCTTCAATGCGCTGGGGTGTTTTCCGCTCTCTTGCTGCAAGCGGGCCGTGCCAACCAGCGTCTGGGCAGCCAGCTCCATGGCTGTGGCCCGGGGTAGACCGCAGGCCACGCCGCCGTCCGCCAAGGCCTCCAAAAATAAGCAGATAAACGCAGGGCCGCAGCCGGAAACGGCAGTGCCCGCGTCAATCAACTGCTCTGGCATCGCGATGAATTTTCCCGCCTCAGCCATGACGGCAAGGAAGGTCTGTTCCTCTTCGGCGGACACGTCATCGCTGAGGGAATACAGCGTCATGCCCTCTCCAATGGAGCAAGGGGTATTGGGCATGACGCGAATCATCGGGTAGGCTTCTCCGGCCATCTCCCCAATATCCGCGATGGATAGGCCCGCCGCCATGCTCACCAGAATAAACCGCGTTTTCCGTGCCGCAAGTATGGGGCCGATGTTGGCCAAAAGCCCCTTCATCATTTGGGGCTTCACGCCCAGAAAAATGAAGTCCGCGCTCCCAGCTACGGCCTCGCCGTCCGCCGTGCGGCAGCCAAGCTCCGCGGCAAGTGTCTCGGCTTTAGCCATGGTGCGGTTGGAGAGAACCACCTGGCCCGGCTCCACCGTGCGGCATACCGCCCGGGCCAGCGCCCCACCCATGTTTCCAACGCCGATAAATCCGTAAGTTGCCATATCGCTCCTGCCTTTCGTACGGTTGCCCAGCCCCGGCGGACGAGTCCGCCGGGGCCGAAACGTTTATTCCCGAATCTGGCCTTCGCCGTAAATCACGTATTTGGAGCTGGTCAGCTCCTCTAAGCCCATGGGGCCCCGGGCGTGCATCTTCTGAGTGGAGATGCCGATTTCCGCGCCCAGACCAAACTCAAACCCGTCAGTAAACCGGGTGGAGGCGTTGACGTAGACCGCCGCTGCGTCCACCGCGTTCAAAAAGTGCTGCGCCGTAAAATAATTTTTGGTAATAATGGACTCGGAGTGGCCGGTGCCGTGGGCATTGATGAACTCAATGGCTTCCGCGGCGTCCTTTACAATGCGGACCGCCAGAATATAGTCGTCATACTCCGCGTCCCAGTCCTCCTCCTGTGCGGGGATGGCGTTCCCGCCGATGAGATTCAAAGCGGTTTCGTCGCACCGCAGCTCCACGTTTTTCTCCTTCAGCAGGGGGACAGCTTTTTCAAAAAAGGCGCCCGCCACGTCCTCTGCCACCAGCACGCACTCCACAGCGTTGCATACGGAGGGGCGGGAGCATTTGGCGTTGAACAGAATTTTGGCGCCCATATCCAAGTCTGCCTCGCTGTCGATATAGACATGGCACACGCCCTCACCCGTGCGGATGACGGGGACAGCGGCATTTTTGGACACAGCGCGAATCAGCTCCGCGCCGCCCCGGGGAATCAGCACGTCCACGTATTCCGTCAGGTGCATTAGCTCGTTCGCCGTGTCCCGGCTGGTGTCTTGCACCAGTGAGATGCAGTCCGCAGGCAGACCGACACGTTCCAACGCAGCGCGCATCAGATCCACCACTGCCCGGTTGGAGCGGATGGCTTCCTTCCCGCCCCGAAGAATGCAAGCGTTGCCAGATTTCAGGCACAGGGCCGCCGCGTCGGCGGTGACGTTGGGCCGAGCCTCGTAGATAATGGCAATGACCCCAAGAGGAACCCGCCGCCGCCCGATTATCAATCCGTTGGGCCGGGTTTCCATTTTTGTCACCGTTCCGATGGGGTCCGGCAGGGCCGCCACCTGACGGATGCCCTCCACGATTCCGGCAATCCGATCCTTCGTAAGCGCCAGCCGGTCCAGCATGGCGGGGCGCATTCCCGCCGCTGACGCGGCGGCCACATCCTCCGCATTGGCAGCAAGCCACAGGTCCTGTTTTTCCATCAAGTAATCGGCAATGGCCTCCAGCGCGGCGTTTTTCTGTGCCGTGCCGGTGATGGCCAGCGCCCGTCCGGCGGCCCGGGCCAATTGGCCCTGCCGCTCCAAAGCAGTCATGGTTTTCATGCTCCACGCCTCCTCATTTCAAAGCTAAGAATCTGGTCCCGATTTCCGCGCCGTCCACGATGCCGTACAGGTCCTCGGTCCGATCTCCGTTGGTAATCACCATGTCGCAGCCTGCCTCTGTGGCGATTTTGGCCGCGGAAAGCTTGGTGGCCATGCCGCCGGTGCCCCGCCATGAACCTGCGCCCCCCGCCATCTCCAAAATCTCCGGCGTCAGTGCCTCCACCCGACGGATGAGCTTTGCATCCGGGTGGGCGTGGGGGTCCGCATCGTACAAACCATCAATATCCGAAATCAGAATCAGCAGATCCGCCTGGCAAAGCTTAGCCACGATGGCGGAGAGGGTGTCATTGTCGCCCAAAACCTTGTGACGCCCGGTTTCAATCTCCGCCGAAGACACGGAGTCGTTTTCATTCACCACGGGAATCACATGCATTTCCAGCAATGCCCCGAAGGTGCTGGTGAGATGCTCCGCCCGGATAGGATCGTCCACGTCGTCCCCCGTCAGCAGAATCTGGGAAACGGTGCGGTTATACTCGGAAAAAAACTTGTCGTAAATGTGCATAATGCGGCACTGGCCCACCGCCGCTGCTGCCTGCTTGAGCCGCAGCTCCTTTGGACGCTCCGGCATATTCAGCCGGGCGGCGCCCACGGCAATGGCGCCGGAGGACACCAGAATCACCTGATGGCCCATGCCGCTTAAATCCGCAAGAACCCGCACAAGCTGTTCAATGCGGTGTAAGTTCAGTGCGCCGGAGTCGTGGGTGAGAGTCGAGGTACCCACCTTCACCACAATACGCTGCTGCTTCAAAGTTCGTCAGCTCCCCTCACGAGAATGATAATATGCGAAAGCAGTTTTTAAAGCATTATATCACGGTGTTTTTCAAAAGGAAACCGGGTAAATCTCTAATTTTTGCAAAAGCTAGGTCAGAAAGCGAGGGATTTCATGACGGAAGAGACGAAAACAAAAAAGGAGACGAGTGAAGACGAGGTCGACACCGGCTCCGACACCGGTTCCGAAAAGAACGGAACCGCCCCGGAGACTTGGCAGCAGCAAATTGTGGACAGCGGCTCTGTCACCACCAAAACCCGGCGGGGAAGTCTTCACTGCCTCACCATCATTGGGCAGATTGAAGGGCACATGGTCGCCACTCCCAACACAAAGGCCACGAAATACGAGCATGTGATGCCGCTGCTGGCGGCGCTGGAGCAGTCCGACGAGGTGGACGGCGTGCTGTTTCTTCTCAACACTGTGGGCGGCGACATCGAGGCGGGGCTTGGCATCGCGGAGCTGATTGCGGGCATGGGCAAACCCACGGCGTCTCTGGTGCTGGGAGGAAGCCACTCCATTGGCATTCCGCTGGCGGTGGCGGCAAAGCGAAGCTTTGCGGTGCCCTCTGCGGCCATGACGGTCCACCCCGTCCGCATGAGCGGCACGGTGATTGCCGCGCCCCAGACGTACCATTACTTCGAGCGGTTGCAGGACCGCATTGTGGACTTCGTCACCCGCAACTGCGCCATCGACCGAGAGAAATTTCTGTCCCTGATGATGAAAACGGGCGAAATGGCAGCGGACGTGGGTACCGTGCTTTACGGAGAGGAAGCAGTGGGTCTGGGGCTGATTGATCAGGTGGGCACGCTCTCCGACGCGCTGGATTGGCTGTACGGGGAAGTAAAGCCGAAATCGGGAAGAAAAAAACGCTCCTCCTGAAAAGCGGTACGAAGTAGACAGAGCGGGTAAACAGAAAAATGCTGCGGGGGCTAAGTCGCTCCCGCAGCAAGGTTTACAGGTGGATTTTAAACAGGCTATGGCGGTTGCAGCAGGCGTAAAGCGTGCCGCTTCGTTCGGGAAAGCGAGCCTCGGCGTTTTGCTCTGGATACAGTCGGACGATTTCGGTCCGGTTATCCGTTACCAGTGCAAAAAAACTAATAAAATGGTCCTTGCGCATGAGGTGATCCAGTTCTACGTACCACTCACCGTCCAGCCGCTGTGCCTGCAGGGGGTGGGCCTCGTCCGGCTCCTCGGCTTCCAACGGCGGAAGGTTTACGCCGCAGCAGGAAAAGGAACCCTCTCCCGCGGCCCACAGGACGTTTCCGCAGATGGGGCAGACGTAAAATTTACTTCGCAGAAGATTTCCCGAGCGGTTGTCGTTGACAAAGCATTCGCCGCTCAAAAGCTCTGCCACCGAGACGCTCAGAGCCGATGCCAAAGGCTCCAGCAGGGAGACGTCCGGCAGGCCCCGGCCGGTTTCCCATTTTGAAATGGTTTTATCGCTGACGCAAAGCGTCTGCGCAAGCTGGCGCTGGGTGAGCTGCTTTTTCTCCCGCAATTCCCGGATGACTGGGCCCGTTACATAGTGATTCATATATTATGGTCCTCATTTTCATTGGATTTGCCGCTATGGGAAGAATAGCGTGTTTTGGGCGGAATGGCAACCTACGCTCCGCAGAGTTTGAAAGCAGGAGCACTTCGGGGGATGCTCTTCCCACAGCGTTCTCAAATTGTACCTTGAATATAAGCGGGTTTTTTGATATAGTAGAGTAGTTACAGTATCTCTATTGACAGAGGTGGCTTCATTGTACTTAAAGGCATTGGAAATTCAGGGCTTCAAATCCTTTCCCGACAAAACGATTTTGAAGTTCGGCGAGGACATCACCGCCATTGTGGGGCCCAACGGCTCCGGAAAATCGAATACCTCCGACGCCATCCGCTGGGTCATGGGAGAACAGAGCGTGAAAGGCCTGCGAGGCGCGAAGATGGAGGACGTGATTTTTGGCGGCACCGCCAAACGGCCCCAGCAGGGGTTTGCGCAGGTGACGCTGGTGCTGGACAATACGGGGCACGTTTTCCCCGCCATGGAAGAATCCGAGGTGGCCGTCACCCGGCGGTACTACCGCAGCGGGGAGAGCGAATATTACATCAACCGTCAGTCTGTACGGCTTAAGGACGTGACGGAGCTGTTTCTGGACACCGGCATGGGCCGGGAGGGGTATTCTATCATCGGACAGGGCAAAATTGATGAGATTCTTTCCACCAAAAGCGGCGATCGCCGGGAGATTTTTGAGGAGGCCGCAGGCATCTCCAAATACCGCCACCGCAAGGAGGAGGCGGAGCGCAAGCTTCAGCGCACGGACGAAAATCTGGTGCGCATCAACGACAAGATTGCGGAGCTTGAATTGCAGGTGGAGCCTTTGCGGGATCAGGCGGAAAAGGCGAAGAAATATCTGGTTTTCCGAGATGAGCTGCGAATTTTGGAGATTTCAACCTGGTTGGAGGATCTAGATACGCTGAAGGCCGGAGCCAGAAAGCTGGAGAGCGACTTCCACACCGCCGAGGCTGCCCGGGACGAGGCCCGGGTCCAATTGGACGCGCTGTACGCCGAGAGCGAGCGATATGGCCAGCGGATGCGGGAAAAGGACATGGAGGCGGAAAGTCTGCGGTCGGAAGCCGGAGAAAAGGACGCACAGGCGGCGGAGCAGGAATCCGCCGTAGCCGTGCTGAAAACCACTGCGGCCCACCATCGGGAGAACATTGACCGGGTGGAGCGGGAGCTGCGGGATCAGGAAAACCGGGCGGACGGTCTCGCGAAGCAAATCGAGGAGCAGACGGCTCACATCGCCGAGATCGACCGGCAGCTTGCCGAAGAGGCCGAGACGCTGGAAGCTCTCCTGGCGCAGGCACGGGAGGCATCCCAGACGGCGGAAGGCAAGCTGAGCGAGGCAGAGCGCCTTCGAGCCAAGGAGACGCTGGCGGTGTCCGCCGCTGCGGACGCGCGGGCGGAGGCCTCGGCGGCGGAGGCAGAGCGCGCCCAGATTTCAGAACGCCGAGCCGCTTCGGAAACGGAGCTTGCAAGCGCCCAGGCGCGGCTGGACCAGACAAGCGACGAGGCGAAAACCAACCGCCGCGCATTGGAGGCCGCCCAGGACGAGGCGGGGGCCGTTGCCAACATCATCGCCGGGCACTCCATGAAAATGGAGGAGCGCCAGCGCAAAGCCGGGGCAGCGGCGGAGATGGCAAATAAGCTGACCATGGACGCCGGAGGACTGGACCACCGTATCCGCCTGCTGACGGAGATGGAAAAGGAGTACGAGGGTTTTTCCAAGGCCGTCCGTCTGGTGTGTCAGGCACAAAGCAGCCTGCGGGGGATTCGCGGGCCGGTGGCCGGGTTGATGAGCGTGGAACGGAAATACTCCGTGGCCATTGAAATCGCCTTGGGTGCGGGTCTTCAGAATATTGTAGTGGACCGGGAAGAGGACGCGAAGGCCGCCATCGGCTTTTTGAAGCAGCGGGACGCGGGCCGGGCTACGTTCTTGCCCCTGTCTGCCATCCGGGGCGACGAGCTGCGGGAAAGCGGCTTGGAGCGGGAGTATGGATATGTGGGCCTTGCTTCCCGACTGGTGGAATACGACCCGCAGTACGCAGGTGTTTTCAAAAATCTTCTGGGCCGCACCGTGGTGGCGGAAGACTTGGACTGCGGTATCGCCATGGCAAGGAAGTATGGAAACCGCTTTCGCATCGTTACGCTGGACGGACAAGTGATGAACCGGGGCGGCTCCATGACCGGAGGCAGCATCAGCCGCAGCGCGGGCGTTTTGAGCCGGGCGGCGGAACTGAAGGAGCTTCACGGAAAAGCGGAAACCCTAAATCGCCGTCTGAGTGAGGCGAAAGCCGATGCGGAAGAGTTGAACCGGGAACTGGAAAAGGCCCGGTATGAATTGGAGACGGCGCAGAGCCAGCAGCGGGCGGCGGAGGACGAGGTTCTTCGTCTGGAGGGGCGGCAGAGTCACTTTGACATCCTGCTGCAAAGTCTGCGTGCAAGCATTGAAACGCTGGAAGGTGAGTGCGAAGCCCTTTCCGGCCGCCTCGCGGAATGCGACAGCCGGAGGGCAAAGGCGGCGGCGGATATTGCCGCCGCAGAGGCCGAGGCCGCAACCCACCGGGCCAAGGCGGACGAGCAGCTTTCTGGGCAGACGGAGCTTTTGGCCCGTGCGGGAGAGCTGAGCGAATCGGTCAGCGCGCGGAAGTCCCACCTTGCCGCCCTGCGGGCGGAGCGGGAGGGGGCGGCCCTTCGTGGAGAGGACTTGCAGGCATTGAAAGCCGACCTGTCCGGCGACCGCTCAATACGGGAGGAGACGCTGGATGCAGGCCGGGCGGCCATTGCCCGGGCGGAAGAGGAAATCGCCGCGAGACAGGCCCGTGCGCAGGCCCTGCACGAACAGGGACAGGCCCTGCGGGATCGCCTTGCGGCGCTGGACCGGGAGAAGATCACACTGGAAGCGGAGCGCACGGCCAAGAGCCGCGCCGGACAGGAGATGAACGAACATCTGCTGGATTTGGAGCGCACCGCCAGCCGGTTGGAGCAAAAAATGGCCACTGGTGCGTTAGAGGAAAAGCAGATTTTGGACCGTCTGTGGGAACACTACGAGTTGAGCCATTCCGACGCGCAGGCCCAGCGGATGGAGTTGGAGAGCCGGTCGAAAGCCAATCGCCGAATCGCAGAGCTGAAGCGGGAAATTTCCGCACTGGGTACACCCAACATCGGGGCCATCGAGGAATTCGACCGGGTGAACACCCGCTATACTTACCTCAGCGAGCAGCGAGACGATGTGGAGAAGGCGGGAAGCGAAATCCGGGGCGTGATTGAAGAGCTGACCCGCGAGATGACAGGGATTTTCTCCCAGCAGTTTAAGCTTTTAAGCGAGAGCTTCCAGTCCACCTTTGTGGATTTGTTCGGCGGTGGACAGGCTACGCTGGAGCTGGAGGATGAGAACGATATTTTAAACTGCGGCATCGAAATCAAGGCCCAGCCACCGGGGAAAACTTTGAAAACCATTTCCCTCCTCTCCGGCGGAGAGAAGGCGTTTGTGGCCATCGCGTTGTATTTCTCCATTCTGAAAGTACATCCCACGCCGTTTTGCGTGATGGACGAAATTGAGGCGGCGCTGGATGACGCCAACGTCACGCGGTACGCACGGTATATGCGCACCCTTGCGGGGAAGACGCAGTTTATCGTCATCACTCACCGCCGGGGCACCATGGAGGAGGCCGACGTACTCTATGGAGTAACCATGCAGGAGCAGGGGGTGAGCAAAATTCTGACCATCAATCTCAACGATATGGCCAAGGAATTGAACATCAAATGAGGAGGGGCAGACGATGTCCGCTAAGAAGAAAAATCTGCTGGTAATTGTCGTAGCCGTGCTGGGATGCATCGTGGTGCTGGCGGGAGGAATGATGGATAGTGATTTGGTGAAGTCCGCCGGTGTGGTGCTGGTGCTGTCCGTGCTGGTGCTGGAGATCATTTTCTTCCGCTGTCCCAACTGCAAGCGGTGGCTGGGAAGGAACTTCCGGCCCGGAAAGCACTGCCCCCACTGCGGCGAAATCATTGAATAAATTTTAAAGGACGGGTACTATGGGCTTTTTCAGCAAACTGAAAAAAATCTGGCAGGAGGACATCACCGGCTATACCATTTCCCCCGATGACGAGGCGTTTTTCGACGATTTGGAGGAAAGCCTCATTCTGGCGGATCTGGGCGTGGACACCGCCGCCGAGGCGGTGGAGCGGCTCCGGTCTAAAATGAAGCGGGAGGGCGTATCCGGAGAAACGGCGGTGCGCGCCGCTCTGCGGGAAATTCTGGCGGAGATGTTGAACGTGGGCGATGCCGCGCTCAATCTGGAGGAAAAGCCCGCCGTGGTGCTGTTCATCGGCGTGAACGGCGTGGGGAAAACTACCTCCATCGGCAAGCTGGGCCACCGCATGAAGACCGATGGCAAGCGGGTCCTCTTCTGCGCGGCGGATACCTTCCGCGCCGCCGCCGCCGACCAGCTTCAAATCTGGGCGGAGCGGGCCGGGTGCGAGCTGGTGCGCGCCAAGGAGGGGGCGGACCCCGGCGCGGTGCTGTTTGACGCGCTCTCCGCTGCCAAGGCCCGGAATGTGGACGCTGTGCTGTGCGACACCGCCGGGCGGCTCCACAACAAGGAAAATCTGATGAAGGAGCTGGCAAAGCTCTCGAAGATTATCGACCGGGAGTGCCCCGACGCCAGCCGGGAAACCCTTTTGGTGCTGGACGCCACCACCGGGCAGAACGGCCTGATTCAGGCCCGGGGCTTTCGGGATACGGCGGGACTTACCGGCATTGTCCTCACCAAGCTGGACGGAACAGCCAAGGGCGGCATCGTCATCGCCATCGCAAGAGAGCTGGGCGTGCCCGTGAAATTCGTGGGTCTGGGTGAGGGACTTGACGACCTTCGCCCCTTCGACGCGAAGGAATACGTGGAGGCCATTATATAAAAAGGAGAACAGCCATGACCAGAATCGACGGACGGGCCTTTGATATGCTGCGGCCTGTGACCATTACCACGGATTTTGTGGAGTTTCCGGAGGGAAGCTGCCTGATTACCTGTGGAAACACCAAGGTGCTTTGCTGCGCCAGCGTGGAAGAGCGCGCGCCGTTCCATGTGCCGGAGGGGACTGGATGGGTGACGGCGGAGTACAGTATGCTGCCTCAGGCCAACCGGGATCGGTCCAAACGGGATATTTCCAAGCTAAAACTGTCTCCGCGCAGCGCGGAAATCCAGCGGCTGGTGGGTCGATCTCTCCGGGCCGCCGTGGATATGACCAAGCTGGGAGAACGGACCATCACCGTGGACTGCGACGTACTTCAGGGCGACGGTGGAACCCGGACAGCCAGCGTCACAGGAGGCTACGTGGCTCTTGCGCTTGCGGTGCACAGGATGATGAAGGAAGGGGCGCTCCGGCAAAATCCCCTGAAAACCCCAGTGGCCGCGGTATCCGCCGGAATTGTGGGCGATCGACTGCTGCTGGACCTGTGTTACGAGGAGGATTCGGCCGCGCAGGTGGATTTAAACTGCGTGATGACCGGAGATGGGGCGCTGGTGGAATTGCAGGGTACTGGTGAGGGCCGGGCCTTTACCATAGAAGAACAACGGAAGCTGGTGGACCTGTGCGCCAAGGGAATTCGGGAGCTTGGGGCCATGCAGCGGGCTGCACTGGGAGGATGAATATGGAAGCAACAAAATTTGTGCTGGCGACTCAAAATCCCGGCAAACTTCGGGAAATGGCCGCAATTCTGGAAATCTTAGGGGTGGACGTCGTCAGCCCTGCCGAGCTGGGGCTACATGTGGATGTGGAAGAGACAGGTGAAACCTTTCTGGAAAACGCAATGCTCAAGGCAAAGGCCGTGTGCGAGGCGGCGGGCCTGCCTGCCATTGCCGACGATTCAGGTTTGTGCGTGGATGCGCTGAACGGCGGACCGGGGGTTTACTCCGCCCGGTACGGAGGCCCGGAGCTGGACGACCGGGGACGGTATCTGCTGCTTTTAAACTCGATGCGGGGCGTGCCTACCCGCTCGGCCCACTTTGAAACCGCGGTAGCCTGCGCGTTTCCCGATGGGGATACCCTGACGGCGACCGGCCGGTGTGAAGGGGCAATTGCCTTTGCCCCCATCGGAAGCGGCGGATTTGGTTATGACCCCGTGTTTCTCGTGCCGGAAAAGGCCAAGACATTCGGTCAGATGACGGATGGGGAAAAGGCTGAAGTTTCCCACCGGGGTAAGGCGCTGTGGGCATTTGCCGAAGAGCTGAGGACACACCTCGGAAAGTGAGAACCCGGCGACCCATGTGGAAAAACGACATGTGGTGGCCACAAGCGGAGTGTTGCACTTAAAAAATTTTTGCGGAAATTTAGGAAACTTATTGACAAATTCCCGCGTCTGACATAGAAATATAAAAATCAAGCTTTACAAGCTTTATAAGGGGAGATTATCTTAAATTTATGGAACTGACAAGCAAACAGCGCGCGCAATTGCGCGGCATGGCAAATACCATCGACACGATTTTGCACATTGGCAAGGAAGGCGTCACCGAGGCGGTCATCCAGCAGGCAAACGAAGCGCTGGAAGCACGGGAACTGGTGAAGGGCCGGGTTTTGGAAAATTCTTTGCTCACCGCGCGGGAAGCCTGCGGCCAGTTGACGCTGCCCACCCGCAGCGAACCGGTGCAAGTCATCGGAAGCAAATTCGTGCTCTACCGGGAAACCCACTCTAAGCCGAAGGACAAGCGGATTGCTTTGGTGAAGGACAAGCCTCGCAAAGAGCGCAAGGCTTGATTTTGAGGACGCAAGGGGGGAGAGCGCATGCGGATCGGCATTTACGGCGGGACCTTTAACCCGCCTCACTTAGGCCACATCACGGCGGCACGGGCGGTGTTTGAACTGCTGAAACTGGATAAGCTTCTGCTGATACCCGACAGTCTTCCGCCCCACAAGTCCCTTCCCTCCGGCAGCCCCACGGCGGAGCAGCGCTTGGAGCTGACGCGCCTTGCGGGAGAGCAGACAGGGCTTGGCGACAGAGTGGAGACGCTGGATATAGAACTTCGCCGGGGTGGAACCAGCTACACAGCGGACACACTGGAGGCCATCCATGCGTTGCATCCGGACGACGAACTGTGGCTTTTGATAGGGACGGATATGTTTCTGACCCTTCACCTCTGGCATGAGCCGGAGCGCATTGTGAATTTGGCGGGGATCGCGGCCTTTGGCAGGACGGAAGCGGACACGGAGGAACTGTTTGCGCCCCAGCGGGAGTATCTTTACCACAGGTATCCCTCCGCCCGCATTTTTACCCTCACGGTTCCCGGCGTGGTGGACATCTCCTCCACGGATCTGCGGGACAAGCTGGCGGCAGGCGACGGAAGCCGGTATCTTGCTCCGGCGGTATATGGCCGGATTCTTCGGGACAGGCTGTATGGGACAAACGAAGATTCGCATGCGCTCAGCCTCAATCAGCTCCGACCTGTGGCGCTGAGCTACCTCAGCCACAGCCGCATCCCCCATGTGCTGGGGACGGAGCAGGCGGCCATCCGTCTGGCTCTGCGGTATGGCGCAGACGTACACAAGGCTCGGGTGGCAGCCCTGCTGCACGACTGCACAAAAAAGCTGGGAATGGAGCAACAATCGGCCCTTTGCAAGCAGTTTGACATTCCCATGGACGAGCTGGAGCGCATGGCGCTGAAGCTGCTCCACGCCAAGACCGGCGCGGCGATTGCGCGGGATGTGTTCGGCGTGGACGACGAGATTTACACTGCCATTTATTGGCACACCACCGGCCATGCGGAAATGACGCTTCTGGAAAAAATCATATATCTGGCGGATTACATCGAGCCCACTCGCAGCTTTCCTGGCGTAGACGCACTGCGCGCGGCCTGCGACGAGGATTTGGACAAGGGACTTCTGCTGGGTCTCACCATGTCGGTTCAGGAGATGCGCGAGATGGGCAATCCCGTCCACAACGCCACGCTGGAAGCAGTGGAGTATCTGAAAGGAAACTGAAAGGCAAACGATGAACGAGAAAAAGAAAGGCCCGGGTGGGCGGCGGGACGAGCAGGCCGGCCCCGGAAAAACGGAAAGAAAAGCGAGAAAGCGCCGACTGACAGGGACACAGCGGTCCCTGATCGCGCTGGCGTGCGTGCTGGCGGCGGTTTTGTCGGTGACGCTGGCCTATCGGGCGGTGTTTGTCAAGCCGGAGCTGCCCCAGAAGGAGGACCCGACCTCCTCTCAGGAGGAGGATGACGACTATGGCGACGGGATGCGTCCCCGCAGCGACGGGACCCGCAAAAGCAAGGATTATTACACGATTCTGGTGATGGGCCGGGACACCGGCGGCGGCGGCAACACGGACACCATGATGCTAGCCAGCTACGACGTGACGAACCAGAAGCTCACCGTGATGAATATTCCCCGGGATACCATGGTAAACGTGTCCTGGGACATCAAGCGCATTAACTCCGTATACAATTACTACGGAGGAGGCGACAAGGGCGTCAAAAAGGTGTATCAGGAAATCTCGCAGCTTGTGGGCTTTGAACCGGACTATCAGGTGATTATCGAGTGGGATGCGGTGGGCAAGCTGGTGGACGCCATCGGCGGAGTCCAGTTCGACGTGCCCCGGAACATGAATTATAACGATCCCTATCAGGATTTGTCTATCCACATCCAAAAGGGCGATCAGCTGCTGGACGGCGAGCAGGCTATGGGCGTCATCCGCTATCGCCACGACAACAACATGAAATATGGCTATGCCGACGGGGACTTGGGCCGCATCAAAACCCAGCAGGCATTTTTGAAGGCCGTGATCCAGCAGCTTTTGCAGGTGAAAAATGTGGGGAAGATCAACCAATTCTCCAAAATCTTTCAGGAGAACGTGGAAACAGACCTCAGCGTGCAGAATCTGTTCTGGTTTGGAAAGTCCGCCATTATGGGCGGACTGAGCATGGAGAATGTGGAGTTTGTCACCATGCCCAACACCATGAAATCCTGTTACAGTCCTTCGGTCAGCAGACAGGTGGGAAAGAACAACTGGCAGTCCTACGTGGTACCCAACGCCAAGGAGCTTCTGGATTTGGTAAACAACAAGCTAAGCCCCTTTTCGGAGGTATTTACCCTCAAGGATCTGGACATTATGAGTGTGAACGCCGATGGCTCCGTCAGCTCCTCCACAGGCCATGTGGAGGACTCCAGAGCCGCAAAAGCTCCGGTACTTCTCTATGGTAAAAAGACCGATACGAAAGAACCCGTAGAGTCGGTGACGGATGGAGACGGCAATCCCGTCGACCCTCAGACAGGACTGCCCGTCGCGCCGGAGGACGGTTCCGGCACGACCAATCCGGATACGACCAATCCGGGTACGACCAATCCGGGTACGACCAATCCGGGCACGACCAATCCGGATACGACCAATCCGGGTACGACTAGCCCTGATACCTCGCCCCCTGGCACGACGACGCCCGGAACGACCACTCCCGGTACGACGGACCCGGGTACGACGACCCCCGGGACTACCGATCCGGGCGGATCAAGCTCGCCTGGGTCCGGAACCCAAACTGACCCGCCGGGCGAAGGGGTGTTTATTCCGCCAGAGGTCACCGAGGTGCCGTCCGGTCTGGCTGAGTGACAAGAAGACAAGGGCGCTTTGCGCCCCGGAATCCTGCGAAATCGCCGCGTTTTCAGGCGGCCTCAATTTGAAAGGAAGAGATGCATGACACCAAAGGAAATTGCGATCAGTGCCGTTTCGGCGCTGGATGAAAAGAAGGGCGGGGAAATCGCCGCCATTGAGATTGCGGACCTGACCGCACTGGCGGATTATTTCGTTATCGCCACCGGTACCTCCAACACCCAGATCAACGCCCTGTGCGACGCGGTGGAAAAACGACTGAAGGAGCAGGGAGAGATGCCCTTGCGCCGGGAGGGCTATCGAGACGGAACATGGGTGCTGCTGGATTACGCCTGCGTGGCCGTGCATGTGTTTTCTCAGGAGGCTCGGGAATTTTATGATTTGGAGCGCCTGTGGCGGGACGGCAAGCGGCTGGACCTGACGGAGGTTTTGACTCGGGACTGAGCCGCCTTCGGGAGGAATGTGGATTTCCCTTGACAAAAAAGGAAAACCCCCGTAAAATAGCGGTGTTCAAAAACGTTGATGGGATAAAAGACGAGTTGTTCTGCCTCAGAGAGCCGGCGGCTGGTGCGAGCCGGTGGAGAAAGTTCGTGGATAACTGGTCCCGGAGTTTCCCGCCTGAAGAAATGTAGGGCGGGGCGGGCGGCCCCGTTACAGGCTGATGGTCCGAGAGGGCGCGGGCGGGTTTTCGGCGTTGGCCGGAATTCCGGGCCTGCTGCTGTTTGGACCTGAGAGGGCCGACCGGGCGACCGGCGGCTGAATCAGGGTGGTATCGCGTCACAACGCCCCTGACCGCTGCGGTCAGGGGCGTATTTTTTCGTTGCCCGACCGGGGCAAACATCAGAAAGGAACGGTCTTGTAAAATGAAGTATGATTTTACCGGCATAGAAAAAAAGTGGCAGGAGCGATGGCTTGCGGAAAAGCCTTTCGCCGCCGTCAACGGCGACACCTCTAGGCCTAAGTTCTATGGACTGATCGAGTTTCCCTATCCCTCTGGGCAGGGGCTTCACGTGGGCCATCCCCGGCCCTATACCGCCATGGATATCATCTGCCGCAAAAAGCGGATGCAGGGCTACAACGTTTTGTTCCCCATGGGGTTTGACGCGTTCGGTCTGCCTACGGAGAACTACGCCATTAAAATGCACATCCATCCCCGGAAAGTGACGGAAGACAATATTGCCAATTTCCGCCGCCAGATTCAGTCTTTGGGTTACTCCTTCGACTGGGATCGGGAGGTGGACACCACCGACCCGAGCTACTACAAGTGGACCCAGTGGATTTTCCTCCAGATGTTCAAAAAGGGGCTTGCCTATAAGTCCACCATGCCCGTCAACTGGTGCACCTCCTGCAAGTGCGTGCTGGCCAACGAAGAGGTGGTTGAGGGCGTGTGCGAGCGCTGCGGCAGCGCCGTGGTCCGCAAGGAGAAGAGCCAGTGGATGCTGAAAATCACCGAGTATGCCCAGCGTTTGATTGACGATCTGGAAGATGTGGACTATATCGAGCGGGTGAAAATCCAGCAGCGCAACTGGATTGGCCGGTCCGAGGGCACGGAGGTAGACTTCACCGCCGACAACGGAGATAAACTTACGGTATACACCACACGGTGCGACACGCTGTTTGGCGTGACCTACATGGTCCTGTCGCCAGAGCATGAATATCTTAAAAAGTGGAAGGATCAGATCAAGAACTGGGACGAGGTGGCGGCCTATATGGACGCGGCGGCCCGCAAGTCTGATCTGGAGCGCACGGAGCTGAACAAGGAAAAATCCGGCGTGCGGCTGGAGGGCATTTCCGCCGTCCATCCCGTCACCGGCGATAAAATCCCTGTGTTTGTCTCCGACTATGTGCTGATCACTTATGGAACAGGTATCGTCATGGGTGTGCCGGGCCATGACCAGCGCGACTGGGAGTTTGCGACAAAGTTCGGCCTTCCCATCGTGGAGGTTGTCCGGGGCGGCGATATCATCAAGGAGGCCTTCGCCCTGAAGGACGACACCGGGATCATGGTGAACTCCGGCTTCTTAGACGGGATGACCGTGAAAGAGGCCATCCCCGCCATGAAAGATTGGCTGGTGGAAAAGGGCATCGGCCAGGCCAAGACCAACTATAAGCTGCGGGACTGGGTGTTCTCCCGTCAGCGGTATTGGGGCGAGCCGATTCCCATGGTGAATTGCGAAAAGTGCGGCTGGGTCCCCCTGCCGGAAGAGCAGCTTCCTCTGGTGCTGCCCAACGTGGAGAACTACGAGCCGACGGAGGACGGCGAAAGTCCTCTCTCCGCCATGACCGACTGGGTTTCCACTACTTGCCCCCACTGCGGCGGCCCCGCCCGGCGGGAGACGGACACCATGCCCCAGTGGGCTGGGTCCAGCTGGTATTTCCTGCGGTATATGGACCCCCACAATGAAAATGCGCTGGCTTCCAAGGAAGCGCTGGACTACTGGTCCCCCGTGGACTGGTACAACGGCGGCATGGAGCACACCACGCTCCACCTGCTGTATAGCCGGTTCTGGCACAAGTTCCTCTACGACATCGGCGTGGTTCCCACTAAGGAGCCGTATCAGAAGCGCACCAGCCACGGCATGATCTTGGGCGAGGGCGGCGAGAAGATGTCCAAGTCCCGTGGCAATGTGGTGAATCCCAACGACATTGTGGAGCAGTACGGCGCAGACACCATGCGCCTGCATATCATGTTCATCGGGGACTTTGAAAAGGCTGTCTCCTGGTCCAACGAGGCCGTGAAGGGCTCCAAGCGCTTTTTGGATAGGGTGTGGAATCTGGCGGAGTCCGCCTCCGACAGCTATGAAGTAACCCCCGCCAACGAGCCGATGATCCACAAGACCATCAAGAAGGTGACGGAGGACATCGACGAGCTGAAGATGAACACCGCCATCTCCGCCATGATGACCTTGGTGAACGAGTTTTATGCCAACGGCGCCAGCCGGGGCGATATGAAATATCTGCTGCTGTTGCTCAGCCCCTTTGCGCCCCATATCACGGAGGAGCTGTGGGAGAGTCTGGGCTTTGCCGGGATGACGGGTGACATGGCCTGTCGGCAGCCGTGGCCTGCCTTTGATGAGAGCAAAACCGCCGCCGCCACCGTGGAGATGGCGATACAGGTGGGCGGCAAGCTAAAGGGCACCGTGGTCATGCCTGCCGACTGCGGCGAGGAGGCGGTGAAGACCGCCGCTTTGGAAGTGGAGAAGGTTCAAAAGGCCGTGGAGGGCATGGAGATTGTCAAGACCATCTATGTAAAAAACCGCCTGATCAACCTGATTGTAAAGCCGCGCTAAGCCCCACGAAGTATTTGCACACGGAGATGTACCCCTGTTGGCGGCGGACCCGCCCAAAATAAAAAACGGCAAGCGCCTGCAACGCAGGCGCTTGCTCTTCGCCGGGGGATACTCGGCCTGTGACTGCGGCATGGTACTTACGCTGTCTCTGAAGCAAATCCTCCGCAGCCATGCCGAGCGTACGGGTGAGTGTTCCGTCTGAAAAAGGGATATTAAAGAACCTGTTTCCTATTTTATCGAGTGTTGCTCATATATTTAAAACCCAAATAGAGTGAGAGAGATAAGATGAATAGACCGGCAACGGTCAATCCGATGTCGAAGAATAGAATATTTGATGCTCTTGTCATAGCAATTACTTCAGTGGCAGGCATATATGATTGATTACTGTAAGCTTCTCGATTTTCGGCGGCATATATAAGATTTATGCCAATTCCTCCCGTTGCAGTACATAGGGCTCCGATAATTGCCATTGCACATATCATGCAAATCATTGTTTTTCTCCTTACTCCAGTTATCCTAAAAACAAAATGTTTAAAAATTATCTGCGGGAAAATGAGTTTTTAATGCAATCAACCTTAAAAGATTTATCCATTTGTCCCACACTGATATTAGCAGTTGACAGAGATATTGCGAAATAGTTGCTGCAAGTTTACTGCATCGGACTGCTCTTTTCGTGCCTTCAGGGACGTGGGAGCGCCGGTTTTCAATTCCCTACATACTATTAAGACGTTAGAATACCCGAAATCGTTACAATATTTTCCAAATGATTTTTAAGAATTGTAACAACATGAAAGTTTAAGTCGTCGTGGAAAATATACGGATACTGTTTAGAGGGGTTGAAGAAAACGGCACATGATGCGGAAGCGTAATGGCCAAAATGGATGTTGACCAGCGGTTCGGGTCTACCGATAAAAGAAAGTAAATTGGCACGGGCCCGATTTGCGGTGCTCAGGCCGTGATTAGATATTGGGGATTTTGTTAAAAAGTTGAAAAAAATTTGTATTTTGGAAAAATAAATGTTACAATATGACAAATGTGGAGGATTCTTTCATGAAATTAGGAATCGTGGGCCTGCCCAATGTGGGCAAGAGCACCTTGTTCAACGCCATCACCAACGCGGGCGCGGAGTGCGCCAACTATCCCTTCTGCACCATCGAGCCCAATGTGGGTGTGGTGGCTGTTCCGGACGAGCGGCTGGACGATTTGGCCCGGATTTATGAGCCGGACAAGAAAACCCCTGCCGTGGTGGAATTTGTGGATATTGCGGGCCTGGTGAAGGGGGCAAGTCAGGGCGCGGGCCTTGGCAATAAGTTCCTGGCCAATATTCGGGAGACGGATGCCATTGTTCACGTGGTCCGCTGCTTTGACGACGAAAACATTATGCACGTGGTGGCTGACGCGGGGACGAATATGCCCGTGGATCCGCTGGGCGATATTGGGACCATTGATCTGGAGCTGGTGATGGCCGATCTTGAAATGGTAAACCGCCGCGCCGAAAAGGCCGCCAAGGCGGCCAAGGGCGATAAAAAGTTTCTCAGGGAGGAGGCGGTGTTCCGCGCTCTGGCGGCACATCTGGATGCGGGCAAACCTGCCCGTACGTATGACTGCGAGCCGGACGAGCTGGCGATGATTGCCACCGCTGACCTTTTGAGCCTGAAGCCTGTGATTTACGCTGCCAACACCGACGAGGCGGGCTTTACCAAGCTGGAGGAAAACAAGTATTATCAGCAGGTGAGCGCGCTTGCCGAAAGGGAGGGCAGTCAGGTGCTGCCCATCTGCGCCCGGCTGGAGCAGGACATTGCGGAGCTGGAGGGCGAGGAGAAGGAGCTGTTTCTGGAGGAGCTGGGCGTGAAGGAGTCCGGTTTGGACCGGCTGATTAAATGCTCTTATTCCCTGCTGGGCCTGATTTCCTTTTTGACCTATGGAAAGGACGAATGCCGCGCGTGGACCATCAAGAAGGGGACAAAGGCCCCTCAGGCCGCCGGAAAAATCCATACCGACATCGAGCGAGGCTTTATCCGGGCGGAGGTCATTGCCTATGAGGACATGGTAAGTTGCGGGGGAGTCAATCAGGCCAAAGAGAAGGGTCTTCTGCGCAGTGAGGGCAAAGACTATGTAGTTCAGGACGGGGACATGATTTATTTCCGCTTCAACGTGTAAATTTTCGCCGGGGTCGGATCGGGGAGGTTTCGGACCGCGCGGGAGAAAAGCGCTTTTTCATACATGCGGCCCGTTTTATGGCGGACGGCAGCTTTGTAAGTCCACCGCTGTGCGGCTTAGATAGAAAAGGTAGAAAGAGGAGAGTGCTTATGAAACGAGCGGCAAAGAAGAAAGAGAAATCCAGCGGGCAAATGAACGGACGGAGAAAACGGCAAAGCACGATCCGAAAGGAACTAATGCTGGCAATCTGCATTCTGACGGCCGTTTCCACCATTTTGCTGGGGTCACTTACCTCATTCCTGATTTTTAGCAGTACAAAGGACACCTTGGAAATGACTATGGAGCAGATTTCCGACGCGGCAGCCGACAAGGTGCAGGCAGAACTGGATGCGATTAAAAACGTGGCGATGGAAACCGGCTGCGTGGCGCGGCTTTCCAATGACTCCGTTACAAAGGAGGACAAGCAGGCCATCATTGACCAGAGGGCCAAGGATCACGGCTATCAGCGGGGAAATGTACTAAATCTGGACGGAAAGAGTATTCTTGACGGGGTTAACTATTCCGACCGTGAGTATTTCAAGCAGGCAAAGGCGGGCAAGGTATGGGTTTCTGACCCGCTGGTGAGCAAGAAGACCGGGGCCATGACCGTGGTGGTCGCCGCGCCCATCTGGCAAGGCGGCGTTTCTGGAAGCCTGGTGACCGGTGTTGTGTATTTCGTTCCCAAGGAAACATTTCTCAATGATATCGTGTCCGAGATTCATGTCAGCGAAAACGGGAGCGCTTACATGCTCAATAATCAGGGCACGGTCATTGCCGATCAAGGCATGGACGTTGTGATCAGTCAGAAAAACACTTCTGAGGAAGCCAAATCGGACGCGTCCCTTGCGGGGTTGGCTGCGCTGGAAGGAAAAATGACAGGAGGAGAGGTCGGCTTTGGACAGTACGCCTATAACGGCGTGACCAAATTTCTGGCCTATGCGCCAATCCAAGATTCCGACGGGTGGAGCCTTGCCATCAATGCGCCTATGAATGATTTTATGGACTCCACCTTCCGGGCGATCTTTATTACCATGGTTTTGATTGTGGTGACGATTGTGTGGGCTGTGGTGGTTGCTTTGCGGGTGTCCAAGCGGATTGGTGAACCCGTGGCAAAATGCACTCACCGGCTGGAGCTGCTGGCCCAGGGGGATTTGACGTCACCGGTGCCGGAGGTTCGCAGTCGGAATGAGACAAAACGTCTTGCGGAGGCAACATCCTCCATCACCCGGACCATTTCGGGGATTATCGTGGACTTTGAACAGGGCCTGAGCGGCGTTGCCCAGGGCAATTTAACAGTTTCTACCTCCAATGACGCGCTGTATCAGGGCGATTATACGGCGCTGCGTGCCTCTTTGGGCAACATGCTGATACGCATGAATGAAACCATGCGGCAGATTGGCCTGTCTGCGGATCAGGTGGCTCTTGGCAGCGAGCAGGTGGCCGCAGGCGCACAGGCGCTGAGTCAGGGCGCCACAGAGCAGGCGTCCTCCGTGGAGGAGTTGGCGGCCACCGTGACGGAGGTTTCCACTCAAATCGGGGATACCTCCAAAAACGCAGAAGAGGCCCGCCGTAAGGTGGACGAGACGGGGACGATGATGCGGGAGTGCGACCGGCAAATGAAGGACATGGTATCCGCCATGGACGAAATCAGCGAAAACTCCAAACAGATTGGGCGCATCATCAAAACCATTGAGGACATTGCGTTCCAAACGAACATTTTGGCGCTGAATGCCGCTGTGGAGGCCGCCAGAGCCGGAGAAGCAGGCAAGGGCTTTGCTGTGGTCGCGGACGAGGTGCGCAACCTTGCCGGAAAATCTGCCGCGGCCTCTAAGGATACTGCTACACTGATTGAGTCCGCAGTGCAGTCTGTTGCCAAGGGCACCGGGATTGTGGACACCACAGCCGCAAATCTAGATGCAGCGGCCGTTAGCTCCCGGACCACGGCAGAGATGGTGGAGAAAATTGCGGATGCTGCCCAGCAGCAGGCAGCCGCCATTGCCCAAATCTCTCGGGGAATTGACCAGATTTCCGGTGTTGTGCAGAACAACTCCGCCACCAGTGAAGAGAGCGCAGCCTCCAGTGAAGAGATGTCCGCTCAGGCACAGACGCTGCGGGAACTGGTGGGGCAGTTCAAGTTGAAAGACGAGCAAGTTGCCCTCATTCCAGCGGTCCAGAACCGGGAAGAACCCCAGGCGGAGTCCGGTGCAGGCGCCATGCCCTTCTCATTTGCGGGGAAATATTGAGCCATTGAAAGGCCCCCGCACCGATGGCGCGGAGGCCTTTTTGCACAAATCAAGATTGATTCCCGCTTTTTTGGAAAGTGGGACATGTTCTATTGACAATTAAGAACCTTCCGGAAAAATCGTGCCGCCCGAAAAAAGTGAGCGCTGCGCGGGGCACAAAGTGATATGCTATTTCATACAGGAGGGCAACGGATGAACAATGTCTGCGTGGGGAGAGACCCGTATGAGCGATGTATGGAGAGAAGCCCCGACGCTGCGGGGTGTGCTGGCGGCAACAGAAACCCGTTGGATTAGCCCCAAAAAGAAGTCCTTTTCTACTGTGATTGGCGGTCTGCCCGTGAAGCCGGGCGAGGTGGACAACGCAGCGGGCAGTCTGGACCGCTTTGCGCCGTTGCTGCGCCGCCTACTTCTGTGAAATGTGACCAAAAATTTTGGAAAACGCTCTTGCAGAAAAGAATTACGAGATGCCATACTTGTAATATTTTCCGCACTGGTGTATCATATTAATGCAGTTCAAGGTTAATTGATGAAGCAGTGAAAAGCACCCGTAAAAGGAGGACATGATATGAGTAAAACCGCGCGCATGGTGATGAAAATTGTGGGAGCAAGTCTGGCTCTGGCGGCGTTCGTCTGCCTGCTCATCGGTGGCTGGCACGATCTCAGCGTGGGGTACAGCGGCCTGAAAAAGCGGATGGATCAGCGCTTTGGCAGCGAATACGATGATTACAACGACGAGCAGCTATATTCTTGAAAAAAACGGGCCGCCCTTAACAATGGGCGGCCCGTTTTTTTACTTTGTAAAATTTGGCCAAATGCACTGGGCGAAAATGCCTTAAAAACACCCTTAAAATAGAAAAACCGCCTTGACAGGCGGGAATAAAAATGATATAATGAGATGCTTTGTGGACAGAACAGATACCAATCCACTCTTATTTACTATTATTAAGATAGCATAGTTCCTATAAAAAAGCAAGAGCGAGCAATGAAATTTTAACAACCCATCCGGGTGTGTCGTTTTAATTGTCCGCTCACAACTTAAAGTCCCCTTTCCCGGCCGGACAGGGCCGGAGGAGCGGACAGAAAGGCTGCGTGAATCAGAGATGTCCAAAGACAAGTATTACGGAAAGACCCTTCGTAAGAACTTTGCCCGGTACGAGGAAGTCATGCCCGTACCCAACCTGCTGGAGATTCAGAAGAAATCATACCGGTGGTTCTGGGAGGAAGGCCTGCGTGAGGTCTTCGCCGACGTGGGTTCCATTGCCGACTATCAGGGAAATCTGGAGTTGACCTTCATCGACTATAAGATGGACGAGGCTCCCAAGTACAATGTGGAGGAGTGCAAAGCGCGCGACGCCACGTACGCCGCGCCTTTGAAGGTGACCGTCCGCCTGCGCAACAAGGAGACGGAAGAAATTAAGGAGCAGGAAATCTTCATGGGAGATTTCCCTCTGATGACCCACGGAGGCACCTTTGTCATCAACGGTGCGGAGCGGGTTGTGGTTTCTCAGATTGTCCGTTCCCCCGGTGTGTACTATGGCAAGGAAATTGACCTGAAGACGGACCTTCCCATTCTCAGTGCCACCGTGATTCCGTATCGGGGCGCTTGGCTGGAGTATGAAACGGACGCCAATGAGTGCTTCTGGGTTCGGATTGACAAAAACCGGAAGCTGCCCGTCACCTGCCTGCTGCGCTCTCTTGGGCTGAAGACCGATGCGGAGATCCTCGCCCGATTCGGGGATGATCCCCGTATTTTGGCGACCCTTGAGAAAGACCCCTGCAAGACCTATGAAGAGGCCATGCTGGAGATTTACCGCAAGCTTCGTCCCGGCGAGCCCCCCACGGTGGAAGCCTGCGTGACGCTGATGAACAATCTGTTTTTCGATCCCCGGCGCTACGATCTGTCCATCGTGGGCCGATATAAGTTCAACAAAAAACTGTGCCTGTGGCCCCGTGTAGCCGGATACAAGCTGGCCCTGCCCGTGGCGGACCCCTCCACCGGAGAAATCCTGTTTGAGGACGGACACCTGCTCACCGTGGAGGAAGCCAAGCGGCTGGACGCCTGCGGCGTCAGCGAGGTCAGCATTATTGCAGACGGCGAAGCTATGAAGGTCATCGGAAACGGTATGTGTGACCTGCAGCACTTTGTGGACTTTGATCCCTTTGCCGAGTGCAAAATCAAAGAGCGGGTGCGGTACAACGTGCTTCAGGAGCTGCTGGGCCAATACTCCGGCGAGGAGCTGAAAGAGCAGATCCGCCTCCATCGGGATGCGCTGGTTCCCAAGCACATCAATATTGACGATATCCTCACTTCGATTAACTATATGAACTGTCTTGCCCGGAATGTTTCCAACCGGGACGACATCGACCATCTGGGCAACCGCCGCCTGCGGTGCGTGGGCGAGCTGCTGCAAAACCAGTTCCGCATCGGCTTCAGTCGGATGGAGCGGGTGATTCGGGAGCGCATGACCATTCAGGACATGGACATCGTCACGCCCCAGAGCCTGATCAACATCCGGCCTGTCACCGCCGCCATCAAGGAGTTCTTTGGTTCCAGCCCCCTCAGCCAGTTCATGGACCAGACGAACCCGCTGGCGGAGCTGACCCACAAGCGCCGTCTTTCCGCTCTCGGACCCGGCGGTCTGAGCCGCGAGCGCGCCAACATGGAAGTCCGTGACGTGCATTACAGCCACTATGGCCGTATGTGCCCCATCGAGACGCCGGAAGGTCCCAACATCGGCTTGATTTCCTATCTCGCTACCTATGCCCGTATTAATGAATATGGCTTTATCGAGGCCCCCTACCGCGCGGTGGACAAGGAGAGCTTCCACGTGGCGAGGGATATCACCTATATGACCGCCGACGAGGAAGACAACTACATCGTCGGTCAGGCTGCCGAGCCTCTGGATGAGGACGGCTGTCTCATCAATACCCGTATCACCGCACGGCACCGGGACGAAATCGTGGAGGTGGACCGGGACCGGGTGGACTATATCGACGTGTCCCCCCGAATGATGGTTTCCATCGCAACAGCCATGATTCCCTTCCTGCCTAACGATGACGCCAACCGCGCACTGATGGGCGCGAACATGCAGCGGCAGGCCGTGCCTCTGCTCAAACCCCACGCCCCCATTGTCGGAACCGGCATGGAGCACAAGATCTGCATCGACTCCGAGGTGGCGGTGCTGGCGGAGGGCGACGGCGTAGTTGTATCCATGGACGCGCGGCACGTTGCCGTGAAATACGACTCCGGCGAAACGAAGGACTATAAGCTGGTGAAGTTCCTCCGCTCCAACCACACCACCTGCATCAACCAGCGTCCCATTGTGGATGTGGGCGAGCGGGTACACGGCCCCGGATTCGACGCCAACGGCAGGGAGATCACGCCCAGCGTACTGGCGGACGGTCCCGCCACTGAGCAGGGCGAAATTGCCCTGGGCCAGAACATTCTGGTTGGCTTCATGACCTGGGAAGGCTACAACTACGAGGACGCGGTGCTGCTTAACGAGCGACTGGTCCGGGAGGATATGTACACCTCCATTCACATCGAGGAATTTGAACTTGACTCCCGGGACACCAAGCTTGGTCCCGAGGAGATTACCCGTGATATCCCCAACGTGGGCGAGGACGCGCTGAAGGATCTGGACGAAAACGGCATCATCCGTATCGGCGCTGAGGTCCACGCCGGCGACATTCTGGTGGGAAAAGTCACGCCCAAGGGCGAGACGGATCTCACTGCTGAAGAGCGGCTTCTGCGGGCCATTTTCGGTGAAAAGGCCCGTGAGGTCCGGGACACCTCTTTGAAGGTTCCCCATGGCGAAACCGGCATCGTGGTGGACGCGAAGGTGTTCACCCGCGAGGCGGGCGACGAGCTGGGGCCGGGCGTGAATCAGGTGGTTCGCGTATACGTGGCCCAGCGCCGTAAGATTCAGGTGGGTGACAAGATGGCCGGCCGCCACGGCAACAAGGGCGTGGTTTCCCGGGTTCTGCCGCAGGAAGATATGCCCTTCATGCCCGACGGTACGCCGCTGGACATCGTACTGAACCCTCTGGGCGTGCCCTCCCGTATGAACATCGGGCAGGTGCTGGAGGTCCATCTGGGCTATGCGGCCCATGCACTTGGCTGCAAGGTGGCCACCCCCATTTTCGACGGAGCCGACGAAGCCGACATCACCGACATGCTTCAGCAGGCGGGGCTGGACCCCGAGGGCAAGAGCTTGCTGTATGACGGACGGACCGGTGAGCCCTTTGACAATAAAGTAACCGTGGGTTATGTGTACTTCCTCAAGCTCCACCATCTGGTGGACGATAAGATTCACGCCCGGTCCACCGGCCCCTACTCTCTGGTAACCCAGCAGCCCTTGGGCGGCAAGGCCCAATTTGGTGGCCAGCGCTTCGGCGAGATGGAAATGTGGGCGCTGGAAGCCTATGGCGCGGCGTATACCCTGCGGGAAATGCTCACGGTTAAGTCCGATGACGTGACGGGCCGTGTGAAGACCTATGAGGCGATTGTCAAGGGCCACAATGTGCCCGAGCCCGGCGTGCCGGAGGCCTTCAAGGTGCTGGTGAAGGAGCTGCAATCCCTGTGCCTGGACATCCGGGTGCTGGACGAGAACGGCAACCAGATCGAGCTGAAGGAAGACGAGGACGCCATGGACACCTTTAACCTGGCCCGCATGGACGCTGAGGAAGAGCGCCACCAAACGGTGGTGGAGGAGACGGAGTTCAAGGAGTCCGGATTTGACATTGAGGACGCTCCCGAAGATGCCGGCGCAGACGCTGGCCTTGACGTGAGCGAGGAAACCGGGTTTGACGACGAGTGATTCAGAGCTTGAGCGATACCAATACGGAAGAACTCATCATTTCTGAATCATGATAGGAGGAAACCAAATGATTGACACTGCTACCGGCAACAATGTTGCCTTTGACGCGATTAAAATCGGCATGGCCTCTCCCGAACAGATTATAGAGTGGTCCTACGGCGAGGTCAAAAAGCCGGAGACGATCAACTACCGCACCTTAAAGCCCGAGCGGGACGGGTTATTCTGTGAGAAGATTTTCGGGCCCACCAAGGACTGGGAGTGCCACTGCGGAAAGTATAAGAAAATCCGCTACAAGGGGAAGGTCTGCGACCGCTGCGGCGTGGAAGTTACCCGGGCCAAGGTGCGCCGGGAGCGCATGGGCCACATCGAACTGGCCACCCCTGTCTCCCACATCTGGTATTTCAAAGGCATTCCATCCCGGATGGGCCTGCTGCTGGACATCAGCCCCCGGATTCTGGAGAAGGTCCTGTATTTCGCAAACTATATCGTCACCGACCCCGGCGAAACGCCCCTGATACGCAATCAGATTCTCTCTGAGAAGGAATATCGGGACTATCGGGAGAAGTATGAGGACGATTTCCACGCCGGAATGGGCGCGGAGGCCGTGAAAAAGCTGCTTCAGGATGTGGATCTGGATCAACTTTCCCAGCAGCTCCACACCGAACTGAAGGACGCTTCCGGCCAGAAAAAGGCTCGGATTGTCAAGCGTCTTGAGGTGGTGGACGCGTTCCGCATCTCTCAAAACAAGCCCGAGTGGATGGTGATTGACGTGCTGCCGGTGATTCCGCCAGAGCTGCGTCCCATGGTGCAGCTGGACGGCGGACGGTTTGCAACGTCCGACCTCAACGACCTTTACCGCCGGGTCATCAACCGTAATAACCGCCTCAAGCGGCTCATCCAGCTCAATGCACCCGACATTATCGTGCGCAACGAGAAGCGGATGCTTCAGGAGGCTGTGGATGCTCTAATTGACAACGGCCGCCGTGGCCGCGCCGTCACCGGCGCAAACAACCGGGCACTGAAATCCCTGAGCGATCTGCTCAAGGGCAAGCAGGGCCGGTTCCGTCAGAACCTGTTGGGTAAGCGCGTGGACTACTCCGGCCGAAGTGTTATCGTCGTCGGTCCTGAGATGAAAATTTACCAGTGCGGCGTACCCAAGGAGATGGCTGTGGAGTTGTTCCGTCCCTTCATCATGAAAAAGCTGGTGGAGGACGGCACTGCCAACAACATCAAGTCCGCCAAGAAAATGGTGGATAAGGGCACTACCGACGTGTGGGATGCGCTGGACATGATTATCAAGGATCACCCGGTTATGCTCAACCGCGCCCCCACGCTGCACCGTCTGGGCATTCAGGCCTTCGAGCCGGTGCTGGTGGACGGCCGTGCATTAAAGCTCCATCCCCTGAACTGCACGGCGTTCAACGCCGACTTTGACGGCGACCAGATGGCCATTCACGTGCCCCTGTCCGCCGAAGCGCAGGCCGAGGCCCGGATTCTCATGCTTTCCGCCAATAACCTCCTGCGTCCGCAGGACGGAGGCCCCGTCACCGTGCCCACGCAGGACATGGTGCTGGGCGCCTATTACCTGACCTACGAGCGCATCGGCAAGGCCGAGACGGGCGCGGAGACGGTGTATGTGGACGACGCGGGCGAAACCGGCCTTACCCCCGATGCGGAGGTGGATGCCGACGAGTTCCTAGCCGTCAACAAGGCAGCGAAGAACGAGGGGAAGAAGGAAGCCACCTTCCGGCCCGTCCATGTCTACGCGGGCGAGGACGAAGCACTGATGGCTTACAACAGCCACGTTATCGGCCCCCACTGCCCGATTCTGGTGCGGGTCACCCGGACCGTGGACGGGGTAGAGCGCACCGGAATCATCCGGGGCACTGCGGGCCGCATCATTTTCAACCGCAATATTCCTCAGGATCTGGGCTTTGTGGACCGCAGCGACACGGATAAGGCGCTGGATTATGAGGTGGCCTTCCAGTGCGGCAAGAAAGAACTGAGCCGCATCGTGGACCGCACTATTAATAAGCACGGCTTCACCATCGCCGCCGAAGTGCTGGACGCGGTGAAGGCCACCGGCTATCAGTACTCCACTCGCGCTGCCATTACCGTGTCCATCGCGGACATGGCCGTCCCCCCCAGAAAATACGAGCTGGTGGCCCAGACGGAAAAGCGGGTGCTGGACATTGAAAGCCAGTATAAAATGGGCTTCATGACCAATCAGGAGCGCTATAAGCAGGTGGTGGCCGAGTGGGAAAAGACCACCAATGAGGTTTCCGACGCGCTGCAAAAGAACCTGGACCGGTATAACCCCATCTTCATGATGGCGGACTCCGGCGCCCGTGGTTCCATGAAGCAGATTCGTCAGCTTGCGGGCATGCGCGGCCTGATCGCCAACACGGCGGGCCGCACCATCGAAATCCCCATCAAGGCAAACTACCGCGAGGGCCTGACCGCGCTGGAGTATTTCATTTCCTCCAGAGGCGCGCGAAAGGGCCTGGCCGACACCGCCCTTCGTACGGCGGACTCCGGCTATCTGACCCGCCGAATGGTGGACGTTTCTCAGGACGTGATTATCCGTCAGCAGGATTGTGGCTCCACCCACGGCATCCGTGTTTCCGAAATCAGCGAAAATGGGCAGGTCATCGAGAAATTCTCCGACCGTCTACGGGGCCGGTTCCTGGTGAGCAGCGTTTTGGATGCAGACACCGGTGAGGAACTGATCTCCAGCGAACGGATGATGGACGAAAACGACGCCAAGCTGCTGGAAGGCCGCCGTTGGATTCAGAAAAACAACCGGGAGGGAGACATGTGCTCCTTTGATCCGGAAAAGGGCGGAAAGCCCACGGTGATGATCCGCACGGTGCTTACCTGCGGAGCGCACAGCGGCGTTTGCGCCCGGTGCTACGGTATGAACCTTGCCACCTCCCAGCCCGTTGGCCCTGGTGAGGCGGTTGGAATCATCGCGGCTCAGTCCATCGGCGAACCCGGTACCCAGTTGACCATGCGAACCTTCCACACCGGCGGTCTGGCGGGTGGCGACATCACGCAGGGCCTTCCCCGAGTGGAAGAACTGTTCGAGGCCCGCAAGCCCAAGCGGATGGCGCAACTGGCGGAAATTTCCGGCGTAATTAAGTTTGAAGAGGCCACCAAGGGTAGCCTATTGAATATCATTATCACTGCGGATGACGGCGATTCCCGCATCTATTCCGTGCCGCACACCGGCCTTCTGGTAAAGGACGGGGACCGCGTGGCGCAGGGCGTTGCCCTGACCTACGGCGCGCTGAATCCCCACGAGGTTTTGCGCCTGCGGGGCAGCGATGCGGTGTACAACTATCTCATTCAGGAAGTCCTGCGGGTTTATCGCCAGCAGGGCGTGGATATCAACGACAAGCACATCGAAGTAATTGTCCGCCAGATGATGCGCAAGGTCCGTCTGGAGGACGCGGGCGACACCAAACTGCTGGACGGCTCCATGGTGGATCTTCTGGATCTGGAGGACGCCAACGAACAGGTTGACCGCCGCAACGCGGTGGGCGAGCGTCGGGAAGACGGCGAACTTCTGCGCCACGCGTCGGGATCCCAGCTTCTCATGGGTATCACCAAGGCGTCTCTGGCCACTGAATCCTTCCTGTCCGCAGCCTCCTTCCAGGAGACGACCAAGGTTCTGACCGAGGCCGCTATCAAGGGCAAGGTGGACCATCTGCTGGGTCTGAAGGAGAACGTGATTATCGGCAAGCTGATTCCCGCCGGTACCGGCCTTGCGGCCTACAAGGAATTTGCGGAGGAGCTGGTTCCTGCTCCGGCCATGGTCGGCGCGGGAGATGAACTCCCCGCGTATGAGGACTGAATTCCACATTGAGCTTACAAAACCCGCCCGGACGCGATTGCGTCCGGGCGGTTTTCATATGTTGGCAGGATAGAGCATACTAATGAGCTCAAAAATACAAAGTTCTCCAAAGCACAGGGACTTGCTGGTGCCTTCTCGTGCAGAAGGAAAAAAACCGCTTGCGAAGGGAATCGGCGACTTATTTCATCGTGCCTTGAGTGCCCCAGTGTTCAAACTCGCTGTATGTGAGATAAATGCCGTCCTGCGGCAGGCCGGTGGTCTGCTGGATTGCCTCAAACGCAGCCTCAGTAAACGTCTTTTTGTGCGCAAACTCGGCGGCACCGAAGCACTTCACGTCCACATAGGCAAGATCCCGCTTCTCACCGGCCAGATACATGGTGTGCCCGTCGGAAATGTCCACCATCAGCTTGCTTTCGCTCTTCCCAGGAATCAGCGAAATTTTCGCACCCAGCGCGGTTTTCAGTGTGTCCTTCTGCGGGTCGGACAGAAGCTTTGAGATGTTAATCCCAATATAAGGCATAGAGCTGCCCTCCATTTTAACAGGATAAATTGAATGCCCTTCTTATATGCTTTTGCGAAATTGATGCGAACGCCGTTCTGAATGCTGGGTCTCCCGTGGGCGGGGAAGTGAGTCTTTAAAAATTCACCCGGCAAACGTAAGCATCAGACCTCCGCGATGATTTCCACTTCCACAAGTCCGTCCTTGGGCAGGGTTTTCACGGCCACGCAAGAGCGGGCGGGTTTTTCGGTAAAGTATTTACCGTACACCTCGTTAAAAGCGGCGAAGTTCCCCATGTCGGAGAGGAAGCAGGTGGCTTTCACCACGCGGGAGGGATCGCTGCCCGCAGCGGCCAGCAGAGCGCACAGGTTTTTCATTACCTGCTCGGATTGAGAGACGATGTCCTCGCCTGCCATCGCGCCGGTGGCGGGGTCCAGCCCCAGTTGACCGGAGGTGAACAGCAGGCCGTTTACAACATAGCCCTGAGAATAGGGGCCTATGGCGGCAGGGGCGTATTCAGTGTGAATCAGTTTCATAAGAAGCTCCTTTCCAAATTCCGGTTTCTTTTATGGTACTTCATGTGCTGGAAAATTTCAACCCTTTACCGGGAATGATTCTCGAAGGAAATCACCCAGGCGGAATGGTTTGTATGCAGCAGATGGTGGGGCCGTTTTCTCAGCGGCTCCCGGAGATATTTGCTGTACAGGCTTTTCACATCGGGATTTTCATGGGAGAAGCGGAGCTTGCTGGCCACGTCCAACTTCCAGAGCAGGTCGCCCCGGGGAGAGGCCATCACCTCTCTCCACCGCTTCCATCAGCTCCAACCGTCTTTTGTCGGTTTTTCATAAAATACTGTTGGAAGTTCGGGGTGAAGTTTGACAAGACGGAAAAACCCGCGTATAACAAAAGAAGGTAAAACGCGAGCAGGCGGCGTACAGCCGCCTATGGAACGGAGGACGATATGGTCGAGCTGATGGAGTTTTTACGGGCCGAGGGTGTGAGTGAGGCTCTTTTGAAAGCGACGGAGGATTGGAAAAATCACCAGCTTCCGGTCCGGGCGGCGGTGGCCCACCGCATTCCGAAGCCCCGCTATCCCTATTACGGCAAGGAAATCTGGGAGGAGGCTATCTCCGCTCTTTTAAGCGGCGAGCACCTTCTGCTGGCAGGCCCTAAAGCCACGGGCAAAAACGATTTGGCAGAGAACCTCTCCGCCCTGTTCGGACGACCCCAATGGGACGTGTCGTTTTACATCAACACCGACGCAGCCTCCCTGATCGGAACGGATACCCTTTGCGGAGGGGAGGTTTCCCTGCGCCATGGGCCGATTGCCCGCTGCGCGCTGGAGGGAGGCTTCGGTGTGCTGGACGAGATCAACATGGCAAAAAATGAATCGTTGGCGGTTCTTCATGCTGCGCTGGACTTTCGCCGCTGCATTGACGTACCGGGTTATGACCGAATCCCCTTGTCCGATGCCACCCGCTTTATCGCCACCATGAACTATGGCTACGCCGGAACGCGAGAATTGAATGAAGCGCTGGCCTCCCGATTTCTTGTCATCAACATGCCGTCCATTACGGAGGAAAATCTTCTAAAGTTACTGCACCGGGAGTTTCCGGAGTTGAAGCCCGCCTATGCTGACCAGATGACGAGCTTGTTTTCCGACATCCGCAGAAAATGCGACAGTGCGGAGATTTCCACCAAGGCGCTGGACCTGCGGGGCTTGCTTGCCGCTGTCCGCCTGATGCGGCAGGGTTTGCCCGCCGGCCGGGCGCTGGAGCTTGGCATCGTGAACAAGTGCTTTGACGAGTTCGAGCGCCAGTTGGTGGAGGATGTGGTGAAAAGCCGGGTGCCGGAGGACCTGTCAGGCCACGAGGCGTTTGCGCTCTGATGGAGATTCACGAACACGAGCAGCGCCGGGCAAAAAATCAGAG
>NZ_DAMBZJ010000022.1:0-13465 GCF_032060045.1 Oscillibacter sp.
GCCCTCCACAAGCCCCGTCAGGTCCTGTTCACCAAAGTATGACGCCTGATACTCTTTCCCCGCAACCGTGACCGTTTCCACTTTGAGGGGATCTATGTCCTTTGCAAGATAGGAAAGGTCCTCAGACCGAAGGGCCGCGCCATAGCGCGCGGCAAGCTGGTTTGCCATGCAGGGGACGGAGCCGGTAGAAGACTCCATGTCCTCAATTCCGGTGTGAGCACTGCCGTAAATCCCCATAATGCTTTCGCCGTCCAGCTGGTCAAATTCACGAATAAAATTCTCCACCATGGTATTTTCACGGTATGCCTCGTCGTATTCCTCGTAATAAAGCTCACCTTGACGGATGGCCTCCTGCGCGAGCCGATATTGCTCCGACTTCGTTTCGCCCGCTTCTTCAAGGATTTGCAAAAACCGCTTTCCGGTGGTTTGACGCTGGTGCCCCACATCCGTCCCGTGAAATATGGTTTTGGGACACTCGCTTTTGATTTTTTGATAAAACGCTTTTACGTCCGGGGTATGGTCGCTGGCTCCGTCCCAATCGTCATAGACCGCATCCAGAATCGCGTCGTCGTCCTCCTGCATCCACATATTTAAGAATTCCCCGGTATAATACGGAATTTCTATAAACAGATGCCGCATGCCTTGGGTATCGTAATAATCCTGCCACAGCTCAAATTCCCGATCCAGTATTTTTGGAACGCCGTGCTGTTCTCCGTAAAGCATAATCTCTACGCTGTCAGAGGGAAAAACGACCGATGTTGCGGACGCTGAAGCCGCTGCGGATGCGGCGCTCCCCGCCCCGGTTTGGGAACAGGCCGAAAGTGTCCCCAAAAGCAGCAAAGATACCAGCAAGGAACAACATTTTTTACAGTTCACGAGATACAATCCTCCAGATATTAAATATACAGTTTTCAGTGCTGTCCAGCATGTTTACAAAACCCTGCGTCCCGCGCTCCAGACGGCCCGCACGGCTCTCTCCTGTCTGCGGCAGACGGCTCGGGCCAGCCGTTCCTCCGCCGTGGGCAGCGGGGGCAGGTCACCGTCGTCCAGCGCCATGGCGTGGAGCGGCTCCCCCACGGCAAAGCCGGGTTCGGCGCCGAAAAACGCCGCGCCTGCGGAGGTAGCCAGATACCAGCCTTCCGCCACGGAGAGTGCGTCCGTCTTCCAGTCGTCCAGAATGCGGCGGGCCTTGGAGGCCCGGATGGTGGAAGCAGTCACATTGAACATAGAGACCGTGTCCCCTCCCGCAATGTCGCTGCCCAATGCTACCTTCACCCCCTCGTTCAAAAGCGCGCGAACGGGCGCCACGCCGGAGCAGAGGTTTAGGTTGGAGTCGGCACAGTGGACGGCGGTCACGCCGCCCTCCTTCATAGCCCGCCGCTCCCGCTCATCGGAAAAGACGCAGTGAGCCATCACGGTTCGCCCGTTCCAAAGTCCGTATTTGGCATAGGTCTGCCAGTACTGCCCGCAGTCGGGGTGCAAGTTGCACACCCACGCCTGCTCCGCCTGATTCTCCGAAAGGTGCGACTGCACGGGCAAATTCCGCTCCGCCGCCAGTTTCCCCAGAAAGGCCATCAGCTCATCCGTACAGGAGGGGGTAAACCGAGGTGTGAGGATCGGTTTTATATGAACAAATCGTTCGCACTCATCCAGCCAGCGAAGGGTTTCCTCCATGGATTCCTCCGTGGTTTCCTGCAAGTGTTCGCCCCCGTTGCGGTCCATGTTCACCTTACCCACATAGCCGGTAACTCCGGCCTTTTCCAGCTCTTCCATCAAAATCAGCGTGGCTTTTCTGTGGAGGGAGGAAAACATACACACCCGCGTAGTTCCGTTTCGGATCAGCTCCTGCGCAAGAGCGCAATGCTGCTCCCGGGCGTACTGTTCGTTGGCAAAGCGGGCCTCTGTGGGAAAGGTATAGGCATTCAGCCACTCCAGCAGCGGCAAATCCATCCCGGTGCCCAGCATGGGGTACTGGGGGCCGTGGAGATGGAGGTCCGTAAACGATTGGGTAATCAGGCAGTTTCCGAAATCCTCTAGGGGTGCATCAGCGTATCGCTCCGGCAGCTCGTCGAACACACCGGTAAGCACGCCGCCCTCCAGCGCGAGATAGCCGGGGGCGTGAACCTCCAGCTTGCCAAGAGACGGAGCGGAAACAAGGACGCCTTTTATAATTGAGGTCATAAAATCGCTTCCTTTCCAAAAGTCCGGCAGAACGAAAAAGCGCCCGTCTGCGCTCCCGCGCAGCGGACACCCATAGCAGAGCCTTTCGGCGGCTCCGTAGAAACTTTCGCACCGTTTCCAGCGAAATTATATGAGCCTTTTCAATTTTCCTGCCCAACATGTGACAATAGCTTCACAATAGCACAGTTTTTTCCGGATTGCAAGCCCCGTCACACCTGCTCTTCGTTGTGCTTATACTGGTGCATACGGGCGGTGTCTCGCCTGGCGGAAAGGCGGGACAACTTGCGCGCAGTCCGGTTCCAGACCTCCGGCAGCGCACATACGCCTTGAAAGGTAGGTACCATTACATGATTCAGCCGCTTTTATGGGCGGCGGCGGGGACGGGGTTTACCTTTGCCATGACCTCGCTGGGCGCCGCCACAGTCTTCTTCTTTCGTGACATACCGAATGACAAAATTCAGCGGGTACTGCTGGGCTTCGCCGCGGGCGTAATGACCGCCGCGTCCGTATGGAGCCTACTTTTGCCGGCCATTGAACAGGCCCGTACATGGCAAATCCCCGGCTGGATTCCAGCAGCGGGAGGAATGCTGCTGGGCGTGGTGTTTCTGGCGGCGCTGGATGCGCTGCTCCCCCGGCTCCGAAAGGAGCGGGAAATTGCGGACCCAGGCTGGAAGCAGACGGTTCTGCTGACCACCGCCATCACTCTGCACAACATTCCGGAGGGAATGGCAGTTGGACTCGCTTTTGCTCTGGCAGCCCAGGGTGAGAGCTTTGCGGGCGCGACGGCCCTTGCCATTGGCATCGGTATTCAGAATTTTCCCGAGGGGGCGGCTATTTCTCTGCCTCTGCGCCAACAGGGTTGGAGCCGCCTGCGCTCTTTTACAGGCGGTGCGCTCTCTGGCATTGTAGAGCCGTTGTTCGGCGTAGCAGTGGTGCTGGTGGCGGCGGGAGTTCGTCCCCTGATGCCGTGGCTTTTAAGCTTTGCGGCAGGGGCGATGCTATATGTGGTGGTGGAGGAGCTGGTGCCTCAGGCCCACAGCCGTGCCGGAACCTGCGGGTTTGTAGTGGGCTTTCTCATTATGAATAGCAAATTATCCGAGCAAAGGCGCGAAAAAAGCAGTCGAGAAGAAATATCTCAACTGCCTTTGTTTGGATAATTTCATAGCACGAAACCGCCACCTATGGGGAAAGTATAATTTATCTTGCCCGATTATTGACAAGTATAGTATCCGCAAAAGCCTCGCAAATCAGAGATTCCAACAAATAGGAAAAATTGAAATTATACTTTCGGGCGCAACAAATAAACCTCCACTGGTATCGTTCCAGCCGTTTTTCTTTAGAGGCAACGTTGTTTATGTTGTGATGCTATTTTATCAGCAGTCGAAATTCCTGTCAATACCACCGCCGAAGGCGGTTTAGTGCAATGATGGTGCTGGACGTGGCGCTGGGGTAAGCAGCAGCAAAAAGCGGACGCAGGGAGTCTTCCCGCGTCCGCCTGTTTTTTATTCGATTATTGTTCCCGCATCGGTTCTAACACAAGACCCGTGAGATAGCGCCGCACCATGTCCAGCCCAGTGTTTGCCGCCAACGCGCGGATGCGCTCCCGCTTCCGCCGCCCCAGCGTAAGCTTTCGGCAAAACGTCCCCTCTGGCGTGCACAGCCCCAGATACACAAGCCCCACGGGATTTCCCCGCTCGTCTGTGTCTGGCCCTGCCACACCGGTAACGGAAATTCCAAGCTCCGCCCCGGTGACAGCGCAAACGCCCTCTGCCATAGCCCGGGCCACAGGCTCGGACACCGCGCCGAATTCGTCCAGCAACGCCCACGGCACACCCAGCACGTCCGCTTTTACGGAGGACCAATAGGACACCACTCCCCCGCGGTACACGGCGGATACTCCCGGTAGCTCCGTCATCCGCTGAGCAAGCAGACCGCCGGTGCAGGACTCTGCCGTGGCCAAGCTAAGCCCCCGTTCCTGTAAAAGCGTTTTGCACGCCTCTTCCAGCGAGGAGACGTCTATCCCGTAAACCACGTCTCCAAGGGCCTTTTTCACCTCGTCCACCACGGGGGCAAGCATTGCCTCCGCCCTGTCGCGGGTTTTGGCCTTGGCGGTCACCCGCAGGCACATTTCCGCAGGCTTTGCATAGGTGGCAAGACTGGGGTTTTTCATCCGGGACATATTCTCCCGCAAAAGCTGGTCCACGGCGGACTCTCCTATGCCAAAGCAAAGAATATCGTGAGAGAGGATGATTTCATCGGACAGGCCCCGCAGATACGGCTCCGCGTGGCGGTGAAGCATGGATTCGCACTCCTCAGGCGGCCCGGGCAGCATCAACACATGAACCCCGCCCTCGTAAAAGGCGCAGCCGGGTGCGGTGCCCACGGGGTTGTCAAACACCGTGCAGCCCTCCGGCAGTTCGGCCTGACGCAGGTTATTCTCCGGCATGGGGACGCGAAACACGGTTTCGTATAGCCCACGAAGTTCTTCGGCAATATCCGCCCGGAACGTAAGCCTTCGCCCAAAGGTACGGCAGACAGTCTCCTTGGTGAGGTCGTCGTAAGTCGGCCCCAGTCCGCCCACGGTGATGATCACATCCGCCCGTTTCCGGGCGATATCCAGCGCCGCTTCCAGCCGCCCGGGGTTATCCCCCACCACGGTGTGCCAAAACACATTGACGCCCAAGCCGCGCAAACTTTGGGAGAGGATCTGGGCGTTGGTATTTGCAATGCTGCCGAGAAGCAGCTCTGTTCCCACGGCAAGAATTTCAGCGGAAAGCATGATCACTCAGAACCCTTCTTATTCGGATTTTTTGTTTGCGTGCCGTATCTTAAAATCGCGAAACAGCGCGATTGCTGCCGCAAGAAAGCTCAGCCCGGAAGCCACGAGATAGAGTGTCTGAAAGCCGTTTTGCGATGCCACCACCAGCCAGATGACTCCCGCCGCAAAAAACAGCGCGGTGGTACGCAAATTCATCCCGTTCCATTTCACGGCTTTACACGGATTCTTTCCCGTCTCGCCATCGCCTCGTTCACCAGACCCTCGATGTCCAGCACCGCCTCGGCTGTGCGAACGTCCTCCAGATTGGGCCGGGTGCTGGGATGGCGGGGTGTGAACACGGTGCAGCAGTCCTCATAAGGGAGAATGGACGTTTCATAGCAGCCGATTTCTCTGGACAGGCGGATAATCTCCACCTTGTCCATGCCGATAAGGGGACGCAGGACGGGCAGCGTGGTCACATCCTCCGTCACCCCGAGGGCGGGCAACGTCTGGCTTGCCACCTGGCCCAAAGACTCGCCGGTAATCAGCGCACCGGCGTGCACGCTCCGGGCGACTTTTTCGGAAAGGCGCATCATAAATCGGCGCATGATGAGGGTGAAATATTCCTCAGGACAGTGCTTGCGGATTTCCTCCTGAATTTTGGTGAAGGGAACGATATGCACCGTCATTCGTCCACACCACGCCGTCAGAAGTCTTGCCAGCTCCAGCACCTTGTCCTGCGCCTGCTGGGAGGTATAGGGCGGGGAGACGAAGTGGACCATTTCCAACTGCACACCCCGGCGGGCCATCATCCAAGAGGATACCGGCGAGTCGATTCCGCCAGACAGCAGGCTCACCGCCGTGCCGCCCATGCCGATGGGCAGGCCTCCCGCGCCGGGAGCGGCGGGTGCGTGGACATACGCCGCCTTTTCCCGGACCTCCACATGCACTGTCAGATCCGGCTTGTGCACATCCACGGACACATTGGGAAAGCGTTCTGCCAAAAGGCCGCCCACTGCCTGCGAAATCTGAATGGAATTCAGGCGGAACAGCTTGTCCGCCCGCTTGGATTCCACCTTAAAAGTTCTGGCCGCTGCAAATTCCTCTTTCAAATACGCCGCCGCCGTTTCAAAAATGGCGTCCACGTCCTTTTCGCAGGGAACGGCCCTGGCAACGTTCACCACACCAAACACCTGACGGCAGGCGGTCAGCGCCTCCGCCATGTCGCAGTCTTCCCCCCTGGGCTCTACATAAATGGTGCTCTGACGCAAATACACGTTGAAGCTGCCGCAGCGGCGCAAACGGCGACTGACGTTGCTCACCAGCTTATCCTCAAAGGTGTGGCGGTTCAGCCCCTTCAGGACCACCTCGCCCAGCTTCAGCAGGAAAATTTCCCGCGTGTCTTGGTTTGTCATAAAACCCTCCGATTGGTTGAATTGAAATATTCGGGCAAACCCCTTAGAAAAGGCACTTTTCACTGCAATTCCCGGCTTATCAGGGCCTTATTCCGGCGGCAGCAATCCGGTTCTGTCAAGGAGACGTCAGCCCTTTAAAATTTCCGTATTACGGTATTGCACGGCCTCGGCCAGGTGGGGCGCTTCGATGCGCTCCGATCCTTCCAGGTCCGCAATAGTGCGGGCCACCCGCAGCACCCGGTCGTGGGACCGAGCAGTAAGACCCATCCGCTCAAAGGCAGACTTCATCAGCCTGTCCCCCGCCGCGTCCAGCTCGCAGAACGTAGCCAGCATGGAGGGCGGAAGCTGGGCGTTGCATTTCACGTCCGACCCCGCAAAACGGGCAAGCTGAAGCGCCCGTGCCATCAGTACCCGCCCTCTCACGACGGCGGAATCCTCCGGAGCGGTTTTTCGCCGCAGGGCCTCGTATTCAACCGACGGCACGTTGATGTGCAAATCTATGCGATCAAGCAGCGGACCGGAGATCTTCTCCACATACCGCTCTACATCCCGCCGAGAGCAGGTACACTTTCCAGAAGGATGCCCCTTCCAGCCGCAGCGGCAGGGATTCATGGCGCAAATCAACTGAAACCCTGCGGGCAGGCGCAAAGTCCCCCCTGCCCGGGACACGGTGACTTCCCCGTCTTCAAGTGGCTGACGCATGGCCTCCAGCACATCCCGGTGAAATTCCGGAAGCTCGTCTAAAAACAAAACGCCGTTGTGCGCCAGAGACATTTCTCCCGGCCGCAGAGCCGGGCCGCCCCCACTAAGCGCCACAGCAGAGGACGTATGGTGAGGCGCGCGGAAGGGGCGACGGGATAAAAGGGGACTGCCCGGGTCCGTCAGCCCCGCCACGGACCAGATTCCGGAGACAGCCAACGCCTCGTCCCGGGTCATATCCGGCAGAATGGAGGGCAGGCGCTTTGCCAGCATGGACTTTCCCGAGCCGGGAGAACCGATTAACAGCAAATTGTGCCCCCCGGCAGCGGCAATCTCCAGCGCCCGCTTCACATTTTCCTGCCCCATCACGTCCCGCAAATCCGGCAGGGCCTCCGTCTCCTCCTCCGGGAGCCACGGCTCCTTTGGAGCAATGGGCATTTCGCCGCGAAGATGAGCCACCAGTGCGGCTACATCCGAAACGCCGTAAACCGTCAGCCCTCCTGCAAGGGTGGCCTCGGCCGCGTTCTCCGCCGGAACAAAGAGTTGCTTCACTCCCGCGTCCCGCGCGGCCATGGCCATGGGCAGCACGCCGCTGACCCCCCGCACCGCCCCGGTGAGAGATAGTTCCCCCAGAAACGCCGCGTCGGGCGGAAGCTTTTTCAGCTCCTCCGCCGCGGCAAGAATGCCGATGAAAATGGGCAAATCATACATCGTCCCCGCCTTTTTCCGGTTGGCGGGAGCCAAATTCACCGTAATGCGGCTGACGGGAAATTTCACTCCGCAGTTTTTCACTGCCGCCCGAACCCGCTCACGGGCCTCCCGCACGGCAGCGTCCGGTAGGCCCACAATATCAAACGCGGGCAGACCGCCGGAGAGAAAGCACTCCGCGCTCACCTCGTAGCCCGAAATTCCGTTCAGCCCCAGCGAGCGGATGGACACGACCATGGGTCTACCTCCTAAATCAATTGACGGTAACACGGTGGAAAACGCCCGCCCGGCAAACACTTCCGGTGGGCGAGGTATGACAAGCCGCAAAAAGCAGACAGGTAAAACCTCTTTACAAAAGCACGCTTATTTTACCACAAAATGACGGAGATGGAAACCCTTCCACGAAAAAAGTGTTCAATAATCGGGAGTTCTTTTGGACTTTACGCAGAAAAACAGGATTTTACCCTTAGAATCACAAGGTAAATGTTTACATGGTAAAATCGCAGTGTTATAATTACTTTACACGGATATCGTTCGGGAAAGCGGATTCGTGGCTTCGTTAAAATGCCGCCGCTTGCGGGCGGTAACAATTAGGAGGTAAGCTTATGGCACGAAAATTTAAGTCCATGGACGGTAATAACGCTGCTGCTTATGTCAGCTACGCGTTTACTGAGGTGGCGGGTATCTATCCGATTACCCCGTCGTCCCCCATGGCGGACCTGGTGGACCAGTGGTCTGCCGCTGGACAGAAAAACATCTTCGGCACCAAAGTGAAGGTGGTGGAGATGCAGTCCGAGGCAGGCGCCTCCGGCACCGTCCACGGCTCCCTGACTGCCGGTGCCCTGACCACCACTTACACCGCCTCTCAGGGCTTGCTGCTGATGATCCCCAACATGTACAAAATGGCGGGTGAGCTGCTGCCGGCGGTGTTTCATGTCTCCGCCCGAACGGTTTCCACCCATGCGCTGAACATCTTTGGCGACCATTCCGACGTGATGGCTTGCCGGGCCAGCGGCTTTGCCCTGCTGTGCGAGGGCAACGTGCAGGAGGTCATGGACCTCAGCCCCGTGGCGCATCTGGCCTCGATTGAAGGCCGTGTTCCGTTTGTAAACTTCTTTGACGGCTTCCGTACCTCTCACGAGGTGCAGAAGGTGGCCGTGTGGGATTACGAGGACCTGAAAGAAATGTGCAATATGGACGCCGTGGGTGCGTTCCGCAATCACGCGCTGAACCCCGAGCGGCCCACCACCCGCGGCTCTCACGAGAATGGCGACATCTTCTTCCAGCACCGCGAGGCCTGCAACCAATTTTATGACGCGCTGCCCACCGTGGTCGAAAAATACATGGGCAAGATTAACGAGAAGCTGGGCACCGATTATCAGCTCTTCAACTATTATGGCGCGGACGACGCCGACCGCGTGATCATTGCCATGGGCTCCATCTGCGACGTGACCGAGGAAGTCATCGACTACCTCAACGCACACGGCGAGAAGGTTGGCCTTTTGAAGGTGCGGTTGTATCGGCCCTTCGCCCCCGAGAAAATGCTGGCCGCCATCCCCGCCACGGCAAAGAAGATCGCCGTGCTGGACCGCACCAAGGAGCCCGGCTCTCAGGGCGAGCCTTTGTATATAGACGTGGTTACCGCCTTTGCAAACGCCGGACGCGAGGCCGAGATTATTGGCGGCCGGTATGGCCTTGGCAGCAAGGACACCCCGCCCCGCAGCGTCTTCGCCGTGTATGAAGAGCTGCAAAAGGCCCAGCCCCGCCGCCAGTTCACCATCGGCATCGTGGACGATGTGACCAATCTTAGCCTGCCTGAGAAGGACGTGCCCTCTACCGCCGCTGCGGGCACCATCGAGTGCAAGTTCTGGGGCCTTGGCGGAGACGGTACCGTGGGCGCCAACAAGAACTCCATCAAAATTATCGGCGATCATACCGATAAATATATTCAAGCTTACTTCCAGTACGACTCTAAGAAGACCGGCGGCGTTACTATCAGCCACCTGCGCTTCGGCGACAAGGCCATTCGCAGCCCGTATTATATCAACAAGGCTGACTTTGTGGCTTGCCACGTTCCCGCCTATATCACCAAGGGCTTTCCCATTGTGCGGGACGTGAAACCCGGCGGTACTTTCTTCATCAATTGCCAGTGGAGCGATGAGGAACTGGCCGAGAAGCTGGACGCCGCCTCCAAGCGCTATATCGCCGAGAACAACATTCAGGTCTACACCATCGATGCCATCGACCTGGCCGCCAAGATCGGCATGGGCAAGCGCACCAACACCATCCTCCAGTCCGCCTTCTTCTCTCTGGCAAAGGTTCTGCCCGGAGAAGAGGCCATAGGCTATATGAAGGATGCAGCCACTCGCTCCTACCTGAAGAAGGGTCAGGACGTGGTGGATATGAACCACAAGGCCATTGACATGGGTGCCACCGCCTATAAGAAATTCAACGTCCCCGCCGACTGGAAGGACGCAGCGAAGGCCACCGAAGTCAAACGGGCCGAGGGCGCGCCGGCGCTTGTCAAGCAGGTGGAGGACATTCTGTGGCCTGTGGGCAAGATGGATGGCGACAGTCTGCCTGTCTCCGCCTTCCTGCCGCATGTGGACGGCCAGTTTGAGCTGGGCGCAGCCGCCTATGAAAAGCGCGGCGTCGCCGTCAGCGTCCCCACTTGGGATCAGGTGAAGTGCATCCAGTGCAACCAGTGTTCCTATGTCTGCCCCCACGCCACCGTCCGTTCCTTCGCTTTGACGGAGGAAGAGGCCGCTGCCGCTCCCGCCGCCATGAAGATGGCGGACGTGAAGGTCGGCAAGGGCAAGGGTGTTTACAAGTTTGCCATTTCCATCTCTCCGCTGGACTGCATGGGCTGCGGCGTTTGCGCGAAGCAGTGCCCCGTCGGTGCGCTGAGCATGGTTCCTCAGGAGCAGGAGGCTCCCCAGCAGGAGGTCTTTAACTACTGCGTTTCTAAAGTCTCCATCAAAAAGGACATGCAGGACAACACCGTCAAAGGCAGCCAGTTCCGCCAGCCTCTGCTGGAGTTCTCTGGCTCCTGCGCCGGCTGCGCCGAAACCAGCTATGCCCGTCTGGTCACGCAGTTGTTCGGCGACCGGATGTATATTGCCAACGCCACCGGCTGTTCCTCCATCTGGGGCGGTCCCGCAGCCACCTCTCCTTACTGCGTGAACAAGGAGGGCCACGGCCCCGCGTGGGCAAACTCCCTGTTTGAGGACAACGCAGAGTTCGGCCTTGGCATGTATCTGGGGCAGAACGCCATTCGCAACAGCCTGAAGGAAAAGACGCAGGCCCTGATCGCCGTGGAACATGCCCAGTCCTTCGTGAAAGAAGCAGCACAGGCATGGCTGGACGCCATGGACGACAGCGCCGCCAGCGCCGAGGCTTCCGAAAAGTATGTTGCCGCGCTGAAGTGCGGTATTCTGGGCGTGGATGAAGCCATCAAATTTATAAGCAGCCCCGCCGCCAAGGAGAAATTCGGTGCACAGCAGGCTGAGCTGCTGGCCCACATGAAGGAGCTGGAGGCAGCAGGCAAGACCCAGTGCGACTGCGAGGCCTGCACGCTGGCCGCAGAGATTCTGGCCCAGGGCGAGTATCTCACCAAGAAATCCACCTGGATCTTCGGCGGAGACGGCTGGGCATATGACATCGGCTTCGGCGGTTTGGATCACGTTCTGGCCTCCGGCAACGACGTGAACGTCTTTGTCTTCGATACCGAGGTTTACTCCAACACCGGCGGTCAGGCTTCCAAGGCCTCCAGCATCGGTCAGGTGGCTCAGTTTGCCGCCGCCGGCAAGGAAGTCAAGAAAAAGTCTCTGGCCGAGATTGCCATGAGCTATGGCTATGTGTACGTGGCGCAGGTGGCCATGGGCGCCAACCCGGCCCAGACCCTCAAGGCCATTCAGGAGGCCGAGGCCTATCCCGGTCCGTCCCTCATCATCGGCTACTCTCCCTGCGAGATGCACTCCATTAAGGGCGGCATGACAAACTGCCAGGTGGAAATGAAGAAGGCCGTGGAGTGCGGCTATTGGAACCTGTTCCGCTTCAATCCCGCCGCCGAAGGCGCAAAGTTCACCCTGGACTCCAAGGAGCCCGCAGGCGGCTATCAGGACTTCCTGATGAGCGAGGCCCGGTATTCCCGCTTGACCCGCGAGTTCCCGGACCGCGCCAACGAACTGTTTACCCGAAGTGAGGACGCCGCCAAGGCGCGCTATGAGAAACTGCTGAAGCTGAAGTCTCTGTACGCCGAGTAAGCCTTTTCTCTGCGCAAAGCTGCCGGATATGGATTGATTGAGCAGCCTTGCAAACTTGAGGGTTCACCGTATGTGCATTTTTTCAGCATGCATTTTTCTACTCTCAATTTAATAATAGAGGCTCCCGGCCGAAAAAGCCGGGAGCCTCTGTTATTTCAAAATCATTCGCGAGAATCACTGCGTTCCACAGACTTGGACCGCTCGGTTCCCTCATCTGACGTACTTGGCGATTTTACGCACAGCAGTGGCCTGCGAAATGCCAAGCCGTTTCGCAACGCCCACGGTGGTGCCAACCAACCCATAGGCATCCCGTACAATCTGGCCCTCGTAGGCATCCAGCCGCTCCTGCAGTGTTGCGGCGGGATTGATCGCCCCCTCCTCGGCCGGAGCCGTTTCGTCGGAAAATTCAGAGGGCAGCGCAGACACATCAATCACCGGATCCTGCACCGTAATGGCCAGACGTTCCATCAGATTTTCCAATTGGCGCACGTTCCCGGGCCAATGGTACATCTCCAGAAAATTTAAAAATCTGGAGCTGAACGTCAATTCCTTTTGATACTCCCGGTTAAACCGGGTCAGGAATTGGTAGGCCATGGGCAGCACGTCCTCCTTCCGCTCCCGCAGGGGCGGAATCTGCATCCGGATCACGTTAAGCCTGTAAAACAGGTCCGAGCGAAACAGTCCGTCCGCCACATCCTTCTCAAGATTCCGATTCGTGGCCACAATCAGCCGGAAATCCAGCACGATCTTGCGATTGCCGGAAACACGCTCAATGGTCTTTTCCTGAATCAATTGCAACAGCTTGGACTGCAAGGCGGTGGGCAACTCCCCAATCTCGTCGAGAAACAGCGTTCCGTGGTTGGCCAGCTCAATCTTGCCGATTTTGCCTCCGGAGGACGCTCCGGTAAACGCGCCCTTCTCATAGCCAAACAGCTCCGACTCAATCAGATTTTCATGCAGCACGGCGCAATTGACCTCAATAAACGGGCCTGTGGAAAAATCGCTCATTTTATGAATCATTTTGGCAATGGCACTCTTGCCGACGCCTGTCTCTCCCGTAATCAAAATATTGGCCCGGGTGTTGGCAGTATTTTGCATCAGGATAAGAAGCTTTTGCATCGGCGGACTTTTAAACAGCAAATCCGCCGCCACCATGTTCTTTGCCCGCAGGTCGGCAAGCTCTTGGGAATACTGCTGCACAGATTCCTGAAGCCGCTGGTAATTGCGATGGATGGTGTTCATCTGCTCCATAGACAGCGTATTGAAGCAGGCAGCATATTTGAGCTTACCCTGATTGTCAAACAGAGGAATGCCCACAGTCAAAACGTTCTTATTTACATGGTTAACCGTCTGCACCGTTATGATTTTTCGCTTTTCGCGAATAATCTGCGCGGTGATACAAGGCTGAAAAGTCCCGTCCCGCTCCAAATCAAACACCG
>NZ_DAMBZJ010000022.1:13475-24290 GCF_032060045.1 Oscillibacter sp.
CGATTTCCCCACAATCGTGTCGGGCGCAAACCCAAAGTTTTTCTCATAGGACTTGCTCACTCGCAGAATTGTCCCATCCGCCGCGGAAAGCATCATATCGTCCGCGGAAACCAAATTGTTTTCCGGATTGATTATTTCAAAAAGCCCTTGTAAATTGACGTCCTGTTCGGCCAGGAAATCCTGAATATCTGTTCCCTGGTACCCACTCATATCGATCAAGCTCCTCTCAGTCCTCCTATGCTTTTTCTATTCATTTATGATTGTATCATATTCAAAAATGAATAGAAAGTGGGAAAAGCCACTTTTCAACGTATACATCACCAAATTCTATTCTTCTATTTTGTAACAATCCACAAATTCATCCCAACTTCGCTTCGTTCAACTTTATTCTCTTTTGAATTTCGGCTCCTTTGTTCTTAAAAAATTGTTGTTACTGTAACCAATTTTGTCAAATTATGTTGCAAATACGACGCAAATTCGCCAAACACTTTGTGAATTCTTTTTAAACTTGTATAATTTCCATTGCTTTTTTGGCACGTATTTTGCTAGAATATTAAGCAAGAGGATTGGTTCCATCAAAAGCGCATTGAAAAGGAGGGTTTTAATTGTACACTACGATTCGTTATGAAGTAAAAGACGGTGTCGGAATTGCCACCATTAACCGGCCCGAGGCTTTGAACGCCCTGAATTCCACGGTGATTGAAGATCTTTCGGCACTGGTGAACGAGATAGAGAACGACAAAGCACTGCGGGGGCTGATTATCACCGGGGAAGGCCGCTCCTTTGTGGCCGGAGCCGACATTGCCGAGCAGTGTCCCTTGGATCTGGCGGGAGGCCGGACTTGGGGCCGCAGAGGTTCCGCTCTGTTCCGCAAAATCGAGCTGCTGGAGATTCCCACCATTGCCGCAGTAAACGGCTTTGCTCTGGGCGGCGGCTGCGAGCTGGCCATGGCCTGCGACATCATTTTGGCTTCTGAAAAAGCGAAATTTGGCCAGCCCGAGGTGAGCCTTGGCATCACTCCGGGATTTTCCGGCACACAGCGTCTGGCGCGCCGCATCGGCGCGGCAAGAGCCAAAGAGTTGATTTTCTCCGGCAAAATGATTAAGGCCGACGAGGCAAAAGAAGTGGGTCTTGTCAACGCCGTCCACGCGCCCGAGGCGCTGCTGGACGCTGCCATGGAGATGGCGCAGTCTTTCGCGAAAAACGCACCGATTGCCGTCAAATACTCCAAGGCCTGCATTGACCGGGGTCTTCAGATGGATCTGGACAGCGGCATCGCTATGGAGAACGAACTGTTTGCGATGTGCTTTGGCACGGAAGATCAAAAAGAAGGCATGACTGCTTTCCTGGAGAAGCGCCCCGCACAGTTTAAAAACAAGTAAGCCGTCGACCTGCGTAATTTTTGACAAATACGAGGGGTACACTGCCATGAAAAAAGTCAGGATTCTCACTGCCGAGCAGGCGGCTGAGCTGGTCCGGGACGGGGACACCATTGCAACCGGAGGCTTTGTTAGCTGCGCTTGTCCTGAGGCGCTTTCCAAAGCGTTGGAGCAGCGGTTTCTGGAAACAGGCCACCCCCGGGACCTGACGCTGTTCTTTGCAGCCGGGCAGGGCCATCGGGACGGCACCGGCGGCGACCATTTCGGTCACGAGGGTCTGGTCCGCCGGGTCATCGGCGGTCACTGGGACCGGGCCCCACGGCTGGGCGATCTTGCCCTTGCAAACAAAACCGAGGCATATAACCTGCCTCAGGGTGTAATTTCCCACCTGTACCGCGACATTGCGAGCCATAACATCGGCACCATTACCACCGTTGGACTTTACACATTTGTCGATCCCCGCAACGGCGGCGGCAAGCTGAACGAGCGTACCAAAGAGGATTTGGTTAAGGTCATTGAGATTGAGGGGCAAGAGCGTCTGCTCTACAAATCCTTTCCCATCAACGTGGTCTTTCTGCGGGCCAGCTATGCCGATGAATACGGCAACTGCACCGTTCATCGGGAAATCGGCCCCATCGACGTAACCGCCATGGCGCAGGCCTGCAAAAATTCCGGCGGGAGAGTCATCGTGCAGGTTGAGAAAATCGTGCAGGGCGGCTCTTTGGACCCAAAGCTCGTAGCCATTCCCGGCATCTACGTGGACTCCATTGTGGTGGGTTCCGTTCAGGACAACGAGCAGTGCATTGGTATGCCGTATGACGGGGCACTCTCCGGCGAGTTTCGGATTCCCGTGGACGCCATTCCCGCCATTCCCATGGACGCCAAAAAGATTATCGCCCGCCGAGCCGCCATGGAGCTGCCACAGGACGCGGTGATAAATCTTGGAACCGGCGCGCCGGAGAAAATTGCGAATGTGGCTGCGGAGGAAGGCATTTCCGACCAGTTGACGCTGACGGTGGAGGCCGGTTCTATTGCGGGTATCCCCTATGGGGGGACCCAGTTTGGTGCTTCGGCTAACTCCATGGCGATTCTGCCCCAAAACGTACAGTTTGATTTTTACCACGGCGGCGGGCTGGACGTTGCCTTTTTGGGTCTTGCCGAGACAGCGCCCAGTGGTGATCTAAACGTTTCCAAGTTTGGCTCCCGGCTGGCCGGGGCCGGCGGTTTTATTGATATTACGCAAAACGCGAAGAAAGTAATCTTCTGCGGCACATTCACGGCCATGGGCCTTGAAACCAACTTTCAGGGCGGCAGGCTGATGATTGTTCGGGAAGGTGCGAAAAAGAAATTTGTCAAGGAAGTGGAGCATATCACCTTCTCCGGCAGATACGCCCTTCAAACAGGCCAGCCTGTTTTGTACATTACCGAGCGCGCGGTGTTCGAGCTGCGCCCCGAGGGCGTCACCCTTATCGAAATTGCGCCGGGCGTGGATTTGCAAACGCAGATTCTCGACCAGATGGAGTTCATTCCCAAGATCGCAGGGGATCTGAAACTCATGGACGAACGCATTTTCCGCGAGGAACTGATGGGCCTTGCTAACAAGTAATCCCTGTTCTTCATTATCAAAGATGAAGAACGTTTTATAACCGACTTATTACAGGAGGAATAAAAAGATGGCACTAAAAACAGGAAAAGAATACGTGGAAAGTCTGCGCCAACTGAAAACCCGTGTGTACATGTTTGGTGAGAAGATTGACAACTGGGTGGATCACCCCATGATTCGCCCCAGCATTAACTGCGTGGCCATGACGTACAGTCTGGCTCATGATCCCCGTTACGCCGAGCTGATGACGGTCAAATCCAGCCTGACAGGCAACACGATTAACCGCTTCACCCATCTTCACCAGTCTACCGAGGATTTGCTGAACAAGGTGAAAATGCAGCGCCTGCTGGGTCAAAAGACCGCAAGCTGCTTCCAGCGCTGCGTGGGCATGGACGCGTTCAACGCCGTGTTCTCCACCACCTTTGAAATTGACGAGGCCCATGGCACCCACTATCATGAGAACTTCAAGAAGTTCCTCACCATGGTGCAGGACAACGACCTGACCGTGGACGGTGCCATGACCGACCCCAAGGGCGACCGGTCCAAGGCCCCCCACCTGCAGGCGGACCCGGATATGTATCTCCATGTAGTGGAGCGCCGGGACGACGGCATTGTGGTCTGCGGCGCCAAGGTCCACCAGACCGGTTCCGTCAACTCCCACTGGCACATCTTTATGCCCACCATTGCCATGGGTCCCGACGACAAGGATTGGGCCGTGAGCTTCGCCTGCCCCACCGACGTGGAAGGCATGTACATGATTTATGGCCGTCAGTCCTGCGACACCCGCAAGATGGAAAAAGACGCAGACGTGGATCTGGGCAACGCCCGGTTCGGTGGTCAGGAAGCTCTGGTGGTTCTGGACCATGTGTTCATTCCCAACGAGTACCTGTTCCTCAACGGCGAGCATGAGTTTGCCGGCATGATGGTGGAGCGCTTTGCCGGGTATCACCGCCAGAGCTATGGCGGCTGCAAGGTCGGCGTGGGCGACGTGGTCATCGGCGCGGCGGCACTGGCAGCGGAGTACAACGGCGTGGAGAAGGCCAGCGCGGTGAAGGACAAGCTCATCGAGATGACCCACCTCAACGAAACACTGTATTCCTGTGGTGTTGCCTGCTCCTGCGAGGGCTGCCCCACCAAGGCGGGCAACTACCAAATCGACCTCCTGCTTGCCAACGTCTGCAAGCAGAACGTCACCCGCTTCCCCTATGAGATCGTGCGTCTGGCTGAGGACATTGCTGGCGGCGCCATGGTCACCCTGCCCTCCGAGACGGACTTTAAGTCCGACACGGTGGTTGGGAACAACGGCGAAACCATCGGAGAAATCTGCCACAAGTTCTTTGCCACTAAGGAAGGCGTATCCGCTGAGGATCGGGCTCGCGTGTTCCGGTTCTTGGAGAACATCTGCCTGGGCTCCGCCGCTGTCGGCTACCGCACAGAATCTATGCATGGTGCCGGTTCTCCCCAGGCCCAGCGCGTCATGATTGCTCGTCAAGGCAACATCGAGGGCAAGAAAGAGCTGGCAAAATACATTGCTGGCATTCAGGACTAAAAATTTAATGCATAGGAGACTGACATGGATTTTGAATTGACAAGAGAGCAGGAACTCATTCGCAAAATGACCCGTGAGTTCGCCGAAAACGAAGTTAAGCCCATTGCGGCCGAAACCGACCGCACCTGCAAGTATCCCAAGGAAAACATTGACCAGCTGTTCCGCTACGGCGTGATGGGCATGAGCGTGCCTAAGGAATACGGCGGCTCCGGCGCGGACGATCTGTCCGCCGCCATCGCTGTGGAGGAACTTTCCAAGGTCTGCGCGTCCACCGGCGACATTGTGGCTACCCACAATGGCCTGTGCTGCGGCCCTATCATCCAGAACGGCACCGAAGAGCAGAAGCAGAAGTATCTGCGCATGCTCACCACCGGCGGTAAGCTGGGCGCCTTCTGCCTGACCGAGCCCGACGCCGGCTCCGACGCCTCCAAGGGCACCACCGTCGCCGTGCTGGAGGGCGATCACTATGTCATCAACGGCTCTAAGATCTTCATCACCAACGGCTATGCAGCCGAGGTATTTGTGGTCTTCGCCATGACCGACCCCTCCAAGGGTACCAAGGGCATTTCCGCCTTTATCGTGGAAAACACCTTCCCTGGCTTCTCCGTGGGCAAGCACGAGGAGAAGATGGGCCTGCACGGCTCTCCCACCTCCGAGATCGTGTTCACCGACTGCATCGTGCCCAAAGAGAACCTGCTGGGCAAGGAAGGCAAGGGCTTCAAGATCGCCATGCAGACGCTGGACGGCGGCCGTATCGGCATCGCCGCACAGGGCCTGGGTCTGGCCGAGGGCGCCATGGAGGAGGCTGTTGCCTACACCAAGAGCCGCGTCCAGTTTGGCCGCCCCATCTCCAAGTTCCAGAACACCCAGTTCCTGTTTGCCGACATGGCTGTGTCCATCGAGGCAGGCCGTCTCCTGACTTATCAGGCCGCTATCCGCAAGACCAATGGCCAGTCCTTCACCAAGGAAGCCGCCATGGCCAAGCTGTTTACTTCCGAGGCCGCCATGCAGATCACCACCAAGTCTCTTCAGATGTTCGGCGGCTACGGCTATACCAAGGACTTCCCCATGGAGCGCATGCTGCGTGACGCGAAGATCACCGAGATCTACGAGGGTACTTCCGAGGTCCAGCGGATGGTCATTGCCGGTCGCCTGGGCGTGAAATAACTGAGGAGGTAGAGAGTTATGAAAATCATCGTATGTGTAAAGCAGGTGCCCGATACCTCCGGAAAGGTGGCTGTGAATCCCGATGGAACGTTGGACCGCGCGTCCATGCAGACCATCACCAACCCCGACGATCTGAACGCCGTTGAAGCGGCGCTGAAGCTGAAGGACGAGACCGGCTGCAAGGTTATCGTCGTGACCATGGGCCCCCCTCCCGCCGCTGGAATGCTGCGTGAGCTGATGGCCCGCGGCGCGGACGAGGGCGTGCTGGTGTCCGCCCGCGAGTTCGGCGGCAGCGATACATACGCCACATCTCAGATTCTGGCCGCCGCCGTCAATCGGATCGGCGTGGAGTCCGACGACATCGTGATGTGCGGTCGTCAGGCCATCGACGGCGACACCGCTCAGGTTGGCCCCCAGATCGGCGAGAAGCTGGGCCTGCCTCAGGTGACTTACGCCGCCGACATCCAGAAGACCGGCGACACGGTCACCGTGAAGCGGATGCTGGAGGACGGCTACATGACCATCAAGGTCAAGACGCCCTGCCTGCTCACCTGCATCAAGGAGTTGAACGCCCCGCGTTACATGAGCGTGGGCGGCATTTTCGAGGCCTATGACAAGCCCCTGGCGACCTTCGACTATGAGACGTTGAAGGACGACGCCCTGATCGATCCCACCACCATCGGCCTGAAGGGCTCTCCCACCAACATTCTCACCTCCTTCACGCCGCCGCTGAAGGGCGCCGGCATGATGCTGGAGGGCGCGGACAAGGCCGCCTGCGAGAAGCTGATCGGAATCCTGAGTGCCAAGCACATCATCTGAGAAAGGGGTAATTGAACATGTCTTTTAACAACACGGATATCGCTGCTTTCAAGGATGTATGGGTGTTCTGCGAGCAGCGCCAGGGCAAACTGATGCCCACCGATTTTGAGCTGATCTCCGAGGGCCGGAGACTGGCAGACGAGCTGGGCGTGCAGCTGTGCGGCCTGCTTTTGGGCGACGGCGTGGAGGGCCTTGCGAAAGAGCTGGGCGGCTACGGTGCGAACAAGGTCTATGTCTGCGACCATCCCCTGCTGAAGAACTACACCACTGACGGCTACACCGCCGCCATCTGCCAGGTGATTGAGGAGTACAAGCCGGAGGTCATGCTGTTTGGCGCGACCAATATCGGCCGTGACCTGGGCCCCCGCTGCGCCGCGCGTCTGCACACCGGCCTTTGCGCCGACTGCACGCACTTGGACGTGGAGATGAACAACTACAAGGACTTCCTGCGTGAAGCTTCTACGCTGGCCCCCGAGAAGATTGATGGCATGAACACCGCTATGGTGCTGGGCCAGAAGCACGACGTGTCCCGCGATTTGAAGATGACCCGTCCGGCTTTCGGCGGCCATCTGATGGCGTCCATCATCTGCCCCCGCTTCCGTCCCTCTATGGCGACGGTGCGGCCCGGCGTGATGAAGACGGCTCCCTTCGACCAGGCCAAGGCAGACGCCTGTGAGATCGTGAAGCCCGCGTTCCAGCTGTCCGAGGCGGACATGGAAACCGAGGTTGTGGAGATCGTGAAGGCGGCGAAGAAGCTGGTGGATCTGATTGGCGCGGATTTCATCGTGTCGGTTGGCCGCGGCATCAGCAAGGATGTTGAGGGCGGCATCAAGCTGGCGGAAGAGCTGGCTGCCGAGCTTGGCGGCGTTGTGGGCGGTTCCCGTGCCACGATTGACTCCGGCTGGCTGTCTGCGGACCATCAGGTTGGCCAGACCGGCAAGACCGTGCATCCCAAGGTCTATGTGGCTCTGGGCATCTCCGGTGCAATTCAGCACAAAGCTGGTATGCAGGATTCTGAGTGCATTATTGCGGTAAACAAGAATGACACTGCTCCCATCTTTGAGATTGCCGATTACGGCATCTGTGGCGACCTGTTTAAGGTTGCCCCCCTGCTGACCGACGCCATTCGCGCCGTCAAGGCCGGAAAGTAAAAAACTTTTTCAGAAACTAAGAAGCACCGCCATCCGAAAGGATGGCGGTGCTTCTCTATTGCTCTATAGACATAAGGCACCGTGTAAACATATTTTTCGCGTTGTAACGGGTTTCTGATGTCGAAAGTTATTATTATGTGTCGGGCAACCACTCTCCCGCTTTTTGCATGCGACACAAAACGTCCTCCCGGTGCGGCATGGCAGGCATAGCACCCCGTTTCTCCACACAAAGGGAAGCCACGGCGTTGCCAAAGCGGGCAAAGGATTGAAAATCTTGAAAGGTAATCCGGTCCAGCGGTTTTCCGCTCTCTGAGACGCGGGTTAAAAAACCACCCCAAAAGGAGTCGCCTGCCCCGGTAGTATCCACGGCCTGGGTGGGAAAACCGGGGACCATAACGCTGCCTTCTTTTGTAGCCACCAATGCACCTTGGTTTCCAATGGTTACCACCACACAGCGAAGCCCTTGGCGTACAAGTTTTTCCGCCCCTTCCCGGAGATCAGAGCAATCGGTCAGATACTCGACCTCATCATCGGAAACCTTTAAAAGGTGTACCAGCGGGAGAGGAGTGCGCATTTGCTTCATAGCGGCTTCCTTACTTGTCCAAAGCAGGGGGCGATAGTTTGGGTCGTAGGCAATGATCGCCCCGGACGTATGGGCTAAAAGCACAGCCTCCATTGTGGCGCTGCGGGCAGGCTCATCCGTCAAAGAGAGAGAGCCAAAATGCAGAATGTCGCTGTGGGAAATCAGCTCACGGTCTAGCTCTTCTGGGGAAAGCTGAACGTCCGCACCTGGCTTTCTGGCAAAAGAAAAGCTGCGCTCTCCGCGCTCGGAGAGCGCCACAAACGCCAACGTAGTGAAATAGCGTCCATCCACTAAAAGGGCATGCGTATCGATACCGGTTTTATGCAGTGTGTCCGCGAGAAACCGGCCCTGAATGTCGTCGCCAACCTTACCGATAAAGGCAGTTTTGCGGCCCAGCTTGGCGGCGCAGGCCAAAACGTTTGCCGGTGCGCCGCCAGGATTTTGCTCAAATACCGCCATGCCGGCATCAGAATCAGGCAGAGGAGTATAATCAATCAAAATTTCGCCCAATGCTGTGATCTGTGTGTTTTCCATCCATCTCTCCCATTTTTCAAACGGGGCGGAAATCTGCGTCCCGTGGAAAGTAAAACGTTTACGCAATTTATCTTATCTTATCAGCTTTTTGCATAAAAAGCAAGAAAGAAAACCGTGGAGACAGGGGAACAATACTTGACGTGTGCGATGAAAATGGGCGATGAAACATGAAAAGTTGAGAAATTAATTGCAAAAACCTCGCATTTGGTTTCCATAATAAAATATTTATGGAAACCAAAAGGTTTTCGACAGAAAAGAAAATTTGAGTCATGTTATGATCGCCGCAGAGACATGCATGACGGAGCTTTTCGGGCTTTTAAGAAGCAGGCAGGCCGTGGGCGTGCATCTCAGAAAAAGGGACAAGCAAAAAAGATCCCGTAGCTGGCCATTGGGTTTGGCTGTGGGCGAATAAATAATAACCTGATGTAAGCGACAAACCCCATGCCGCGCTCAATTTTCAATTTTAGGAATTGACATAGCTAATGCAAAGGAGACTTGGGAGATGGATATCAAAATGCAGACCGCAGACCGCAACTTGTTGCTGGAGCTCAGCGGGGATTTGGATCACCACGCTGCAAAAAACGCCATTCGGGAGCTGGAGTTAGCGGTGGACGCGGCGCTTCCCCGCAGACTGCTGCTGGATTTCGGCGGAGTGACCTTTATGGACAGCTCGGGTATTGCGCTGCTGCTGAGGGCAAAACGGTGCATGGACGCGCTGGACGGAAGTATGCAGGTCTGCCATGTGCAGCCACAGGCAAAGCGCGTGATGGACGCCGCCGGAATTGGGCGGCTGATTCACATAAAACAGGAGGGAACGGTATGAGGAAGAGTGTGAATTACATCCGGCTGGAATTTCCCAGCCGCAGCAGCAACGAGGGCTTTGCACGAATGGCGGCGGCTTGCTTCGCTTCGCAGATGGACCCCACGCTAAACGAGGTGGAGGATATTAAGACAGCGGTCAGTGAAGCGGTGACCAACGCAATTGTTCATGCCTATCCCGACTCGATTGGTAAAGTGAGCCTAAAAGCAAAGATCTGCGAAGGCAATATTTTGGAAATTTCAATTAAGGATGCGGGAAAGGGAATTCCCAATATTGATAAGGCGCGCCAACCTATGTATACCACGGGCGGCGAGGAGCGCAGCGGCATGGGCTTCACCATTATGGAAAGCTTCATGGATGCACTCACAGTTCACTCCACACCGGGGAAGGGAACGACGGTGACCATGCATAAGAAAATAGCCAGCCGGGCCAACGGACAGCGATGAGCGGTCAGGCGACGCTGGACCTGCTCCGGGCGGCGCAGGAAGGTGACCAGCTGGCCTGCGAGCAGATTGTAGAGGAAAACAGCGGCCTGATTTGGAGCATCGTCCGGCGATATTACGGTCGGGGCGTGGAGGTGGACGACCTCTATCAACTGGGCTGTCTGGGTTTTTTAAAAGCGGTGCAGGGTTTTGACTTTACATATGGGACCTGTTTTTCCACATATGCGGTGCCCAAGATTGCGGGTGAGATCCGTCGCTTTCTTCGGGATGATGGGGCCATCAAGGTAGGTCGGACCATCCGGGAGCGGGCGGCGCTGCTGTACAGCGTTCGGGAGCGGCTGCGCTTTGAGCTGGGAAGAGAGCCGGCGCTCTCCGAGTTGTCGGAGAGCACGGGGCTGACTCCGGAGGAAATCGCCCGGACGGAATTGGCCACAGACCTGCCGGATTCTCTTCAGCGAGAGACAGAAGACGGTCTTGCGCTGGAAGGAATGCTGGGAACCGAGGCTCCGGAAGACGGAATTGTTGAGCGTCTTGCGGTGCGACAGGCGGTGGAGGCGCTGCCTGAAAAAGAGCGAATGACCATTCTCCTGCGCTATTTCCGCGGTTTTACGCAGGAGCAGACCGCCAGAATCCTAAAAGTGTCTCAGGTGCAGATTTCCCGGCTGGAACGGCGGGGGTTGGAGCGGCTGCGGAGGTCCTTTGAGCCATGGCGTACGTAAATAGAAAATTGCATGGAGACGGTATACTGTTTCGATTAAAAACCGCGG
>NZ_DAMBZJ010000022.1:24300-40795 GCF_032060045.1 Oscillibacter sp.
AAAGGTGCTTCCGCGGCTTTTATGTGCAGTTTAAACGGACGGAAGACCTGGCCCGCGGTGTTCCAACCGAGGGGACTGCCCAGCAATGAAGTAATCCTCATCCTGAAATTCCGTCATGGTCCCCCAGTAGCGCTTTGGCATGTGGGTCTGGCGGCAGCGGAAGTTTTCCCGCTCCTTGATGGCAACAGTATCATAAAACCGCTTCCACAACCGACGGAAGGCGACTTCCGTTTCGTCTGGTGCAGCCGCCTCAAATCGCTCCAGAGGAGCAATGACGGCCTTTCCGTCGGCGTAAAACAGCGCCTCGCGGTGTGTGCGGTCATAGATAAAAAACCGCTCGTTGGGGAAGCGACTGCAAAAATGAGAGCGTAGCAGAGGCAGCACGCGATTTTTCGGCTCAATTTCACCGCCCAAAATTCCAGAGTAATCCGAAAAGCGGACAAAGCCCCGCAGAAGCTGGACCTCTCCCTCCAAATGACGCACCGCTTTTAAGACTGGAAGCAGTGTTTCATCCGCCAGATTCCGGAGAAAACCCGGCCCTTCCCGAAGCAGCTTGGCAATCAGATGGTAGAGATACATCTCCCGATTTGCAAGGCAGGTGAGAAAACCGCGACGCAACAGGATAACGGCCTTACCAGAGAGAAGTGCCGTCTTACGTAGAACGCGGTCAGCGTGGGCTTTATCTGTTTCGATATGCCGGGTCTGAAACAGAGTGAGACAGGCGTCCGTCTCCGGGATAATATCGGATGGAAGTTCCCGATTGGCATAGCTTTCAAAAATGCAGCAGAGGAAGCCTTCAAAGCTTCCGTCGTAAAGATAGATGAACTCCATGGTACACCCCTTTCACGCGCCAAACAGAGAAAGCTGCTCCATCTGGGCGCCGGGAAGACCGGGTTGCTCTGCCGCAATCAGGTTTCGGAGCAGACTTTCCGGCGTAAAACGAAGTCCCTTGGACATCTGCCCTCGGCAGGAGAGAAAATACTGTGCCCGTTTCATCACAACACCCAGCTTTCTCAAGTCCTCCGTTCGCAGGCTTCCCGCTCTGCGGGAAACCAGAATGCGCTTGGCAGAGACGACGCCGACACCCGGAACTCGGAGCAGTGACTCATAGTCTGCCGTGTTCACTTCTACGGGGAAAAACTCCAGATGGGCCAGTGCCCAACTGCATTTGGGGTCCACCAGCGGATTGAAGTCTGGCGTTCCCTCGTCCAGAAGCTCCTCCGCACGAAATCCGTAAAACCGCAAAAGCCAGTCTGCCTGATAAAGTCGGTGCTCTCGCAATAGGGGAGGCTTTGTGTCCCGGGAGGGAAGAAGCGTGTGGGGAACCACCGGAACATACGCAGAGAAAAAGACACGCTTGAGGCGGTAGCGGTCATACAGGCCCTGCGTCAGGCGCAAAATCCGGAGGTCGGAATCCGCCGTGGCCCCCACGATCAGTTGAGTGCTTTGCCCTGCGGGCGCAAATTTCGGTGCGTGGCGGTATTTGACCAATTCTTCTTTATATTGAACACCGCGGGTTTGAATCTGCCGCATGGGCGCGAGAATCGCGCCCTTTGTCTTGTCCGGGGCAAGGGATTTCAGTCCCGCTTCCGAGGGCAGCTCAATATTGACGGACAGTCGGTCTGCCAGAAGACCCAGTCGCTCCACCAGCTCCGGCGCGGCGCCGGGAATGGCTTTGGCATGAATGTAACCGTTAAACCGGTAAGTCTCCCGCAAAATTTGCAATGCGCGGATCATCAGCTCCATCGTATGGTCCGGATTGTGTAAAACACCAGAGGAGAGGAACAACCCTTCAATATAGTTCCGCCGATAAAATCCAATGGTTAACTCCGCCAGCTCCTCAGGGGTAAACGAGGCCCGGGGCGTGTCGTTGCTGCGGCGATTGACACAGTATTTGCAGTCGTATGCACACTGATTGCTCAAAAGCACCTTCAGCAGCGTGACGCACCGCCCATCGGCCGAAAAGGAGTGACAGCAGCCCATGGCGGACGTGGAGGTGTTGCCGATGAATCCCTCCTTATATCCCCGACGCGCCCCGGAGGAGGTGCAGGCGGCGTCGTATTTTGCCGCATCGGAGAGAATAGTCAGTTTTTCCAGCAGTTCCATGGCGTCCTCAGCGCGTTTCCGCACGCCGGAGGGACCGGGATGGACGTTCAATGGCATCAATCACGCGAAAGAGCAGATGCGTCAAAAATCCCGTACCCACAAAAATTAAAAACAGGGTGTATCCGGTCATAAAAAATCCTCCTCTGGAACTTTTGTTCTAATTTAAAACGATTATAACTAGAACGAATGTTTTTGTCAAGAGAAAAAACAGAACAAAAGTACGAATATTTTGGAGGACGATAGTGTGCTGCTTTGTTTTGAGTGGAGGATATAAAGTCCTTGGGAAAAGAAAAAGCCCCGCCGCGAGGCGGGGCAAGGTTATTCCCATGTCTCCCAAATTTCCGGATGGTAGCCCACGGTGGCGTCTTTTCCATTGCGGACAATGGGTGTTTGAAACAGCTCCGGGTTTTCAAGAAGCTTTGCTTCCTGCGCATCCGGTGTGATATAGGCCATGAACAACGACTTATAGACCCGGGATTTGCGGTTGACCAGCGCCTCGTAACCAACTTTTTGCTTGACGGACTGGTACTCTCTGGGGGATAATCCCTTGGAGGCAACATCGATGTACTGATACTTGATGCGGCGCTCTTTAAACCACCGCTCGGCTTTTCTGCTGTCGAAGGACTTGGAGGAGCCGAAGATTTGAATATTCATGGAAGTTCTCCTTATTATAAATAAGAATTGACGCGGACGGAGGCGTTTTATGACAGAGAGCGCAAAGAGACTAAAAGACTTGGTGGACAGCAGCGACAATATCGTTTTTTTCGGAGGCGCGGGAGTGTCCACAGAGTCGGGTATCCCCGACTTTCGAAGCGAGGACGGGTTGTACCGCCAGCAGTATGATTACCCGCCCGAAACTATTTTAAGCCATACCTTTTACGAAAGCAAGCCAGAAGAATTTTTCCGTTTCTATCGGGCAAAGCTTCTAGCTCCTAATGCGAAGCCCAACGCAGCCCATCGTAAGCTGGCGGAGCTCGAAAGACAGGGAAAACTGAAGGCGATCATTACCCAGAATATCGACGGACTGCATCAGGCGGCGGGAAGCCGGACCGTGCTGGAGCTTCACGGCAGCGTTCTGCGGAATTACTGTGAAAGCTGCCAAAAGCCCTATACGCTTGACTTTATGCTCCGCTCTCAGGGCGTTCCCCATTGCGAAGCCTGCGGTGGGCGGGTGAAGCCCGATGTGGTGCTCTATGAGGAAGGGCTGGACATGGATACGATGGAGCGGGCAGCCCGCTATATTGCTGAGGCAGATCTGCTGATCATCGGGGGCACATCTCTGAACGTGTATCCGGCGGCGGGGCTGATCCGGTGGTATCAGGGACGAAAGCTGGTGATTATTAATAAATCCCCCGTGGCTGCAGACTTGACCGCAGACCTTGTGATTACCGATTCCATTGGAGAGACGCTCGCACAGCTTTAAAGACGGGACAATTTGCAGGGAAACCTGTCAGATTGCTAAAAAAATGAATAAACAGATAGATACGACTGCAATATTTGGAGAAAAAGCTGATAAAAAACCAATTAAATATATTGAAAATGAAGGAACTGTATGATATCATTGCATTATATCGCGGGCACAGAACGCCGCTGTGATATATTATTTTTATTGGGAACAGCTTGCTTTGCAGACGGTGGATTTTTCATGCCCGGCGCTGAGACGCCGCCGGGAGGAATTTGCTTTTCTGCGGGTGGGAAGAGGAGGCGGCGGAATGATCTGGTCGGAAAAAGGGGAGAACGTCTACTCCCAGATTACGCCCAAAATTCGGGCGCTGGAGGAACAGTGGGAGAAGAAGAATTACATTGATCCCGGACTGTACCGAAAGTACAACGTGCGCAGAGGTCTTCGGGACGAAAACGGCCAGGGCGTGCTGACAGGACTGACCCGCGTGGGTGAAATTCAGTCGTACTCCGTGGAACGGGATGGAAAGCTTCTGCCCGAGGACGGTGTGCTGTATTACCGGGGGATTGATTGCCGGGAACTTGTCCGGGGATCTGAGGGGCGCAGACTGGCCTTCGAGGAGGCGGCGTATCTGCTGCTGTTTGGCGAGCTGCCCACGGAGGTCCAGCTGCGGGATTTCTGCGTACAGCTTGCCACTTATCGGACGCTGCCCAGCAACTTTCTGCGGGATGTAATTCTAAAAGCCCCACCGCAGGACCTGATGAATACGATGCAGCGCGCAGTACTGACGCTGTTTTGCTATGATGATCAACCCAACGACATCAGTCTTGGGAATGTGCTGCGCCAGAGTTTGCAGATGGTTGCCATTATGCCGCTGCTGGCGATTTACGCCTATCAGGCCTATCGGTTTAACAAAGGGGAGGGCCTGTTTATCCACGAGCCAAGACCCGAGTTGTCCACGGCGGAGAATTTTCTCAGGATGCTGCGTCAGGACGGGCAGTATACGGAATTGGAGGCCCGGGTGCTGGATGTGGCGCTGGTGCTTCACGCCGATAATGGTGGCGGCAATAACTCCACTTTTACCAACCACGTGGTCACCTCTTCGGGTACGGATACATATTCCGCTATCGCCGCCTCCATGGCGTCCCTGAAGGGCCCGCGCCACGGCGGGGCCAACAGCAAGGTGATGGAGATGATGGCGGACATCAAGTCCCACGTGCGTAATTGGAACGACGATGAAGAGCTTGAACAGTATCTGGCGCGCATTTTAAACGGAGATGTTTTTGATGGCCGGGGACTGCTGTATGGTTTGGGCCATGCGGTCTATACTCGGACGGATCCCCGATGCGAGGTATTCCGGGACTATGTGAAGACGCTTTCCAAGGAAAAAGAGCGCGGGGAAGAGCTGGACCTCTACGAGCGGGTGGAGAGGATTGGAAAAGGCTTGCTGACAGCCCGGCGGGGGAAAGACGCCATCTCCACCAATATTGATTTTTACAGTGGGTTTGTCTTTGAGATGCTGGGCCTGCCCAAAGAACTGTATACGCCTCTGTTTGCGGTGGCCCGCATTTCTGGCTGGAGCGCGCATCGGATGGAAGAGCTTTCCGGCGGAGGAAAGCTGATCCGCCCGCGGTATGAGTGCGTGGAAGAGCATAGGGAATATACGCCAGCAGCGGAGCGCTAAACGTTTCAGAGAACGTGGACCTTTATGCGCCGGAGGAGCGGAAATCCGCCCTCCGGCGCGGCTGCAGTATGGAAAACAAAATATTTGCCGAAAAGGGAAATTTGAGGTTGACATTTTTCAAGCTTCTGGCTATAATAATCAAGCAGTCTTTTTTTGGTATGGATTTGCGGCTGTGCTGGAACTGGTAGACAGGCCAGCTTGAGGTGCTGGTGTCTAATCGACGTGTGGGTTCAAATCCCGTCAGCCGCACCAATCCCATCTCCGCTTCGGCGGAGAATGGGGACTGCACAAATTTCAGATGAATATGCGCGAGTGGTGGAATTGGCAGACTCGCTAGATTCAGGTTCTAGTGTCCGCAAGGACGTGCGGGTTCAAGTCCCGCCTCGCGCACCAATATCTGTCTGAGGACGGAGGTTCTCAGGCAGATATTTCTGAAAATTTGACGTTTTTTAAAATTCAATTAATACGCGCGAGTGGTGGAATTGGCAGACTCGCTAGATTCAGGTTCTAGTGTCCGCAAGGACGTGCGGGTTCAAGTCCCGCCTCGCGCACCAAAAACAAAAGGTGAAAAAGATTTATTGGCTCAAACGCCGGTGATCGCAAGCCTTTCGAGAGCTCTCACTACAAAAAGTGAGGGCTCTTTTTTCGTAGATTTATTGGGGCTTTGGCTTCACACTGATGAGGCTCAAACTCGCAAGTGAAAAACAGTCATAAGCGGCGGCATTTTTTTCGTCTACCCGCAGAGAAATAGAGCATCCACCAGCACAATTAATTAAAACAGAAAATGAAGCAACCGAGAGCCGGAGAATAGTTTGGAACCTAATATTGCTTTTGATCTGTTCAGTATAAGCGGAGCACCTGCTTTAGTGGGTGCTCCATTTGTATGGAGTCAGCAGTATATTCATCAAAAGGATGACTTTTACAGACTCGTCATCAATAAAACACATACGGATTTTTTCTATTTTTGATTTAGGTCAAATCATTCTCCGCCACACCATGATATACTAAGCTAAGAAAAACAAAATGATAACGAGAGGGCGGGAGAGACAATGGCAAACAAACAAATATTTAATGAGGCAAAGGCGAAGCATTTTAAGACATTAGAGCAATATGTGCCCATTGTGGCAAGGGTTCACGGGAAAAGCCATCCCGAGTTCCACGATGTCCATACGCTGTTTGACGCGCTGGCTAAAAAAATAAAGGAAACGGGCTCGGGGGTTCCTGATTTGAACGAGGAGTTTGCCAAGCTTCGTGAAATTACAAACGACTACACCGTTCCGGATGATGTATGCGAAAGTTATGAAGCGGTTTACAACATGCTGGCGGAGTTGAATAAGGCATATCAGGCTTAAACGCAAATGAATTGGTAAAGCAAGAAGGTGATGAGATGCAAAGATTGATACTTAGTAAGAAAAACCATATAACATTGGTGAGTGCCATTTTAATCGTCATTGGTTTTACCAGTGAACTGGGATTTAAAAATGAAGCTGTGGCTATTTCAACCTTGGTGCTCGCGTCCATTTTAGGCGCCCTGCCCATTGCAATTCAGGCGTATCAGGCATTGAAAGTCAAGGTTGTCAGCATTGACGTATTGGTTACCATCGCGGTTGTCGGCGCTTTTTTCATCAGAAATTTTGAAGAATCCGCCATTGTCACATTCCTGTTCTTATTCGGCGCTTTTTTAGAGCAGCGTACACTGAATAAAACACGCTCAGCCATCAAAGAGCTGACGGAAATGGCGCCGGAAAGCGCCTTAAAGCAAATGGCAAACGGAGAGTTTGAAGAAGTTGAAGTGGACGAAGTGGATGTAGGCGACATATTACTGGTGAAAACCGGTGGGAAAATACCGGTTGACGGCACGGTTCTGTCCGGCGAAGGCAGTATCAACGAGGCCAGCATTACGGGGGAATCCCTTCCGGTTTCAAAGGAAAAGGGCTCCAATGTATTCGCAGGCACGATTCTCGATAATGGAACCATTCAAATTACCGCCGACCGGGTGGGCGAAGATACCACATTCGGTAAAATCATTGAGCTGGTGGAGGAAGCCCAGGACTCCAAATCAGAGGCGGAGCGCTTTATCGACCGCTTCTCGAAATACTATACACCGGCAGTCCTTGTACTGGGTATACTCGTTTGGGCCTTTTCGCGGAATCTTGAGCTGGCCATCACCATCCTCGTCCTCGGCTGCCCCGGCGCTTTGGTCATTGGTGTCCCCGTATCCAACGTGGCCGGCATCGGAAACGGAGCCCGCCATGGCGTGCTACTCAAGGGCAGCGAAGTCATCGGGGACTTTAGCAGGCTGGATACCATGGTGTTCGATAAAACAGGCACCCTGACAATGGGCAATCCATCAGTTGCGGAAAAAGAGTATTATGGCGATCATATTGATGAAGCCCTGGGGTTTCTTGCAAGTATTGAACGTGAATCCGACCACCCTTTGGCCAAAGCAATATTAGAGGAGATTCGCGAGACCACATTCTCCCCGGTAAAAAATACGGAGGTTGTAAAGGGCGGTGGAATTGCGGCCAGTGTAGGCGGACACAGAATTGCGGTTGGCAATGTTGCTTTGATGGAGAGAGAAAACGTCACGCTCAGTGAACAGGCGAAAGCCGATATCGCCCGTTTTGAAAAGGGCGGCAATTCCCTTGTACTGACTTCTGTGGACGGGGAATTAAAGGTTTTGATGGGAGTTCGTGACCAGATCCGCCCCGGTGTGAAGGAAGATCTGCGCAGGCTGAAGAAATTAGGCGTCAAGAACCTTGTGATGCTGTCCGGCGACAATCAAGGTACCGTTGATGCGGTGAGCCGGGAGCTTGGCTTAACTGAGGCTCGCGGGAATATGCTGCCGGAGGATAAGTCAGCATACATCAAGAAGCTGATCGAGGAAGATGGCCAAATCGTCGCTTTTGTGGGCGACGGTGTGAACGACAGCCCGTCTCTTGCTTTGGCGCATATTGGTATTGCCATGGGAAGCGGAACAGACGTAGCCATTGAGACCTCCGATGTGGTTTTAATGAATTCAGATTTCAGCCGTTTACCCCATGCCCTTGGACTGACAAAGGCCACGGCCAGAAATATGAAGCAAAATATTTTGATTGCTGTAGGGGTTGTCCTGTTCCTGCTTGCCAGCGTGTTCCTTAGCGAATGGATGAATATGTCCATCGGCATGCTGGTACATGAGGGCAGCATTCTGGTTGTTATCCTAAACGGCATGAGGCTGCTGCGGTACAAATTGAAAAAGTAATAAGCAAGATAGAAAGGAGCTCAAAAATGAAAAGTGCAACCATTCAATTAGAAGCCTTAGTCTGCCCATCCTGTGTTCAAAAGATTGAAAACGCAGTAAAATCGTTAAACGGTGTAGAAAAAGAAAGCGTAAAAGTGCTGTTTAATTCAAGCAAGGCAAAGTTCGACTTTGACGATGAAAAGCTGTCTGTAGAAGACGTGGAAAAGGCCATCACCGCTCTTGGATACGAGGTTATAAAATCTCAGATAAAGGCAAAATAAGAGCAACGAGGCAATCCCCCGGATTAGGTATAAAACCTATCTCGGGGGATTGCTGTTTTTAATGCGAATGTCCTTCGGCTTCCTCTGCGATTTCCTTGGTCTCATGAACGGTTCCGAAGGGGTGCTGTGGGGGAGCATAGATGGAATATAACTTCAAGGGACTGTTCCCTATGTTAATGAGATTGTGCCATGTACTACATCAAGGAAATGCTCATGATTATGCCGGTTATCTTTGTATTAACGGCTCTTTTGGATATGTGGATTCCAAAGGAAAAAATCATGCAGTATTTGGGTAAGGACGCTAAGGCGAAAGGTGTTTTCCTTTCTTTTGTGGTTGGCAGTATTTCGGCAGGGCCCATTTATGCGGCGTTCCCAATGTGTGTCATGCTTCACAAGAAGGGGGCTTCCATTCGAAATATCATCATCATCTTAAGCTCATGGGCTGTGATTAAGGTTCCCATGCTTCTCAATGAAGTAAAGTTTTTAGGGTCAAAATTCATGGCCATACGCTGGGTGCTTACTGTTATTGCTATCATCATTTTCTCGTGGATAGCGGAAAAAATAATAAAGGACGAGGATCTGCCGGGAGAGGTGCTGACGCAGCCCGGACTCCACATCAACCGGGATGCCTGCATGGGCTGTACCCTATGCGCAAAGAGCTATCCCGAAGTGTTTGGGATGGAAAATAAAAAGGCAATTACAAAATCATACGAAGAGTCAGATTTAGATACGGATAGGCTGGGGAATGCAATAAAATCATGTCCGGTGAAGGCCATATCGTATAATGAAAGCAAGAAAATGTAGTATCCTATTTTGTGTATGGAGGCTGTCATCCCGAAGTATAGAGAAAGCTTAAAGGCCAGCATTTGCAACCTGCAAATGCTGGCCTTTTGTACTTCCTCATTAGACAGGCGGGCACAAATGATTTATCAAAACTGATCGTTTTTATTCAATAAGAGTGATTTCCTCTAGCTCCGATTTATCTTTTATGATAATTTTGCGGTGCCCTTTTAATATAATCAGCCCTTCTTCCTGCAACGCCGCCAGCTTGCGGCTTAGGGTTTCCTGCGTCATCCCGAGCTGAGAGGCCAGATCCCCCTTGGTCATGGGCAAGAGGAACTCCTGCTTACCCTCTGACAGCTCCAGCAGAGCCCCTGCAATGCGTTTGGTCACCGAGCTTAAGCTGATGTCCTCGATTCGGTTCTCCGCCTTTTCCAGTCTGCGGGAGAGCTCATCCATCACCTTAAAGGCAATGGAAGGGTACTTTGCCATCAGCCCCTTAAGCCGTTCTCCTTGCAGAACGCACATGGTTGTCGCCTCCAACGCCTGGGCGTTGTCGGTGAGGGGCAGGGAAGAAAAGAGGGACAGCTCTCCGATAAATTCACCTGGCTCAACCAAGCGGAGAACCTGTTCCTTTCCACTTGCATTTAAGCGAAAAAGTTTCGCCCGTCCGGTGTAGAGGACAAAGAGTGTTCCGCCCTCATCACCTGCTCTGTATACTGTTTCGCCTTTCTCAAAGCTACGGGAGGATGCAATCTCGACGATCTCCATTCGCTCTTCCCGGCTGAGACTAGAGAAAATTGGCACATGCTCGATACAGCTTGCATGGCTTTCAGAGTGATGGCAACATTGCATTTCCATTTCCTCCCGACATCAACTATTCTATATCTAATTTACCGACTGACATTCATTTAGTTATTATACAGCATATGAATTTGATTCTCAAGCAAAAACAGGTGGCGAAGGGCTTTCTTCGTTTCTTGCCGAAGCCACTGCCGGAGTGCAGGTGCCAAAGTCATCATAAGGCAAAATCATTTTTACCCTGTTTCTCTAAAAATGGCTTAAATACTAGGTTTTATCAAATTCAAGCGTCAAAAAAGCAGGGGGAGTTCTCGTATCTCGGCAGGGAAACTAGCTAAAACGGAGGATTCTGTGAGTTCAAATCTCTCCACTCATACCAAAAACAAAAGGTAAAAAAGATTTATTGCTTACAAAGCCAGTAAATCCAAGCCTTTCGAGAGCTTCCACGATGAAAAGTGGAAGCTCTTTTTTCGTAGATTTATTAGGGTAAAAGCTTCACTCAGGCAGGATTCAAACCTACAAGTAAAAACGAATGGGAATGGCACCCTTTTCAGAACAGAGTGAAATGGAAAAGGGCGCCACTCAAAATGCAATCAAAAAAACAAGCTCAAAATAAAAAGGGCGCTGATTTTTAAGGCTGATTGAAAGCCGATAAAGTTAGCGCCCTTTTTTATATATACACCAAAATCACATTAAAAATGAAAGCATCGGAAAGCCGGAGAATTGGAGTGCAGGAATGCCCTTTATTCTCCGGCTTTTTTTGTTTTCTGGAAAGGAGTAGCCATGTTGGTACGCTATAAGAGAAATAAGCAAACTGCCTGTTACGACTCGGACAATCTAACTACTCTCGGCAGGACACCACCGGACGAACGACCTCGCGGTCCGTTCCAAAGCTGCGGCGACTGCCCATACCCGTCCCACGGCTTCATCTGCTACAGCGCTGAGGGAGATTGCCTTAGAACGGATATGCAAAAAATTGCAAAACGCAGAAAGGAAGGTGCAAGATGAAACATGGAAACCGAATTAACAAAACGGATTAAGGCGCTGACCCATCACTACCGTCCAAAGCTGCACACCGAAAAGCGAACCATCCGGTGGGCGGATGAGGTATGGACGCCGTCAGGGATTGTAGACAGCCTCCGCTTTGAGGACTATTACGAGGATGAGGAATATCTCTGCAGGCTTCTGGATGCGGACCGATTTTCCGAAAAGGAACCGTGCCTGACTGCGCGGACGCACGAACCCGGAAGGTGCTTTCGGGATGGCAGTAAAGATAAGAATGCACAGAAATGCCACGGCTGCGTCCTGCGGTGCCATAACTGGCATATCGGCATGATGGTCACCTGTTTTGAAGTCAAAATCACCTATCAGGATTTCAAAAGCAGAAACGGCCATAACTTTCATGGGAACGAAAATTACTACTGCGTGCCGAAAACCCTTGCCGTCAGAATCGCCGGGGAAGTTCCCGCCCACATCGGCATCCTCGCATATTTTGAGGGAGAACACCAATACGGGCTTCGGCAGTTCAAACCGGCCACATGGCAGGAGGTATCGGATCAAACCAAGGTACTGCTACTGTACAACGCCATGAAAAAGTGGTGCGACGGAGCGGTTTTCGTGTAACCGCCGGATGTGCATTGCAGTGATTAATCAAACGGAGGTATCAAGATGAGCGTTAACGCCAGAGAAGAAAAAATTTTCACAGTGGAACTCAGCCGGTGGAACCCTTCCGGTATAAATCCGTCGGTAGAAATCACACTCCCCGCCACACCCTATGAGCTGGAGGATGCGTTAGAAAAAGCGAGAATCACCGGGGACACCGTTTATTCCGCGGAGGTTTTAAGCTGCAAGCTGGACTATCTGCCGCAATTTATCGCCCCCGATGCCAATCTGCATGAGCTGAATCATCTCGCCCAGCGGCTGTCCTCCCTGAGTGCATGGGAACTGGACTGCTTCGAGGGCATGGTGATGATGGATGCCGTCCAGACTCAATACGCACCCATTTCGGCGGAGCGGCTCATCAATATGACACACAGCATGACGCATTGCCAAGTTGCTTACGAAGCTCATGACGACCAAGCTCTCGGCAAATTTTACGCGGATAATGACTTTGTACCGGCACTGGAAAAGGTATCGGATGAAGTCTACGCATATCTGGACTTCGGTAAAATCGGCAAGGAGATGCGTGAGGGCGAGGGCGGCGTGTTTACACCATGCGGCTATGTGGTGCAGAATGGCGAGATTGCCGTCTGCTACCACAGCGGCGATGCCAGCCCCCTTGACAAGCCGGATTATGCCGTGCTTCTCCGTATCACCAAGGGGCATTTTAACGATCCCGCCCATGACAATGACACGGCTGTCTTCCTCAAGCTCCCTGCCAGTGATGCAGCGCTTTTGCAGGCGGTTGATGCTGTCGGAGCGGCCTCCCCGGAGGAATATGCATTCTCTGCGGAGGATTGCATGGCGCCCTTTTTGACTGACAAAATAAACAACGCCCTGTATGCCTCGGAAGGCGACTGCTACGGTCTGGTCAATGAGCTGGCTCGGCAGCTTCGGCGCATGGCAGATAAGCGCAGTCTTTCAACCTATAAGGCGATGCTTGAAGCCGTGCCGGAAGAAATTTCCTTGGAGGATGCGCTGGATCTTTCCCAGCAGATAGAGAATTTTTCAGTCATCCGTGAGGCGACTACCCCTGCGGATTACGCCAAATTTATGCTGTCTAAATACTGCATTGAATGTGAAGGCGAGCTGTTTTCCTGTGCGAATCTCCATAAATATGGCGAAAAGCTGATGGAGGAAAAAGGCATCCTTCTTACCGGATACGGCGTCTTATGGTCACTGACCGGGCAAACGGTGGAGCAATGCCTGAACCGTCCCAACCAGAGCTTTGGCATGGAAATGAAGTAGCAAATCTTTGTTGGGTTTTGGTATAGCTATTCTCATGAAGCTGTGGCATTGTGTTGTGCTGAAGGAGGTGAGGCAGTTGGACGAAAAGCTCTTGGATTTACTGGATATGGCGCTTGCGGAACGGTTTCAGCTTGCATATGCTGCCCTGCGCGAATCTGACCCTCAGTCGGAAAATCTGGCGCAGGAATTAGTGTCACTCAGTGACAGCATTCGGGAGAGCACTGAAATCAGTCAAGGTACGAAAGATAGAATTGAGTGCTATTTGAGTCAAAATTCGGATTTGGAGGTAGCGTTTCAAAAGCATCTGTACATTCAAGGTGCCAAGGACTGCGTGGCAGTGTTAAGAGAGCTTGGCGTAATCCAGTAGCGCAGGCAGAGCTGCCTGTGCTTTTTTAGACCACTATCAAAACAGGGCCGTTTCCCCATACAGGAGGCGGCCCTGTTTTTTTGCGCCCTTTTTGCCTTTCCGGGGAAACGACCGGAAAGGAGGACCCATGCAGAAAGAACAGCTTGCAAAGCATCTGCGCCGGTATCACCACGGTGCGGAAAACGCCGTCATCAGCCGGGAGCTGGAATGTACCTTCCGCGTTTCAGGTAAGGAACTGCGGGATCAGGTCAATGCCCTGCGCCGGGAGGGTGTTCCCATTGCCAGTGACCAGAACGGGTATTTTTATGCGAAAACCGAAGCGGAGGTGCGCCTGACCATCCGGCATATGAGAAACCGCATCGCTGGAATCAGCGCCGCCATTACCGGCCTCCGGCGTTCCCTTGCGGCCTTTGACGATACGCAGATACGTCTGCCGCTGGAGGGAGGTGATGACTCCTGAACAGCTTCATGTCCTGGATCGGCGGCAAGAAATCTCTGCGGGAGCTGATTGTCACCCTGTTTCCCCTCTATTATGAGCGGTATATTGAGGTGTTCGGCGGAGGCGGCTGGGTGCTGTTCCATAAACAGCCCGGCAACGATTTCGAGGTCTACAATGACTTCAACGGCCTGCTGGTCAACCTCTACCGCTGTGTGCGGGAAAAACCGCAGGAACTGATGGCAACCCTTGCCTACTGTCTGAACTCCCGCGCGGATTTTGAGCTCGTGAAAAATGCCCTCGCCCGTGATTCTCCCGCATCGGATGTGCAAAAGGCGGCATGGTTTTACCAGCTCATCCGCTACAGTTATGCGTCGGGGCTGACCAGCTACGGTAGCCAGCCCCATGACATCCGCAGCAACTTTCCTCTCATTGAGCAGGCCCACCGGCGGCTTGCCAAGGTGGTCGTGGAAAACAAGGATTTCGAGAAGCTCATCGGGCAGTACGACCGCCCCGTCAGCTTTTTCTACTGCGACCCGCCGTATTTTGAAACCGAAAGCTATTACAAAAACGTGGGCGAGGACGGTTTCACGGAAAAAGACCATGTTAGGCTGCGGGATGCCCTGCTGCGGATCGACGGCAAATTTCTGCTGTCCTACAACGACTGCGAGTTTATCCGTAGCCTCTATGATGCGCCAGGCATCCAGACGGAAGCCTTTACCCGCATTAACAACATCAAGCAGCGGTATGACAATGGGGCGCAGTTTCCTGAAATCCTCATTGCAAACTACGATCTGCACGAGCGCGAGAAAAACGCCCCGTCACAGCTGAATCTGTTTGGGGAAGGAGGCTTCATGGAGTAGCGAAAACGCCCTTGGCACAGCATTGCGTGAAAAACAAAATTAATATTTGATTGGAGGAACTCATTCATGAAAAAGAATCAAATGCCCCAAATCGGCCTCCCGGCCGACGCCTGCGAACGGTCCGGCTTTACTGACAAGGATACGCTGGAGCTTCATGCCGGACCGAGCGTCCTTGTCTTTATGAAGGGCAAAATGACGGCGCTGGAGGTGGCGAACGCCATCCAGAGCCTCAGTGCCCTTGCCGCCGACCTGACCGTCGTCCTCGCCTCCGCCTGCGGACTGTGCAACAACTGCGGTGAGGGCTGTGAGGATGGTTGCCCCGCCGAATGGGTGGCAGGGTGTTCTCTCTGCCATGATCTGCTGGATGACAGTCAGACTGTCAGCATTCCCGGCTATCTGCTGGAGGAAGCGGGTATCCCCGTAGATGCTAAGCTGGAAGCCTACACGGACAAGGACAGCGGCCAAATCACGGTGGTGGAGGCGGATGTCCAGCAGGACATTACCGATGTGCCGCCCGGTATCCTTACGGTGCTGGCACAAAGCGGCGTGTGCCTTGCGGAGCTGGATGAGCTGATTATGCTGGAGGAAATCGTCTACGGTAAATAATCGGTCTTGGATTCCCAACACACAATCCGGGAGGTGAGCATATGCCGGGAATCACTCTAAAAAACGGCCTCATTTCCTACTATGGAAACCCGGCCGGATATACAGAAAAAGAAAAGGCGGTGGTGGATAGTATCTTCCGAAACGACGAGCTGACCGCATGGCTCAAAAGCCGCAGCCTGACCCCGCAGTGGACAGACGGCGTGATGGAACGCCTTGCCGCAGGGGAACAGATGGGCGGCATGGCTGAAGCTGCCGCACCGCTCAAAAGTGTCCGCATCTGGCAGCTGAAGCCGGATACGGACGTGTATAGGAAATTTATCTCCTATGAGGAAACGGTACGGCAGTTCGGGGAGCCGTCCCCGGAGCATTACCGCGTTGCCTATGACGGCCAGCTGGATACCAACGATCTCGAAGCCATCTATACAAGGTGCAATGTGAATCATCCGCCCGGCTATGACGGACACTCCCTGTCCATGTCCGATGTGGTGGAACTGTATGACGCAGAGGGCAGCGAATTCCACTACTGCGACCGCTTTGGATTTCAGAAAATCAGCTTCGGGGAACCGGAGCAGACCCAAACCATGGGAATGAGTATGTAGGCAGCCATCGGCTGTCTTTTTTCATGCCCTCATCATTAGAACGGAGGAAAAATATATGGTTCAGCTTATGAAAAAGGCGAAGACCGCAATTTCACACAAAGCTGCGGCGGTAAAAAATACCGCCGCAGGTCTCGCATTGCGCAGCAGACACATCCTTTCCCAAAACGCCGGGGACGGCTACATTGACACCGCCATCAAAATTTTGATTGCAGTGGTGCTGGGCGCATTGCTCCTCGCGGGGCTGTATGCCCTGTTCGGGGAAACGGTGCTACCCACCCTGACCCAGCGCATCAAGGAAATGTTCAATTACGCCGGTTAATTAGGCCGGACATTTTTAGAAGGAGGAAAAAACCATGCCTAACAACACGACATCGGCTGCCCCCAAGTACGATGTGAAAATCCACTCCATCCGCCCAGAGGGCAGCTGCAAGGCCACTGCC
>NZ_DAMBZJ010000022.1:40805-53324 GCF_032060045.1 Oscillibacter sp.
CTCGGTCAATGTTTACGGCGATTTTGCCGTGCGGGGCATCAAAATTATGGAGGGCTCCAAGGGGCTGTTTATCTCCATGCCCAGCTACAAAGCCGGAAACGGCGAATACAAGGATATCTGCTTTCCCTGCACCAAGGAGGCCAAGGCGGAGTTTGACAAGGCGGTCCTTGGCGCTTACCAACAGGCGCTGACCCAGGGGCAGACCGCCGCGCAGAAACAGGAATTCCCCGCCCAGCAGGAGCAAGGCCAGCCTGTCATGGGCGGAATGTAGGAGGTAGCCGATGAACAAGAAAATGAAACGGCCGCTCGGCATTCTTCTCATCATCTGCATAGCGGCTTCCCTGTTTGCTGGCAGCGCCTATGCGGTAAACAGGTATTTTGAGGATGCCAAGGGGCATTGGGCGGAGGAAGCCATTCAAATCCTCACGGAAAAAGGCGTCATCAGCGGCTACCCCGACGGGCTGGCGCATCCGGATGAAATCATCACCAGAGGGGAATTTGCGGCGCTGGTTGCCAGAACCATGGAGCTGCCGGAGCCGGTGGAAAGCGAGGTTACCATTCGCTTCACCGACATTGCCGGACACTGGTCGGAGCAAAATATTGAGGCGCTCATCATCGCGGGAATCATCCAAAAGGACGATTTCGGCACAGAATTTCAGCCGGATGAGCCCATTACCCGTATGGAAATGATCCGCATGCTGGTGCGGGCCATCGGTAAGGGCAGTCATGACGCCTCCAGCCCCTGCGTTACCGGATTTTCCGATGACGGCACACTTTCCGAAGCGGATAAATCCAGCATCTGCACCGGCAAGGAATACGGTATCGTAGACGGCTACCCGGACGGTACGGTCAAACCGGACGGAAATGCCACCCGCGCCGAAGCCTTTGAAATGCTGGTGGATACGGAAAAGGCCAAGGAGCAGATCAAGAAGGAAGAACCGCCCAAGCCGACCGTTCCTGCCAAGCCTACGGATAAACCCTCCGACGTAAATTCCGGCGGAAGCAGCTCCAGCGGTTCCGGTGGTGGCAGCTCTGGTGGCGGCAGTTCTCATGTTCCCGCCCCGCAGTTTTCCTTTACACTCCCAAAAACCGCCTACACCGCCGATGAAATCGAGATCAAGCCGGAAAGCCGATATGTAAGCGATTTGACATGGTCAGCCCTGAAAAACGGTCTGCCTGCCGCGCTTTCCGAGCTGACGGACGGTACCATTGACAAAAACGGTGGCAAGCTGAAATTCAAGCAGACCGGCAGTATTACCCTGATTGCCACGGCAAAAAACAGCCGAGGCGTCACGGTGACCCATGAGCAGACTATCAGCATCTATCCGGTGGTGACGGCCGCATTCACACTACCCGAAACCACCCATACCGACAAATCCGTGGCGGTAGAGCTTTCCACTGAAAATCTCGGTTCCAATGCGGTGGTATGGTCGCTCGAAAAGGACGGCGCTGCCGTGGATATCGGAACGGCTCTCACCGGAACGCTGGATTCCACCGGCGGCACGGTGCTGTTCAAGGAAAAAGGTAGTTATACGCTGACAGCCACTATTACAAATGAGTTGGGCAAGGTTATCACCGCGCAGAATAGCATCACCGTCTATCCTGTGGCGGAAATCAAGCTGACACTCCCAACCGTTTCTCATACCGATAAAACCATGGCACTCAAGACAGAAACAAAAGAAGCGGACGGCCTCACGGTGACCTACACCCTGATCCGGAACGGCGAGTCTGCCGAAACCGGCGCCTTTATTGAGGGGACGCTCTCCGACGGCAGTATTCGTTTTAAGGAAAAAGGCGTATATGCCCTGACCGCCTCTGTCACCGACGCCACCGGTAGAGTGTTTTCGGATACCGCCAATATCACTGTCTACCCGGTGGGCTCCGCAGGCTTCTATCTGCCGGAAATTTTCCACACCGACAACACCGTGATGGTAGAGGCAGTGTTCGGGGAAATCGGCAGCCATACCGCCAAATGGACACTGTTTCGTGACGGCAAGGAGGTATCTCTGACCGATGCAGCCGAGGGTACGCTGGGCAACAGCGGCGGTGAGATGAAGGTCCGCACCAAGGGCAGCTATGTTCTGAAAGCGGAATTCACCGACGACGGCGGCAGAACCTACCGCTACGAGCAGATCTTCAAGGTGTATCCTGTGCCTGCCGTCCACTACAGCCTGCCGGAATATGTCCACACCGATACGGATATCGCGGTCAAAACCGAAACAGCCGATCTGGACGGTCTCACCATCGAATGGCTGGTGGATAACACCTTCGGGTTTCAGGACTGGCCGACCTATGTGACTGGAACACTCTCAAACGACGGCGGCACGATCCGCTTCAAACGAGCCGGTGTCTATGAGCTGACAGCCAGAGTTACCGATGAAACCGGCCGGGTGTTTTTGTACGAAAGTAAAGAAAAGTGCGAGGTTCTGCCCGTACTGACCATCGGCTTTGAGCTTCCCGAATTTGCCTATACCGATACCGCCATCGACCTCAGAACCCACGGCAACAATCAGGTTCTGCCGGTGGAGTGGTCTGTGACAAAGGGCGGCAAGAGCCTTCCTCTTTCGGAGGCGTTTAGCGGCGGACTCAACGCACAGGGCGGCAAAATCACCTTCAAAGATGACGGCGAATTTGTTCTCACCGCCACCATGACCGATTATCTGAAGCGCAGCTATTCCCACAGCGAGAGCATCCGCATCCTGCCTGTGGTGCAGTACGCATTTACCATGCCGCAGACTGTTCACTACGGTACGGAGTTTGAGGTTGCCGCAAAGGATGTTCAGCACCTCGGCAGCTATGCCGTAGCTTGGACACTGCAAAAGGACGGCAATCCCGCACAGTATCAGGGAACCCTCGGCAACGACGGCGGGAAGATTGCTATCCGTGATACCGGCGCATTTACCCTGACCGCCTCCGTCACCGACAGTGAAGGGCGCGTAACCTCCCATTCGGAGAACATCACGGTCACCAACACGGCGCCGAATGCTCCTGTGGTAGAGGCTGTTCCCACCCGTACTGCCAGGGACGGCAAATTCCTTGTGAACATTACTGCCAGTGCCACAGACCCCAATGGGGATGCGGTGACCTTGGAGTATGCGGATACTGCGGCTGACAGCTACTATGCACCCGACACCCACACCATCCGTGTCCGCGCAAAGGATATTGCCGGGGCATATTCTCCGTGGACGGAAAAGACCTTTACCGTGACCAATGCCGCGCCCACCGTAACCCTGACCGCCGAACCGACCCGCACCACCAAGGACGGCAAATTTCTTGTCAATATCAGTGCTAAAGCCGCTGATGCGGACGGCGACGCCACCACGCTGGAGTGGGAAAACAAGGCGACGGATGGTTACTATGCGACCGGCACCCATACCGTGAAAGTTCGTGCAAAGGATATCGCCGGAGCATATTCTCCGTGGACAGAAAAGACCTTCACCATCACCAGCGCCGCACCCACGGTCACCTTGACTGCCACCCCGACCCGCACGGTAAAGGATGGTAAGTTTCTTGTCAATATAAGCGCCACAGCCGCTGATGCGGACAGCGACGCCACCACGCTGGAATGGGACAACAAAGCGGCGGACGGTTACTATGCACCCGGCACTCATACCGTAAAGGTTCGTGCCAAGGACGCAACCGGGTTGTATTCCGATTGGGTATCCAAGACCTTTACTGTGGCAAACTCTGCGCCGACAGCGCCGGTCATTACGCGAACGCCGAACGGCAACAGCGTAGCGCCGGGAACGCCGGTCACTATCACGGCCGCCAGCTCCGACCCGGACGGCGACCCCATCACCCTGATTTGGGAAGGCAGAAATTCCGAAACCCAGACCTATCCCCGCGGAAAGAACGTAGTCCGTGTCAAAGCGGTGGATTCCGCAGGGGCTGAATCGCCCTGGGCCGCCATCGTGTTCTTTGTGGCGGACTCCAACGGCGGCGGTGGCATGACGCTCACTGGCCCCGATTCCGTCATCATGGAAAACGGCATTGAAGGCGCCACCATCACGGAATATACCTTTACCGTGCCGCCTGTTGACGGTCACAGCGGCTCGGATTTCGGCAGAGGGCGCGGCTACAACAAGATGACCGGCCAGTGGGATCAGCTGGACTACGGTACCACCTCCAATGGCATCACCTTTACCCGCACCCTCGGCGCGGGAGTGTATACGCAGCTGGAGTTTTATTACTATACCAATCACGATTGCATGTATAACAAATCCAACATCACCTATTCGGTGTCGTATCATTGGAGCACAGATTAAAAATGAAAGGATTTTGTAGATGTTTTCTACAAAATCCCAATTACTTTTGAAGGAGGAACATCTATGAAGCATCTCATTTGTAAGCTGAAAACCAAGGCGGCCATGGCCGCCGCCAAAACCCGCCGCGTCCTTTCCGGCAGCCACGGGGAAGGCTACATTGACACCGCCATCAAAATCCTGATTGCCGTGGTGCTGGGCGCACTGCTCCTCGCGGGGCTGTATGCCCTGTTCGGGGAAACGGTGCTGCCGACCCTGACCCAGCGTATCAAGGAAATGTTCAATTATGCAGGCTGATAGCACCCTTCAGGCGGTGCTTTTTTTCTGTCTGCTTTTGGCGGCTTCTGTGTGGGATCTCCGCAAGCGGATCATCCCGGACAGTCTCTGCCTCCTGATTGCGCTTACGGGGCTGATTAATTTCAGCCCCGTAAGGCTTTGGGGAGTCCTTGCGGCGCTGCCCCTGCTGATTGCCGCCCTGTGCAAACCGGAGGGCATCGGTGGCGGGGACATCAAGCTCACCGCCGCCGCAGGCATGGTGCTGGGCTTTGGGGGATGCACGGCCGGGCTGCTGCTCGGCCTGACGGCATCCCTCTTTTTTTATCTCATCGAACAGATTATCAGACGGCTCCGCAAGCTGGAGCCGCGGAAAGCGTCACAGGCATCTCTGCCTCTGGCGCCGTTTTTGTCCCTCGGCTTTCTTGCCGTAACCATTTTAAAAATTGGAGGAAACATCCTATGAAAAGAATCCATATCATCAGAAAAAAGACCATCATCGTTGCCGGTATCGCCGCCGTTTCGCTGGCGGCGGCTCTCATACCCAAGGCCGTAAAAGCTGTGAAATCCCGTAAATACAGCTCTGCCAGTTTCTAAATCACCATGAAATCAAGGAGGAAAAATCTATGAGCCTTTTCAAAAACCGCACGGTGGTCGGTGTGATCTGCATCCTTTTGTCCCTGCTCATCTGCTTCGGTGTGACGCCGTTGTTTAATAAATCGGTCAGCCAGAAAACCGAGATTGTCCGCGTCGTGAAAGAAATCAAGGCAGGCGATGAAATCAGCAAGGAGATGGTGCAGACCGTGGAGGTAGGCGGCTTCGGACTGCCCGAAAATGTCCTCCGCCAGAGCGAAACCGTCGTGGGCAAATATGCCACCGCCGACCTTTCCGTTGGCGACTATATCTTAAATACCAAACTGTCCGATACCCCGGCTGCGGAAAACACCTACCTGTATAATCTGGACGGCACCAAGCAGGCCATGTCGGTCACCATCAAGAGCTTTGCGAACGGGCTTTCCGGCAAGCTGGAAAGCGGCGACATCGTGTCGGTGATCGCCCCGGACTACAAAAAGCAGGGTTCCACCGTGATCCCCGCCGAGCTGAAATATGTGGAGGTCATCGCCGTCACCGCAGGCAGCGGATATGACGCCAACACGGGAGCGCAGACAGAAACTGAAACCGAGGATGAAAAAGAGCTGCCCTCCACCGTGACCCTGCTGGTGTCCCCCGAACAGAGCAAGGCGCTGGCGGAGTTGGAGTCTGACGGCAAGCTCCACCTGTCACTTGTTTATCGCGGTACGCCCGCCAACAGCGCCAAGTTTACAGAGGCGCAGGACAAGGTTATTGCGGCGCTGTATCCCACAGAGCCGGTGCAGGACAGCTCTCACAAATCCGAATCCCAGGGATCGGAGGAAAACACTGTGTCCGAGGCGCCTGCGGAAAGCGAGGTGCAGTGATGCTGAACTTTAAGAAAAAGGGCATCTTCACCCGCCAAGCGTCAAAGGAGGATGCCCCGCCGGAGCAGGAGCCGCAGGAAGGAATCCTTGCCGTTTGGGGCTCCCCCGGCAGCGGCAAAACCACCGTGGCGGTAAAAATCGCAATGCACCTTGCCGACCGGAAGAAAAACGTGGTGCTGCTGCTCTGCGATATGACCGCACCCATGCTGCCCTGCATTTGCCCGCCCTCTGAGCTGGAGGGAGAGCATTCGCTGGGCAGTATTCTTGCGGCCGCCCATGTGACGGAACCGCTCATCAAGCACAATCTGGTGACACTGAAAAAGCACAAATACCTTACCATTCTCGGCATGAAAAAGGGCGAAAACGAGTATACCTACCCGCCCTATGAGCAGACTCAGGCGCAGGAGCTGTTGGACGGACTGAGGGAAACCGCTCCCTTCGTGGTGGCGGACTGCGGCAGCTACATTGCCAATGACATTCTCTCCGCTGTGGCGCTCATGGAGGCCGACAGTGTCCTGCGACTTGCGAATGCCGACCTGAAATCCGTGAGCTATCTCTCCAGCCAGCTCCCGCTGCTCCGGGATTCCAAATGGGATGCGGAGAAGCAGTACAAGGTTGCCAGCAATGTCAAGCCACGACAGGCCGGGGAACAGATCGGGCAGGCGCTGGGCTCGGTGGCCTTTACCCTGACCCATTCGCCGGAGCTGGAGGAACAGTATCTGGCAGGAAATCTACTGGCGGATTTGTCCCTGAAGGACAGTCGTCCATTTAGAAAAGAAATAGAAAAAATCGCAAAGGAGGTGTTTGGCATATGAAGTTGGGCAAAAAAAGAAGCACGTCGGTGTTTCAAAGCTCGCCGGTATCTGCGGTGGAAATCGGAAATCAGCCATTATCCGCAGAACCGGAGCTTATCACCGAAGCGGGCAATACCTCCGAATCCACGGCCGAAAGATTTGCAAACTTGCAGTTCGGTTCCGATGTGGATATTTTGAATCCACCGGATGAGCAGGCTACCGCACCGTTGCATGACAATCGCGCGCTGCGTGCGCATGGCCTGTTCTTTACCCCGGAGGCTGGGGGAAAAGACTTCTCTACGGTTCTTGCCGAGGTACAGGCGTACATCTCCGAGCATTACAGCATCCTCCTCACTGCAGGCGGCGAGGACGCCAAGGCGCAGATGAAGCGATACATCCAGAAATTCCTGCAGGACAACCGTGTCTCCGTAAACGGCATAAGCGGCGACAGGCTGGCGGACGCCCTCTACACCGAAATGGCGGAGTTCGGGTTTCTGACCAAATACATCTTCGGCACCGGCATTGAGGAAATTGACGTCAATTCATGGAAAGACATTGAGGTGCAGTATTCGGACGGTCGCACCGTGAAGCTGGAGGAACGCTTTGAAAGCCCCCAGCACGCTGTGAATGTCATTCGCAGGATGCTCCACATCAGCGGCATGGTACTGGATAACGCCAGTCCCATTGTGCTGGGGCATCTCTCCAAGAACATCCGTATCGCTGTGCTGAAAAGCCCCATTGTGGACGGGGATGTGGGCGTGGCCGCCTCCATCCGTATCGTCAACCCGCAGAGCATGAAAAAAGAGGACTTTGTGGGGAGCGGCACGGCAACTGGCCCCATGCTGGATTTCTTATCCCTCTGCGTCCGCTATGGTATTTCGGTCTGTGTGGCGGGAGCCACCAGCTCCGGCAAAACCACCGTGGCTGGCTGGGTGCTGACCACCGTACCGGACAACAAGAGGATCTATACCATTGAGAACGGCTCCCGTGAATTGGCTCTGGTGCGGGAAAAGGATGGGAAAGTGGTCAATTCGGTCATCCACACCCTGACCCGCGACAGCGACAATGACCGCCAGCGCATTGACCAGACCAATCTTTTAGACTATGCCCTCCGTTTTAACCCGGATATCATCGTGGTGGGCGAAATGCGCGGCGCCGAAGCGAACGCGGCGCAGGAGGCTGCCCGAACCGGCGTGGCGGTGCTGACCACCATCCATTCCAATTCCTGCGAAGCCACCTATCGCAGAATGGTGTCCCTGTGCAAACGCGCCGTGGATATGTCCGACCAGACCCTTATGGACTATGTAACTGAAGCCTACCCCATTGTGGTGTTCTGCAAGCAGCTGGAAAACAAGCAGCGCCGCATGATGGAGATTCAGGAGTGCGAAATCCTGCCCGACGGCACAAGGCAGTTCCGCCCGCTGTTCCAGTACATCATCACGGAAAACCGCATGGAGGATGGCAAATTTGTCATTGAGGGGCACCATAAGCAGGTCAACACCATCTCGGACAGCCTTGCCAAGCGGCTGCTGGAAAACGGCATGCCGCAGACGGTCATTGAACGCCTGCGGGGAAAGGAGGAACAAACCGCATGACAACAATACTTTTAATGGCCTGCATCGGCATGATCGCAGGCTCTTTTCTTTTGCTCGGCCTTACTCCCATGGCATTTACAACCGCCATCTTCGGCAGGCTGACCGATCAGCCCAAAGCTCTGCGGGATGAGGTTAATGAAACCACCCACAGGAAAAAGAAGTCCTATCTGCGCAGTGAGCTTACCGAGGTGCAGTCCATCCTCAAGGTCACCGGCAGGACGACACGCTTTCCCATGCTCTGTGCATTGTCCCTGCTATTCTTTACCGTGGGTGTGTCGATAGCTGTCATGCTTTCGAACTTTTTTCTGGTTCCTGTCATGGCGGTAGGCTGTATGCTCCTGCCGTTCTGGTGGGTAAAGCTCACGGCCAGCCACTTCAAAAAGGACATTGCGGCGGAGCTGGAAACGGCTCTTTCCATCATTACCACGGCCTATCTTCGAAATGAGGACATTCTGACGGCGGTGGAAGAAAACCTCCCGTACCTGAATCCGCCGGTGCTGTCGGTGTTTCAGGGCTTTGTGTCCCGCGTCCGGCTGGTGGACCCCGATGTGACGGCGGCACTCCATGATGTAAAAGTAAAGATTGACAACGCGGTGTTTCAGGAATGGTGCGACGCCCTCATTGCCTGCCAGCACGACCGCAGCCTCAAAACCACTCTGACCCCAATCGTCAGTAAACTCAGTGATATGCGGGTGGTCAACGGTGAGCTGGAAACCATGGTGTTTGAGCCGAGAAAGGAATTCATCGTTATGGTGATTCTCGTCATCGGGAATATTCCGCTCCTGTATTTCTTGAATCAGGACTGGTACCGCACCTTGATGCACACTCCGCTGGGACAGGTGGTGCTGGCGATCTGCGCCGCCGTGATTTTCATTTCCACGGCGTTTGTGATCAAACTCACTCAGCCCATTGAATATCGGAGGTGACGGCATGACAATCTATCTGTTTTTATTCGGAGTCCTCCTATCGGCGGGACTCTTTTTCCTTGCCGCCGACCTCTTACATCTGCCCACTCTCGCCACCCAAAAGGCGATGCTGTCGGCGGGAAAGCAGGCCAAAGCCAAACCCAAAACCACCGATGCTCTGCTGCGAAATGCCGCTGTACGGCTTTCCCGGTATCTTCGCATGGATGCGTATAAGAAAAGCCGGATGGTAAATGTGCTGTCGGCGGCGGGACTTTCCGACTCGCCGGAGCTGTTCACGGCTACGGCAATTGTTAAGGCGGCGGCTATCGGGCTCTGCATCATCCCCTGCCTGATTGTACTGCCGTTGCTGGCGCCCATTGTGCTGTTTACCGCTATTTTGACTTATTTTAAGGAAATCCGTAAGGCGGATGAGGCGCTGGCAGCCAAGCGCGGAAAAATCGAACAGGAGCTGCCGCGCTTTGTGGCGACCATCACCCAGGAGCTGAAAGCCAGCCGTGACGTGCTGTCCATGCTGGAGAATTTCAAGAAAAACGCGGGCGAGGACTTTGCGGCGGAGCTTGACATCCTCACGGCGGATATGCGCTCCTCCAGCTATGAAGCGGCGCTGACCCGTTTTGAGGCAAGGTTCAATTCGCCCATGCTCTCGGATATTACCAGAGGGCTGATCGGCGTACTGCGCGGGGACGACGGCGGAATGTATTTTCAGATGCTGACTCATGACATGAAGCAGCTGGAGCTTCAGCGGCTGAAAGCGCAGGCCATAAAGATCCCGCCGAAAATCCGGGTGTTTTCTTTTGCCATGCTCATGTGCTTTCTCATGACCTACATGGCGGTTATTGTCTATGAAATCATTACATCCCTCGGCGGGATGTTCTAACAGGGAGGTGTAAGCCAAATGACGGAACAGGAAATGATGACGCTTCTGCGCAAAAAGCTGGACAGAGGCATGGCGCAGTATCAAAAGGAATGGCAGCAGAAACCGGCCTCCGAGCTGGTGGAGCTGGCAAGCGAAATTGCCGCCGTGCAGTTTGTGTATCAAGAGCTGTCCGACGGCAGCTATTCCGCCGAATATATGGAGTATCTGCTCCGCTTTGAAAACCCGCTGGAGGTGGTAGCGGATCAGTGGATATCCGAGCAAACCGTTGATTTCAGCGAGGAACTCACCCATGCGCTCTGGACACTGTGGGACAAGGGCGAATCGGAATCAGAATATACCCTTGACCCGGACTATGCGCCTGTTTCCGCGGAGGAAGTGAGAATCACCCTGCGGGAATTTATCGAAGCGCATCCGAACGCATCGTTTGATATGATGACGCCCGGCGGGTATGTATACTTGACGCCCGAAACCGCACAGCTTTTGCTGGCGGGCCACAACGTGAAAGGAAATCCCGGCAGCGCTGAATTTGCCAGAGATGTTCCCGCAGAGGAACTGCTGGAGCAGGAAATCTGCACCGCTGATTTCAGCAAGGGCGCATGGCGTGTGTTAAGCGATCACAACCCGGAACCGAGGTTGGAGCAGGGACCCTTTGAGCAGGGGGTGACCATGTGCTGAGAAAAATCCTGAGCAACAAGCGGGGCGAGGGCTACATGGATGTAGCCGTGCTGGTGCTGTGCGCCATGCTGGTCATTGCCCTTGCCGTGAAGGTGTTTCCCGTCTACATCCAAAAGCAGCAGCTGGACACCTTTGCCACCGAGCTCATCCGGGAGGCCGAAATTGCCGGACAGGTGGGCAGTGAAACCAGTCGTCGGGAGCAGCTCTTGCGGGAAAAAACCGGGCTTTCTCCCAGCGTGGAGTGGTCTGAAACCGGCAGAATCCAGCTGAATGAGGAAGTCATGGTAACGGTCACCTACCAGACCAACATCGGGCTGTTCGGCGGCTTCGGCTCGTTCCCCATTACGCTGAGAGCGGACGCGGCGGGAAAGAGCGAGGTTTATTGGAAATGACGGATAAAATCAAGCAAATCCTACGGGGAAAAGGCGGCGCGGGCTTTCCGCTGATCATCGCCATCACCCTGTCGCTGGTCATGATCTTCACCGGCATTTCGGAATATTTCCGTCTTCTGATTGTGGCGCAGGGTGTGCGGGATGCGGTGCAGGCGGCGGTTATCTCCACCGTGGTGGAGAATTACGATGATGTGTACCACGGCGTGCGGGAGGGTTATTCGGGTGCTTACCAGCCCTTTGCCGGGGATTTTGAGGAAAGCCTCGATTACGGCGATATTTATGACCGACTGGACGGCATTCTCGGCCTTTCCAGCAGCGGTGGCTATCACGAAAAACGCACCCCGGACGGAAAGCTGGAGTTTAAGGTCTGGAATCTGGATGTGGACATCCGAAACGCACCTCTTGCGTCAGGGGATCAGGCTTCCGCCCGCTTTGAGGCGGACAGCACCATCCTGCTGGAGGTTCCCGTATCCTTTGGCGGACAGCTGCTGCCGTCCATGATCATCAAGGTCAAGACCAGCGCCGGATACACGCCTAAGTTTTGACTGTTATCAAAAAGTTTTCTATAATATGGATAGACTTTTTGAAAACTTCGTGGTAGGGTGTGACGTAACAAGGAAAAATCAAACTTTCACGAATAGGAGGATGCTCTTATGAAAAATATGAATCCCAAAATGAAGAAATGGCTGGCTGTAGCCGGTGGCCTCGCCCTCTGCGCGGTGCTGGTGGTGCTGATCGGGCAGCGGTTTCAGACGCCCAAGCCGGTGGATGCACCTCTCCCGTCCCAAAGCTCCGAAGTGAGCAAGGTGACGGTAGACCCTTCCAAGCAGGATAGCACAGAGAAAGAAAAAGAGGTCACCGTAACCCCGCCGGATACCACCCAGCCGGTGACTACCGATAACGGTGCGGTTTCCAACGGTACCGAACAGACCATTCAGGGCGATGTGAGCAAACCCGAATATACCGAGGAACAGCGGCAAGACCCTACGCAGAAGCCTAACGGCGAAAAGGTCACGGAGCCTCCCAAGGCTGTCGACCATGACAAGGTGGAACAACCCAAGGAAACCCCGAAAAGCGACAGTCAGCCCCAGGGCGGCGAAACCAAGGACGGCAAGATTTATGTGCCGGGTTTTGGATGGATTGAGGATCACGGCGGTGGTGGTGAGGGTACCGTTGGGGATAGTGATGGCGATATTAACAAGCAGGTTGGAATAATGTAATCTTTAGTTGAAAGTGACTAATACGTAACATGGCCTGAAATGCCCGAA
>NZ_DAMBZJ010000023.1:0-24663 GCF_032060045.1 Oscillibacter sp.
GGTTTTGAATGCCTTGAGATCCTCCGCCACACGCTTTGCCGTATAGTAAGTCATAAACGCAAAACTGATCGCAATGGGAATGTCGTAAACCGTGTAGGGGACCTGAAGGCTCAGCGACACCTTGTTAGCCGCACTCATGGCAAACTTCCAGCCAAGCGCGCACATCATGGCGCAGATTACAACCTGCGCCATATCAATAATCAGCGTAGCCGTCTTATTGATTTTGGAAGGAAGCAGAGTGATTAAGATATCCACGCTAATGAGGCCGCCCCGCTCCTTGCAGCAGACCGCCGCCCCAATAAAAATTGTCCAGATAAAGCCGATTGCCGCGACTTCTTCGCTCCACACAAGGGAGCGACCAGTGGTAAATCGCAGAATTACATTAAAAAAAACCACCGAAATCATCGTGATAAACGCGGCTCCGGAAACCATCTCCAAGATATGATTGCCGATCCACCTAAATAGTTTCATAGCTCCCAACTCCTTTTTTGTCTGCCGGCAGGCCGCTTGCAAATCGGCCTGCCGGCGGACATTCCCGCCCGGTCCAAATTTATGTAATGAGAAACTTTCCGTGCTTTCCTGTTTCTTTGCAAGCGGCGCGCCCTACGCCGCCCGGTTCTTTCTATCTTCTTATTTCAGGATGGCGGATACGGTATCGTACAGACCGTCGGACCAGCCGCTGATATTCCCGTAGACGGACTTTGTGGCTTCCACAAACGCGTCGTGGTCCGCTTCATAGAACTTAATGCCCTCGTCCTCCAGCATGGTCTGGAACCCCGCCTCGTCCACCGTCACTCTGTCAATGGTGACCTGCGCCGCATTGGAAATTTCTTCCTGAAGAATCTCCTGATACTCTGCGGGCATGGAGTTGAAGTAATCGGCGGACATATTCACACTCCAGATGGCCATAATGTGCTTGTCCAGCGTGATATTCTTGCAGACCTCATAGATTTTGGAATTGTAAAGAGTGGACAGCGGCGCCTCACAGCCGTCGCACACACCCTGCTGCAACGCGCTGTACACCTCGTTCCAAGGCATCTGGGTGACGGTAGCGCCCATGGCCTCCAGCATCCCCACACGGGTGGGAGAGGAAGCGGAGCGAATCTTCATTCCCTTCAGATCCGCAGGAGTCGTAACGCTCTTGTCACCGGTATAGGTCAGATTTCTGGAACCGAAGTACCAGCTCATTCCAAGATTTTTGATTCCCTGGCTCTCCAGATTGCTACGCATATCCTGCATCCAGTCGGACTCGTCAATCAGCTTAAACTCGCTGGGGTCGGCAAAGAGAAAGGGGCCGTCCAAAATACCCAGGTCGGGCGCGTATGCCGACAGAAAGTCAGGGGTGCCGAAGGAGATGATATTGGCGCCCTGCGCGCAAAGCTCCAGCGCATCCGTGTCGGTGGCCAGCTGTCCATCCGGGTAGTTTTCAAAAACCACGCCGCCGTTGGTCCGCTCCGTAACCCTTTTGGCCATAGCCTGCGCACACTGGGCCACGGTTTCGTTTCCGGAAATGGTATAGGACATCTTCAATGTGTAAACCTTTCCGTCTCCATCGGCTGACGCGGAGCCGGAAGACGCATTTGGGGTGGATGTAGCGCCGTTGTTTCCGCATGCGGCGAGAGAGAAAGTCATTGCCAGAGAAAGCAGTAATGTCAAAAATCTTTTCATAATCCATTCCCTTTCATTTGTCGGTTTTCTTGTTGGAGAAAGCTTTCGCCGGTTATAGGTTCTTTGCTCTGTGGGATGGGGCGGGACGGGAGGGAACAACTGAAGCGTGAATCCGCGGCAGCAGGCTTACTTGGAAAGGGGCGTGCGCCGTTCGTTCAATGTCAGATGGTCGCAGATCAAAACCACCTCTCCGTGCTGGTTGATTACGTCCATATGCTCAACGACGATCCCCATGTCCGGGCGTTTGGGATGGTCGCGCTTCTCTGTGATGGTCACCACCACATGGATGGTGTCACCGATGAACACGGGCTTTACAAAGCGCAGGCGGTCATATCCATAAGAAAAGCCCACGGTGTTGATGGTTGCGGCCTTCATGCCCACCGCCATGCTGAAGGTCAGCGCTCCGTGGGCAATCCGTTGTCCAAACTCGCTTTTTTTCGCAAATTCCACGTCCATATGGTGGGGGAATACGTCGCCAAGGTCTGCGTGGAGCACGATGTCCGTCTCTGTCATCGTTCTGCTATAAGTAGTGTGCGTGTCTCCGACGTTAAAATCCTCAAAGTAAATTGCCATGGTGTCCATAAATGTCTCTCCTTTTTCTGATAAACTGATTAGTTTGCCACGCCGTATTTTTGGTTCTGCGCACCAATAGCGGGCGCGGGCTTTTCATTCAGCAGCCTCTCGCCGTCTATGCGGATAGGGCAGCGGGTGGTGGCAAAGGACTTGCCATCCTCCCGTTCCACTGTCTGAAGCATTTCAAGGCTTTGAAAGCCCCCTGTTTCCAGCAGCTCCTCCCAGTTATAAACCCGGGCGCACCAGATGTCGGCAGGCTCCAGAATTTGCAGCCAGCGGTCCACCGTCCCGGTTTTCAGGTGGTCCCGCAAAAATCCTTTGATCTCGTCCATTTTATCGAACCAGTCCGATTTTTGGGTGTACTGGGTCAATGGCTCGCAGCCCAACAGTCGTCCCAGTTCTGGCACTGGGGTCATGGCCAGAGCCAGAGATCCGTCTTGCGCCGCGTAAATTCCGTAGGGCGCTCCGTGGCAGGGATTCACGCCGTTCACCTCGCTGCGGGGGGAGAGCTTTCGCCCGTTGTTCAGGTAGGCTCCAAAGTTTTCAAATTCAATGTCCAACATCGCCTCGGCAAGGCTTGTTTCAATTTTGCAGCCCTCGCCTGTGCGCCCCCGGCGGTAGAGGCCCGCCAGAATGCCCTGCGCCATATACATTCCGCTGAATTCGTCCGCAACCGAAACACCAAAGGGAATCGGGTTCGATCCGCTGCCGCTCAGATAGCAGGCCCCCGTAGCGCACTGCACCAGCAGGTCCTGCCCCGGGCGGTCCTTCCACGGATTATCCCGTCCATAGCCCGTGATTTCGCCATACACAATAGAGGGGTTGATTTTTTTCACCGATTCATAATCAAGGCCCAGCCGGTCCGTCACGTCGGCCCGGAAATTGATGAGCATTGCGTCCGCCGACTGTATCAAAGGAATCAGCTTCTCCCGCTGCTCCTGATTTTTCAGATCCAGACTCACGCTCTCCTTATTTCGGTTTACAAAATAGTAGCTCGCGTTATTGCTGTTGAATTTCAGTGCGGGGCCGTAGTTGGTTCTGTATGAATCCCCGGTGCCCGGGCGCTCCACCTTGATGACGGTGGCGCCCATATCGGCCAGTCTCAGGCTTGCAAACGGACCCGCCAGAAACTGGCTGAAATCCAAAATCGTAAATCCATCCAGTGGTTTCATGCCTTTCACTCCCCTCCTCACAGACCAAACTCGTGCTTGAGCTTCTCGGTATCCGCCCCTAACCGGGGTGCGAAGGTCCCCTCCCCTGCACGTTCTCCGTTTACCCGGATGGGACATTTGGTGGTCCAGATGGGGTCCTCCAGCTCCGGGCGGCGAATGTCGATCAGCGTGTCCAGGGCCGTAAAAAATTCCGAGCGCACCATCTGATCCCAGTCGTAAATCTCCCCGCACCAGAAGTCTCCTTTTTGCAGCACATTCAGCCAGTGCGCCGTGGTATCCGTTGCAAGACGCCGGGCAATGATGTCCTTCAGCTCGTCCCGCTTTTTCATGGGATCGTCGTCTCCCATCAGCTCCGGCTCGTCCAGCAGCGTGCCGAGGGCTTTTATGGAGCCCATCGAAACTGCAATAAAGCTGTCTTTTGTTTTGTAGATTCCGTAAGGCGCGCCAAGGTCCACATTGGCATTCCCCAGCTTGCTGCGCTGGGGCAGCCGCCCATCTCTGTTCAGGTAATTAGAAAAGTTTTCAAACTGAAGATCCATCATGGACTCCAGAAGGGAAACCTCCACCTTTCCGCCTACCCCGGTTTTCCCGCGCCGCACCAGACAGGCCAGCAGGCCCTGTACCAGATGGGTGCCCGTAATGGAGTCCGCCAGAGAAAGGCCCAGCGCGATGGGCGGATCGTCCCGGTCCCCCGTTAAGTACGCCGCGCCGGATATAACCTGCGCCAGCAGGTCCTGTCCGGGCTTTTTCACCCAGGGGCCCTTCGTCCCGTACCCAGTCACCGTGCCGTAGACGATTCCGGGATTCGTCTTCTGCACTGTTTCGTAATCCAGGCCCATCCGTTCCATAATGCCGGGCCTGAAATTGGAGATCATTACATCAGCCCGGTCAATCAGACGGCGGACGGATTTTAGATCCTCCGGATTTTTTAAATCCGCCGCGTAGCTCTCCTTGCCCCGGTTGATAATCTGAAAATTGACCGAATCCCCGTCCGATGTCAGATTATTTAGCGTGAGCTGGCGTCCGCTGTCGCCCACCCCTGGCCGCTCCACCTTGATCACCCGCGCCCCCAAGTCTCCCAGCCGCATGGCCGCCGACGGGCCAGATAAAAACTGGCAAAAATCAAGTACAATGACTCCCTCTAGCAGCTTCATCATGTTCCTCTCCGGGACTTCAAATACAGCGCATTGAGCTTTTCCAAAGCGCCCTTGACATCGGTCCCCGTTTTCATATATTCCTGCACAATGAATCCGCCTTGATTCTGCAAATCCATGTACCCGTTGTACCTCGGCCGAATGGAGCAATGCTCCAGCGTATCCGCGGTATCTTTAAAGAATCCATTGGACCGCTCGTTCACCCATCGGTCTTCCCATGCGGTTTTGTAGCCGGGCTGTCCGCCTGCGTCAAAAAAGAGCGTCCTTTGAATTTTCTCCGAAGCCACGTATTGGCAGAAATCCGCAATCTCTTTCCGGCTTTTCGCATTGGCGGAAACCGCCAGACCCGTTCCTCCCAAGGTGGTTTTCAGCATCGTGCCGTGATAGGACACTACGTTTGCTGCCTTCAACACCCTTTCGCCGTAACCCAGACGGAAATAATTCGCATAGCCGAAAAGGAAGGGACTGTATAGGTAAGGGGTGTCCTCCCTGCTCAGCTCCTCGTAAACCTGAATCGGATTCATCTCAAAGAGGACCGGGACGCACAGTGCCGCAAGCTCCCGTTGGCGCTCCAGCGCTTCCGCCCCAACAGCATAAGGAACCAGTTCCTCTTCCCCATACAGGGCTTCTTCTCCGCCGGCAATTGTCGCGCACAGAGAGAAGAAATCCAGAATCGTATATACCGGGCCGCCCGCAAAGATGACGCCCCGTCCTCTGGCAAGAGAGAGCACATCCTCCCAAGTCTCAGGCAGTCTGGTCTCCACTTTTTCCAGAAGGTCCTGCCGATAAACTGCCACCGGAGCAGCCCCGTCAATCGGCAGCGCAATTTGCTGCCCCCCCATGGTATAGCTGCGATAGGACGGGCCAATGCTGTTCCTCTTTTGATCCTCCAAAAAGTCCGCAGGAATCAGTTCATTTAGCGGAATAAGTATTTGGGAGGCCACTGCCCGCCCCGTCCACGGATGATCCAGCACCAGCATATCGTACCGCTGGGCCAACTCCTCGATTGACTGGCTTTCAAAGTTTGCCAGAGACCGCTTTTCCCATGTAATCCGAATCTCGGGATGAAGCTCCTCATAGCGCTGTGAAACTGCAACCATCGGGGGATAGCCCCGACTGTGGGACCACGTCATCCCCGTCAAATGAATAGGCACTGTTGTTTCCTCCACACCAAAAATAGTTGGTTTTTGTTATTCTGGTAGTACCACGTTCCAAAAATAATGTATCATTTGATTGATTGCATGTCAATACAGGAGAGAATATTTGTGCGTATTAACAAATCTTATCTTGTTTTTTGAACAAATTATCAATTTTCCTCTTTTGGAACCATTTGACAAACATATGCAGTATGGTATACTGATTGGAAAATCAGGTCAAAAATATAGGGGTAATTGTATGAGCGTACAGTTTGAATCCTTAAATAGGGTTACTTTAACCGAACAGGTCATGCAGCAGCTTGCGGCTAAAATTATCAGCGGAGAGCTTAAGCCCGGCGAGAAGCTTCCGCCGGAAAGAGAGCTCTCTCAAATGCTGGAAGTTTCACGAAGCCGTATTCGGGAAGCGCTGAGGGCGCTGTCCCTCATCGGCTTCGTGACCATCAAGCCCGGCGGCGGCACCTTTGTGGGCAATCAGATTGACGAAATGCCGGAGGAGACGATTGTCTGGCTTTTTCGCCAGAAGGTCAGCAATTACCATGAGGTCTACGAGGCCCGCCGTCTGATTGAAACCGCCGTATATCTTGCGTGCTTTGATCGGAAGACGGATGAAATCGTAACCTGCATCCGCAAACGTGTGACTCTGCTGGCGCAGGCCTATGCGGACGACTGCTCCCCGGAGAAGTTTAACGCTCTGCTGGAAGCGCTGGACATCTATGTGGCCCAAAACTGCGGAAACGACGTGTTTTATAAGCTGATGCAGACCATTATCCTGCTGCGCCGGGAGGCAGCATTGAAAATTCTGGAATCCCCCTATGAGCGTAAGAGCTCCGTTGAAAAACGGAGTCTGGTGGCTCTGGAATTCGAGCGGGGCGACTATAAATCTGTTAGCAAAGCGATCAACGCCTTTTTTGACGCCTCTGTGAAAGATTTTACGTTCAGTTCATAGGTCCGTCCGCCCAGTCAAGTCGATCTGATTGGCCCGCCGTCGGCGGGCGTTTTCCGGATTCCGGTGGCTGGCGGCACCCCTCTGAATAGAGCACCATATCGAAGAGCGTTTCTTTTGTAAAGAAACGCTTACGAAGGAATTGATTGCCGCGCGGCTATATTAATTGCGCGGATACGGTTACCCCCCGCCCCGCAATTTGACTGAAAGTTTTATGCGTCAGGCAAACCCGACAAAAAACGGCAGTTCCATCTGAGTCTTCTCAGATGGAACTGCCGTTGCTTTATTTACAAAATAAGCGCAGCAAACATTCCACACCGCACCAAGGCCCGTGGAATTTGGTCTTCCTGCAGGCTTTTTGCTCGTTTTTAATCACTTCAACAAGCTGCCCTGGCCGCCCATTAAGGACACCAGCTCCTCTATGCGTTCCAGCGGAAACGGCGGCTCGCACAGAGGCTTCAGGGCAATACTCATAAGCTTCATTGGATTATCATCCGCCGCAACCCGGTTCGAAGAAAGAGCACCGCAAATGCGGCATCGGTGGATCACCGCCCATTCGCCGCCCTTGCGCACCCAGACAGCCACAGGCTCCATTGTTCCGCCACAGTCGGCTTCCCGATCCCCCGGCTCAATGTCTACATGCTGACTAGAGAGGCAGTTCGGACAGTGATTCCGGTGATTACTCCCGGCGCCCAGTGGAAAAACCTGCCTCCCACAGACTTTGCAGGTAAATACATCCTCGCAGGCATGCGTTTTAAAATAACCTTTTTCGTATTGTTTGCGTTTATTCTCACGGTTCATAAAGTATATCCTCCAAAAAGTAAATTGTCATCCTTTTGGGAGGAATGCGGGATTATCTGTCGCAAACCTCCCGGTTTGCAACAATCTCCACATAATTCGTCTTTTTCAAAAAGCAGTTCCTTTCCGCATTTTTTATTTTGGTAATGTCCTTACCGTTTAATGATTATAGCACAGAAACACACGGAGGAAAAGAAAAATGTTTTTGTCGGATTTTGTCCAAAAAAACGTCTTCCTCTCTTAGTATGCAATCTCTTTTTGCAGGAAGGTCCCCCGATCCAGATCGTCAAACGCCTTCTGCAATTCGGCCTTGGTGTTCATGACAATCGGGCCACCCCAAGCCACAGACTCATCCAGCCGCACGGAGCTGATAAAAAGAATTTGCGCGTTTTCCGCGCCCGCCTTGATCTCCACATGGCTCCCCGCCGTAAGCTTTACCGCCGTCTTTTCCTGAATCGGCTCTCCGCCGACGATTGCGTTGCCCAGTAGCGTAAAAACCATAACAGAACGCGTGTCTTCCGTATGGATCACGATGGAAGCCCCGGCGTTCAGATGGATGTCGTAATAGTCCAGAAGCAGATAGTTGCCTGCATACCCCTTTTTGCCTTCAAATTCCCCAGCGAGCAGCCTTAGCTTTCCGTTTTCCAGCGGAATCTCTTCGATTTCGGCGTTTTTGATACTGTGATAGGCTGGGGGCACCAGCTTGTCCTTTGCCGGAAGATTCAGCCAGAGCTGCACGCCCAGCATTCTTTCCGATGCGGGCAGCTTTTCCTCGTGCAAAATTCCGGAGCCTGCCGTCATCCACTGAACCTCTCCATCACCAATGGTATCCGAATTGCCCAGGCTGTCCCTGTGGGTCATTTGCCCGCGATAAACGTAGCTGATCGTTTCAATTCCTCTGTGGGGATGCATGGGGAATCCGGCGGTGTACTCATCCGGGTTTATACTGTCAAAGGAGTCAAGCATCAAAATCGGGTCGTATTCCTGAACAGTCTCATGTCCCAAGACACGAACGAGACTCACTCCCGCTCCATCCCGAGTCCGGAATCCCTGCACTTTCTGCCGAACTTTTCTTTCCATATACTTTTCCTCCTGCGTAAAAAATCGACTACTCAGCCTTTGCGGCGTTTTTATGTAGGAACGGTCATACCGTACCACAATTCTGCGCGTTGGATGGCATTTTGTTTATATGATTATAATACCATAAATTTTTTTACAAAAAAAGTCTTACACCACGTTTATTGAAATTCTCCAGTATGCTCCCCTGCTGCGCATCTTGGAAAAACCACGGGAGATTTGCGCGGCTGCGCCTGATGGAGCACAGCCCCCCAAGTGCGTCGTGTCAGATTCCATCTAAAACCCGCAAAGAAGTCGTTTTTGCACGTCGGACGCGGCTTCCACTTACTCATTTCCTATTATTTCTTTGCTATACTCAAAACATTGTATTGACTTATTGCCCACATAGGCGTATGCTAATAATGTCGCCGAAGAGGGCGAACTAATTTAAAAGAGGTATCTCATGTTTCAAGACAAAACCATCGTTTGCAAGGACTGCGGCCAGGAATTTACTTTTACCGCCAGAGAGCAGGAGTTTTTTGCGGAGAAGGGTTTCACTAATGAACCCCAGCGCTGCAAATCATGCCGCGACGCCCGCAAGGGGAACGTCCGGGGAGGCAATGCTCGCCAGATGTTCGACGCTGTTTGCTCCGAGTGCGGAAAGCCCTGCAAAGTCCCCTTTGAGCCCCGGGGAGATCGCCCCATCTATTGCAGCGATTGTTTCCGTAGATAAACCCTTGCACCCAGGCGCCTCTTCGGAGGCGCCTTTTTTATGTCCTTTGCGTCCATTTACTGATTGTGCATTTCATAAAGCCATTTTCCATAGCGTGCTCTCTACAATTATCTGTGGTATATTTTACTAAAATATGGTATTGTGGTGAAAGGCACCGCAAGGCGAACTGTTTTTAATCGCGCAGGCGGATACCGTAACCCAGATCTGTCGGCCGGTATAAGCCGAACGCTTATTGTCAGCTCTGCCGAGGCAACGCAATCTTGAAAAACACGTGGGAGGGGTTTGTTTATGGAATCGTTTTATAGCGGGCTGTACACAATCTTACAGGCGTACATTATTGCTGTGCTAGTCGGATACTTCGTCGGAGGACTACTCTTTGGACTTGCCTGCCGGGCAATCGTAAAAAACAAAGGCTATCCAAACGATTCTTGTGTCCGAAACGCAATCGGAGGATTTTTTCTTTGGTGGATATGGCTTATTGTTTGCGTCTGCAAGCCCGATGCAAGGCCCATACATTATTCGGGCGCGGATGTTGTCAGGCTTGATGGTATGTCTGACACGCGCTTCTGGGGCTTCCTGTTATCCGGCGGCGCAATCCTTCTCCTCGGCTGCGCCCTCCTGTTTAAAACATGGTGGGGGCTTGCCGTGGCAGCAACCGGCCTTGTTTGGTGGATCGCCATGTACGCAAACACAGGCAAATAGACAGCAACGTGGTTTTGACTGCACACCACTTCTTCAGCACCAGCGTGTTGAACGCTTATAAATAAGAACACCGCTGCAGTTTTGAGCCGCAGCGGTGTTCTTGTTGGAGTGAAATTATCTGGCCTTTAGAAATCTCCTTTCGCAACAATGGTCTTAAGCCAATCCGCAAGAAGCTTTCATCCAATCAACTTATAAACACTCTGGAATTAGTTGATTTCATCATTCCAAACGCGCCGCAAAATTCGAATGCCTTCGCATATTTTCACTTCATCCAACAGGCTATATCCCATAAAAATCAAATGGTCCGGACCGTCCTCCGCATAATTCCAAAAGGGCTCTACGGAATATACCCGGACCCCCGCTTCTTCCGCCTTGCTCATAAGCCGTTTGGTATTTGTCCCACGCGGAAACTCCAGCAAAAAATGCAAGCCCGCTCCTCGCCCATGAAGGACCACCTTATCGCCAAACTGTTCCGCGCATTCCTGCACAAACACATCGTGTCGCCTACGATAGGCAGAGCACATTTTCCGGACATGCCGTGCGTATTCGCCGCTCGCCATATATCTGGACAGCACCTCCTGTGTCAGCCAGGATACCGGGCTGGAATACGAAGAAAACATGCGATGATAATCCGCAAGCAGGCATTTGGGAAGAACCATATAATTGACGCGCAGGGCCGGCGACAGAGATTTTGAAAACGTCCCAATATAAATAACCCGGTCATTCCTGTCAAGTGATTGAAGGGATGGCACCGGATTTGCGTCATATCGGTACTCACTGTCATAGTCATCCTCAATTATATAGGAGTTGCTTTCTTCCGCCCATTCTAAAAGCTGTTTGCGTTTGTATATGGAAAGAACGGAACCATAGGGAAATTGATGAGACGGCGTAATGTAAGCCGCGCAGATATCTGCCGATTTCAAAGAAGTCAGCGCCAGCCCATCTTGGTCGGCTGCAAGGGCATGGAGTGAGAATCCATGATTCTTGAAAAGTTCCCTTGCCCCATGGTAGCCGGGGTCTTCCATTGCAACTCTCTTGCGCTCCCCAAACAGCATGCATAAGATGTCCAGAGAATAATGTAAGCCGCAGCCAATTACGATTTGTTCTTCCGAACAACGCACGCCCCGAGAATGATGCAGATACGTTTGCAGTTCCTGCCGCAGAGACAAATTTCCCTGTTTGTTACTATAGTGCGTGAGGCAGGAAGGGACAGCGGCGCTCAGTGCTGCCGCAGAATGCTTTTTCCACGCGGCGCTTGGAAAACAGCTCTTTGGAAAATTTCCATATTGAAAATCATACTCTATCTTTTCAGACTTCTCTTGAAAGCCACAGTCATGTCCGCCGGAATCAGCCGGAACAGGACATTCCGTTTTCTTAAAAGGAGCATCTGCCCCACCCTCTACCAGAAATCCAGAACCTTTATGCGGCGAAATATACCCCTCCACGGCAAGCTGGGTGTATGCCTTATCCACTGTATTTCGTGCGACTCCCAGCGTTTTGGATAGGGTACGTATGCCGGGGAGCCGTGTGCCTTTGGCAATGCTTCCGGTTGCAATTCCACTTTTTATCTGCAGATAAATCTGCTCATACAAAGAAGTATTTGCGTCTTTATCAATATAAACCATAATCCCTCCCAAGTGTCCCCATGTGTTTTGCGAAAAAGTGTAACTTTTAACAGGTATGCTTTCATTGTATAATAGAAGCGTACTTATTACAAGTAATGCAAGAAGTCTCGTAACATCAGGAAAACGATTAGGAGGAATTACAGATGCAGTACAGAATGAAACGGTTCCAGTTAACTCCGGAGCAGATGGATGAATTGCTGCAAAGAGCTGAATGCGGACGGTTCGGGACGATCCGAGAGGATGGCTATCCCTACGTAATTGCAATGCACTTTGTTTATTGTAACGGTAATGTTTATATGCATGGCCTGCCCAAAGGGCAAAAAATTGATAATATCAGCAGCAATCCCAAGGCATGCTTTGAGGTGGACGAGCTTCTTGGCTTACAGCCCGGCGATCAGACGGCTTGTGATACAGAAGCCATCTACAACAGTGTGGTTCTGACCGGTACAGCCCATATTCTTAATGATCTTGAACGCAAGCGCGAAGTGCTGAATGGGCTGGTGGAAAAATATACTCCTCAATTTGCCGGCATGGAACTCCCTGAGAATATGGTCAAGGGTACTGCCGTCATAGAGCTTCAGGTTGCGGAATGTACCGGAAAATATCATAAATAAACTGTCGCGCAACAAGGTCCCTTGAATCTCTCCAAGGGACCTTTGCTATGCGAAGAACGGCAGCACCAATCCACGCATTTATTTATAATTTTACGATGATTCCCCAAAGGCCAATCAGATTTGCCGCCTGAAACATATCAATAATAGCTCCCTTAAGTTCCACAGGTGGAGAGGACACGATTGGCGCGGCCAATTCACTATTCGTAAAATCAACCGTTGCAAGTAATGTTCTATGAAAGTTATTCTTCAGAAACTTAGATTTGTTCGGTTGAAACTTTTTTAATTTTGCTTCCACCATGGATGCCTCTGTAAAATCAATTTCTTCAAACACGACATCTGTCATCCTGCTTCTGTCGAAATATGAGTATTGGAGATTGGTCTCTTCAAAAGCAGTCTTCTTGATAACGGTATCGCTCATATTTACGCCCAAACATTTACAGGAAATAAACCTGCACCTTTCAAAGTAGGCGTTCTGAAACTCTGTGTTCGATAAATCACAAGATTGAAATACAACATCAATAAAACTTGCCTTTCGGAAATTGCATGCATGCAATGTACAATTGTCAAAAATGCTTTTATTAATTTCAATGCTATAGAACCCTTCATCTTGAACAACAGAGCCTGTACTTTTCATATTTGTAATTGGGAGTTCCGATATAAGGAACTCCTCTGCATAAGACGAAAAGTCATTTGTCAATGTAAATTCTTTGGGTAATTGAGGACTCGTTTTATTCATAATACACAATCCCCTCTTATTCAATATTACTTAGGTTTAACAGTTATCCCCTAGCATTACTTATTTGCTACCGTATAAGGCCGCGATCTTTTGTATTTTTCGCTTCATTTCCGTGCGGATGTGCAGCGGTTCCAGGCATTCGCATTTATCCCCAAAGCTTAGAAGAATGTCATAGTAATATTCATTTTCAACGAAGGGGAAGCTCACAATATACCATTCATCTCCATCGCATAAAAAGTCTTCAAAGGCGCAATAATCAAGAACCCTGTCCATAACCGATTTGTGAATACGAATTTTGATTTTTGTCTGTATGGTTTCTAAGATGTCGGTAGCGTCCAAAATTGGTTTTTGATAATGTTGCGGTGTAAAAGATTCCTCTTGTAGTGTTAGGTTCGATATGCGCGAAATTGAGAATAAGCGAAAATCATGCCTTTCACGGCAATACCCTTGCAAATACCAATGACCGCTCTTCAGTATAAGCTGATATGGTTCAACTGTTCGTGTCGTCTTTTTTCCGTGGTGAGATATATATTCAAAGGTCAGCAGCATGCTTTCCTGCAAAGCTGTTTTGATCATCTCTAAATACTGTAGTATGTTCCTGTTGCTCATCCACGGACTTGAATCTATACAGATTCGATTGGCTTTTAATTCAATGTCCTTCTCCTTATCGGCGGGGGTAAAAATTTTTACCTTCGCCAGCGTGTTCACCAGCTCATCCCCGCGCATCACACTGGAAAGATTGGAAAGCCCCATCAAGATGGCGGACAAGTCCGCCGTCGAAAAAACGGTTTTATCCAGCTTGTAGTTTTGCATAATTTCGAAGCCACCGCCCACTCCTGAAGTGGAGTGAACCGGAATTCCAGCCATGTTGATTGCTTCAATGTCTCGGTAAATGGTGCGGGGTGAAACTTCAAACAGCTTCGCCAGTTCCTGTGCGCCGATCCGCTCTTTTTCCAGAAGCAGCAAAATGATGCTTACCAGTCTATCTACTTTCATCAATGGCCGTCCTTCAAAATTTCATTTGTTTTATTGCAGATTGTTGCCATGCTGTTGTCAACAATTACATAGTACAATAAATTTATCTATAACACAATGAACCGGAGGAAATTTATGTTTTCAATCTATGTTTATGTCCTTGACACTTTCGCGGACTGGGAGCTGGGGTATGTGTCTGCGGAACTGTATTCTGCTCGTTTTTTCAAAAAGGACGCACCTAAGATCTCGCTGAAAACGGTGGGTTCTTCCAAAGAGCCAATTCGTACAATGGGCGGGCTGACGGTGGTGCCTGATTGCCTGATTGACGAAATTGTTGTGGCAGAAACAAGTGTGCTGCTGTTGCCGGGCGCAAATACATGGAATGACCCCCGGCACGGAAGCATCCTTGAAAAAGCAAAAGAGCTTCTCGCGGTGGGTGGTACTGTTGGCGCAATTTGTGGGGCTACCGCCGCCCTTGCCAATATCGGTCTGTTGAATCAACGCCCCCATACCAGTAATGGACCGGGATTTCTTGAAATGTTTGCGCGCGATTATACGGGGCAAAGTTTTTATATCGACCAACCGTCTGTGGCAAATCACAACCTGATTACTGCAGGTTCCACCGGGGCCTTGCTGTGGGCAAAACAAATCATTGAACATTTAAACGTTTTTCAAACCGACACGCTGAAATCTTGGTATGAATACTTCAGCACCGGTAAGCCGGAATGCTTTTATGCCCTCATGCAGACTTTGCCGTCTTATAGTGAAAGCAATCCATCGTTTTCCTAACCAGAACATGGGTCCGATTCATCATGTATGTAAGGAGAACTCTTTAAATGCAATTGTTGTTTCGGATCGTCGTAATTATAATGGCAAACGAGCGGCATGATTTGCAATCATGCCGCTCGTAGCAGTTTGATAGAACATAAGAAAGAATGTGTTATTTAAAGAGATCTGCTGCCAAGCAAGGAGTGATGCTTTCCTTGGCATATTGTTGATAACGAGCACTTGCGGCTTTGTTAAAACACCAGCATGCCGTCATCATCATATTTAAAATCAGGTCCCCATGCAACCTCCCAATAGTAGCCATCCAAATCTGCAAAATACGCGTGGTATCCACCCCAAAAAACTTCCTGCGGTTCTTTAACAATTTTGGCTCCAGCTTTTCTGGCCTTTTCAATTACTTTTGCAACATCCTCTTTGTGCTCAACATTATACGCCAACGTGATTCCGCCAAAGCCGCTGCATACTGGAGGCGGGGCCTCTGCGCGAATGTCTTTCGCCAGTAAGTCCAGAGGGAAGAGTTCAAATTTTGTGCCCGGCGTATTAAAGAATACCACTTGGGGATTATTGCTCTTTTCATCCGTTTGAAACCCTAACCTGTCCCGGTAAAACTGGATTGATTCTTCCATGTTTTTTACACCCAGGCAAATGCAAGTAATCTTATTCATTCACTAACACTCCTTGTATGATTTTAGTAATTGCGATCTACGCTGTGTCGTCATATTGCTCCAGATAGAGCATCATCACCCGGCATTTTCCTCCCAAGAACTTGCACCCCAGCCTAATGCCAATTCTAAGCGTAGCAACACCGCAATCCGCGCAAGAGACTACGGTCTTTCAATTAAGCTTAGCACCTTATGCAGCGCATCCTCTGCTTCGATGTCCGGCACTGTGCCCGTCTCCTGATTGCAGCTTCCGTCCGCATTAAGGCAATACTCCACATCGAACTGAACTAAAAGATGGCTGTTAGGAAGTTCAAAAAGGATTGGACCGCCGCTATCGGAGCCGCCCGTTGTCTGTCCTACCAACGTGGCAAACCCAGTGTCTTTGCAAAATACCGCAAACGCCTCCGCGGAAGAGTATACCGCCGACCCTACCAACACCCATATTTTTCCATGAAACATTTTTTCTCCTGTATCCGGCTCCACAGGTTCCGACAATTCCCTTGCCAGAGACAAATCTGCCATATCCTCGCTGGACAGCTCTTTCAACTCCGGATCGTCTTTGACTGCTTCCATGCTTAATGTGGAGTCTTGATACTGCAACATATAGAATTGCCGTGCCAATTGGGTGTCTTTCATTAGCCGTATCAGCCGCGAGTTGACCGGTTCTGCAAGATTGGGACGAACAAAGGCCTTCTCCCAGTAGTCAGTATTTCCGCCACCGTTATTCTGGATGTCGATAATCAAATTATCGTAATTCTTAACTTCCTCCAAAAAAGTCTGGATTTTTGGCAAATCAGCGTCTATATAGGAATCATCAAAGGAATCCACTCGGATGTAAGCGGTCTTCCCTTCTTCAAGGATGTTTGTTGTCAGATTTGCATTTGCAGGCATGCTTTCTATTTCCGCCTGCTCACTTGATTTATCATCTTCAGTCTCCGCATTGCTCGTGTCTTCCAGCGGAAGTGTTCGCAGGTAATCACAATATTCATAAAAAGAAATAACTTCCGGCTTTTCAATCACGTCAACCCAGGGCTGCACCTCCGGCATTTCGTCGACGTACTCCTTATAAACACCTAACCCTTCAAAATGGTTTGGATTGACAATACTCACATGGCCTACCATCCCGCATACTTCATACAGACTGTTGGCCACAATGGATAAAAACTGATACATTGCCTCGTCGCTCCCCGCTTCAACACCTTGAAGCTGTCCGCGATAATCGGAAATAACTGCGTTATAGTATCCCGGATCCTGCGGCCTGCTCCGGGCCAGCACTCCCCAAAAAGGATAGCTCTCTTTCATTGCTTTCCACATGGCATCATAATCAGAAAGCAGTTGTTCATTGCTCAGCCGCTTATTCGTATAAAAAACATCGCTTGAAACGGAACCGGTTCTTCCCTCCTGATTGTCCACTTGATTCGATCCACATGCAACTAAGGAAAAACTCAACGCAATGGCTAATATCCCTGACGCTATTTTTCGTTTCATGCCACCATACCTCTCGTAATAACCTGTCATTCCAAGCATTACACTTTATATTATGTTACAGTGTTTACCAAGCTGTAAATGATGGATACGGTTATCTGTTAGGAACATATGAAACCTTGCAGGCTAGCAAACTTCCCTTAAAAATTCCTCAGATTCCAGGTAACTTCATGTTTTCATTATAGCGGAAAATTTAGGTATCTGCAATAGAGTTTCCAATTCGACCATAAAACGAGCGGTACAGTCATAAACTGTACCGCTTACATTTCGATACTTTCACAGTTCTGGATCGTTCAATTCCGTGGCAGTAGGCTTGACAGCATGATCCCCGAGGCGTTTTGGTTGATATTGTTATAATCTCAGTGTAATATAGGATTGTAAATTATTAACAATTCACACTTTTTCATCGCAGTACCGCCCTTGGAGAGGGGCTTTATAAACTACTACTCTATCATATAAGGATAAACGGTAATGAATAATTATTATGCTGACAAGTTGAATTCCCAAAGCTTGTTTCGCGTCTACGAAACCGCCATTCCCCGCGTAAAGCAATATTTAGATGAAGAGATTGACTTTGTCCGAAAAAAGCTTTCCGGGACAGAACGTGTTCTGGAAATGGCCGCTGGTTACGGGCGGATTGTGAAAGAGCTGGCACCCTATTGCGATTCCATTATCGGCATGGATATCTCTGCCGATAATGTGGAATTGGGCAAGGCCTATTTAAAAAATTATCCCAACGCATCCATGGTCACTATGGATGCCCATGAGATGACCTTTGACGGAACCTTTAACGTCATTCTCTGTTTACAGAATGCATTGTCCGCCATGAGAGCCAATGAACGCGTTATTGATCATATGATTAAACTTCTGGCGCCCGGCGGAACGGTCTATTTTAGCAGTTACAGCGCTAAGTTTTGGGAATGGCGCCTTAAATGGTTTGAAGAGCAGGCGGATAAAGGTCTGCTTGGAGAAATTGACTGCGAGCAGTCAAAAGATGGGGTCATCGTTTGCAAAGATGGCTTCAGGGCGATCACACATTCGCCGGAACAATTGAGAGAAATTGGGGAACGGATTGGCCTGCCATACCGAATTGAAGAAGTGGATGAGTCCAGCATTTTTCTTATGATACAGAATAATTCATCCGAAGTATGAGGGACAGAGTGTTTTACATCGTTTAAAAATTGCATCAATTCACCTTTTTGTTTATGCTATAACGCTACATCGGCAAAGCCGCTCAAGTCCCACAAAATGTCTGGTAATGACAAGATGCAGGCGGAGGCACTTGTGGAAACGTTTCTTGTTCAGCCGTATAGCCATAAGGATTTTCCAAAGCGAGGAGCAGTTTATGCATGTTGGATAAATCGCCCTCTTGCGCAGCCGCCAGTGCTTCTTCAACCAGATGGTTTTGGGGAATCATCGCAGGGTTATGAATTTTCATAAGTTCCCTGCTTTCCTTTCTTGACTGTGGCTGTCGGTCAAGCCGTTCTTGCCAGCGCTCATGCCAAGGATGATACGCAGGGTGGGCAAACAAATTCTGGCCATCGTTCTTGTCCAATGTCAAGGATTTGAATGTCTTTGTATAATTCGCTTGATTTTGTTCCATAAGATACAAAAAATCGTTGATCAGCAGAGGGTCCCCCTCTTCCTGATTATACAGCCCCAACTTTGCCTGCATTCCCTCCAGCCAATACTGATGATACAGGTTCCAAAAAGTTGAAACTTCTTCTTGGGCAAGTTCTGCGGCCTTATTTGTGTCATCATGAATCAAGGGTAACAAGGTTTCCGCAAAGCGAGCCAAATTCCATGCAGCCATCTTTGGTTGGTTTTCATAGGCGTAGCGTCCATGTGTATCGATGGAACTGAAAACAGTTGCCGGTTGATAAACATCCATAAAAGCACAAGGACCATAATCAATGGTTTCGCCGCTAATGGACATATTATCTGTATTCATTACACCGTGAATAAACCCCACCAATTGCCATCTGGAAATCAGATACGCCTGCCGTTTCACCACCTCTCTTAGCAGCATCAGATATTTGTTTTCAGATGCTGCAATGGTTGGAGCGTGCCGTGTTATGGTGTAATCGGCTAAGCTGCGAACATCATCTTCCGTGCCAAAGTGGGCAGCATATTCAAAGGTTCCTACTCGAATATGGCTTTTTGCAACACGTGTTAAAACTGCTCCCTGCAGATTTTTGTCGCGCCTTACAATTTCTCCCGTTGTTACGACCGCCAGACTTCTGGTTGTTGGAATCCCCAATGCATACATGGCCTCACTAATGATATATTCCCGCAGCATGGGTCCTAACGCTGCGCGTCCGTCGCCACCTCGGGAGTATGGGGTTGGCCCGGAACCTTTTAGTTGAATATCAAATCGCTCTCCGGAAACTGCTATTTGCTCGCCCAGAAGAGTAGCGCGTCCATCACCTAACATGGTAAAAAAGCCGAACTGATGTCCGGCATATGCCTGGGCTATAGGCTCGGATCCGCCGGGAAGTTCGTTTCCGGCAAAAACGCCTAATTGCTGTGGTACGCCTAAAAAATCCGCTAATGCATCATTAAATATGATGAGTTTTGGAGCGCGCACAGCGGTCGGATTCTGGCTTATATAAAAAATCTCGGGTAGATTCACATAACTGTTATCAAAGTTCCATGGTTCTTTTTCCAATTTTCTCAACCTTCTTATCAAATAATGTTGCTGCCAACTTTAGTATCGGTTGATTTCATCCTTTTATGTTCCAAATGCATCCGCCATTTTATCTATGCCGTGGTCGGTTATGATGCCCTGCTGCTCCGACTTTTCGGCCAGTGCCTTAACAGTGTGCCTCCTCCAAAGTAACCAGCCGGATTGTTTTGCCGAGAAAAACAGCACGGTGCCTTTTGTAGATGTCCTTATAGCACGAAACCCCACTGTCTAAAAAACTCTGCGCAGCTCCCACTCGCTATATCCCATTTCATCATACAATGCCCGCCTTAGAAAACAGGGAGAAATTGTATAACGTTTTTTATGAAATTCCATCCGGCTTGTACTTGACGAACCAATAAGATATACTTTAATTTACATTATATGCAGAGAGGGATGAATAAACAATGGTAACAACAATTTCTTTATCGTGCATGGCACAGGCTTTTGCACGTTAAAATAAATGAGAATGCGGAGAATTGTTATGGGCTTTCATTTGATTGATATAAATAATTGGGTGCGTAAAGATTACTATCATCATTATATGCATGATCTGCGCTGCACTTATAGCTTAACCGCCAATATTGATATAACCGGTATGCGCGCAGCATTAAAAAGCATGGACAAAAAAATATATCCTGCGCAAATCTATATGCTCACCACAATTGTTAACCGATATCAAGAGTTTCGTATGAATACTGATCCTGATGGTAATTTAGGTTTTTGGGACGAGCTTAATCCGAGTTACACCATTTTCAATAAAGAAAAGGAGTTATTTTCGAGTATATGGACTCCATATAACACTTCTTTTCTACAGTTTTATGAAAATTGCATATCTGATATTGCCTGTTATTCAAGTGCCACTAAGCTAATGCCCAAACCCAATGAACCACTTAATACGTTCAATGTATCCTGTTTGCCCTGGGCGAGCTTTACAGGATTTAACCTCAATGTATACACAGATGGTTGTTATCTGCCCCCTATTTTTACTATCGGCAAGTTTATCGAGCAAGATAAAAAGGTTTTAATGCCATTGGCAGTGCAAGTACATCATTCAGTATGTGATGGATTTCATGTTGGGCGATTTATTAATGCACTGCAAGAATGGGCAGATCACTTTGACGATTGGCTCTATCAGTAATCTTCACATACATGCTTATTATGCGCGGACATGAGGCATAGGGGAACGGCGGTTTTGAAAATAAAAATCAAAGCCGCCGTTTTCCTTTTTTAATATGATTTCGGAAAGTGTATGAACGTTGTTTTATAGCACCGCCCGCAACGCCATCCAACATTTTATCCGAAAGCTCTTGAATGTTGCTGGATTATAAGACTGACCATGATATTTCGTCAAAGCTTCTTTGGGAAGTACAACGCTTTGTACACAGAGTAAAATATTTTCCGATATGGAAAAGCTGCTGCGAATTGAGCGAAAACGCAACCTAAAGATTTTGCTTGATTGAGAAGAGAGCGCCCATTGTATAAAAATGATCTGATATGGAGGAAGGTGCAGGTCTTCCTTCCTCCAAAATACAGGCTCAACGCAAAGGCAGAACCGGAAGAACATTTTTTGGAACTAAACAACGGCAACCGAATTCATCTGGATGTATATTCTCCATCAGAACCGAAAGCCACCATTATTCTTTTTCATGGTGTTGGGGGAAATGGACGGCTGCTTTCCTTTCTGGCGGTGCCGCTTCTTAACAATGGATATCAGGTGATATGCCCCGATATGCCTTTATATGGATATAGTAAATATAAAGGCATCGTCAACTATGATATGTGGGTAGCGGATGCCACGTCGTCAAGAGGTTTGTCAATTCAGGTTTTCTCGTTGGTGGAGTGTTTCCGCTTCTCACCAAATCATTATACCCGTGTATCCTTTGATCTGAGCATATTCATTACTGGTCGAACGGAACTGAATTACTACGAATGCGGCAGTCGCAATTATTATTACGTCTCCAGCAAACAATGCTTTTAACTGTTTACATACCTCGCCTTTTATTTACTTTAACCTATGCCCCCGGGCAAATTATACAAGACTTTTCTTTAGCAACCCTTTAACTTTCTATTTAAGTATTTTGTATGAGATGTTCATTCTCGCGACTCAATTTTACAATTTCTATATCTTTCTTCTATGGACATGCTTGTATTATTCGAGATAGCGAAATATAATAAATATAAGGTTTTCTGTTATAGAGGTATTGCAATATGGAATATATGACTCTGAAAGAAGCAAGCGAAAAATGGGGCATCACCCCTCGCATGATAAACTACCATTGCACTAATGGCCGTATATCTGGCGCGGTAAAAATGGCATCGGTCTGGCTCATACCAAAAGATGCGGAAAGGCCAGCCGACAAGCGATACAAAACCAATAGTCCCAAGGATGGTGATTATAAATGAAACGAATATTTTTAGTGGAAGATGATTTAAGCTTAATCAATGGCTTATCTTTTACGATTAAAAAGCAGGGGTACGATTTGGCTGTTGCCCACACAATCTGCGAAGCAAATACGAAGTGGGCAGATGGTAACTATGATCTGGTGATTTTAGATGTTTCGCTACCGGATGGCACAGGCTTTGAATTATGCAAAAAGATACGGCAGACATCACAAGTCCCCATTATTTTTTTGACTGCTGCCGATGAAGAAACCGACATCATCATGGGGCTTGACATAGGTGGTGACGACTACATCACAAAGCCTTTTAAGTTGGCAGTGTTTCTATCAAGGATCAATGCGTTGCTGCGCAGAAGCGAGCATTTTAATCAGGCAGATACGGATCTGGTGTCAGGCGGAATCAAAGTAGATTTGCTAAAAAGTGAGGTATCCAAAAACGGTGAAATTGTTGAACTAACCGCCGGCGAATTTAAACTCCTGCACCTATTTTTAGAAAACCCAGACAGGGTGCTTTCGCCGGAACAGATTTTAAGCAAGCTGTGGGATTGCAATGAAAGCTATGTGGACAGCAATACGCTCACCGTGTATATCCGCAGACTGCGCACCAAAATTGAAGATGACCCCGGCAATCCCAAAAGAATCATTACGGTGCGCCGCTTAGGGTATAAATGGAATTCCGTTGATTGAGGTGCATCATGAGAATACTGGCTAATCGAAAAATTAAACTGCTTTTTATACAGATATTGACGTGCATTGCTGCGTTTATAGTAGCCACATCCGTTCTGATGCTCTTATCCTTTGTTCCTGCGGCGCGATCAATATTTATCTGTGCGCTATGTATGGCATTGGTGATCCTCTTGCTATGCTACGGATATTTTAAGGAGCAATATAGAACCCTTGAAACTGCTGTGTCCGAAATCACAGCATACATTTCTGGGGATCCCGATGCCCGTATTGAATGCAATGATGAGGGCGAACTATATCGACTATTTCATGAGGTGAACACGTTGGTTTCTATCCTGAATGCCCATGCACAGCAGGAACTGAAATCCAAGGAATTCTTAAAAGATACGATTGCGGATATTTCGCATCAATTAAAGGCCCCTCTTGCAGCACTCAATATTTACAATGGAATTCTGCAAAGCGAAGCAGAAAATTCGCAGACGATTGAAGAGTTTACAACTCTATCCGAACAGGAACTGGGCAGAATTGAGACTTTAGTGCAAAACCTTTTAAAAATCACCAAAATGGATGCTGGGACAGTTGTTCTCGACAAAAGGATGGAAAATGTATCGGAAATGATGGAATGTGTTAAAAGGCGCTTTGCTTTCCGAGCCGAGCGGGAGGAAAAGGAAATCCGATTAACCGGTGACTCTGCTGTCACTTTGCTTTGTGACCGGGATTGGTTAACGGAGGCACTGGACAATATTGTTAAGAACGCCCTTGATCACACGAAAAAGGGAGATTGGATTGACATTGCGTGGCTACAGTCCCCTGCAATCCTCCAAATTCGTATCAAGGACAACGGCTGCGGCATTCATCACGAGGACTTGTATCACATTTTCAAGCGGTTTTACCGCAGTAAATTTTCAAAGGATACACAAGGAATCGGTTTGGGGCTGCCCCTTGCTAAATCCATCATTGAAGCCCATAGCGGGACCGTAAAAGTTGACAGTGAATTGGGTGCGGGAACTACTTTTATCATAGAATTTTTAATTCCTACAAAATTGTAGGATGAAATTCATCTGGCCGTAGGATACGCATGCTACTCTTTCATTGTGGTTATGGCACAGAAAGAGAGGTACAACAATGAACCTATTAGAAGTAAAAGCAATCTGTAAAACTTATGGCAGCGGTGAAGCCGCTGTTCACGCATTAAAAGATGTCAGCTTTACGGTACCCAAAGGCGAATTTGTCGCAGTGGTGGGCGAATCCGGCTCCGGTAAGAGTACGTTGCTGAATATGCTGGGAGCGCTGGATACGCCAACCTCCGGCAAAGTCTTTATTGACGGAAACGATCCCTTCAAAATGAAGGACCGCCAGTTAACTGTTTTTCGCCGCAGAAACATTGGTTTCATATTTCAGGCGTTTAATTTAGTTCCTGAACTGACGGTGGAGCAGAATATTATTTTTCCAGTTCTTCTCGACTACCAAAAGCCGGATAAGAAGTATCTGGAGGAATTGCTGACGGTGTTGGGTCTGAAGGAGCGCCGAAATCATCTCCCCAGCCAGTTATCCGGCGGGCAGCAGCAAAGAGTGGCCATCGGGCGTGCGCTGCTGACACGGCCATCGTTGATTTTGGCGGATGAGCCGACCGGCAATCTGGACTCTCAGAACAGCAGCGAGGTCATCGCCCTTCTCAAAGAAGCCACCAAAAAGTATGAGCAGACCATTGTGATGATCACCCACAGCCCCAGCATTGCCCAAACCGCTGACCGTGTGCTGAAAGTATCCGATGGCACGCTCACCGATTTGGGGAGGTGTCGGGAATGAAAAGCTATCTGAGTCTTATTCCAATCTCTGCCAAGGTTCATAAGCGGCAAAACCGTATGACACTTTTGTGCATTGTGTTCGCCGTATTTTTGGTGACGGCCGTGTTCAGCATGGCAGAGATGGGGGTGCGGATGGAGGCAGGCAGGCTGATCGGCAAACACGGAAGGCAGGCCCTGCAAAGCCTTTTTGCCAGCACAATGGCGCAGACCTTGTTTGGTGCGGCGGCAGTATTGTTCCTCCTAATTC
>NZ_DAMBZJ010000023.1:24673-52305 GCF_032060045.1 Oscillibacter sp.
TTGCAGGTGTTCTGATGATCTCCAGCAGTATGAACAGCACCGTTGCTCAGCGAACAAAGTTCTTTGGTATGATGCGCTGCATCGGCATGAGCCGCCAGCAAATCATCCGGTTCGTTCGGTTGGAAGCGCTGAACTGGTGCAAAACAGCGGTTCCCATTGGCGTGCTGCTTGGCGTTGCCGCCACATGGGCCTTGTGTGGAACACTACACTTTCTTGTTGGCGAAGAATTTTCTGATATGCCGCTTTTTGGCGTGAGCATCATCGGAATTATCTGCGGCATTCTTTTGGGCATTATTACCGTGCTACTTGCTGCGCGGTCTCCGGCCAAACAAGCGGCAAAGGTATCACCGGTCATGGCGGTAGCGGGTAATTCGGCGACTGCAAAGCACACAAACCGTGCGCCGAACGCTGGCTTTCTTAAAGTCGAAACAGCGCTGGGTGTTCATCATGCCGTAGCAGGCAAAAAAAACCTGTTTCTCATGACAAGTTCCTTTGCCCTCAGCATCATTTTGTTTTTAAGCTTCTCTGTGATGATCGACCTTGTCGGATACATCATGCCGCAGTCCGCAAACACTGCGGACATCAATATTGCAAGCAGCAATGGCTCGAATTCCATTGACCCTGCGCTGCTGGATCAAATCAGCGACATGGCCGGGGTAAAGCGCGCTTTTGGTCGAAGAAGCAGCCTTGGTGTCCCGGCGCAGGTGAATGCTGTGGCAAGTGAAATCGACGTCATTTCCTATGATGCCTTTGATCTGGACTGTCTCGTAAAAGATCATCAGCTCCGAAAAGGCAGCGACCTTGCAAAAGTATATGGGAATAGCCGGTCTGTACTTGCGGTTTGGGATGCACAAACCCCTGTTTCAATCGGTGATCAGATACAGGTAGCGGGCGAAACATTAGAAATCGCAGGACTGCTGAAATATAACCCCTTTAGCGAAGATGGCAGCACTCACAAAACCGTCACGCTCATTACCTCTGGTGAAACCTTTGCACGTTTAACTGGCAATTCTGAGTATTCACTTGTCATGGTACAGACAACCAGCGATGCAACCGATGAAAATGTGGAAGCAATTCATAATGCGATAGGCAATTCGTACACATTCCGTGACCAGCGCGACCAGCGAACCACCAGCACCTACATGGCGTTTCTGCTGTTCGTGTACGGTTTCTTAGCCATTATCACGGCAGTGACGGTGCTGAATATCATGAACAGTATTTCCATGAGCGTATCCGCAAGGATAAAGCAGTACGGGGCAATGCGCGCTGTCGGTATGGATACCCATCAGATGACTAAAATGATTGCCGCCGAAGCCGCCACGTATGCCTTGTCCGGCTGTGTAGTCGGCTGCGTAGTTGGACTGCTGTTGAGCAAGCTGCTTTACGATAATCTGATTACCGCGCATTTTGCCTATGCCGTTTGGACGTTCCCTATTGTTCCACTCGCTGTTATTCTTGTATTTGTACTTGCTGCAGCCATAGCTGCAGTCCATACCCCGGCAAAACGAATTCGAAATATGAAAGTAACTGATACGATCAATGAATTGTAATGGTTCTTTCCGTGTTACACAGAACTTGAATCATATAAAATCCAATCAGTCACAAGCAAGAGCCGCTGCATCTTCATTTTGTATGCAGCGGCTCTTGTTTTGACTATGTCCCCTCCCAAGTTCACTGTGGGAATCACCCGCATCCCCTTAGATGCCCAATAGGCCCCGCACCAGGGGTTGCGGAATTCTTTGTTAGCGTTTTTAAATTCTAATTATCATATTCTTAATTCAATCGAGAATGCAAATGATATTTTATAATCTATTGGTACCATTGATACTAAAAAGAAAACCGCCTAATCATTGAGATTAAGCGGTTCCTTAAATTGGTCCAAGATGGGTGACTCGAATGCCCGGCCTGATCGTCCCAAACGTGTGTCTGAACTTTCGTCTGCACCTCAGCCGCACTCTTTGACGCTTTCCGCAGGAAAGCGGCTTCCTCTTTGGCGCTCTTTTGCCCTCACTACTGCCATCGTTACTTTCGTATTCTGGGATTTGGTTAGGGATGGATTCTGTGTATTAAAAGATGTGCGGCGGGAATGGAAGAGATGTTTGCGCGCAATCAGATAGATTTTTGGGGGGCAGATATGACCATATCTCGGGCCTTCACAGCGACACGAATTTTGTCGCGATTTTTTCGGTGAAAACCCAGTCATGTTCCACAAACAGGATGGTGGGCCGGTAGGAGAGCAGAAGCGCCTCGATCTGCATCCTGGAGATGACATCCACAAAGTTGAGCGGCTCATCCCAGACCAGCAGATTGGACTCCTCGCAAAGGCTCTTGGCGATCAGAACTTTTTTCTTTTGCCCGCCGCTGAACTCCGCCATGTCCTTTTCAAACTGGACCCGCTCAAAATCCAGCTTGCGCAAAATGGCTTTGAAAAGGCTTTCGTCGATGTCGCCCTCTCGGGCAAGATCGGACAGGCTCCCGCGCAAAAACGACGTATCCTGGGAGACGTAGGAAATCTTCAGCCCGCCGCCAACCTGTAAGTTGCCGGTATACGGGATGTCCTGCCCGCAGATCAACTTCAGGATACTGGATTTTCCGCTGCCGTTCCGGCCCCGCAGCGCGATGCGGTCCCCCCGCTCGACGGTGAAGGTAACATCGCTGCAAACGGCTTTTTCGCCGTACACAATGGAAACATGGTCGAGTGAGACAAGCCGCGGCGCGCGGTAGGGGATCTGAGACACCTTCAGCGCGTCGGCTTGCTCGATATTCCGGAGCAACTGCGACTTCTCCTCCATCGCCTCCTGCCTGCGCTGGGCAATCGCCTTGGAGCGCTGCATCATTTTGGCGGATTTGTGCCCGATATACCCTCTGTCCGGGCGCAGTCCGGAATTCTTGGTTCCAAACTTTGTCTTTTCCACCGCGTCCGCCCAGCCTGCTTTTTCCCGCGCACTGGCCTCCAGTCTGACGATTTGCTTTTTCAGCTTCTCATTCTGCGCCGCCTCAGAACTGTCCTGCCGTTTCTTGTTTTCAAACCAACTGGAAAAATCCCCCCGTTGCAGTTCGATATTGGTTTTGTTGATGGACAGAACATGATCCACGCACCCGTCCAGAAACGCCCGGTCGTGGGAGACGAGAAGAAAACCCTCCTTGCGCCGGAGATACCGGCTGACCCGCTGGCGGCCCTCCGCGTCCAGGTGGTTTGTCGGCTCGTCGATGAGCAAAAATCGGGACTCACCCACAAACAGCACCGCCAGCAGCGCCTTCGTCTGCTCTCCGAAGGAGAGCGTGTCAAAGGAACGCTCCAGCGCATCCTCGGAGACGCCCAGAAGACTGAGCTCGCGGATCAGCTCCCAGTTCTGCGCCTCCGGGTTGACGGAGTGCAATACCTCCTCCGTGGGACAGCTCTGGTCCTTTACCGGAAACGGGAAGTATGCGAGGGGAACGGACGCGGAGATACTGCCGCCATACGGATACTCACCCAGCAGAAGCTTTAGAAACGTAGTTTTTCCCCTGCCGTTCCGGCCGATAAAGCCCAGTTTCCAGTCGGTATCGAGTTGGAAGCTGACGTCCTCAAAAATGTTGTCGTAGCTGCCGGGATAGGAAAAGGTAAGGCCCTCGACTTTTATCTGTGACATGGTTTTGTCCTCCTATATAGAAAATGGCTGCAAGAAAGTTACTTCTTGCAGCCATCACACAGAAAGACAAAGCCCGCCTGTCGGCATGGCAATTCCGTGAGCGCTCAAAAAATGCGTAACTTCCCTGCACAGGCATGACAAAACGGCGGCTGAAGCCGCTCACGGTTTTCATCATAGCCAATCAATCAGCAGGAAGCAATGCGCATTTTTTCAACTCCAATCTATATAAATTGAGGACAGTTTATCATTGCGACACAGAAACGTCAAGGGGTTCATTTTCTACTCAACTCATTTTCGATCAACTGTCGGGACAATTCCATGGCCAGGATGATGCCGTGAAAGCGCCTGTATTGCACGCAGGTCGGCTCATATTTTGAACGGGCTTTTTCGCATTTTCGGATGATTGAGGCCAGAGGTTCCAGGGCGGCAGAAAGATCCTGCGTGGAATATAGATCTGCGCCACGCCCGGTCAGTAAAGCCTCTGCAATTTTCATGGCCTGAATGCGGTTTTTCAGCAGGGTGTGCTGCGAGGTTGCGGGAATAAACTTGGACTGCATCCGCTCACAGCGCACAATGATCGAGGTCACCACCTTCAGAGCGTCCAACTGCTCCTGATCCGTCATGCGTGCGTCTCCTCCCAGTTTCGTAAAGCAGCCAACTGCTCAGGGGTGTGAAAATACGCTTTCTCCGCCGCATCGCCGTACAACACGGCTGGGATATGTTCAATTTGAAATCTGCGCTCTGTCATTTCCCGCACCACTCCAAGACCGGACGCAGGTTTTCCTCGCTGACCCGGCTGCCGCCGTGGAGAAGCAAATCCAGCATATCCTGTTCGTCTGCCGTTTTGTCCGGCTTTGCCGCCAGCTTTTTGCCCACGGTACGCTTCATGGTGTTCATCATAAATTTGTAGATGCCGTGGAGCTTATTGAGTTCAAAACCGCCCTGCAGGGTGAACAGCGGAATGTTCTCCGGAATGGCGTTGCCCTTGCGCACTTCCTTGATCTGCGAGCCGCCGGCCCCCATGCCCACGCCGCAGACCGCGGCAATTTTATAAAACTTTGCCGCCTGCTTATAGCCCTTGACCTGACCTGCCATCAGCCAGCCGAGATAGAGGATTTCAGCGCCGGCGGCAAGTTCCCTTTTTGCCGTGTCCAGAGAATAGGCCGGCAGATTCAGTTTTTCGCCCAGCAGCCCCGCGTACTGCGCGGTAAAGCCGGTATTGGAGGTATACACGATTGCATTCATCATAGATTTACTCCTTTTTCAGTATCCGCTTTAAGTTCTCCACGTCCAACAGCAGATTCACCGTCTGGAATGTGCCCCTGTAAAATACCGCCCAGTTGTTGAACACGCACGGCAGGTTCTTCGCCTGCTCCAGCGTATCTACCGGCACAAGGGACAGCGGCACTTCCTGTTCTTCGCAGTACTGCCGGACTGTCTCGATGCTCTGACCCATATAGGGACATTGCAGGTCGTAATAAATGGTCAACTCCCGGCTCTCAATTTTGGACGCTCTGGCGCAATCGGTAAACCGCGGCACCGTGCCGTCAAAGGAGAGGGTGAGCAGCTCGTAGCCGCTGTCGGTGGAGTCCACCGCCTTGAAACCAAAGCTTTTCGCAAAGCTCTGGTCGGTCAGCCATGCTTTCTGCTTTTGCGCGCCCAGCATACAGACGCCGGACTTGCCCTTTTCCCTGGCGTCCGCGATGCAATACTCCATCAGCGCCCGTCCGTAGCCCTTGCCCTTGTAGGGGGAGGCCGCCCACAGGCAATAGATGTATAAAAAATTCTCGCCGGTAACAGGCACCCACGCAGTCTCCAGCGGAGCATATTCGATGAACACGCAGCCCTTGACATTCAGCTTGCGAAAGACATGGCCTTCTTGGAGTCGCTCAGACAGCCACTGCCGCTTTGCCTCCACGCCGGGATGAGGCTTCCTGCTGCGAATGATACAGCAAAGATGCTCCTGGGCAAGATTTTGCGGCGTTAGGTTGATAAAATCAGGGCTTGCATTTTCCACGTCTACACCTCCGAATATTCCGGGCAGTCCAATTTCAAAAGGGCGTACAGTGCCATATCCAGCGCCTTGCCGTTTTTAACGGCGTTGGCGCGCATGATACCCTCGCAGAGGAAACCGCTCTTTTCCAAAATGCGGCGGGAGGCGGTGTTGTAGGCAAAAGGCTCTGCAAAAATGCGCAGGATATCTGTATTTTCAAATACGTATTTGCAGGTTTGCTTCACGGTGCTGGTGCCAAGCCCCTGCCCCCAGAACAGTTCTGAAATATAATATCCCATTTCGGCAGTGCGGGAATGAATGTTGTCTTTGCAAAAAACGCCAATACTGCCGATGGCCTTGTCGTCTACTGTAATAGCAAAGGCAAAGGTCGCGTTTTTATCGGCGTGAAGCATAGCGTCGATATAGTCACTGGCATCCTTTTCCGTGTACGGGCAGGGCAGGCCGTCCCGCAGATTGTTTTGAATATTCGGATTATTCAAAGCCACCGCCAACTCGGCAGCGTCGCTCATGCGCCATGCGCGAATGCTGCAATCCATTCCATCACCTCTTCTTTACGGGGTGGCGGATCACCGTTTTCCACTTCTCCGGTGGGACCTTACGGGCGTCGGAGAGGTAGATTTCATGGTGAAGCCGCGTTTCCGAAAAGTCGTTTTCGTAGCCGTTCACCGCAAGAAACTCGTCCATCAACGCTACGGTGGCAGGCTCGTCATCAAAGGGGCCAAGATGCATGATCTGGACGCACAGGCCTTCCTCCAAGGTCAAAAACTCCGCTTTGGAACAGTCCAGCTTCTTTTTGCGCGTGGCCTCACCAACCGCCCAGTCAAAGTCTGCGTTGGTCACAAAATCTGGCAGACGAATGACGGAAATCCAGTGGAACAGCGCCTTGTTCTTGTAGTCCACGCCGTCGATGCCCTCCTGCCACCAGAAGCCCTCCAGCGGCGGCACCACGAAATCGTGGTAGCCTTCCATGCGGTAGTCGCCCATCTTGCTCATCTTGATGGTGTAGGCCACGGCGTACAGCACTCCCACCGCCGCCTTATACGCACCGCTCTCCTCATTGGGGTCGCCGGAACCGCGCACGGCAATGTAGTTTGCCTTCGGCACGGTCACGATCTCCGGTTTGTTCTTCGGCAGGTAAAATTCCCTATATTCCTTCTTGAAATCAAACGCCATGGTACTCCCTCCTCTATTTCTTCTTTTTTGCTTTCGGCGAACTTCCCGCAACCAGATATTTCCACTTAAACTGCACGTTTTTTCCATTTTAGCACGCCGACAATCCGCGCACAAGGATTGGAAACTTCTGATCTCCCGCGCGGAGATAGATCGTTTTTTCCGGAATAGACATTGTAAACCTCCTGATTTTTTTGATTTGTTATGCTATTCCGGTCATGCCAATTCAGCGCTTCATTGCGCACCACCGATGCTCTTTATAAGGTTTTACAGCAAAATCCCTGCGGATTTACTTTTATTCCACGGTCAGCAGATATGCTCCCGCTCCAGATTTTCCGGGGTCAGTAGAATGTACTCCATAGGGACCTCCCTGTCGGAATAAAATACGAAACGAACGCAGCGCGCATGCCTGCGATTCCAATATCAAACGGGAAATTGATAATCCACGAGTTGTGCTCGCCTTATTCACCCATTGCTTTTCTTAAATCCGTAATATAAGTCGCTTGCTGCTTTTTAAGATACGACTTTACAAAAAAATTCATAATGGGATTAGCGACTTCTACTTCTTCAGTAAATTCAATTTTTGTACCAGAGCCGTCCCTTGAAAAAAGCCCAATCCAATGCCCGTCCATATTCTTGTTTTTCATATCAAATTCATAGCGTTCATAGGGCTTTTTGAGTGTAATCGTAAATTCAGTTTCAAATCCGTCTTTCGTAAATTCAGTAAAACGATTACCATCGTCAGATACTTCTATTTTAACGATATCACTGCGCCAGTCAAAGGCTGTGTTATCCGTAACTATATTCCAAGCAGCTTCTATTGAACTATGGAACCTTGCAATAACGGTTGCTTTTTTCATTCTGCATCCCTTCGTTCTATATCAATAATCTCAATTTCAAATTCTGACTGCCTTTTATCCGCTCTGTTCCCCGAGTGTTTTTATTTGGAATCACGCCTGCGGCACAGGCGCTTTTCCTCTCTCGTGGGCCGTTGGCAGTAGACCGGATTCTTCTTATCCTGCCTATGATGCTCCCGGCAGGCAACGCAATCGCCATGCCGCTGGCAGCGCGTCCGTTTGCAGGGGCAGTCCGCACGCTGAGTCACGCAGAGCGTGGGCGTATAGCGGATGCCGTCCGTCGTCTGTTCCGCGTCTATCTCACAAAAGCCCAGACGTCGGTAAACCTCCACCGCATAGGGCGAGGAATTCACCGTCATCTGTCCGGCCGAATTCTCCTGACAGGCGTGGAAAAACAGCTGCCTTCCCACGCCCTGGCGGTGGTATGCGCCGCGCACAAAGAACAGCGCGATATGCGCGCCGCCGCTGCGGGTGGCCAGAATGCCGATGAGCGTGTCGCCCTCAAACGCGCCGTAGATGCGCAGCTGAGCAAGGTAGTCTGGGTCGTGGATGGAGGCGTAAAACGCCTTTACGCCCTGCGGGGCGTAGTCCGGCGCTTCAAACTTCTGAAAAACCTCCCACGCCAAATCCAGCGCCGCGCCGTACTCCTCTTTCGCAAGCTCTCGAATCTCCATAATCTCCCACCTCAACTAAATCTTCTTTTTCTATTCCGCTATCTTCAGCAAAGCACTCACGATATCCTTTAAAATCAGAGGTCGCATACTGTCGCAGTATTCGGTGAGGTCGGCATTTTTCAACGCCTCTCGAATTCGGGGAATCAGGTTTGACTTCGCCGTCGCGATTTCCGGCAGCGCCTGAATGCACTCCGCGCCGTGATGGGCTTTTCGTCCGTGACATGGTCAAGAAATTCGCCCATCACGTAGTCAAGTTTGCCTGCCATATCCCAGCGGGCATTGGCGGTGATAATCTCAATGGCCCGGTTGCGTACCAACGAGTTCTTGTGATTAAGAAGGGGGATTGTCTCGTCAAAATACGGATACCAACAGTCACTCCCCCGGCTCTCACGGACAATCTGATCGGCAAATGCGTGGGCCGCCACCGCATTCTTGTCAATGAGCCTTGAAACAAAATCAAGTTTATCCATCATGCACCAGCTTTTTTCTTTTTCAGTTGTAGCAGCGGCGGAATCCGTTTCAAAATCGGGATATCCACAAGCTGCTCGCCGACAAACTCAATATAATCATCCATTGTCTCCATGGAACACCTCCTATACAAAAAACAAGGAATATATCATTTTTCAGAGTGTTGAAAAGTAGCAGCAGCACATGTAGTAAACCGAACTTTTTTGTGATCGAACGATAAAAATACAGAGGGGCTTGCCGCTTATTTTCCTTTGATCAGTTTGGATTACAGCGCAATTACATTGCAACTATCTTTTTGACGGTGTTTGCCGTTCTGATTGTCAGTTTTTTGCTGATACTTGCATTTGCCGTCTTTGACCACCAATTCATCACCTCCATCACTTGAAAAAATAACGTTGCCGCTGTTTAGATAGGTCTTAACTTCTTGAAACCCAAGTTTTTCAAAGTTTTCTTTTAATTTTGCCATGGGAATCTTGTTTTTACCGCTTACATTAATGCCACGCAAAAACGCAATCTGTCTTTTCATATTCGCAAATTCCCTCTCACAAATCCCGACTTATCTCCCGCTCACAGACGATCAGATGATCATCCCCTCGCAGTGGTCGATCTCGTGCTGGATGATCTGCGCCGGCCAGCCGGTGAAGATCTTGAAGCGCTCCTGAAAGGCGCGGTTCTGGTATCGCACTTTAATCGACTTCCAGCGGTTCACTTTTCGCGTGCCGGTGAGGGACAGGCCCCCCTCCTCCGCGTCATACGGGCCGGACTTTTTCACAATCGCAGGATTGAACATCATCCTGTATTCCCCGTCGTCCACGAAAGCGATAATGCGCTTGTTCACGCCAATCATATTCGCCGCCACGCCCACACAGCCGTCCTTGTGGGCGATCAGTGTTTCCAACAGGTCTTCCGCCACCGACAGATCCGCTTCGGTTGCCGCTTCCGCCTTCTGTGCGAGGAAGACCTCATCCCTGCAAATCTCTCGAACCATATCTTAAATCCTCCGGATATTCTTTTACTTATAATACCACGATTTCCCTAAAAAACAGCCTAACGGTTTGGACTGTAAAATTAATTTGAGTCGCCTTTTTTTGTTTCGCCGTCCCACTGCGGCAGTGCAACCACCTTTAACTCTGGTTCAGGCGCGGTAATGTAGAGCTCCTCGCATGCCTGCTGGGCATCGATGAGCAGATTGACCGCATCCTCCGTGGCACGAAACAATTTTAAGTACATCTCTTTATAACCCGGCATTTACATCCCCCATAGGATATAGCCAAGTTGTTAAGTGTCAGCCAAGCAACGTATTCTCGCTATGAAAGCGGGATTTTGGATATTCCCAGCATTTCACTCAATAAACTCGCTGATTTTTACAAGGTAAGCGTGGATTATCTGCTGGGGCGGACGGACACCCAAAATTGAACAAATAACGAGGCGGAGCTTACCGTATACCAGGAGGCGCGGTCATATGTAGCAGCTATTCACATTTCAAAAAAGTAATTGAGATATGCCTGAAGCATCTGATCTTTGTCCAGCAGTGGAATATCCCTGGCATCTGCAGGATTGATCGGATCGCTCTGATTGCGAATCAGAAAGTCTGCAAGACTTTTTAAAGAACCGCAGACCCGTTTAATGCCCTCACTGCCCTCGTCATCATGAAGACTGTCTTTGCTGATGCATTTTCCGTTTTTATCCACAACAAAGGATTCCAAATAACTACTGAATCCATCATTATAAACAGGATGCTTTAGATCTTTGAGAGCATCTCCCAATCCATAAAAGTAAAATCCTCGGAACGTAACAACATAAGTTGTCGTTCCATCATCAGTTTCCTGACTGCCTAAAAGCGTAAGGACAGGAGACACAAGTGTCGTACTGCCCTTGCCCAATTCGTCCTCTCCTATAACAGCATTGCTAAATTGATCCACAGCCAAGTTGTAGAGAGTAGCGTCTGTTCCGGTCAGGCCGAATGTATCAGCCGTTGGAATTGGAAACTCAGTTGAATAGATTTTTCCGCCCACGTGAATCTTTTTAGGCATATTTTGCTTTGCCGGGGTGCCTGACGATGCTGAATTTGACGATGCATTCGATGAAGAAGTCGGTTCCATAGATGCGCTTGGTTCTATTATGCTTGATGATATACCAGACGAAGAATATGTTTGACCCGCGTTGCCTCCACAACCCGCGAGAAAAAGAAGAACGACACTTTTTTTAAAAAAAGTATGATTCAGCACAATTAGCAACAACCTTTCCTTTTATTCAAAGCGTAATTGTTTTTTACACGACAGTACATTATCTCTGACCAAGGGTGTGCACCGATGTTATCATAACGGCTACTTCTCTTTCGAAAAGATCTATACTGTGACTCCTGCGATACCTTGTCGTAACCACATCACAATTTCAAAGCTGTCATGTTATACCCCTTTTCTCATTTTGTAAAGAATCTACCGGAATAGAGATATTGCGAAATGGTTTACTGTAATTGACCTGATCCCGAAAAACCGAACCATTAGAAAATGATAGTTCAAAATGAGGAGTATTATCATTACCTCACATTATTTTATATTTCCGGAGTCAGCATTTAAACGACTTATAATTTGGGCGTATAGACTGTTTAATTTCGTTATTGCTTAGCATTGAGTTTGTGTTCTTCAAGAGAACAAACTACAATGGTTAAGGTCGTAACAGTTTGGCTGATACCGAAGGCTCAGAAAAGTCTACAGATGGGCGCAAAAGAGAATAGAGCTGCTTGTTGTAGTATTCAAAAATTGCACTTTTTATGAGTGCGATTGATCCTATCACGATTTTCAAGCGTTATATATAACCAGAAAGGAGCGAATGCCATGGATGATACAGAGCTGATAGCTCAAATCCAGGGTGGGAATACAGAGTGCGCAAACAAATTGATTGAACGTTATTATGCATCAATTCTGCGTTATTGTTCGTGGCATTGCCCTGATTCCAACCGCGCGGAGGATTTAACGCAGGAAACATTCTTTAGGGTGTTTCGGGATATTCGAAGCTATAACAGCAGAGGGAAGTTTAAGTCATACTTATATACGATTGCCCATCGTCTTTGTATTGACGAATATCGAAAACAATCCTTTTATACCTTGGATGAAGATGTGCCTGCCTTTGATGCCGGAATGAAAAAAATAGAAGATCAGGAACAGCTTGCGCATTTCTTGAACCTCTTGTCGCAGCCTCAACGAGAGGCGGTCATTTTACGCTACGGCGAGCAACTCAGTTTTAAAGAAATCGCACAAATTACAGACGTGCCGACCAGAACAGTTCAGAGCAGAGTGCGACTTGCTTTGGCAATTATGAGAAAGGAAAAGTCATGAATAAAAGTGAAATTAAAATTGCTTTGGGCAAGGGCCCGGAGCCAAAGCGCCTGATAGAAACACAGCAACTATGTGTAGATATGCTGAGTTTACAACCGCTTTCAAATACAGTGGTTGAAAAACGCACAAACTTCTGGCAATTCCTATCAAATATAATCCAGCACATCGGTTGGCGGCTTTGGGGACTTCAAGGCGTAGTGCTGCTGTTGGTCTGCGCCGGAATTTATTCGATCCCTAACACACCAAAGATCATCCCATTTTTTATGCCGCTTTTTATCTTGGCTTGCCTCCCATCTCTCTATCAGAACCGCACATTTGGAATGTGTGAAATTGAAGCCGCCACAATGGCATCAGGTGCACAGATCATGTTGGCAAAATTGGTGTTAGCCGGTGCTGGGGATATGATTTGCCTGACTCTTACGCTGGCCCTGACTGTACGCACAGCAGAATATGATGTCAACATCGTGCAGCTCATCATGTATGCGCTGGTTCCATTTTGGGGGTGTATGGTCACAACCCTTTGGAGCATTCGCACTTGCAAAACACACGCAATACAAATTGGTGTTTCCGCTTGTTTGGGCGCGGGCATTTTTGCAGGCTGTACGGCACATTGGATGCCGCAGCTTTACGAACTATCTGCAATCGGTATTTGGTTTGCAGCGTTCATTATATTCTCTGGATTTTTCATCAAAGAGATTTTTCTGCTGATGGAAATGAGAAAGGAAGGAAAAATGTATGGAATTATCGCTTGATAGGCTGACAAAACACTTTGGGTCAAAAATTGCCGTTGACTGCATCAGCACAAAACTGACGCCGGGTGTATATGGCCTTTTGGGTGCGAACGGAGCCGGAAAAACAACGCTGATGCGCATGCTCTGCGGCATTTTGGAGCCGACAAGCGGAGATGTGCTATATGATAGTCAAAGTATTCTTTCCATGGGAGGTGAGTATAGAAACGTACTGGGCTATCTCCCACAGGATTTCGGATATTACCCGGATTACTCCGCGCAGGAGTTTCTGATGTATGTTGCGGCGCTGAAAGGTATCCCGCGCCGGACAGCGTTGAAACGCTCTCATAAGCTTCTTGATACTGTCGATCTATCCAATGTCGCCGCAAAAAAAGTAAAGACTTTTTCCGGTGGTATGAAGCAGCGTTTGGGTATTGCTCAGGCTTTGCTAAACAACCCCAAAGTGCTGATTTTGGACGAGCCAACAGCCGGACTTGACCCGAAAGAACGTGTGCGTCTGAGAAATCTTTTGTCCGATTTTGCACATGACAGGATTGTGCTGCTCTCCACACACATCGTGTCGGATATTGAAGCGATTGCGGATAAAGTGTTTCTAATGAAGAAAGGACGTTTTCTCCTTCAAGGCACCATAGATGAACTCCTGTCAGATGCAAAAGGAAAGGTTTGGGAGTTGATAGTACCGGAACGAGAAATGAGAAAATGGGAAAAATCCGCAACGGTGGCAAACCTGCGGCATGACAAAGATCGTGTTGTGCTTCGGATTATATCCGCTTCACAGCCCGCGCCCGAGGCTATCCCCTGTGAAGCAACGTTGGAAGATCTATACCTTTCCTATTTTCCAACAGAAGAAGGAGTTAATTGAATCGATGGAATTGTTTTTATTTGAACATAAGAAGCTGTGGCGGCGCAAAGGCGTACAAATGAGTGTACTGCTCTGTTTCCTTTACATTGTCATATTTGGTGGTGTGCTTTCTTATCAGTGGTTTCAATTTGGCTCAGTAAAGGATTTTACAAGTGCATTTGGTAATCGTTTTGATGGTTATTCAAATATTCAGGCCAAACAGCAATATGCCGGGCAATGGACAGGCGAACTGACAGATGATGTGCTGCAGGTCATGGTTGCGGATTATCAGTCAAAGGCCCAGTCCGATGAAATATCGGATTATGAAATGACAGATCGGCTTACGCTGAATTCGTGGGTCAGAACATTGTGGCCGGAATTGAAGCAAACAGATAATCCTTACATAATGATCAACTATGTCAATCCGGCACAGTTGACGGACTTCTATGAGCGCAGGCATCAAGCCGTAGATGATTTCCTTGAGCTGAACGGGCAGACCGACAAGGAGAAAGAATATTTTCTCAATATGGATTCCGAGGTGCAGCAGCCTTTCCAGTACGATTGGGTCGAGGGCTGGTCTGAGGTCATCGCCAATTCTGTAAGCGGATATGGAATGATCATGGCGCTCTTTCTGGCTGTCGCGTTGTCATCAATGTTTTCGGGTGAATGGCACAGTAATACCAAACCGCTGATTGCCACCACCCAAAATGGGTGGCAGAAAATTGCCTTGGCAAAAACCGGTGTATCAGTAGCCTTTGCATTGGAGTTATATGCTGTTCTGGCAGTCGGAACAATCGGCGCACAGCTTGTTTTCCTTGGGACGCGAGGCTTTGATATGCCAATACAATGTATCAAGTTGATTGCGACAGCTCCATGGACGATGTTGCAGGCAGAAATATACGAATATGCTTATCTGCTTTTGTCGACGATTGGCTTTACTGGGATTGTGCTGCTCCTTTCGGCACTTGTAAAAAGCAATTTCACTTCTCTCTTGGCGAGTTTGGCCGTCGTTTATGTACCAATGGCTATCACACAGTTTCTACCACTATGGGGCCAAAAGCTACTCGACCTCATTCCCTTTGTTGGAGACTCGTCCGATATTTTCCGAACAAATACTTATCACCTGTTCGGACATATCATATGGTCGCCATATCTGCTCATCACCGTCCCGGTATGTGTCGGCCTTGTATGTATTCCCTTTGCCATCCGTTGCTGGTCGCGGAGAGCGAAAACATGAAGAACGCGAGAAGGCAGCATAAAACAAAGAAAAACGTTATTCTTCTGGCTGCTGTAATTTTACTCTTTTTTTCTTATATATTTGCAGCAAACGGTATTATACCGATAAATTTCATTTTTCCTTCATTCTCCGACATTTTTCCATCCTCCCGGCAGGTTGCAAGTACAGATCACGGATGGAACTTGATATTAGTCAATAAGGACAATTATATCCCCGATAATTATGAAGTGGAACTTACTGTTTTATCAAATGGCCAAAGCATAGATACGAGAATATATCCGTCGCTGCAAAAAATGTTCAATGATATGCGCTCTGATGGTTATTATTCTATAGTTGCATCTGGGTATCGTACACAGGAAAAGCAGCAAGAGCTTATGGATGAAAAAACACAGGCGTATATGGATGAAGGCCATTCAAAATCCGAAGCGAAAAACTTGGCGGAGGAATGGGTAGCCGTTCCGGGCACCAGTGAGCATCAACTGGGCCTAGCCGTTGACATCAATCAGGATGCTTCGCTTTCAACCGCCGATGAAGTATATGGCTGGCTTGCGGAGAATGCTTACAAGTATGGTTTTATACAACGCTATCCAGCCGATAAAACTGAAATCACTAGCACGATATATGAGCCATGGCACTATCGGTATGTAGGAATCAATGCGGCAACGGAGATTTATATGGGGGGAATTTGCCTTGAAGAATACATTAGCAAACTGAATGAATAGAGGAAGTGATGCTTTTAACTTAAAGCTAGATGGATTTGTTGTCCGGTTTGCGGAAGCAAAACTCGGATGAAAATACGTAAGGACACCAAAATCAGAAAATTTTCTCTTTTTATCCAAAATGCAAACAGGAAACCCTAATTTATGTAATGCACCTGAACCTTTCAGTTTGCAAAGAGCCAGACGCTAAGACGTAGAGCCGATAATCCGTGAGCAACTGGTTTTCACAGATTATCGGCGTTCTCAATATTAAGTAATCATCTGCCCGGCGGCAGAAAAGAAAAAACCGCCGCTGAGTAGACGATTTTCTATGCTCAACTGATGATATTGTCAAACGGCGGATATGAGTAATCAGAGCCGCCGTTTCTTTTTGCCATAAATAGAAACCACGACGACCCACATCATGAAATCGGCACGGCGGTATAAGGAGGATACCATTGTGCATCGCCATTTTATACCAATTGGTAACTCGTTAAAAAAAGCCGCCCTAAACCAAGGGCAAACTATGTCCATCTGTGTATTTACACACAAGGCCAAGTAAAATTTATTTGTTGCAATGCCCGGTTGACGTTTGTTCAGCCGGGCTTTTTTGCGTCCATTTTTCTCTGCTGCCGTTCGCCGCCCTGTCCTTTCTGAAATTTTTAATCTTTCAGAAAGGACAGAACATCATGGAGGTATTTATCAAAATCGACGGACAGGCTGTGTCCGTTGAAGTCACGATAAAGATTTATGAATATCTTGATCAGGCCAAGCACAAGGACGAAAATCTTGCCCACGAGAAACGCCGCCATTGGGACAGGCGGGAGTTTACCAGAAATATTTTTCTGGTATATATGATTGGAATTGCCTACAATCTATACAAGGTACAAGACTCAACACAAAATAAGGAAACAAGAGGCAATGCAGACGAATAGAAAACAAGAAAGAGCTGGGAAATCTCACTACATTTTAAGGGGAAATATATATGCCACGAGCACCTCCTTGCCATCAACCCAAATCACTATTTAAGTATAAGCAGCCGCCCACATGGGCGGTTATTTTTATGTCCGGGCATTTTCACCCGGGAGAAAAGGAGAACAATTTATGGCTTTTTTCACTTCTGCTATCGGTACTTTGCAAACTCTGGTCATTGCGCTGGGCGCGGGCCTTGGCGTGTGGGGCGTTGTCAATCTGCTGGAGGGCTACGGCTTGGATAACCCCGGCGCAAATGCACAGGGTGCATAAGGAAGCAACAACAAGCACCAAAAACAACAAGATTGACAGCTAACAGACGATTAATGTATAATGTGCAGTTAAAAAACTTAATGTTGAAACTGGGTGCACATTTCACGCGGAAATAGCAAATAATTTTTTGAGGAAAATCTTACTTGTTCTCTCGACAAATGAAAATTTCTGTGCTAAAATCAGAAATGAATAAAATTGTATTCATTTCTGATTTGGGAGGCAGCATTATGAAAGACAAAAAATCTGAAATTTTTGATTGTGGGAAAGATTTGTTTAGCCGTAATGGGTTTAAAGTAACCAATGTTTCGGATATTACGAAAATGGCCGGAATCGGCACGGGTACATTTTATAAATACTATACTTCCAAAGAGGAACTTTTCATGGATATCTATCTAGAAGAAAATGAAAAGTTAAAAAGGAGTATCATGGAATCTGTTCCGGCAGGAGCTGATCCTATAGAATTAATAAAAGGAATTATTAAAAAAAACCTCGAAGGAATGAAAGCCAACCCGATCTTAAAAGAATGGTATAACAGGGATTTGTTCAGTAAAATAGAAAAAGAATTTTATAAATCGGATGGGATAAAAAGCATTCATGAAATCATGAACGGCAGTACGTTTGAACTTATAAAATTGTGGCGTTCAGAGGGAAAATTAAGAAATGATATCGATGACGATATGATACTCGCCATTTTCAATGCAATTCCTTATATCGATATTCATAAGGAAGAATTAGGAATTCAATACTTTCCTCTCATATTGGAATACTTAGCAGAATTTATTATGAAAGGTCTGATGGATAGGAAAAAAAAATAAATACCTTGTTGTATTTATTTTTTGTCCCATTGTGAATGAATATAGAAATATTCATTTCTATAAGGAGAAAGGTGATAAAGTGCAATTAAGACGAACAAAAAAATTAATTTTGATTGGAGTGATTATTTTGGGAATTTTAGGACTTGGTGCGCTGTCTGTAAAGCAGATCAGTGAAGAGCAATCTTTTGCCGCGGAAACAATTGACAAAATAAAAATTGATGTGACAACGGAAACCGTACAGATCAGCCAGAGCGGCACTGGCGGCAATGTGATGGTTTACTTAACGGGAAAAAAGATGATGCAGGAAGTAAAATTGTCTGCTCAGGTAATTGAGGGAGTCCTTACTATAGGCATAGAGAGGGATCGTAAGTTGCTCGAAGACACAACGCTTACAATCAATCTACCGAATGACTTTACCAAAAATCTTGATATTCATACAACAACAGGTGTAGTCAAATTTGATTCGGTAACTCTAAACAGCTTTATTCTGACTACAAATTCAGGAGGAATGAAAGCGCAAGCATTAAGCGCGGACAATATTTCTGTTACCACAACATCGGGAAGCATTAAAGCTGTAAAGCTGGAGGCTAAAAAGCTGGATATTCAGGGCAAAACTGCTTCGGTCAAGATTGACGAATGCCTTACTAAATCTGCACAGATTGAAACCACAACCGGGAGCATAACTTTGCGGCTTCCCGATACTGCCGAATTTTTATATGAAGCTAAAACCTCTACCGGAAAACTTAGCTCCGACTTCCCTATAAATACCAAGGACAGCAAAAAAATAACAGGGCAAATTGGTACGAAAAGCAACCAGATTATCCTGCAAACGTCTACAGGAAGCATCAGCTTATTGAAAAACAGCTGATCCTATTTGATACCATATATCGGCCGACAACATATAAATGCCTTTTGAGAATTTACAAAAAGGTAGGTTGATAAGTGCGCGCTTTTAGGGCCTTCCAATGGCAGCTATGCGATTGGAGGGCCCTTTATGGATTGCTATGGTTTAAACCTATTTGATGAGGGGCCGCCACCTTACTGTGACGGCTTGGCTTAGCTGATGCTCTAAACCTGCTTTGCTTCCTGAAATTGCAGCAATTCGCAGGCGGTTATTGCGCTCATTTTTCATATGACACCGTTCGAGTTTTTTCTCGGATAGGTGTCTTTTTGTTTACTGACTTTTCGGACAAGTCCCTGCGTAACTTCGGGCCAAGTTGGCCCGAAGTGCCGTACTGTCCCGGCTGTCGTTCCCCGCCATGCCTTATACGATTTTGACTACTCACTCTCAAAAATCGAATGGAGGCATAGCTATGATATCAATCAATCTACGGGATTTTTACCCGTGGTGCAATGAAGATATATTTGTGGAAATCACAGAGGAAATGCTGGAGGTAATGAAAGCCGCCGACAGACAGGAAGCCGCCTATAAGCGTCGCACTTATTATCACAAAGCGCAGTATTCACTTGACTGCCACGACGGTATTGAAAATGACGCGCTTCATCATTCCCCCTCGCCGGAGAAAATCTATACCAGAGGAGAAGCGACAAGGGAACTTTTTGCCGCCATTGGTCAGCTCACGGCAATACAACGGCGGCGGTTACTTGCCTACTATTTTGAAGGTATGAACTTCCGCCAGATTGCGGAAGCGGAGGGCGTAAGCCACGGAAGCGTCTCGCAATCGGTCAAGGCCGCGCTGAATCGTCATATCTATTGAGGTTACGCAATGTTGTTAATAAAATATCTGATAAGTCACTTATATCAATACCTAAATCGCTTTCCCATATCGCAAATTTGGCTAAGGTTGATAGAATCTCTTTAACATTTTCTTTCGTCGAGTCTTGTTTCATCAATTCCTGTAAAGTAGAAATTCTTATGGGCATTTGATTGTTGGACAATTCATCTTTAATTTCGTCCTCACTCATACCCAAAATGATATTCATAGCACAACTTATAAAAACGCTATGGCCAATTTTATGCGCAACATATTCGCCCCACGCCTCAAATAGTGGAGAATACTCATGTTTTCCAATGTCCTCAAATCGGCCATTATAATATTTTTTTGCAAACGCAGTATGGTCTATTGCATGCTTAGTCTCGTGTGCAACAGTAGAAATATATGAGTACCCATCTTTAAGTTGTCGAGACGAAACAAGTATAAACTGTTGTGAATGAATGTCTTTGGGAATTAAGTACAAACCGTTCAATTTATTACATGCCTCAATGCCCTTGCTCGATTGATTTTGCAAAAAATCTTTATAAACTTCATTTTCACAAATGGTAACAGCATCTTGATATAATTTATCTAAAAAACGCACTGTTATTCTTATATCAGGATGCCCCTTTAGCATCGTCTTGACTATTGATTCCAACACTTGTTGTGTGTCATTAGGTCAGAATAGATGCGGCGGAGGGTTATACAATAATCACGATGATTGATTGCTATACTGTGCAAATTAGATTGTTTTTCTACAAAATTCTTGTCATAAAAATTTCTTTTTTGGTATAGAAAAGTTTTTTACAAGCAACAAGATTGCCGCTGTCGCAAATATGCAAAAAGCAAAAATGTCCCATACGTCTAAAAGCGGTTCGGAAATAATTTTTGAGAGGCTAACGTTAATTAAAAAGCTCATGGGGATTGCCAGTAACAAAGTTATGGCAGATGCAATTCGTTTCCTTGATTTCAGTATTTTAAATAATGCGAAAACAATCCAAAGAAACACCATAGAAATGATGGCCATTCTAATACCAATGGGCAAAATCAAATCACTGATTTCAATTAAATGATCCAACACATACAAAAAAGGGACAATTAAAACACTTAACGCAATCATTGTTCCACAAATTCCCTTTTCGCCAAATTTTATGACGGGGAAAAATACCAGCCAAGCAAAAACAATTGAGCTAATTGGAAAAAGTGACCAAGTAAAATTGCCTGATATCGCCATATTGCATATAGCACATACTACAATGCCAGCCAAAAGCAGTAAAGAAAATGCAGTGGCACATATACTTTGTATGGACTTTGCTTTGTTTTTTACTGCTTTGTCAGCATACTGCAAGGCGTTATCAATAATTATCTCCACATCTTCGGTATCGGCATTGCTTTTTTTACCGTTCAGCAATTCACCTGTTGTTACACCAAGTATGTCTGCGATAGACGGTAAAAGCGATATATCGGGGCAACTTAATCCTCTCTCCCATTTTGAGACTGCCTTATCTGTAATATTTAATTGGGACGCCAAGTCTTTTTGTGTCATCTGATTTGATTTTCTTAATTCAAAAATAAATTGTCCCATCTTTTCATTATTCATTGAACAACACCTCCTATATCTATTTTATTGGGCAGTGTACAATATAGCAAGAAACCATTGGTTGAGTCTGAAGAAGTAAACCAATGGTCGATTATACAAATAATTTTTGGTACCAGTATAGCATAAAAAGTCAGGACAAAACAGAAGCAATAAAGCATCTGTTTTCTCCTAACTTCGGTGGGAAAATATTGAAAAAAGATTTTAGTCTTTCAAAAGAATCTATTGCTAACTCTGCATTTCACAACAGCTAATTCTTTTATGCAGATAATAGCATATAAAAAAGCTATAAATCTTTACGCATTACAAAATCCGTTTGCTCTTCTTCTCCCATGAAAAAAGAATGCGTATCAACTTCATAAAAACCATTCTTTTTATAAAACAAAATGGCTCTATCGTTTTTCTCCCATACTCCAAGCCATACATATAATTTTTTCCCCGTGTTCGCTACATCAATCGCCTTGTTCATAAGAACATTGCCTAATCCTTCACCTTGAAATTCCTTCGCTACATATATTCTTTCTATTTCTAGCGATTGCATATCGTTTATGTCAGTTTGTGATGGGGCTTCATTTAACTTTAAGTAACCTGCCAATTCACCGTTGGCATAAAGAAAATAAAATAATGAATTGTTATTTGATAATTCTCCGGATAGTTTGTTTATATTAAAAGACTGTTCCAAATAGGTTTTCATATTTGATGGCGTGTTCATGTGAGCAAAAGTTTCATTATATGTTTTATACGAAAAGTTACAAAGTGTATGAATGTCATCCGGTATGCATTGTCTGAATGTTAAATTCAATTTTATATTTCCTCCATACTATATAAATAAACCTCACAGCAAATCGGTTTATCTTTCTATGACAATGGAACTCAAATTGATTTTACCACACTTTCCACATAAAAAAGGCATATCTCCCCCTTGGCGAAAAATTATGTTTTTTTGTGTCATTAGGTTAAAATAGATGCATTCATTGCTTTTTATACATGATCATTAATTTTATGATGTCATAGGCAAAAGCTATCAGACCCATAAGCGCAAGTGTAGCTCCGGCGTAAATACTTATTGTCCAAGGTCCTATACGTTCCGTTTGTGTCAACGTCGGGTAGATTAAATATACACTCAAACCAATAAAACATAACAACCCAATCATATTTGTAAATATGCTGTTTTTTTTACTCAGTCCCCAAGCGGATACCATTATCACAAATGCAATAAATGTAGCGCTAAGCCACTCAACACTCCCCATGCTCATTCCGATTAGACATATAAAAATCAACAGATAAAGCGGGGTAAGTAAGATAAAAAACATTGATTTTCTATTCTTATTTAGCAATTGCTTCTCCTCCTTTTATGTAGATAAGCCTTTCTCAACTTTGTGCGCGCTATCAATATGTCCTTTCCACTATAGCATATCGAGTATAAACCAAACTGACAAATTCCGCTTGGGAATCGATGTCTGTATCATCGGTTCCGGTAAATTAGTAACCATTACAAATCCAGCGGGTTTTTCCTCAGAAAAAAAGTATGCCCAACCATGCTTCGCCGTATAACACACACGGAAAAAAATTAGGTTAAAACAGACGCTTTTCTACATCTATTTCAACCTGATAATCTTGTGTCATTAGGTCAAAATAGATGCAGCATTCGTCTTTATTTTACGTTAGCAATTCTTGGTGGTATTAAAGCATTGTGAACACCATCAAACTCTTCTACAAGATGTACGTTCTCTCGACCTTCCCAAGCTTCACTTGAAACATGCTCTAAAACGATTACTTGAATATCGTTTTCGCTTCTCTGAATATTATTAACAAATTCATCTAATATCAAAAATATTTCTTCAACCTTTTTCCAATCTCCTTTAGAATCTGTATTGTTTTTAGTATCAGTGTAATCTATGTTTTTGTTCGTTTGAAAATAAGGTCTAGTTGGTTGGTCTAAAATTAAGAACGGCGCAATATATGGCACTTTATTAGTAACCGATAATTCGTGTATACCTAAAAACAAACATAAATGTCTAAAAAGATCAACTGAACTACTTGTTCTAGATTCTATCTGATTGGTCTTGTTTTTTCTGAGCTGTAAAATACGTCTTTTATAATCATAGCTGGGAACATATCCCTGATAAGATTCAAATGCACTTTTGGCCAAAACCATATAGGAAGCTATGCAATCGTTAAGGGCGTTTATTGTAGCTTCCCGTGCGCTCTCGTAATCTACATATCTTGATTTGTACTCATCAAGTTCTTTGGATTTGTTATTAATTCTCTCGTCGAGATTACTGTTTCGTTTTGGCTTGTTTATTAGATTTGTGTACTCTGACTTAATCTCTCCAAGAGCAATATATCTTTCACTTTCGCTTATAGGTGTGTATTCTATTTGCGGACATAGTGCTATTTGGCGTTTTAAATCATCAAGTTTTGAATTCAAATCTGATAATTTATTACTGATATCAGTTTCAAATGGCATTTTATCTACTATCATTTTTTTAATTTGAGTGTACTCTTTTTCCAATACAATAATGAATTGTTTGTATTCATCATTTTCGATGTTACCAATAAATTTCTTCAAATGTTCAACAGGTCTAAGACTCTCTTTTTCTTTCGTAAGTTGCTTCTTATAGTTTGCATAGCCTTTATTGAAATTATTAAGTTTTTTTATTTGCAGTCCAGTTTTCTGATGTTCCTCCAATAAGGCATCGTATTTACTGCTATCTGGATATTTAACTAAGTCTAATTTTCCGCTTGAGATAATTTCCTTAAGTTTTTCAAAATCGACTTCATCAACATCTTCACTATTAATCAAATAATATTCTCTCGCTTTTTTAAGCAACAATTGTTTAAATAATTTCACATCGTCATTTGTTGTTTCTTCTTGTGCTTTTTCTTTTTCTAACTTATCTAATACTTTTTGTACATTATCTATTTTTGATTTCAACGTCATATTTTCTACAGTTGTAATTCCCAAAGCCAAGTCAAAAATACGGGGCAATGCTTCTCTATATCTATCATCACTTTGTTTATCAAAATATACTTGACTATCGTTGATTGTGTCCCCAGATTGAGTGTTAAACATCAAAAAATATCTGTAGGATATTTTTGTACTCTGCGATATGTTTTTTCCGCCATATGCAAACGTAACCGAATCGTTAATTGAAAATTCTTGTTCCAAAATTGTTTTCAACTCAGTTGTTGCGATACTTGAATAAGGTGTCTTTGGAATTTCTCCACTTCCGGAAAAAAAGTATTCGGAAGAAGGCTTGGAATTTTTTATTTCCCCACGAGCTATAGTGAATTTTTTAGAATTAATAGTTATATTTATACCATACCATAAAACATTTACCCCAATATGCTGATTGGGGATATTGGCCTTGCTACTACAAAGACAATAGTCAACTATGTCTAAAATAGAAGATTTACCTGTGTCACTATTACCTGTGATAACATTGATTTTATTATTCAAAAAAGGAATTGTCCGTATCTCTCCATTTTTCAACCATAATATCAACTTATTTATGCAAAATTTCATAATTCAATTCGCAAGCTTAGGTACAAATTACTTGCATCCCCCTTATTAATGGCATTTGAAATATTACTTGCTCCTTTTATAATTTCATTAGCTCTATCTCCAAGAGTCTTATTATCTAAATCAAACTCAACATTTCCACGGACTAACTTATTATCTCGAATATCTAAAAAGCCCAGTTGCCTCATCAATAGTATTGCGTTCATACTTAATTCCAAATTGTCAAAATACCTTTTGTTAAAATTACAAAATTGTAAGCTCTTTTTAGATATGAGTTCTTCTATACTTCTTATTTTTACATTTTTCTTTTTTACAAAATTTAATACACCTCGATAACTTAATATCGGTTGCACGAGTAATGCTTTTGATACCTCCAGCTCCTCAACTTCATGCAATACTGATAAAATCGCTATTCCAGTTAATATTTCATTATTATAAAAAGAATGTATCTCCGTCATTTTCTATATTTATCCTCCCACTTTTTTAACCAACCAATTTCATTCTCATTAGCTAACCTATAGAAGGTACCATTGCAAAACTCAATTTTGAGTGGTGTTTCTTGAACTGTAAGCACCTTGGCTCTTATTTGATCCAAACAAGCTAAGGCATTAGTTTTATCTAAATTTATATTGCAAGTAGTTCTATGATTTGCTCTATGGGTGTTTTTCCAGAAAAGTATTGCTTCTTCTTTGAAAGAATCCAATTCCTCTTTGGTAATCTCACCATCATCAAACCATGTTTTTAAATTGAATTCCACCTCTAACATAAATGATGTAAACTCTTCAATTTGACCGATTTCTAATATGTTTATATCTCCTATATCGATTAGCTCTTTAATAAATGTTTGTTCCTCTAATCTATCAGGTAATAGTATATTTACTTTTCTTATTGGTAAAGTCGTTTTTTTATTATTTTCAAATATAGTAATTAGCTTTCTATGCCAATAATCATATTCTACGATTAATTTCTCGCGTTGTTGTACGGCCTCATAGTGAGCTAATTTCAACTCTGAAAACAATGAATTAAAAACATCATTTATGCGACTTTCAGCTATATAATAATCAGCAATCAACTCTTTTATTTCTTCAGAAATTCTTGTTGCCTGATTTTCGAATTTAAGTTTATTAATAAATTCCTTTAATAGCTTACGGTCCATATTGATAAATTGTTGAAGATATTTTTTGCTCTCAGCACTGTCTGTTTGCAGAATTAGTCCCTCTATGTATAATATTAGTTCTTCTAATTTTATTGTTTTATTTTGAACTTGTATAATATTGTTAATAAACTTATTTTGCTCAATATCTTTATTAGTCGCTAAAATGAAATCCGTATTTTTAATAAAGCTATGTTGTGACGCTATAGTTGCACGCCCATCGTTAATATCACAAATTGCTAAAATCCAGTTATATAAAGTTTTTAATAAATCAGAATCTAATTCTGTTAAATTAATCGGTTTTCCATCACCTGTTTGTTGTGTGGTATGTTTAAGTTGAATTAAAACTAGACTTCCATCTGGGAGGGTTATATGGACATCATCTTTTGCTTCATATCCCACTGATTGTCCTTTTTTAAGTGAAAGGACGGCCTTCATAAAATAGAAAAATTGATAATCAAATCCGATAATTTTTGTATCTGCCGAAGTGATATCATATCTTGTTTTATTCTCACCCATTTTTACACCACTCTTCATTTGGATTGTAATTCAGTAATGGTTTTACCCTTTATCTTTCTTATATCTGCCATCTATAGGCTTCACCGCATCCTTTGGTATTGCCCAAGTAACCCCAAACCGAACAGCGCCCGGTATTTTGCCCTGTGCGCAAAGCACTTGTACCCGGCGTGCAGTGATTGCCCATTTTTCCGCTGCTTCTTTCGCAGTCATATAGTCCATTAAAACGTTCCTTTGCCAAATAAATATTGTATATATTATATATCGCAGCGGCGAATAAAGCAATCAAATTCATGTAAATTATGGAAATATCCACAGTATTATGCTGAAATCTATTGAAAAATAGTAGAAAATCTGTCCAAGAGAAAAAACCGCCAGCTTTGTGGCGGCTTCTCCTGCTATTTTTATTCACTCAGCAGTTCCTGCTCCATTTCCATATTGTTATCAAAAGTGATTCGGATTCGGTCTGTGGATAAAACCACTACCTTGGTAATAATCCCCTTGACTATATCATCACGATATTCCTTTACGCTAAGGTCAATATGTTCCATCATATAAAGCAGTTCATGGATTCGGGCTTGTGTATTTTGGGCGAGCATGGTCTGCTCTTGATGCTCCCCAATCTGCCCCTGCAGTTTCTTTATCTCCGCTGCGATTTCCTCAAACTTGGCATCGAAGTAATCCGCACCGGCACTGGACTTGGAACTGAGTTCCACTAAATCCATCATCACACTCTGCAGCTCTGCGATGCGGTTTCGGACAGCCGCTTCATTGAAGCTGTCATCATCCTGTGAACCAATTGCCAGCCGCAGGCCTGCCTTGAGGGTTTCGATAACATCAGCCTTATCCTCATCCAGCCGGTTCAGAGCAGTGACAATGGCTTGGTGTAACCGGCTTTCCTCAATGGTAGGGGATTCCTTACAGTATTTTGTGCCGTATTCCAAGCGGTTGATGCAGCGCCAGACTACCTTTTTCTTGCCGTTCCTCGCCCAAGTGACCCGGCGATATTGCGTACCGCAGTCACCGCAGCAGAGAAGCTCGGTCAGGGCATATTTACTGCTGTATTTTCCTTTTTCAGTTTTCACCGCTTTTTTGGCAACCTTTCGTTTACCGGCTCTCCGCACGATTTCCTCCTGCACAAGGTTGAATAAATCCCTTGAAATAATCGGCTCATGATTTCCAGTCACATAATACTGCGGGATTTCACCGTTGTTTTTACGGGTTTCCTTGGTTAAGCAATCCACCACATAGGTTTTCTGCAGCAGTGCATCCCCGATGTAGCGCTCATTGCGGAGCATATATTGCAGTGCGCCAATTGACCATTCTGCATTTCCGGTGGGGGAGAGAATTTCGTCTGCCTCCAGCGATTCCTTTATCTTTCGGACGC
>NZ_DAMBZJ010000024.1:0-2103 GCF_032060045.1 Oscillibacter sp.
GAAGAAAAAGTCAGGGCTTAGATACCACCGCGCCAGCGGTTTAGTGCTTTGTTTAATAGTACAAACCCAAGGGGTACCCCCTTGGGTTTGTCAATAACTAACACAACGTACAAGGAAAACTGATTTTACAATAAGAGGAGAGTGTCAACGCCGATTTAAATTTACAAGCAATCGCAAAAGGGCGCACTGAATCTTTCTGAGGCTCAGCACCAAAATGGACATGGCAACACTGTGGGAAATGGTTTGGCGCAGTTTGGTCATAATCAGTCCCAAGCCACACTTGCGCTTGGCTAGGCTGAATCGCCGTTCCACTTCCACGCGCTCACACTCGTCCAGAAAATCCTGCGTTGTGTTTCGGATCTCATCTTTCTTGGGCCTGCCCAGAGCGGGGCCGGAACGCTGGATGTCATGCTCTTCGCAAAACCGCAGATTCTTCCGGTTCCTAGGGATTCGAACCCCGGACCCAACGCATTCCTCTTGAGATTTATATGGTTTCAATGTCATTTGCAATCTGTATCAGATCATCTCTCAGCGCAACGTTTCCACCTTTAAGAGATTCAATGTCTTGCGTCAGCAGCTCTACCAGCTGAGGCGCTCCGGTAATAAAAGGCGTGGGCGACAAATGCATGTATAACCCATACGCAACTGCAAAAACACCGTGGATGGTCGCCTTTTGCTGCATCCATTCCAGGGCCCACTCTGCTCCGGAGGGAAGTCCTGTGGCAAAGTTACTTATTAAAGCGATTCTTATTTATGGCCGCCACATTCGCTTTCGAAAGCGTGATCGTGGCAGACCGATCCGGTGAATTTCAGCTCGCCGCGCAGATAGGCTTCCACCCCCTGACGGGCATTGCCTTCCGCGCCGACGACAACTTCGACGCCACGCTCGTTGAAAATATCCACAGCACCGCCACCCATACCTCCGGCGATGATGACATTGACGCCCTGATCAGCCAAAAAGTTCGGCAGAAAGCCAGGCTTGTGGCCAGGGTTGGGAACGCTCTGCTCGCTGGTTATTTTTCCGTTTTTCACGTCAAACAGCAGAAAGGTTTCACAGTGACCAAAATGACCGAAGATGTCTTTTCCGTTGCTAGCAACTGCAATTTTCATGAATTATTTCTCCTTTTTATTGTTTAAGTATAATATCCAGTAGGCTGTCCAGCCAGTTGCCGTTAAAATGCTCGATTATGCCTGCGTCGCAGGCCGCAGCCAGCTTTGGGTCGATGGGCAGGCACGCGGTGGTTTGAATGGAATGCTTTTGGGCAATGTCGTTGATCCGGCTTTCGCCGAACACACGAATCTCCCTGCCGCAGTCCGGGCAGAAGACATAGCTCATGTTTTCCACCAGCGCCAGAACAGGGATCTTCATCATGCCGGCCATGTTGACGGCCTTTTCCACGATCATGCCCACCAACTCCTGCGGGGAGGCCACGATGACAAGGCCGTCCACCGGGATAGACTGGAATACTGTCATCGGCACATCGCCAGTACCAGGCGGCATATCGATGAACATATAATCCACGTCACCCCAGATGACGTCCGCCCAGAACTGCTTTACCGCGCCCGCGATGATGGGGCCGCGCCAAACCACCGGGTCAGTCTCATGCTCCATCAACAGATTTAGAGACATGACGCGGATACCGGTCTCAGAGTCCACCGGGTAAAGGCCGGATTCCGTCCCCTCGGCGCGGGTGTGCAGGCCAAACGCCTGGGGAATGGACGGGCCGGTGATATCTGCGTCCAGAATGGCCGCCTGATAGCCTTCTCTCTGGGTCATCACCGCGAGCAGGGAGGTAACGAGGCTCTTACCCACGCCGCCCTTTCCGCTAACCACGCCGACCACCTTTTTAACATGGCTACCGTCGTGCAGTTTTTCCAGCAGACTTTCTTTGGTTCGCTCTCCGCAGTCCTTGCCGCAGCTTTCGCAGTTATGCGAGCATTCTTCGCTCATGTTGTGTTCCTCCTCACAGCTTCAGAGTCTGTCCGCAAGACAGGTAATGCAGCTGCTGATTCATGTTTGTTTTCAGATATTCATACTGTGCCGAGCCGGTACAGTGACAGGTTTAGTAAATCGTCTTGTGGCGGGAAAGCTCTCACGCGGCT
>NZ_DAMBZJ010000024.1:2117-17592 GCF_032060045.1 Oscillibacter sp.
AACCGCCCACAAGCACATCGGGCAAAACCCATGCCGACAGATTTAGAATGCCCATTCCAGCCGCATTCAAGTGCTCCTCAAAGGTGTATTTACTCAGGAGTTTCCTGATAAAGGCTTATGACATGTTCCGTACAGCACGCGGGGTGCTCCGAGGTATTGTCCATCAGCGCAACAATTTTCATCTCGTATCACCTCCCAGCAAATCCATGGTGCGCTCGAACACTTCCCGCAGTGCGCGGGATGCAGGGCAGTCGATATCCGCAAGGCTCTTTCCGGAATTGATAGCGGCAGACGCCTGCCTGTCATAGGGAATACGGCCCGCAAAGGGGATGCCGCGCTGGGTGCAGAACTGCTCGATCTTCTCGGTGTTTTCCGGACTCGAATCGTATTTGTTGACGCATACAGCCGTTTTCGTTTGGAAAATCTCGGCCGTTTTCAGAATACGTTCCAAATCGCTGCGGCCCGATAGCGAGGGCTCCGCCACAATCAGCACCAGATCCACCCCGCTCATGGAGGCGATTACCGGGCAGCCAATTCCCGGCGAACCGTCAATAATCGCGAGTTCCTCACCCCGCGCGGCATTCGCCAGCGCAAGCTTTACCTCAGATACCAGCTTGCCGGAATTGCCGCGCCCCATTTTGAGTTCCGCCGTGGCAAACACCGCCTGGTCTCGATACAGCGTCACCTCGCCGGCCACGTCGTCCAATAGTGAAATTGCAGTACCTTGGCAAACCGCAGCGCATACACCGCAGCCCTCGCAGGAAAATTTGTCGATTGAAAATCCGCGGTCTGTTTTGCGAATGGCGTCAAAGCGACAGACTGCCGCGCACTTTCCACAACCGAGACATTTAGCCGGGTCAATGACGGCTTTTTGCGAACCTAGATAGTCAAAATACTCTGGTTCACTGCTCATTGTGGTCACCAGATGAAGATTCGGCGCATCCACATCGCAGTCCGCATAGGCGTGGGCATCGGCAAAGCGAATAAACGCTGCGGCGGTGGTGGTCTTGCCCGTACCACCTTTTCCACTGAGAATCAGCAATTTCTTCATGAGAGTAGCCCTCCCTTAACGGCGGAGAGCAGTCCTTTAAACGTCTGCGCGAGCTCGATGTCCTGCTCCACACCAATTTCACCCGCCGCGCCCAACGCCGCTAACTGTTCGGTGTACGGAATACGCAGTAGAATGGGTAGGCTCTGCGCCGCACAGTATTCCTCCAGCGGCGCGTAAGGTACGTCGGCCTTGTTGATCACCACGCCGCAGGGCTTTTGCAGTAGCGCAGCCAGCCGATGTACCATCTTAAAATTGTGTAAGCCAAAGGCGGTGGGCTCAACCACCAGCAGGCAGCAATCTGCATCCCTCACACTTTCCATCACCGGACACCCACTGCCGGGCGGGCAGTCGATGACGGTAAAATCAGCCTTGCCCCCGGCACCCAAGGCAGCCTTAATGACAGGTACCGCCGATGCTTCGCCGGTATTCAAGATGCCTGTCACCACACGTACATCGGCTTTTGCACCTTTCTCCACCATACCAACTGGGCGTGATACTTCCGTGACGGCATCTTCGGGGCACACCAGCGCACAGCCTCCGCAGGAATGACAGACCTCGGAAAAAACCATTGGCTTATCTTTCACAAAGGCCAACGCGTGAAATCGGCAGAACTCCACACATTTCCGGCATCCGCTGCATTTTTCCGCGTCAAACACGGGAACCCAAACAGAAACTGGCACTTCTGTTTCAATTTTCGGTGTCCAGTAAAGATGGCCGTTTGGTTCCTCCACATCGCAGTCGATATAAACCGCGTCTTGCGAAACAGCAGTGAGATTCACTGATACGAAGGTTTTGCCAGTGCCTCCTTTTCCGCTGAGTACCGCAACCCTCATACCTTGCCGTGAAAACCCGCATGAAAGCTGGTCAGCTCGTCAAGTTTTCCCTCCGCAAATGCCTTGAGTTGATCGTCTGCACTGCCTCCCATTGATTTGCAGATTTTGATTTTTGCGGCCTTGAACACGTCTGCGGCATTCTGACCACAACGAACCGTAATCAGCGTATTCGCGCCCGTATCAACCACAAACTGCGCCGCCTGGATGCCAGCGCCACCCTGCGCCTCGGTTGCCGGGTTTTCCACCGTTTGTGTTTCTTGGGTTTCTGTATTGTGGATAAGAAAATACGGCGTGCGGCCAAATGAAACGCAGACCTTTTCCTTTCCCTCATCAACGGGTATCACAATAATCATAAATGCTCCTCCTCTTGTTCTTTCTCCACACAGCCGCAGCGATGTCTCCGACAACCCCCGCAATTGCAATAGCGTTCTTTGCCATCGCACAGGCGGTAGTTACCGCCCTCAATTTTCAGCGGCAAACCATCCACTAGGGCGTGAGCGACTTTCTTGCGCGCGCCATCGTAAATTTGCTGTACTGTTGTGCGCGCGATGTTCATATAACCGCTGCATTCCTCCTGCGAAAACCCCTCGTTGTCGATGAGGCGAACCGTCTCATATTCATCCACCGTCATCACAACAGTATCACGGCAAGAGACGTTCTCTCCTGCGGGAACAAACTCGCTGATGGACGGAAGGCAGCAGACCTTCCTACATTTTTTGGGGCGCGGCATGATTTCCTCCAATCTTTTCCCGCCGGGGAGTCCTCCGATCAGTCTGTGAATTAACCTCTCTGCAAGCGATACTTTACGCAGGCGAGATGCTGTTCCAGAGCTGCTTTTAGCACCACCAGCGCGTCTTTGCTGCTATCGGCAACGAAACGACAAAAGCTCTTTTTTCAACGTGGCTTGCACGGCAGCACGGCCATAGCCTCAACGTACCTGGTACCACATCTGTCAAGAACCCGTACCATCCATATTTAACATGGATCGTCACTTCCAATCGCTTTGATTGTGGCATATGTCATTTATGCCTCGATTATATAAGTGAAAATGGCATATGTCAAGAACAAAATTGACATATGCCGCAAAAAAGCGATAAAGACAGTTCTCTTTCTAAGTGCGATTGATTAGTGGCACATCGACGGTACCACGACCAGCACCATGCAGATCGGGCTGCACTGGCGCTGATATGGGATTTGAGCATAAAAAAGAGCGAGACGCTGGTGAACTGCGCACTTGAGGTTTTTCGCATCCATAAGCTACCCTCGTTACAGGTAATTTAATCCACAATATAAAGATCGTTATTCTTGACCGAGAATATCGATTGTGCTATTGTTATATAGACAGCATACCAAATTATTCATAAGGGGGAGAAACAGATGAAAAAGATCTTAGTAACAGTCCTTGCGTTAACAATGATACTCTCACTTGCTGCTTGCGGCGCACAGGGACAGGATTCTTCCGGCAGCGCCTCTGGCAAAGCAGCCGCCTCTGCGGCATCCGGAGAAGCGGCAGTTTCCACATCGGCTACACCGGATCTCAGTGGTCAGTCGCTCCTAGTTTACTGCGGTGCGGGGATGCAGCAGCCTTTTCAGGAAATTGCAGCCGCATTTCAAGAGGAAACCAGCTGTCAAATGAATGTTACTTACGCAAACGCGGCGCAGATTCAAACACAGATCACAGAGTCCAAGGAGGGCGACTTCTTTATTGCCGGTTCTTCGGATGAGGTAAAGCCTGTTAAAGATAATGTATCCGGCAGTGTAGACCTTGTAAAACACATTCCCGTGCTGGCAGTTGCCAAGGGAAATCCAAAAGGAATTACCGGCATTGCGGATCTTGACAAAAGCGATATAGTGACTGTAATTGGAGATCCGGAGTCCACACCGATTGGAAAGATTGCAAAAAAAGCATTCTCTGATTTCGGTGTCTCCGATGCGGTAACGCTTGGCGCCACAACGACCACGGCTCCCCAACTGGCAACGGTTGTTGGTTTGGGTGAGGCAGATGCGACTATCATCTGGAAAGAGAACTGCAATGCTGATGGTGTAGAAATCTGTGAGACGAAGGACTTGGATAGCTATATAAAAACGGTCCCGGCGGCAAGGCTTACTTTTTCCACAAACAGCGCGGCTGCGGACGCATTCAGCATATTTCTCAGTTCTGATGCAGCCAGCCAGATATGGACTGCCAATGGCTACGAATTGGCAGGATGAAACGGCGAGAACATAACGTTTTCCAATCCGCTTGTATTTTTCTCACACTCCTGACGATTCTTTTTATCGGGGGAAATATTTTCGTAATCGCATTCCGGGGGATACGTAGTCTCCCGGAATGCCTGCATCAACCCGAAACATTGTTTGCGGTATATTTAAGCATTAAAAGCGCGTGCATATCCAGCACACTTTGCTTCCTGCTGTCGATTGCAGTTTCATATGTCCTGACTAAAACCAGATTGTTCTGCCGGGAAGTCATTGAGATTCTTCTGGAACTGACGATGTCACTGCCCAATATTGTATTAGGGCTGAGCATGCTGATTCTGTTTTCCTCGCCTTTGGGAAAGGCTTTGAAGAGTGCGGGCTTTCCAGTGGTCTTCAACAGCAGTGGCGTTGTCCTGGCGCAACTGGTTGTCAATCTGCCGTTCGCTGTAAAGCTGACATCAACGGCCTTTCGCGGGGTCGATCAAAAGCTGGAGCGGGTGGCCGGACTGCTTGGAGCCACACAGGGGAAATGCTTTTTTACCATCCTGCTGCCTCTGTGCAAAAACAGTCTGATCAGTGCGTTTATTTTGGTATGGTCGAGAGCCTTGGGGGAATTTGGGGCAACACTGATGCTGGTGGGAGTGACTCGCATGAAAACAGAGACGCTGCCTGCCAGCATTTATCTGGATGTCAGCACCAACAATCTGGGCGGCGCGCTGGCGAGCGCATTTATTTTACTACTTATTTCCGCCGTCTCGCTTGGAATCGCAAACCGCCTCGCCAAAGCGAACAGGAAGCTGAGCCGCTATGAATCATAATTCAGACTGCCTTTTGGAGATACGAGATCTTTCGGTCAGGCGCGGGAATTTTTCATTGGAGCACATCAATTTCTCGCTTCGGCAAAATGAGATCTTTTCCATCATTGGAAAAACCGGATCCGGCAAAACAATGCTTTTGGAAGCGGTTGCTGGATTCTATCAACCGGATCAAGGGAAAGTCCTTTACGGAACAGCCCCGATGTGTAAGATCCCGGCCTTCCGGCGGCACATTGGATACCTTTATCAGGATTACAGTCTATTTCCGCATATGACGGCATTTTCCAACATTGCTTACGGGCCCAAAATTCAGGGAGTCCCAAAGGCGGAAATAAAGGCCAGGGTGAAGGAGATAGCGGCGCAGTTTGAGATCGGGCATATTCTCAATCAGTATCCCGGAACACTCAGCGGCGGAGAGCAGCAGCGTGTTGCTTTGGCACGCGCGCTGATCATGCGACCATCTTTATTGCTGCTGGACGAGCCATTTTCCGCACTGGACCCGGTCACTAAACACAACATGTATGATATGGTGCGGAAAATCCGGGAAGATTTTTGCTGCTCTTTAATTTTTGTGACCCATGATTTTGCCGAAGCGGAGTGTCTGGCGGATCGAATTGGCGTGCTGATTGATGGACGTCTTTGTGGTATAGTAAAAAGCAATGAATTATACAGTGCCAAATGGGGGCAAGAGGTCCTTGATTTTCTCGGGATTACTAAAAAATCGGAGGAATTGCCATGACAAGGGAAGAACTTTATGGAACGTTGAAAACTAGATTTTTACAGGTTTTAAAACAGTATCATATTGAAGATGACGCCGTAACAGTGTCCTGCCGTGCTTTGACGCCGCAGGAGGCAATTGGCGAAACGGTTCGGAAAGACTTCCCGATTATTACCGGAAAGGATGTCATGATTGAAGCAAAGTACCGTGGCTGCCGAGGCCAGGCTTTTACAGATTCTCCGACCGCATTCAATGGAACTCTTGCTGAGATTTTGGAAATGGAAATTGCCCACAATTCTCACAACTGCGGAATTTTTATTGCAACCTTGAATGCAGTGATGAACTCCGTGGGACTGTGTAGCGGGACCGTGCACTGCCGAACGGACGGACCGGAACAATGCGCGGTGGACATGCTGGCGTTTCTTCGGGAAAATTATCCGTACGTCAGGCGGATTGCACTGATCGGTTATCAGCCCTCACTTCTTGAAATGCTGTCCGGAAGCGAATACGAGGTACGGGTACTTGATCTGAATCCGGGGAATATCGGGCAACAGCGCTATGGGGTTGTGGTGGAGGATGGAAGCCACAAGAAAGACGAGATAATTCATTCTTTCGCAGACCTGATTCTCTGTACTGGAAGCACGTTGTGTAACGGAACAATCGTTGATTATATGGACCTGCCCGTGGAAGTACTGTTTTTTGGTATCACGATTGCCGGCAGCGCCGGTTTACTAGGGTTAAAGCGGGTTTGTTTTGCCGAGAAATACGAGAAATGAACCACAGGCTTCCTTTAAGATGTATGGCCATAAGTTCCTATGAGTTTATCATTCACGGATTTTGAGACGATGATGCGCCGCCGCGGCCTTGTCTCCAAATTCTCAGTTGGAGCATTTGATGGCGAAAGTTAATCGGCTTTTCGTTGACCGGACTGCGCTTACAGAGCGGATTTTTAACTGAACTGGAAACGAGTACAGTAGCAGAAAAAATTCGTGTTCTCAACATTGAAGCACCCAATGATACGGTAATAAAATTTCTTACGGTCCTTGGATTCGAGCATTACGTCAGCCAATTTGAAATGATTTCACATATTGAATGACTAAACAGACTGTATATTATGCTTGCCCTATGGGGTATCTGACCGTTAGGGATATAGCACAATGGGCAGTTAGCTATCTTAGCAGAATTTTGCAGTTTGTTTATGACTTACATTTGGAATACAATCTGATTAATTATGTTAAGGGATGTTTATTATGAAAAAAGTAGTTTTATATATAGCTATGAGTTTAGATGGATACATTGCAGATAAAGCCGGCGGCGTTGAATGGTTAAGTGGTGATGGAAGTGACCCGGAAAATACGGGCAGCTATGATGAGTTTATTAAAACAATTGACACCGTAATTTTAGGATATAATTCTTACCACCAAATTGTTACTGAACTTTCACCTAATCAATGGGTATATAGTGGGCTGAAAAGCTATGTCATTACTCATAAAACTAAGCGGGCAACAGACGAAATTATTTATACGGATAGGGGCATAAGCGAGTTAATTAATAATTTAAAAATAGAAAATGGAAAGGATATTTGGATTTGTGGAGGGGCATCTATTGTTAATCAATGTATTTCCTTAGACCTAATTGACAAATACCACATTGCAATTATTCCTACTATATTAGGGGGCGGAATTAAACTTTTTGAAGACCAGGATGTTGAGCGCAAATTACAATTAATTTTTACTCATAGCTACAATGGTATCAACGAGTTAGTGTATGAGAGAAGATTATGAGCAAAACTGGAAACATAGAGTAATGATCGAGTTGCCCATTATGTTTATGATGGACATGAAGGAGAGAAAATTTTTGAAGAAATTTTTATTTGGAATACTTGTATCGTTGGTCGGTTTAATTTTTTCTTCATTTAGCTTTATGTACGCCATTATGAATCCAGGCATATATAATGGTACTGGTGGCCTGCTTGGCTCATTGCTCTGTAAGGACTTATTATATCCGTTTATAATTTCGATTATTGTAATGTTAATCGGACTGCTTATTTGCGGATATGAATCATACCGTAGAAAATGAGTGCTTTGAGACATACTTTCCGGCTGATGAGTTTCGCATCGTGTTTACACTGCGAGAAAGACGCAGTGCCCAAATATTTATATAATCAAAGGATAGATAGCATTTGACCTCTTTTGTGTTTTATGAGCAAATGAAAAGATGCTAAAAATGCATATTAATAGCTGCTTTAAAGTTTTTCAAAGACAGCTTATAAATCATGTTGCTGTCCACGAAAAAAGATAGCGCATCTTCTCCGGTACATGAATTTCAGGTTTAGCCAGCTTGACCAGCCGACCGGGTAGATCCCGTTCCAGTGCTGCCAAATGGAAGTGGCAGGCACCGATACCAACATCCGTGCGCTGGATATCGATCCCCAGTTTGCTATCCTTTATGGAGCGCATCTCATAAAAATGATAGGTGTCCTTGTCCTGAACTACCCGCCAAGGCTGCTTGTTTCCTGCCGACGGAGCAAGCCTCAGCATTTCAAGAGGGACTACATAATCACCGGCTTCAGACTGCGTAAGTGGATGAGAAAAGTCATCCTTGAAAAACAGGGTATCCCACGGCTGGCGTTGATTCGACTTTGCAGCCCAGCGTACCATAGAATCCATCACTCGCCGTTTCTCCTGAGAATATCCAATGGGCGAAATCGCGGGGAACAGATCTCCCTCTCTCAGATTCATGGCCGCGGCAAATCCGCTCCGGTCAAAGGTCCCGCCAAGCCAGCAAGTTCCAAAGCCCAGAGATGTAAGATACAGGATTAGTTGTTCGAAGGAATAGCCCAAGGCTTCCAGCCCCAGCTCAACCGGAGCGACAGTCGCTCCGACAAAGTCTGAGGCTCCTTTAATAACGCCGTAGGGTCCCAGGTTCTCTGCGGAGGCATTTTTTTCCAACAGGTGAAAGGACACTTCGACAGAAAACGGATTGCTCAGCCCCGCAATATAATTCCGAATTTCTTCTTTTTCGCCGACAGGAAGCGGGCGGTCCAGATATGATCTGACACTGCTGCGGGTCTTTACCGTTTCCTCAATTGAGAAATCCATTTTCATGTTACCACATCCTTTCTAAGCCAGCGTGTGAACCAGATGCGCTTCACAGGGCTTTTCCATATAATTTCCGAACCGGACCGCAGCGTCTTTAAAATGCTTTGATGCTGCGCCTTCTTTACCATTACCATTTTTCATAATGCACACGCTCAGCCTGATAGCGGTCAACAAACTGATTTTTTTGTCCGTCCGGATAACCAACCGAAATTAATGCAAAAGGTCGGATGTTTTCAGGGAGCTGAAATAACTTACGGACATTTTCTACCACAGGGTCAGACGTGGCGACGCCCAGCCATACGCCACCAAGTTCCAAATGAACGGCTTCCAGCAACATGTTTTCTGCCGCCGCACCCAGATCCTGCTCCCAGCCGGTCGGCACCTTCATTTTACGTTCATCCGCGAGAAGAACAAACGTCACCGCCGAGCCTGCGACGGGCGTTGCGTACGGTGAAGTTTTTGCTACCTGTGCCAGCTTCTCTTTGGCTTGGACCACAATAAATTCCCACGCCTGCTGATTGGCGGCGGAGGGCGCCTGCATTGCTGCCCGCAGCAGCTTGTCAATTTTTTCGGGCTCTACCGGCTGGCTGGAAAATTTCCGGATGCTTCTTCTGCTAAAAATTTCTTCCATAATAAATAGCCTCCTGTTTGTGTTTGATTATTCAGATTTGTTTGTCAACTTCTCAAGTAGCTTTTTGTTTATTTCCAGAAGCTGCAGCAGCTCTTCTTCTGTCAAAATAGCCTGATAGTTTTTGTGAGCAAATTCCATGCAACGACAATCTTTTCCTGCTGTGCCTGACCCTCCGGAGTTGAAAGCAAGCAGACATTTTTCCCTTCCGACTGCTTTTTTACATATCCCCTTCGTTCCAGCTTGTCAATCAGGCGGGGAATCGTGGAAGGTTATAGGGTATGCTGAAGGCCGTGGGAGAAGTGCTTCCGGAGCCAAAGTACCAGCGTTGTCACCCCTTTAGTGCATTTTTAATATAATACCATTTTATCAACAAATTATCTAGTTTTGACGGAGACCTTTTTATATAGCTTATGCAGGCTTATATTGACCAATTTCACGTTCCATCGATATAAACCTAGGCGGTATTCCCTGATACAAAAAGGGAATACCGCCTTGCTTGTTTTATCTTCAATCAATATATGGCAAAAGTGCTCGGGAAATAGCTGTCCGAGATGGGAGTAGCGCCGATGTACATCATGCCGGGAAGCACTTGGGAAAACGAATTTGTAGAGTCCGTTAACGGAACGATGGCAAGGGAACTGCTCAATCGGGAGATTTTGATACGTTATATGGGGCAAAAGATAGTGCAGATAAGATTGCGCAAACTTCCATTGTCGGGTAAGTTACGCCGTTAGCACCAGTGGGCCCGGTCGGACCGATAATGCCGGGAGACCCGTCTGCGCCAGTTGTACCGATAGCCCCGGTTGGACCAGCTGGACCGAGGCCCCTGTGCCCTTGTGGGACGGTGGGTCCTGTAACACAATAGACTGGTTTGCAGCAGTGTGCAGGATACGATGAGCAGGAATTACAATATTTGATTTTAAATAGATCATTACATTGAATTCTATTCATTCTTGGAAAATCACTACTATTATTGTCATTATATTTCATCGAACGATCTCCCTTGCTTTTAAACACTGCTAAAAAGGAGTCCTGCAAACAAATGGTAAATTTAAGATCTGGCCCATCATGCGGAGGGAAACTTGGTGAACGTTTCTCTCCGCATGATGAATGCCTCCTTTTTTAGATGATACAAAGACAATTAATATTTTCCTGCAAAATTTTCTTTTGCATTATTTTCTGTAGGCTTTTCTAACGACTCATTGGCCGGTTCACAGAAAATCTCAGCGGTTTTATCCTGTGCGATCGAGGACCCGCCATAGATTTCGTTGGGTGATTCTTCGGACAAGTGAAAGACGCTGATAAGTTCCAGTTGATGCTCAGCATAATTTAAGAGCTCGTGGCTGGATGCCGCGCTTTCCTCAGCGGTGGCCGCGTTGACCTGAACCACCGTGGAGATCTGATCAATACCAACTCGGATTTGCTCGACAGACACTGACTGCTTTTCCGTTTCCTCTGAAATGGCCTGCATCATTTTCATGGCCTTAGCAGCTTGAAGAGAGGCATCTTTCATGGACATTTCAGTTGCGGCCGAAATTTCGGTGCCCTCTTTGACCGCCGCAACAGCAGTTTCAATCAGTTCCGCGGTACTCTTTGCAGCCTCGGTGCTCTGCTGCGCCAGATTACGAACTTCGTCGGCCACAACGGAAAAGCCCTTTCCCGCCTCACCAGCACGGGCGGCCTCCACTGCTGCGTTCAGCGCCAGTAGATTCGTTTGAAATGCGATGTTATCAATCACTTTGATAATATTCTGGATTTCCAGAGAAGCAGAGTTGATGCGCTCCATGGAATTTGCCATGTTCTTCATGTGTTGATTGCTCTCGACCAAGCTGCTTTCCGCCTCTTTGGAAAGGCTGCTGGCCTGTACGGCATTGGTGGCATTTTCTGTAATGCCGGAAGCGACCGTGGTAACCATGGCGGACAATTCTTCGATGGAAGATGCCTGCTCAGAAGCTCCCTGTGCAAGCGTCTGTGAACCGTTTGATACCTGAAGGGCATTCGAGGATACATTGTTGGAAACATTGCGAAGCTCCGTCAGCATTCCGTTTAGCATAGCAGATGTTTTCAGAAGAGCATTTTTGATAATGGCAAAGTCTCCATCATAAGAGTTTTTAAAGTTCAGGTCGAGATTTCCGTGTCCTATCTGCTCCAGAAGCTCGGACGTCTCGCTGATATAAGCGATATATTCTCTCAATCGGGTGACCAGCGATTGCATGGATGTAGCCAACCGGCCAACCTCGTCTTTGGAATATATGTTGATGTTGACATCCAGATGGCCGGCAGCCAAATCATCTGTGATAGCTGTCAGGCGTTTCAGGGGCTTTGAGATGCTTTTGGCAATCAGCAGAATGATGAGAATTACAACCGTAATTGCAATCAGATAGGTTATTGTATTTACCAGAACCAGTTGGGAGGCAGCCTGCTGATATTCTTTTTGCGGGACAGAGGTAACAATCAAAAATTTGCTCAGGGATTCCTGCCCGATGACCGCAAAGGCGTTCTTGCTGTTTTCGGTGTATTGAATCACGTTTCCGGTTGGGAGAGTGAGTTCATCGAGCATTTCCTGCGAGTACCCTGCGGAATCGAGGCCTTGCATCAGTAGGTCCTGATTCGGATGCGCGAGGATGGCACCGCTTCTGGAAATCAACATCTGAGAACCCGTCTTAAACGAGGTCTGCGCATTAACCACCATGTCGCAGATCGTGGTAATCTGGATATCAATGGCCGTGACGCCGAGAATATCACCTGACGATCCGTAAACAGGGACGGAAATCGTCGTGACAATGTTATTGGTATGCGGGTCTATATACGGCTCGGTGATGATATAACCGCTGTCGATGTCGGATTGCTCAGAAAACCAGTAACTGCGGCTTTTTAGATCAAAATCATCGGGAAACCAGTCCTTGCCGTCAAATGCCATGTCGGTATTGGCGCTGGAGATGTAAGCGGACATAATATTTTCCGATTCATTTTCCATGAGATTGGAGAGCATGGTAAAAGCGCCTCTGTAATATGGGGAATCTTTCATGTTTTCAGTGGTTGAGCCGGACTGCAATAAATCAACGACATTTTGGTCAAGTGCCATTTGTTGGGCAATGGTTATATATTTTAACAGGTAGTTGGACACATTGGAGACGCTCGTTTGGTTGGACAACTGCACGATTCTGTCTTCACTTTGGCGCATATCCCTCGACGCCATAGTCGACGTGACTACACAGACGATCACCATAGCCGCCAGTACAATCCCACCGATACAGGTAATGATCTTTGCCGCAATACTTTTCATCCTATCAAATCTCCTCATCTTATTGGCACGCAATATTTTTCTTCCGAAATTCACTAGGTTTATTACGCTCTAATAGATTTTTCGTCAGAATTTGGAGAAAGTTAATAATATTTGTCGGACTTTAAAGCATGAATACGGGGAATTAGACGATGATTAGACGGTCGGCAATGAAAACATAGCATATCATAGCAGCGGCTATGTTATTGGTACATTTGATGCGTTGGCTCCCGATGCTGTCTGTGCTCGTGGGCAAGTCGCCGCTTTTTTGTATTGGGCCATGGATGGCACACGATTTTTTCAAAATGGAATGTTTTTTGCATGTCCGTGCAAAGGGTGACATAAAATCATGGAAAAAGAGCGGCTTTTGCCGCTCTTTTTCTGTATAATCTTATTGTGACGGCAAACACTACCTCCACACAGAATTTGAATCAAAGATTTAAAACAGGAGGTCGTGTTCCCTTGAAAATGTCAAATAAGAAAGCCCGCATATCGGCGTTGCTGCTGGCGCTGATGGTGACGCTGACCGTGCCCGCTCAGGCGCTGTTCGGCAAAAAGAGCGAGGAACCGGCACCCCCGGTTCAGGGCGCACCCATCGCAAAGGAAATTTCCGTCAGAACCTACCGCAACATCCCCTACCGCGCACAATTTCTTGCCTCGGATGACGAAAACGGCGAACTGACCTTTACCGTGGAAACGGCGCCCAAAAAAGGCACCGTCACCGTGGAGGGGGACGTATTCACCTATACGCCAACAGAGGGCAAAAGCGGGAAGGATAGCTTCACCTACGTGGTGACGGATCCTGCGGGGAATGTCTCCGCTCCTGCCACCGTCACCGTGATGGTGGATAAGACCAAGTCGGGTGTGGAGCATCAGGATATGGAAAACAGCTCCGCTGCTGCCGCCGCCCAGTATCTGGCGGAGACGGGGGCCTTCACCGGCGCACGCATCGGCGGGCAATACTATTTTGAACCCGAGCGCACACTTTCCCGGGGCGAATTTTTGGCCATGACCATGGAGCTTGCAAACCTTCCGGCAGATACCGTTACCATGACGGGCTTCTCCGATGATGAGGCGATTCCCACATGGGCCAAGTCCTATGCAGCGGCAGGCCTTTCCGAGGGAATCATCCGGGGCGTCTCCACCGAGACGGGAGCAGCGTTCCGCAGCAATGAACCCGTGACGTTCAATGAAGCAGCGGCCATTTTGGACCGGGTGCTGGCGGTGGGCGACGTGGACCTTGCCACATGGTACGCAGACCGGGACGCCACGCCCTCCTGGGCGGCACAGGCCGTGGGAAATCTGGAGGCTGTCAGCGTCATGTCGGTGGGCAGCTTCGGAAGTGGCACACTTGCCCAGCCCATGACCCGGGCGGATGCGGCCCAGATGCTCTGTGCGGCGGGAACGCTGCTGGACGGAGAGCAAACCGGGCTTCTGGACTGGATGCGCTAAAGAGTCCCGGCGCTTCACTTATAAAAGAGTACAGGAACCTGCCGAAAAGTATTTCCGGCAGGTTCCTGCGCTTGTATTTGCGGAAAAATTGTGCTAAACTGGTACGGATTGCAATAGCTATTGGATAGCCCGGTCCTGCCGGTGGCAGGCTTTGGGAAAAGGGCATTTGTGTGGGCCGCCGACGGCGGCGGAAGGAGGAACCATGAAGATCGTGGTATTGGCCGGCGGCCTTTCGCAGGAGCGGGAAGTTTCGCTGGTTACGGGGACGGCTGTATGTCGGGCGCTTCGCAAGGGGGGCCACAGGGCTGTTTTGGTGGATTTGTTTTTGGGGCTTGAGGACTATGACGGTCCGCTGGAGGCTGTGTTTGACGCGCCGGACGGACGCTGCGGCAACGCCGCCATTAAAACCACCGCGCCGGATTTGGAAGCGGTGCGCCGCAGCCGGAAGGACCAGGGCCCCAGCCTGATCGGAACGAACGTTTTAAACGTCTGCGCCCTGGCGGATATCGTGTTTGTTGGGTTGCACGGCGAGAGCGGGGAAGACGGACGTATTCAGGCTACGCTGGATTTGCTGGGAATCCCCTACACAGGATCGGGTCACCTTTCTTCCGCCATGGCGATGGATAAGATCGTCACCAAGCGATTGATGGAAGCTGCCGGTATCCGCACACCCAAGTGGCGGCTGGTGGAGTATGGCGAGGCCGAAGTGGAAGCCTTGTCCCAAGAGCTGCCGATGCCCTGCGTGGTGAAGACGCCGGGAGGCGGCTCCTCTATCGGGGTTTACATGCCTGAGACGCAGGAAGAGCTGAAAGCCGCCCTGCGGGACCTTTTACACTTTGACGGGCAAATTATTGTGGAAGAGCGGATTGTGGGCCGAGATATTTTCACTGGCGTTCTGGGGGACCGATGGCTGCCTTCGGTCGAGGTTATTTCCGCCAAGGGGAAATTCGACTATGAGGCAAAGTACCAGTCCGGTGGGGCGCTGGAACTATGTCCTGCTGATATTACCGTGGAGCAGCAGGAGGAGATTGGCGAAATGGCGCTGAATCTCCACCGCCTGCTGGGACTGTCCGTGTATTCCCGTGCTGATTTTGTGCTGGATGGGGCCGGTGTGCCGTGGTGCTTGGAGATCAACTCTCTCCCTGGCCTGACCTCCGCGAGTCTGATGCCCAAAGAGGCTGCCGCTGCGGGGCTTACCTATGAGGAGCTCTGCGAGGAAATTGTTCAGCTTTCTTTAAGGAGGACGTGTCATCATGCTGCCAATGACTGTCAGGGAGATTGAATCCGCCGTCGGAGGCGTGTGGTGGAATCCCAGAGAGGACGCGCCTTCCGTCTCTGCCGTTTGCACCGACAGCCGGGAACTGTCCCCCGGTTGCCTGTTTGTGCCTTGGAAGG
>NZ_DAMBZJ010000024.1:17602-39974 GCF_032060045.1 Oscillibacter sp.
TTTATTGACAGCGCGCTGGAAGCGGGTGCTGCCGGCACTTTGTGCGCCCGCCTGCCTGCCGACCTCCGACCCGATAAATTCTACATCAAGGTGGACGACACCCGTTTGGCGCTGAAGGCGCTGGCTTCCGCCTACCGGGACCGGTTTGATATCCCTTTTGTCCAGATTACAGGCTCTGTGGGGAAGACCACCACCAAGGAGATGATCGCAACGGTCCTCTCGGCGGGACTGAAAGTTCTGAAAACTCCGGAGAATTTCAACAACGATATCGGAACGCCCTTGACGCTGTTCGGCCTGACGCCGGAGCATCAAGCGGCAGTAATCGAAACGGGCATGAACCACTTCGGAGAGATTCACTATCTCTCCGAGTTGGTGCGTCCGGATATCGCCGTGATTTCCAACGTTGGCGACGCTCACATCGAATTTTTGGGCAGCCGAGAGGGAATTTTAAAGGCGAAAAGTGAGGTTTTTGACTTTTTAAAGCCCGAAGGTGTGGCAATTCTCAATGGAGATGACGCCCTGTTGAACACTCTGGAGCTGCCCTTCACCACTCTGCGGTGCGGACAGTCGGAGGGGTGCTGTGTGCGCGTCAGCGATGTGGCCGACCGGGGCTTGGACGGAACCTGCTGCCGTGTCACCACACAAAAAGACGTATACGATTTAACAATTAACGCGCCGGGGCAGCATTTGGTGTACTGCGCTTCCATGGCCGTGGCCATCGCAGAGTTGCTGGGATTAAGCCATGAACAGATTGTCTCGGGCGTGGCGGCGTTTCAGGGCGTGGGAAATCGGATGGAGGTGGTGCGTCTTCCCGGTGGACGCATCATCCTGAACGACTGCTACAATGCGAATCCCCAGTCGGTTGCGGCGGGATTGGAGGTGCTGGCAAAGAGCACCGGATCTCACAAACTGGCCATTTTAGGGGATATGGGTGAGTTGGGAGACCACGGCGCGGCCGCCCACTATAATATCGGTGCGCTTGCGGCTATGCTGGGCATCGACATGGTCATTGCCATCGGAGAAAAAGCGGAGAAAATTGCAGAAGGTACGCTGGCCTCTGGCGGCTGCGCACTCCACTTTCCGGACAAGGATGCAGCGAAAGAGGATCTGCTAAACCAGTTTGAACCGGATACCAGCGCGTTGGTAAAGGCCTCTCACTTTTCCATGCATTTTGAGACCATTGTGGAGTTTTTGAAAGCACAGAATTATCAGGATTAAGGAACACAAATGATAGAAATACAGGTAGAAGGGCTGGCCAAGTCCTTTGATTTGGAAAAGAAAATATTGGACGGACTGACCTTTCAGATTGACGAGGGGGAACGGGTGGGACTTTTGGGTCCCAACGGCGCGGGAAAAACCACGCTGTTCCGGATTCTTACCGGCGAGCTGGACTATGACGCGGGCAGCGTGTCTCTTGCAAAGGGGCGCAGACTGGGGCTGATTTCTCAAATCCCCGTCTATCCGGAGGGATATACGGTGGAGGATGTGCTCCGCACGGCCTTTGACCGTCTTTCCGCTTTGGCGGGAGAGATGGAAGACCTTGCGGGTCGTATGGAGGCGGGGGAGAGCGACCCTGCGCTGTTGCGGCGGTATGGGGCGCTGACGGAAAAGTTTGAGCTGTTCGGCGGATATGACACGGAGGTGGCCGTCAACAAGGTTGCAAACGGCCTCTCCATCCCACAGTCTATGCGCACGGAGCCTTTTGATCGCCTCTCCGGCGGAGAGAAGACCCGGGTGAATCTGGGCCGCTTGATTCTGGAGGATACGGACGTTTTACTGTTGGACGAGCCCACCAACCATCTGGACCTTCATGCAACGGAGTGGCTGGAGGACTATATCTCCCACTTTAAAGGCACCGTGGTGGCAATTTCCCATGACCGGTATTTTCTAGACCGGGCCGTGACGCGAATTATCGAGATCAACGGCGGCAAGGCGGAGTTTTACAGCGGAAATTATAGCTTTTACGCCGTGGAAAAAGAGAGACGTTATCAGGAAAAGCTGAAGCAATACGAAAAAGAGCAGGCCAAAATCACCCAGCTTACCGAGGCGGCAGACCGCCTGCGGCTGTGGGCTTTCTTGGGGAATGACGCGATGTATAAGCGGGCGTTTTCCATGGAAAAACGCTGAAGGTGGAGGGGGGCGAGCGCATTGCCCTCATCGGCGATAACGGAGCAGGAAAATCCACCCTTATCAAGATGGTGATGGATGAGGAGTACCCCGACGAAGGGCGCATTAAGCTGGGACCTGCCGTCAAGGCGGCCTGCTTGCCCCAGATTATCCATTTTGACCATCCAGACTGGAACTTGGTGGAGAACCTTCAGGCCACCAGACGGGGCATGACGGAAACCAGCGCGAGAAATCGGCTGGCATCCTATGATTTCCGAGGAGAGGACGTGTTTAAGTCCGTCTCCGTCCTCTCCGGAGGAGAAAAGAGCCGTCTGCGACTGTGTATGCTGATGGACGGGGAGATCAACTTTCTGATTCTGGACGAACCCACCAACCATCTGGATATCGACTCCCGGGAGTGGATAGAAGACGCGGTGGAAAGCTTTGACGGAACGCTTCTGTTCGTCTCCCACGACCGGTATTTCATCAACCGCTTCGCTACCCGCATCTGGGAGATCGCCGACGGGACTATTACCGACTGGCCGATGGGCTTTGCTCGCTACCGGGAGGAAAAGGAACGGGAAATACAGAGAAATCATGAGAACACAAAAGCTGTAAAGGATAAGTCCGTTACGAAAAAACCGCCCCGGTCAGGACGAGAACAGACGGCTGCACGTAAGCAGCTAGTCATTTGCGAACGCCACATTGGCGAGACGGAAGCCCTCCTTGAAAAGCTGGATTCAGACATGATGGCCGCAGCTTGCGACTATGAAAAACTAAACGCCCTGCTTGCAGAAAAAGACGCGGTGCAGGCGGCGCTGGATGAACTGTATGAAAAGTGGGAGGCACTTTCAGAGGCGGCGGAATGAAAAAATCAACTCGGATTTTTCTGGCCGCGGCAGGCTTTGCGCTGCTGGCGGGAATGGGAATCTGGTTTGTGCCAGGGATGAGGTTCTCCGCGCAGCTATGCGGAGGAATCTCCGCGATTCTGATTTTGTGGACAGCGCTGTGCGTTTGGAGTGCGAAAAGCAGGGCCGGAAAGGTCTGCAAATTGCTGTTTTTAATCTGTGCGGCAATGGGAATCCTGTCCTTTGCGGCGGTAGAGGTATTTCTGGTGAAGGTGGGGCGAATCCCGCCTCACGGGGACCCGCCCGCCGCGGTGATTGTGCTGGGGGCGGGGGTCAACGGAAAAACGCCTTCTTTGGTGCTGGTCTCCCGGCTGAACGCCGCCAAGACCTATTTGGGTCAGGTGCCACCCGATGCCCCGGTGATTCTCTCTGGCGGACAGGGCCCGGGAGAGGAGATCACCGAAGCGCAGGCTATGTATGACTATCTGACAGCGGTTGGGATTAGCGGCGAACGGTTGTATTTGGAGGAGCACTCTACCAACACGGCGGAAAATCTGGCGTATTCCGACAGGATTCTCAGCGAATTGGGGATTGACACCTACAATCAAAGCGTGGCTGTTGTGACCAATGATTTTCATATGGCGCGAGTCCACTATCTGGCGGATTTTGAAACGCCCATGACCGTGACCGGCGTCCCAGCGCGGCTGCCCTATTGGTGGCTGACGGCAAACTATTATACCCGCGAGTATTTCGCACTGACAAAAGCTGTGTGGAACAGGTTGAACGGGGCGGGCTGAGCATTGACCGCTGAGGCTGGGTGCAAACGCGCCCGCAATATGATCAGGGAGGTCTTATGAGCGATATTTTATGTATGTATTACTCCCGCACGGGGAACACCAAGACGGCAATGCAGGAGCTGGCCGCTGCGCTGGACGCGGAACTGGTGGAGCTGAAGGACGGGGTGAACCGGTCGGGCGTAAGGGGTTTTTTGCGCAGCGGAATGGACGCTATGCGCCGCACGGTGGAGACGCTTGAGCCCATAGAGACGGAAAAGCCGCTGACAAATTATAAATTGGTGATTTTGGGCACGCCGGTTTGGGCCGGGCGGTGCAGCAGTGCGGTGCGCAGTTTTTTGCAAGAGCAGGGACATCTGTTGACCGACGTATCCTATGTGCTGCTTCGGGGCGGCAATGCCAAATATGAGGAGATTTACAGTCAGATGGACAAATATCTTTCCCAGCCCCACCAAACCGCCGTGTCTTTGCGGGCCGGGTCCGTGGGCTATCACTTCTGGCAAGAGGAATTTCTCCGCCGGACTCGGGCATTTCTGGAGGGACGGGAGTGTCAGAATTAGCGGCCTTTCCGAAACTAAAGAGGGGAGGCACAATGCTTGTTTGAAAAACTGAAAGAGATTGCGGTCCGATACGACGCGCTGCAAGCTCAGCTTGGCGATCCGTCAGTTTACGGCGACGCGGACCGGCTGCGGGTGATAAATCAGGAACTGAAAGAGCTTTCTCCGGTGGTGGAGGCGTTCTCCGCTTGGGAGCGAGCCGACCGCCGCCTGCGGGAGACGGAAGCACTTTTGAGTGACCCGGAGCTGCGGGCCATGGCGCAGGAGGAGCTGCCGGAAGCACGGGCAGAGGCAGAGCGAATGGAAGCCTCACTGAAGCCCCTACTGCTGCCCCGGGACCCAGACGACGGGCGCAACGTGGTGGTGGAAATCCGGGGCGGTGTTGGCGGAGAGGAGAGTGCGCTGTTTGCGGCGGCCCTTTTCCGAATGTATCTTATGTACGCCGAAAAACGGGGTTTTTCCGTGGATGTTGTCAATGAAAACAGAACGGAGCTTGGCGGTGTAAAGGAGATAAGCTTTCTTGTGGAAGGTGATGGCGCCTGGTCCCGGTTCAAGTTTGAAAGCGGGGTTCATCGCGTGCAGCGGGTGCCGGAAACGGAGTCTTCCGGACGCATCCATACCAGCGCAGCCACCGTTGCTGTTTTGCCAGAGGCTAAGGAAGTGGAATTCGCCATTGACCCCGGTGATTTACAGATTGACACCTTCCGCGCATCAGGCGCAGGAGGGCAGCACATCAACAAAACGGAGTCCGCCATCCGCATCACACACCTGCCCACCGGGACGGTGGTGGAATGCCAGGACGAGCGGAGCCAGTACAAAAACCGGGAGAAGGCCATGAAGGTGCTGCGTTCCCGGCTGTATGAGGCGGAGCTTGCCCGGCGAGACGCAGATCAGGCCGCCCGCCGCCGAAGTCAGGTGGGCAGTGGGGATCGAAGCGAGCGCATCCGCACCTATAATTTTCCCCAGAGCCGGGTGACGGACCACCGGATTGGTCTGACGCTGTACAAGCTGGACAGTCTGATGAACGGCGAGCTGGACGAGCTGATTGACGCGCTGATCGCTGCCGACACGGCGGAGAAGCTGCGAAAGCAGGAAAAATAAAAACGGGCGGAGCCCGCGTAAAACAGAAGGTAACTGCATGGAGACAAAATTTATTGATTTAACCAACATCAAGGGCCAGCAACGGATTGTGGAGGAAAAAATTCAGACAGCCGCCGATATTATTCGCTCCGGAGGGCTGCTGGCCGTGCCTACGGAGACGGTGTACGGCCTGGGAGCCAATGCATTAGACGAGGCGGCCGTGCACAGGATTTTTGAGGCGAAGGGACGGCCGCAGGACAATCCTCTGATCATCCACGTTCCCTCTGCCCAGTGGTTGCCGAGGTTTTGTGTGGATGTGCCGCCGCTGGCATACACGCTGGCTCGGAATTTTTGGCCAGGGCCGCTCACCATGATTTTAAAACGGAATCCGGCTATCCCCGCCGCGGTAACGGCAGGGTTGGATACGGTGGGCGTCCGCTGTCCGGCCCACACGGTGACGCAAGCCATCATCCGCTATGCGGGAGTACCCATCGCCGCTCCCTCTGCCAATCTCTCCGGCCGCCCAAGTTGCACCTCCGCCGCAGACGTGGCGGCGGATATGGACGGCAGAATTGAGGGAATTGTGGACGGTGGCCCCTGCACGGTGGGGGTGGAATCCACCATCGTGGATTTGACCGTTTCGCCACCCCGGATGCTGCGCCCCGGCGGACTTCCGTTGGAAGACCTTCAGCGGGTGCTGGGGGAGATCGAGGTGGACAAAGCTGTCTCCGCGCCCCTGAAAGAGGGCGAAGCGCCCAGAGCTCCCGGTATGAAATATCGCCATTACGCGCCCAAGGCGGCCGTCACCGTGTTCACCGGCAATCCCCGGCGGACGGCGCAGGCGGTGGTCCAGCGTTTAAAGCCCGGCGTGGGCGTCATCTGTTTTGACGAGTTTGAATCTCTGTTTCAGGGCTATGAAACACATCTGCTTGGTCCCGTGGACGACAAGGAGATTCAGGCCCAGCGCGTGTTTGACGCGCTACGCGCCTTCGATACAGGCAACGTGACGGAAATCTTGGCGCAGTGCCCCGACAACCGGGGGCTGGGGCTGGCCATTGGTAACCGGCTGAAAAAAGCAGCGGGCTTTCACGTGGTGGACGAGGAGGAGGAGCGCATTATTCTTGGCCTTACCGGAGGCACGGGCGCGGGAAAAACCAGCGCTCTGAAGGCTGTGGAGGACTTGGGTGGACTGGCGCTGGACTGCGACGCGGTGTATTACGAGCTTCTGAACACCGACCCGGGCCTGCGGGACGCGATTGCAGGCGCCTTTGGCTCGCAGGTCTTTAACCCGAACGGAGCGCTGAACCGTAAGGCGTTGGGTGAGCTGGTTTTCGGAGATAACGACCGGCTGGACCAGCTCAACGACATCGTGTTTCGCTTCTTGCGACCCGAGCTGGAGCGGCGGATTGCCGCTTTTCAGGGCAAGCTCTGCGCACTGGATGCCATCAACCTCTTTGAGTCCGGCATTGACAGGCTGTGCGACTGCACCGTGGCGGTGACTTCGCCCATTGAAATGCGGGTCCGGCGGATTATGGAGCGGGACGGGATCGACGAAAAGTACGCAAGGCTTCGTGTCTCCGCCCAGCAGCAGGACGATTATTTTCGGGAGAAGTGTGACCGGGAGTTAAGCAATACCGCTGAGATGCCCAAGGCGTTTCGGGAGGCGGCAAAGGAATTTTTTATACGTCTGATTGAGCAGATTAAGGAGGATAAGGCAAATGGCAGAAAATAAAAAAGCGAAGGACCTGCGCGAAAAGCTTCTCGCCAGTAAAAAGCATGGCTACGACCGGTTTGACTCCAAAAATGAGAAAGCCATGGAGGCCTACTGCGCGGACTATCGGACATTCTTAGACGCGGGGAAGACCGAGCGGGAATGCGCCGGAGAGCTGGTGCGTCTGGCGGAGGCGGCGGGCTTTCGTCCCTTCACTCGGGGCATGAAGCTGAAAACGGGGGACAAGCTGTACTTTTCCAACCGGAGCAAGAGTGTGTATCTGGCCTGCATCGGAAAGCAGCCTCTGAGCGTTGGCGCGCAGATTGCCGCCGCTCACATTGACTCGCCCCGGCTGGATTTAAAGCCCAATCCGCTTTATGAGGACGGCGAGTTGGCTTATTTCAAAACCCATTATTACGGTGGTATCCGCAAGTATCAGTGGACCACCGTTCCTCTGGAACTTCGGGGCGTGGTGGCGATGAAAAACGGGGACACGGTCTCTGTGCGTATTGGTGCGGACCCGGGGGACCCCAAGCTGGTCATCACAGACCTTCTGCCCCATCTGGGGACGGAACAGAACAAAAAGCCGCTGGGCGAGGCGGTTCCCGGTGAAACGCTAAACCTGCTGCTGGGCAGCCGCCCCTTGCCGGACAGCGAGGGAAGCGATCGGGTGAAGCTGGCGGTGATGCAGATTCTCAATGAAAAATATGGCATCGTGGAGGAAGATTTGACCTCCGCCGAGCTGGAAGCCGTCCCCGCCTTCATGTCCTGCGACATCGGACTGGATCGCAGCATGATCGGCGCTTACGGTCACGACGACCGGGTATGTGCCTATGCCTCGTTCCGGGCACTGGCGGACTTGGAGGAAACGCCGGAGAAGACGGCGGTGTGCATCCTGGCGGACAAGGAGGAGATTGGCTCCGATGGCGTGACTAGCCTGCAGTCTGCCGCATTTGACACCTTTATGGAGGATTTGTGCGAAGCGCAGGGCGTGCCTCTGCGGGTGTGCTTGGAGAAGTCCTTCTGTCTCAGCGCGGACGTGACCGCCGCGTTCGATCCCAATTTTTCCGATGTATTTGAAAAGCGGAACGCCGCATGGCTGAACCACGGTGTGGGCCTTTGTAAATATACCGGTGCCCGTGGCAAGTCGGGCGCGTCCGACGCAGACGCGGAGACGGTGGCCTATATCCGCGCTCTGTTTGACGAGGCGGGCGTTCTTTGGCAGATTGCGGAGCTGGGCAAGGTGGACGCTGGCGGCGGCGGCACGGTGGCGGCCTATATGGCCAACCGGAACATTGCCACGCTGGACGCGGGCGTTCCCGTGCTGAGTATGCATGCTCCCTTTGAGGTGGTGGCGAAGTTGGACTGCTACGAAACTTATAAGGGCATGAAGGCCGTTTTTCTGGCAAAGAAATAATCTGCGATCAATATCAAACACCCGGTTTTTTAAAAATTGGGCGCAATATAGTTACGAAGGAGCCACTGAAAGTGGCTCCTTCGCGCGTTTTGGGATACGCATTGCTTGTTGAGACGGCGGGCAAGGCGATAAACTAGCGCGAATGTTTTTACGGTCAGGTTGATTGCGTGGTGAAGATGGCCCATTCCGGCAGATGATTCGGCAGAGTAAGAATGGGCCGCAAAGTTAAGCGGTTTTTCAAAGGAGTTGGCAAACCCCAAAAAAGAAAACCCGGCTCCACCTTTTATGGCGGAGCCGGGAACATATTGAAGAGCTTAACAGACTTACAAAAGGATGATACTCGCCTCTTCGCAGGCGGCAATCGTGTCCTTGTCCCAGAGACTGGCCTGAACCTCGCCGATATGGCAGGAGCCAAGCAGCAACATGCACAGCCGGGACTGACCGATGCCCCCGCCAATGGACTGGGGAAGTTCACCGTTCAGAAGCATCTTATGGAAGGGGAGGCTTCTCCGCTCGTCGTGGCCGGAGAGGGTAAGCTGCCGATCCAGCGCCGCCTCGTCCACCCGGATGCCCATGGAAGAAACCTCAAAATTACGCTCCAAAACGGGGTTCCACATGAGGATATCGCCGTTCAGCGTCCAGTCGTCATAGTCCGGGGCGCGGCCGTCGTGGGGCTTTCCGGAGTTAAGCTTTCCGCCGATCTGCATGAGGAACACGGTGCGGTGCTTCTGGCAGACGGCTTTTTCCCGTTCGTTGGGGGTCAGGTCCGGAAAGCAATCCTCCAGCTCCTGCGTGGTGGTGAAAAACACATCTCGGTCCGGGCGGAAGGTGAGGGCAGGATAGGTCTTGCGCAGGTCCTCTGCCGTGTCGCAGATAGAGGCCACGATGGTGCGGACGGTATCCTTGAGGTACTGAAGATTCCGGTCCTCGCGCCGGATGTGCTTTTCCCAGTCCCACTGGTCCACATACACGGAATGGAGATTGTCCACCTCCTCGTCCCGGCGGATGGCGTTCATGTTGGTATACAGGCCGGTTCCGGCCTTAAACTCATACCGCTTCAGCGCCAGACGCTTCCACTTGGCGAGGGAATGGACCACCTGCCCATCGGTCCCAACGTCCGGAATGTCAAAGCTCACAGGGCGCTCCACGCCGTTAAGGTCGTCGTTCAGGCCAGTGGCCCCGTCCACGAATAGAGGGGCGGAAACCCGGTGAAGGTCCAGCCGCTCTGTCAGATTCTTCTGAAAGTCGGCGTGGATAAATTCAATGGCACGCTGAAGCTGGTTATTGGTCAGGGGCATTTTGTAACCGGCGGGAATCACAATTTTACTCATGTTGGGCTACCTATCCTTCTGAATTTGTATTTCACTGACGCTCAGCCCAGCAGGGAGAGGCCGTGCCGCAGTCTTTTCAGTGTTTCCTCTCGCCCCAGAATGCGGCAGATTTCCACTGCGCCACCGGGTGTCACCAGCTTGCCCGCCGCGGCAATGCGCACGGGCCACATCAGTGTGGCGTTTTTCACCCCCAGCGTTTCCGCAAGGCCCGTCAGCGCGCCGTGGATGGCGTCCGTGTCCCAAGAGGGAAGAACCTCCAGCGCGGGAATGGCAGCGGAGAGCATCGCCTTAGAAATCTCCTGATCCGTCTTAGACTTCTTATTGACATAAAAGTCAACGTCGTAGTCGGGAAGTGCGTCAAAAAAGTTCACCTTTTCGGGAATTTCCGTCAGTTTTTCACACCGCGCCTGCAACAGAGCGGCAACGTCCGCAGGGTCGATGGCTGGGTTTTTCACGCTTTGGCGGATATACGGCTCCGCAATGTTCGCAAACTCCTCCGGCGCAAGGGCGCGGAGATAGGTGGCGTTGAAGTAATCTAGCTTTGCCATGTCAAAAATTGCGGGAGATTTGGAGATTCCTGCGATGTCGAAAGCTTCCACCAATTCATCCAGAGAGAAAATCTCCTGCTCCTTCCGCTCGCCCCTAGGCGCCCAGCCAAGCAGAGCCACATAATTTAAAACAGCCGTGGTGAGGTACCCCTGCGCAATCAAATCCTCATAGGAGGGGTCCCCATGGCGCTTGGACATTTTATTGTGCGCGTCCCGCATGACGGGGGAACAGTGCACATAGGTGGGAATTTCCCAGCCGAAGGCTTGATACAGCAAATTGTATTTGGGTGCGGAGCTGAGGTATTCACTGCCCCGAACCACATGGGTGATGCCCATGAGATGGTCATCCACCACGTTGGCAAAGTTGTAAGTGGGCAGCCCGTCGGACTTGATGAGCACCTGATCGTCCAGCGTGTCGTTTTCCACGGTAATGTCCCCAAAGGTCACATCATGGAAGGTGGTGCTGCCCTCCCTGGGAATTTTCTGGCGGATGACGTGAGGGGTTCCTGCGTTTAACTTGGCCTGAATTTCGTTGAAGGGGAGGTCGGGACAGCCGCATTGGTGCTTTTTGACCTTCACGCCCTCGGCAACCTCCTGGGCCTCGTCCTCTTCTTTCCCGCAGAAGCAGCGATAAGCGAAGCCTTTTTCTACCAGCAGTTCAGCATACTTTCCGTACAGCTCACGCCGCTCTGACTGGATATAGGGGCCCACCGGGCCGCCCACGTCCGGGCCTTCGTCGTGCCCAAGGCCGCACTGGGCCATGGTCTTGTAGATGACGTCAGTGGCGCCTTCTACAAAGCGGCCCTGATCGGTGTCCTCAATGCGCAAGAGGAAAGTGCCTCCCGCGTGGCGGGCGATAAGCCAGGTGTACAGCGCAGTGCGCAGGTTGCCCACGTGCATATAGCCGGTGGGGGAGGGGGCGAAACGGGTGCGAACCTTTCCCGAGGGTATGCGGGCTTCCATTTCGTCAAAGAATGCTTTATCTACGGCCATGAATTTACCTCCATGTATTGTTTAACAATTTATTATCGCTTTTGCAGCCCAGAATGTCAAGGGGGTTCCTGCGGTAAAGGAAGCAAATGCCGCGTCGGCAGGGCCGTTTACGCCGGGGCAAAATCCCCAAAACAGATTGCACTTTCCAATGCTTCGTGCTACAATGACTAAGCTATATTGCCGCTTTATGGCCAAAGGGCGCGAGAGCGGCGGATTTTGAGGTGGTATCATGGAAAAAGAGACGCTTAAACGGCGGATTCTCAGCGGAATTCAGCCCTCCGGCGACCTGACCCTTGGCTCCTATCTGGGGGCCATTCGTAACTGGGCGGCGCTGGCGGACGAGTATGACTGCTTTTATATGCTGGCAGATATGCACACCATCACGGTCCGGCAGGAGCCGGCAGAGCTTCGGCGGCGCACCCTGACGCAACTGGCCGCCTACATTGCCTGCGGCCTTGACCCGGAGAAAAACACCCTGTTCGTCCAATCTCATGTTCCGGCCCATGCACAGCTTGCGTGGGTATTGGACTGCTACACCATGTACGGCGAGCTGAGCCGCATGACCCAGTTTAAGGACAAGTCCGCGAAAAACACAGACAATATTAACGCGGGCCTGTTTACCTATCCGGCCCTGATGGCGGCGGACATTTTGCTGTATCAGGCGGATTTGGTACCGGTGGGCGGCGACCAGAAGCAGCATGTGGAGATCTGCCGGGACATCGCCAATCGGTTCAACGGGATTTACGGCAGCGTGTTCAAGGCTCCCGAGCCTTACATTCCCAAGGTGGGGGCGCGGATTATGAGTCTGACCTCTCCCGAAAGCAAGATGAGCAAGTCCGACAAGGATCAGAACGGCTGCGTTTATATGCTGGAAAAGCCGGAGGACATTCTGCGCAAGTTCAAAAAGGCAATGACGGATTCCGAAGCCTGCGTGCGGTATGACCAGAGGGAAAAGCCGGGCGTGTCCAACCTGATGCAGATTTACTCGGTGTGCACCGGCAGGGACTTTGCAGCCATCGAGGCAGAGTTTGCCGGGCATGGCTACGGGGACTTCAAGGCCGCCGTGGGCGAAGCGGTGGTGGAGCTGCTGCGCCCCATCCGTGAGGAAACGGAGCGGCTGCTTGCGGACAAAGCGGCCCTTCAGGCCATCTACCGCGATGGTGCGGATCGGGCGTCCCGCGTGGCGGGGCGGACGCTAGGCAAGGTTTACAAAAAGGTCGGCTTTATCGACCGGTGATTACGGCGCGCGCCGCCATAAAGGCTAAACATGCGCGCGGTGAAAGGAAACGTTGTCGCAATGCTAATCAATACAAATCTGCTGGCCGGAGTGTTTCTGGCTTTGCTGGTGGCGCTGGCGGTGAGCTTTCTGGCGTCTCCGGTGGTGAAGGCATTTGCCTATAAGGTGGGCGCCATCGACGTGCCCAAGGATAACCGCCGGATGCACCATATCCCCATCCCCCGGCTGGGGGGCCTGGCCATTTTTCTGGGCTTCATCGTCAGCATTTTGTTGTTTGCGGAGATGACAAACCAGTTCCGCAGCATTTTGCTGGGAGCGGTGATCATCGTGGTGCTGGGTGTGGTGGACGATATCACGCCGCTTCCCGCCAAATTTAAATTTCTGGTCCAAATCGGAGCGGCCCTAATTCCCACACTGAACGGCGTGCGTATCCATGTGCTAAGTAATCCCAACCTTTTCTCGCCCGACCCCTATTGGGATATGGGCGTGCTATCCATTCCAGTCACCGTGCTGTGGATTGTGGCGATTACCAATGCCGTAAACCTGATTGACGGACTGGACGGACTGGCCATCGGTGTGTCCGCCATTTCCGCCACCACTGTGCTGGTGATTTCCCTGCTTGTGAGCGAGATGCAGGTGGCTGTGGTGATGGCGGCGCTGGTGGGGGCGTGCGTGGGCTTTATGCCCTATAACCTCAATCCCGCTAAGATGTTTATGGGAGACACCGGGGCCACGTTTTTAGGATATATTCTGGCCTGCATGTCTGTGGAAGGGCTGTTTAAGTCTTGGGCCATCATTTCCTTCGCGGTTCCATTTCTAATTCTGGGCCTGCCGATTTTCGACACGGCTTTTGCCATCCTCCGCCGCCTTGCCCATGGGCAAAGCCCCATGCAGGCGGACCGAAGCCATATTCACCACCGCCTGATCGACATGGGATTGAACCAGAAGCAGGCGGTTGCCACGCTGTACGTGATTTCGGCGATTCTGGGTCTTAGCGCCGTGGTGCTGACCACCAGCGGAGAGCTGCGGGCTATGATATTCTTCGTATCGCTGTGCGTGGTAGCTGTGGTGGCCGCCAGAGTTGTTTTCCCCAAGGAGGTCCGGGAAGAGCTTCATGAAGAGATGGAAGAGCTGAGGGACCACGGTCACCACGCTGAAAAGAGGGAAGCGCTAGATGAGGCCGCACCCCTTGCTGGAGAGGAATCAGAAGAGGAATGTGCTCCCAGCCCCTGCGACGGGCATTCGGAAACGGCGAAGGAGAAGACTTCCCCTGTGCCGGTTGCTGAAGAAGCAAAAGAGCAGGATGGTTGGGAAGGAGAGGAGGACCAGTGATGAAAAACATTCGCGTCATGAGCGTCTTCGGCACCCGGCCGGAGGCTATTAAAATGGCGCCGCTCGTCAAAGAGCTTGCCGCTCGGGAGGGCATTGAGAGCCTTTGTTGCGTCACCGCGCAGCATCGACAGATGCTGGACTCCGTGCTGGAGGTTTTTGACCTAAAGCCGGACTGGGATTTGGACATCATGACCCCGCGACAGACCCTTTCCACCATCACCAGCAAGTGCCTGCAGGGAATGGACGAGGCTATTGATGCGCTGAAACCGGATTTGATTCTGGTTCATGGAGATACCTCTACCACCTTTGCCGGGGCCCTGTCTGCGTTTTATCATCAGGTGAAGGTAGGGCATGTAGAGGCTGGATTACGAACCTATGACAAGTATTCTCCCTTTCCAGAGGAAATGAACCGCGTGATGACCTCCCGGTTGGCGGATCTCCATTTTTGCCCCACGGCGGGCAACCGGGATAACCTGCGCCGGGAGGGCGTGCGGGGGGATCTGTTTATTACCGGTAACACAGTGATCGACGCGCTGCGCACAACCGTTCGTTCCGGCTTTCACTTTTCCACGGAGGAGCTGAACCATCTGCCCTACGGGGAGAAAAAGGTGTGTCTTGTCACCTGCCACCGCCGGGAGAACTACGGCGAGCCTATGAAAAACATCATGATTGCCCTGCGCCGGATTGCGGAGGAAAACAAGGATGTGGAACTGGTGTATCCCGTTCATCTCAGCCCTGTGGTGAGAGAGAGCGTGGATCAATATCTCCGGGGCGCTCCCCGGGTACACCTGATCGACCCGCTGCCCGCCGACGAGATGCACAACCTGATGGCCCTGTGCGATCTGGTGCTGACCGACTCGGGAGGACTTCAGGAAGAGGCCCCCGCCCTCGGCAAGCCTGTGCTGGTGCTGCGGCGGGAGACAGAACGGCCTGAGGCTGTGGCGGCTGGGACGGTGAAGCTGGCCGGTGTGGCACAGGACGACATTGTGACCATGGCCACCCGCCTGTTGCGGGACCGGGAAGCCTATGACAAAATGGCGCGTGCCGTGAATCCTTATGGTGACGGACGTTCCTGCGGGCGCATTGCGGACGCGGTGGAGTGGCATTTTGGTCTGCGGCGCGACCCACCGGAGGACTATTCCGGCACCTGAGCCGGATGCGTGGAGAGGGGGGCTCATGAGAAACAGCAAGATTGGAAAATTTACCGTCGCCGGATTTGTTATCCTGATTTTGCTGGTGGTGGCAATTCTTTTGAGCAACGGCCTACGCCGCTCCTCCCGCATCGTGCTGCCGGATACCGTCGTGCCCACGGGGGATTCCTCGACCAATGGCGGCGGAGAGGACGACGGCGTTACCCTGATTGCGGTGACACCAGGGACGGTGCAGTCCGCGATTGAGTCGTTGGAGCGCCCGGCCCAATATCGCCGGAGCATTGCCGAGGAGCGGTTTTGGATTGGCGGAAGCGGGACGACCCAGGTGCTTGTCTCCGTCAGCGGTGACTGGACTAGAACGGACTCCGCGCCCAAGGGGCAGCAAATCCGCCACTCTCTTACCAACGGAACCACGACGTATATCTGGTACGGAAACCAGACTGAGGTTTATCAATGTCCCGCCGGGGATATTGCTGCCGAGCAGGAGCAAGGGATTCCTACCTATGAGGACGTGCTTGCCCTGCCGGTGAATCAGATTGAAAAGGCGGACTACCGTTCTCTTTCCGGGGTGAACTGCATCTATGTGGAGACGGGAGAGGATGAAAACGGCTTTGTCCTGCGGTACTGGATCAGTGTGGACTCGGGGCTTTTGACAGCAGCGGAGTGGCTGAAATACGGCGAGACAATCTACCGTATGGGCTCTCTCACACTGGATGCGACCGGACCCGTCAATCAAGATTTTACCCTTCCGGACGGAACGTTATTGGCCACAATAGAATAAGAAAAAACGGCTTTCCCATTGAGGGAAAGCCGTTTTTTAAAGGATCAACAGAAGACCCAGAGCGATTAAAAGTTCCTCATCCGCATCTTCCCTGAATAGAAAAAACATCATCATGAGGAGAATCAGGTCACTGGAATCCACGTTGTCCAAATGTAGTTTATCCAGCATCCGACGCAGTGTGGCGGAGATGCCTTCTCCGTGGAGCGGTGGGGGCGGTGGACCGAAAAACGGGTCCTTGGGCGGTGGAAACGGCCCCGGGCCCCCGCCTCCACCGGAAGGAGGCGGGGGAGGAGGTCCACCGGGCCCGGATCCAAAGCCGCCACCGGAGGGAGAAGGTCCGCCGGGTCCGCCGCCGGACGGAGGAGAACTCCCGGGACTAGACCGGGCTTCCTCTTCGGGAATGCGGGAATAGGAGCCGTCGTCGTTGCGGATATAGCGGTTATACATCCCTCATCCTCCCTTACGTCTCCCAGTTGGTGATAAATTTTTTTCCGATATGGACAATGCGCGCCAGTTGGAGCGCCCGTTCGATTTTTGTTTGTCGTTCGGCCTTTAAGTAGGGGCGCAGAGCATACAGCAGTGCACGGCTGTTGTTGTTATGGGGACTGCCCAGCTCTTTAATTAGGGGCATCAGGCGGGCAATGGTGCCCGGGTCGATGCTGCCCAACAAAGAGCTGAGAGGATTTTCCCCTGAAGCCGATCCCGGTGGGGGAGGATAATTCCCCGGTGGAGCATAACTTCTCGGTGGGGGAGGTTGATAGCTGGCCTGCCCCGGTGGAGCATAACTTCCCGGTGGGGGAGGCTGATAGCTGGCCTGCCCCGGCGGAGGGTATGGGGGATAGCCGCCCTGTGCCTGCCCGGGCTGAGAAGGGAGAGCGGAGCCGTTCCCCCCGCCAATGGACTGTGCAAGCTGCATAATCTGCGCCATGCTGTTGGGGTCCGACAGTATCGCGTTCAACTTATCCTCAAATTCCGCCATTCCGTCCGCCCCTTTTCCATTTATTTTTTGGTTGCCTGATTGATGCGCTCTACCAGCGCGGCCCCCTCGGGGCTTTGCATTAGCTGGTTAATCATCTGTGTAATTTGGGTGGAGTCGCCCCGCATGGCGTTCATCGCCGCCTGCTGTATAGCCGTACCTCCATTTGCCCGGGTCATCATCTCCACCAGCCTGCGTCCATCCTGCGAGGTAAGCAGGCGCTGAACGGTGGCCGGGTCCTGATTGAGTTGCTGAATGGTTTGTCTGGTCTTGTCGTCCATGATAGCCTCCTGTCGGTGGTTAAACAATCGTTGTCAAGGCAGTATATGAACGAAATGAAAAAAAAGTGCGTCTTATCGGAAAATTCCCGCTGGGACAAGGCATTCCACAAGAGGGAAGCCTTTATCCAAGCGGGAATTTTCATGCAGTGCGGTGAAAGAAATTTATCGTTCGCCCAGATATGTGTCAATCTCAAAGTCCAACAGAGCCGTGTCCTGCCGGAGATACAGCGGATGGTGGGGATGCCCGGATTTTAGGAGAGGGCCTGCGGAAAACCATTTGGCTCCGGCGGCGCGGCCCTCCTCCGCAAAGTCCCACAGGCAGTCCATTAAATAAGGTCGTTTCTCAATGAGATTGCCCCACGCGGCCCAGACAGCGGGCCGGGGAGATAGGGCGAGGAGATACGCAAAGGCCCTGCGGTTTTCTCCGTGGAGATAGGCGTTGCAGGCGCGCTCCATGTCGTTGGGCCGGGTGGCCCGCTGGGCGTAGACATTAAACATGAGGAAGCTGTCGTACCCGTTGTTCAGGGCGATGCGCCGGGCGGAGCTGACAGTGGGGTCCAGCTTGTCCGGAACGGCGGTGGAGGGATTGATACCCAGACAGATCAGAGGCTTTTTCCCTCGGGTGCCCAGAATGTATCGGTATTCAGAATAGGCGTTGGGAACGTACAGCCATTGGGCTGTGTCGTAAGCCGGATTAGGGCGCAGCGCGGCCTCCAGTGCCGCGTCAAAGGACAGGACCTCAATTTCTCCGGTGGTGGAACTGGGAATATGCATGGGCACGGCTCCTTTTCGACAGTTTTCTTCAGTGTAGCAGGGTCAGGTCAAAAATGCAAATCCGCTGTTCAATTGTGTCGAACTGTGCTATTCTATTGCCATGACGATGATGAACAATTTTGACCGCAAGAGTGTAACAAGCATGCGGTATTTTTAAGCAAATGAAAAGTCACCGGAGCTGCTTTTCCGGGTGATACGGCCGCATATAGGGAAGGGAAGAAAGCCATGCTGAAAATTCTTATGGGACGGGCAAGAAGCGGAAAATCGCGTAGGATTTTAAAAGAAATTGCAATAAAGGGCGATTCCTCTCGCCAGATTTTGCTGGTGCCGGAGCATGCCTCCCATCAGGCGGAGGTGGATTTGTGCCGCGCCTGCGGTGACACTGTCAGCCGTCACGCGGAGGTTCTAAGCTTTCGCCGCCTTGCCACCCGTGTATTGGCCGTCACCGGCGGCGCGGCGGACGTGAGCATTGACGCGGGAGGAAAGCTGTTGCTGCTGCAGCGATCCCTGACCGAGCTTGCCTCCGTGCTGAAGGTCTACCGCCGTCCCAGCCAACGGGCGGGATTTCTAGAGCAGCTCCTTGGACTGTTGGACGAGCTGACCAGCTACGCCGTCTCGCCCATGACTCTGGCCGCGCAGGCGGAGGATATTCCCGGCGCTATGGGAGACAAGTTGCGAGACCTCGCTTTGATTTACGCAGATTACGAGGCGCACCTCCACCGCCCGGAAAAGGACGGCAGGGACCGCATCGCAAAGCTGCGGGACCACTTGGAGGAGTCTGGATATGCCGACGGAGCAGACGTGTATCTGGATGGATTCTCGTATTTTAACGGACTGGAAGTAGAGATTCTGTCTGTGCTTTTGCGGCGCGCCGCAAGCGTGACGGTGACCCTTTTGGGGGACGAACACGACCCGGGCGAGATCTTCGAGGTATCCGTGCGCACCCGGGACCGGCTGCGCCGGTTGGCGGCGTCGGCGGGAGTGCCCTTTGAAGTTCAGTACGTTGCGTCCCGCGACGATTCTCCCATGGGTCTTGTGGAGCGGTCATTCTTTGACGGAAATGAGATCTGGGAGGAGGAAGCTCCCTCTGTACGGCTGAGGGAGGCGGACTCCGCCTTCACAGAGGTGGAACAGACCGCCGCCGATATTCTGCGGCTGGTGAAAACGGGAAAATGCCGCTTCCGGGACATCACGGTGGCGGCAAGAAACATGAAGGATTATGAGTCCGTCATTGAAAATGTCTTCGAGCGGTACGACGTTCCCGTCTATCTCAGCCGTCGAAGCGACATTCTGGAAAAGCCAGTGCTGTCTCTTCTCACCGGCGCCTTGGACGCCGTCACCGGCGGCTGCGAATACGAGGATATGTTTCACTATCTGAAAACTGGTCTTGCGGGGCTTTCGCCCGAGGAGTGTGACCGGCTGGAAAACTACGCTCTTACTTGGGAAATCCACGGCTCTCTCTGGCTGCGGGAAACGGACTGGTCCGCAAATCCCGGGGGATACGGTGCCCCGTGGACCGATGGACGGCATGCCGAACTTGGGGAGCTGAATAAGCTGCGCCGCCGGGTGCGCGGCCCGCTAAAGCTACTGTCGGACGGGATGAAGTCCGCACAGACAGCGAGGGAGCAGGTGAATGCGCTTTACAGTTTCATGGAGACGCTGCACCTCCAATCCACTCTGGAGGAGCAGCTTCGTGCCCTTGGAAATCAGGGGGAATTACAGACGGCGGAGGAAACAGGGCAACTCTGGGGGATTCTTTGCGGAGTGCTGGACCAGTTCGTGGAGATTCTGGGAGACGAGGCCATGGAAGCGGAGACGTTTGCGCGCCTGTTCCGGCTACTGCTGACTCAGTACAGCGTGGGAACCATTCCTCCCGCGCTGGATCAGGTGTCTGCCAGCGAAATCACCCGGAACGACCGACACACGGCAAAGTACCTCTTTTTGCTGGGGGCCAATGATCATGTCCTGCCCGCCGTGGCGCAGCGGGGCGGCGTGCTGAACGATGAGGACCGAGAAGAGCTTGCCACTCGGGGGATTCGTCTGGCTCCCACAGGGATGGAGCAGTTTAACGTGGAGCTTCAAAACCTCTATGCGGCCCTTGCTCAGCCCACGGACGGGCTGACCGTCAGCTATCCTGTTTCCGATGTCAATGGGGCGCAGCTTCGGCCCTCCTTCGTGGTGGAGCGTCTGGGAAAGCTGTTTCCCGAGAACCAGATAGAGCGGGAGAGCGGCAAAAAGGAATACCGTATGGCGGCAATTGCCCCTGCGCTGGAAGCTGCCGGAGGCAATCCGGGCGGGCCGGTGTGGCGCTGGTTTGCGGAAAAACCGGAGTGGGCGGCTCGGTTAGAAGCCATGGAGCGGGCTGCCGCCATGGGCCGGGGGCGGCTAAGTCTGCCCGCTGTCCGGGCGCTGTACGGCGAGCAATTCAGCATGTCTGCCTCCCGGTTGGAGCGGCTGCGCCAGTGTCATTTCGCCTATTTCATGCAGTATGGACTAAAGGCCCGTCAGAGAAAAACGGCCTCCTTTGACGCGCCACAAATCGGCACATTTCTGCATTTTATTTTGGAAAACGTCACGGAAGAAACTGCGAAACAGGGCGGATTTGCAACTGTTTCCCGGGAAATGCTTCGTCAGCTCACCGACCGCTTCATGGACGAGTATGTTCAGCGGGAACTGCCGAATCTTCAGGACCGGACGGCCCGGTTCCGCTATCTCTTCTCCCGGCTGCGGACCACAGCCTATGCCGTGGTGGAGGAGACGGCGCGGGAGTTGGCGCAGTCGGACTTTGTGCCGGTGGAATTTGAGCTGTCCTTCGGAGACAAGGGGACACTGCCCGCCGTCACCGTATCGGAGCCGGACGGGGAGCTGCGGGTAAACGGGAAGGTGGACCGAATCGACGGCTGGCTAAAGGACGGTAAGCTCTACCTCCGTGTGGTGGATTATAAGACCGGGAAGAAGACCTTCGATTTGGCCGAGGTCCGAATGGGACTGGATATCCAGATGCTGCTGTACCTGTTCACGCTGAAAAATCAGGGCAGCGCCTATTTTAGGCAGGAAGTGGTTCCCGCCGGGGTGCTGTATCTCCCGGCCCGGGACGAGATTTTGGCGCAGGAGCGGAACGTGACCCCGGAGAGACTGGCGCAGGAGCGGGCGAAGGCATTGCGCCGCAGCGGCCTGCTGCTGAACGAGCCGGAGGTTTTGCAGGCCATGGAGCACGATGCACTGACGGAACCGAAGTATCTGCCTTTGCGGGTGGACCGGGAGGGGAATCTCTCCGGCGGCATCGCCACCGCCGCCCAGCTTGGGCGGCTTGGAAGTTATGTGGAGCGGCTGCTCCACGACATAGCCGCCGAGGTAAGAGACGGTGTAATCGACGCGGACCCCTGTTGCCACGATGAGAATGACAGCGTGTGCCGGTTTTGCGACTGGGCGGGGGCCTGTCACTTTGAGGACGGACGGGGCGGCGACCGCCTGCGCTATATCCGAAAGGTAACGGCAGCGGAATTCTGGCAGGACTTGGACGGAGAGGAGAACGGACGTGGCTAAAATTCAACTGACTCCGGCCCAGCGCGCGGCGGCCGAAAACCGGGGCGGAAGCCTGCTGGTCTCGGCGGCGGCCGGGTCTGGTAAGACAAAGGTGCTGGTGGAGCGGCTATTTCTCTATATCCTGGAGGACGGCTGCAACATCGACGACTTTCTCATCATCACCTATACCAAGGCGGCAGCAGCGGAGCTGCGGGGCAAAATTGCCTCAGAGCTGGGAAAGCTTTTAGGTGAACACCCCGGCAACACCCACCTCCGCCGCCAGCTTATGCGAGTATATCAGGCGGACGTAAAAACGGTGGACGCCTTTTGTACGGCACTGCTGCGGGAAAATGCTCACCTACTGGCAAAAGAGGGAGAGCGGCACTGCCTGACCCCGGACTTCCGGGTCCTGGATGAAGGAGAGGCAGAGCTACTGCGCCGCCGGGTTTTGGACCGTACGCTGGAGGAGTTCTATAAAACTCTGGACGATGTTTGCGGAGGCGCACTTCTGGCGGACACTCTGGGCGCAGGTCGGGACGACGGCGCGCTTGCGGAGCTGGTTCTGGAGCTTCACGGAAAGCTTCAAAGCCACGCCTATCCGGAACGGTGGCTGGAGGAGAACCGGGCATCCTGGCTGAATCTGTCCGGAACCTTCGATGAAACGCCCTATGCCAAGGAGCTGTTGGAAGGCACCATGCGCAAGGCATTGTCATGGGCGGAAATATTCCGTTCCGCCGCGCAAGGCGTGGAAAGTGATACAACTTTACATGCAGGATATGGAGAGAAGTTTTTGACTGCCGCTGACTCGCTTGACGCGCTGAGGAAAGCCGCTGAGAAAGGTTGGGATCAAGCTGGAATGATGGCGGAAGCGGTGACCTTTCCGCGCCTTACCACGCCGAAGGGTCGCAAGGATGACCCGGAAGTTTTGCG
>NZ_DAMBZJ010000024.1:39984-46714 GCF_032060045.1 Oscillibacter sp.
AAGCTGCGGGCCGAACTGAACGTCACGGGGCAGGAGGCTATGGAGGATTTGACCGCCGTGGCTCCCGCCATGGCGGCGCTGCTGGAGCTGACGGAGACATTTTCCCGGCGTTACCGGCAGGAAAAGCTGCGTCTGAATCAGGCGGACTTTTCCGATCAGGAGCATCTGGCGCTGGAGCTTTTAACGGGGGAGGATGGGACGCCCACGGAGCTGGGAGAACAGATTTCTGCCCGTTATATGGAGATACTGGTAGACGAGTATCAGGACACCAACGAGGTTCAAAACCACATTTTTCAGGCAGTGTCTCGCAATGGACAGAATCTTTTCACTGTGGGGGATGTGAAGCAGTCCATCTACCGGTTCCGGCTGGCGGACCCCACCATTTTTTTGCGCAAATACGCGGCCTTCAAGCACCACACCAATGCACAGGAGGGAGAGGAACGGAAAATCCTTTTGTCGCAAAACTTCCGCTCCCGCTCGGAAATTTTGGATGCCACCAATTTTGTTTTTGAGAACATCATGTCTCCGGAGCTGGGGGAGATGGAATACGGTGCGGACGAAAAACTGTATTTTGGCGCGGAATATTATCCGGAGCGGGACGACTGTGCCCCGGAATACCACTTGATTTGCGCCCATCAGCGGTCGGCGGAGTTGGAGCGCCCGGTGAAAAAGGGCATGGCGGAGGCCCGCCTTGCAGCAAAGCGAATTCGAGAACTGTTGGACGAAGGGTATCCCGTCACCGGCGAGGACGGCATTTTGCGGCCCTGCCGGGCGGAGGATATCGTGATTCTTATGCGCTCGCCGGGAAGCCGGGGACTGGCATTTTCAGCAGCGCTGGCGGAGCGGGGCGTCCCCTGTTCCTTTCAGGAGCAGGGAGACTACTTTTCCTCCATGGAAGTGGCCACCGCGTTAAGCCTCCTTCAGGTCATCGACAATCCCCGGCAGGACGTGCCGCTGATTGCAGTGCTCCGTTCGCCCCTGTTCGGGTTTACACCGGACCGGTTGGCCCGGGTGCGGGCAGGTACGGCGGACGGGGATTATTACGACGCGGTGTGCCGGGACGGAGGAGAGGACTGTCGTTCCTTTCTTGAGATGCTGGACCGCCTGCGTCTGCTGGCCCGAGATATGAGCGTAGAGCGCCTGCTATGGCGGATTTACAACGAGCTGAACGTGCTGGGCGTGTTTGGTGCCATGGACCGGGGCGAGGAGCGGAAGGAAAACCTGATTGCGCTGACAGAGCACGCGGAGAATTTCGAAGCCAACGGCTGCCGGGGCCTGTTCCTGTTTTTAGAGCAGCTTCAAAAGCTCATCGAGAGTGACCGCGCCCCCGCAACCCGGGGGAAATCCGAAGCAGGAGGCGTACGGCTGATGAGCGTCCACAAATCCAAGGGGTTGGAATTTCCGATCGTTCTGCTATGCGATTTAGACCGAGCTTTCTCCCGGATGGACTTTGACACTCCGGTGCTGGTGCATCCCGAGTTGGGCCTTGGCCCCCGGCGTGTGGATTTGGACCGCCGTATTTACTACCCAACCATGGCCCGCCGGGCCTTGGAGGAAAAGCTCCGCCGGGAAAACCAGTCGGAGGAGCAGCGCATTTTGTACGTGGCTATGACCCGGCCCAAGGAAAAGCTGATTTTGCTGCACAGTCTTTTTCACACCGAAAGTAAGTTGAAGCAATTGGCAAGCCTTGCCGCATGCCCTGTTCCGCCGGAGACGGCGGCGGGATGCCGAAGCTATGGTGAGTGGCTGTTGCTTCCGTTGCTGTGCCGTCCCGAGGCAAAGCCACTGCGGGACCTTGCGGGCGTGGAACCAGCGAATTTTTATGCCGGGGATGAGAATGCCTGGCAAGTATTTATCCATGACAGTGAAGATTTTCAAGAGGTTTTGGCAACAAACGAAGAGCACGAAGAAGACGGGGCACAGAATGAGGCAGATTTGAGTCTTTTGGAGATGGTCTATCCCTACGAAGCCGCCACCCGATTCCCGGCCAAGCGGACGGCCACCCAGCTCAAAGGACGGGAGAAGGACGAGGAAGCGTTGAAAAACGCACCCCGCCCAACGATGTTGCGGCCATTAGATCAGCCCCGGTTTCGACAAACCGGCGGAGGGCTTACTTCCACGGAGCGGGGCACGGCGGCGCATCTGGCCCTTCAATATCTGGATTTTTTCAACCCGGACGTGGCGGGGCAGATGGAGAATTTGCGGGAAAAGCGTCTTTTGACAGGAGAGCAGGCGGACAGCGTAGACATTATGCAGCTAAAAGCACTGCTTTCCTCCCCTCTGGGAGAGGAGATTCGCCGGGGAAAGAACGTTTTGCGGGAATATGCATTCACCGTTCTCATTCCGGCAACGGAACTGGACGAGGACGCGGGGGACGATCAGGTGCTTCTTCAGGGCGTGGTGGACTGTTGCTTTGAGACGGAGGAGGGGCTCACCGTGGTGGACTTCAAAACAGACCGTGTGTTCGGGGAAACGGCTCTTCGCCGGGCCGAACACTACCGGCCGCAACTTGCGGCCTACGCTGCGGCGCTGGAGCGGGTCTTGGAGAAAAAGGTGGTTCGCAAAGCGCTCTATTTTCTGGCCTCCGGCGAAACGGTGAGCCTGTGATGCAATCCGGCAAAAACCACTGGAAAATTTGACCGGATTGTGGTATACTGCCAATTTAACAATTGATCCTTGTCGGAAACGAATATTTGAGGTGGATTCATGGAAAATGAAATGAGGACTTTTGGCTATCTCTGTCCCTCCTGTGGAAAGCCCGTGATGGCGGCCCGGTCTCTGTTCGCGCTGGAGGCCTCCGGTGTGGAGGTGGAATGCGGCTGCGGCGGCTCGGCCCTGCGGACGGAATTTGACGGGCAGCGGTGCAAGCTTTTCGTCCCATGTGGACTGTGCGGCGAGACGCATACCGCCCGGTGCGCCCCGGAGGAATTGACCCGGGAAGGCGGCGTGGCCTTCGGCTGCGCCAAATCGCAGGAGTTTTGTTGCTACGTGGGGGACGAGGGAAGCGTGGAGAAGCATCTGCGGACGCTGGAAGTTCTGGCGGAAAAAGAAAAACGAAATCTGGAGAACGGCGGCGAGCCGTTTTTGGACAGCGTGATAATGTATGAGGTTCTGTCCGAATTAAAAGAAATTGCCGCCCGGGAAAACGGAATTACCTGCGGATGCGGAAGCCATGAATACGCCATGGACATCCGTCGCTCCGCCGTTGATTTGAGCTGCAAGGATTGTGGCGCGAAGCTGCGGATTCCCGCTGCCACAGAGGACGATCTGGACGATTTGTGCTGTCATCTGCGGCTGACAATTCCCGGCGGGGCGTAAGAAACTGCGGGACGTTTCCAGTCTCCAACATGAAAAGAAGAACCTATAAGCGGCAAAACGGTGCGGAGCGGTATGCGCTGCTGCACCCGCCGATTCATGGGTGTTAGTAGGGCAGCTTTAAAACGAGCAGAGAATGCGGGACTGCGGTCATTTTTCCGGACATCGGCGGGATGGCAGCGCTCTGGCGGGAGGGAAAAGGAGTTGACGGTATGATACGACTTCTTGCAAAAATCTTTATCAGGGATCGAGACCACATCGACGTGCCGTCGGTGCGGACGGCCTATGGCGTTCTTTGTGGGGCTGTGGGGATCTGTTTAAACATTCTGCTGTTTGCGGGGAAGTTTTTCGCAGGCTCCGTCTCCGGGTCCATCGCCGTTACCGCCGATGCGTTTAACAATCTCTCCGATGCAGGTTCCTCCGTCATCACGCTGACGGGCTTTCGCCTGGGCGGGCATCGGCCGGACTCCGAGCACCCCTTCGGTCACGGGCGAATCGAATATATATCCGGTTTACTGGTGTCCATGCTCATCATTCTGATGGGCTTTGAGTTGGCCAGAACCTCTCTGGAAAAAATTCTGCATCCCGCGCCCGTGGAATTCTCGTGGCCCAGCGCTGCCATTCTGGTGGCGGCCATTTTCGTAAAGCTTTATATGTACTGCTATAACCGGACAGTGGGGGAGCGCATCGGCTCCACCGCCATGCACGCCGCAGCCATAGACAGTCTCAGCGACAGCGCAGCCACCGCCGTGGTGTTGCTGGCGACGCTGGCGGGCCGCTTTACCGATGCAAATATTGACGGTTGGTGCGGGATTCTGGTGGCGCTGTTCATCATCTGGTCAGGGCTTTCCTCGGCACGGGACACGCTGGACCCTCTTCTGGGCCAGCCACCCTCTGCCGATTTTGTGGAGAACATCCGAAAGATTGTGACGAACCACTCAGGAATTTTGGGCATACACGATTTGATTGTTCATGATTACGGCCCTGGCCGGTGCATGATTTCGCTCCATGCAGAGGTCCCGGCCAACGAGGACGTACTGGTTCTTCACGACGAGATTGACAACATCGAACGGGAGCTGAAACACACACTAGGCTGCGAGACCGTTATCCACATGGACCCCATTGTCACAGACGACGGCGTAACGAAGGAAACCCGCAGGCGGGTGGAAGCGCTGGTGAACTGCATCGACGAGGAAATCTCCATCCACGATTTTCGCATGGTGACGGGGCCCACGCACACGAACCTGATTTTTGACGCGGCGGTGCCCTTCAAATTCCGACTGACGGACGAGGAGGTTCGCACTAAAATCTGCGCTGCCGTGCGGGCGTTGGACGGCGATTATTTTGCAGTGGTGAACGTGGAGCGTCGTTATACCGCCTGAAACTCGGCGAAAAAGTATGAACCCCAGCCGACGTCGGCTGGGGAATGGGTTGGTTGCCGTCATAATTACCAAATATAAAGTGAAAATTTTTAAAAGGCGGGAGAAATCCACGCTTGCAATTCTCTGCCTGTTTTTGTATAATCGTACGGATAAGTGCGAAAGGAGGCTGGAGTTATGATGGTTTGGAAGAGTCTTAACGCCACCTTTTTTTGCGATCCTATTTGACCGGCCTTTGTGCCGGTATTTTTTTGCCCAAAATAGAGAGGAGATCTGCCATGAACGAGAAAAATTCCGCCCCTATCCGGGACGCAAGGACCCTTGGTATCCCCAAGATGATGCTTCTGGGCCTTCAACACATGTTTGCCATGTTCGGGGCAACCGTTTTGGTCCCCATCATCGTCAGCGGTTACGGACTGCCCCTGTCCATTCAGACAACCCTGTTATTTGCAGGACTTAGTACGCTGCTGTTCCACGCCTGCACAAAATTCAAGGTTCCAGCGTTTTTAGGGTCCTCCTTCGCGTTTCTTGGGGGGTTTGCCGCGGTGGCGGATCTGGACGGCGGAAAGTATGCCGCCATGACCGGCGCGGAAAAGCTACCCTATGCTTTGGGCGGCGTGGTGGTTGCTGGCCTTTTGTATCTGGTGCTGGCGCTGCTTTTTAAGGTGGTGGGCCCCTATAAGGTAATGCGCTACTTCCCGCCGGTGGTCACAGGACCGATTATCATCCTGATCGGGTTGATTTTGGCCCCCACCGCCGTGACCAACGCTTCCACTAATTGGCCTTTGGCGCTGCTGGCCATTGTGACCATTATCGCCTTCAACATCTGGGGGAAAGGTATGCTGAAAATCATCCCCATTCTGCTGGGCGTAGTCATACCCTACGCGGTGGCGCTGCTTACGAAGCAAGTGGACTTTACCTCTGTGGGCCAGGCGGGCTTTGTGGGCTTGCAGCCCTTCGTACTGGCGAAGTTTGACGTGTCTGCCATTTTGGTGATGGCGCCCATCGCCATCGCCGCCATGATGGAACATGTGGGCGATGTGTCCGCCATCTCGGCCACGGTGGGAGAGAATTTTCTGGAAGACCCGGGCCTGCACCGCACGCTGATGGGCGACGGTCTGGCCACCGCTTTGGCCAGCATGTTCGGCGGACCCGCCAATACTACCTACGGTGAAAATACCGGAGTGTTGGTGCTCAGCCGGGTCTACGACCCTAGAGTTGTACGGCTGGCGGGCATATATGCCATCATTCTATCCTTTAGTCCCAAATTTGCTGCCGTCATCAACTCTATTCCTGTGGCAGTCATCGGCGGCGTGAGTTTTGTGCTCTATGGCATGATTTCCGCTGTGGGCGTGCGCAACATAGTGGAAAATCAGGTGGATTTCACCCGCAGCCGCAACCTTTTGATTGCAGCGGTCATCCTGGTTTCCGGTCTGGGCTTCAACGGTACCGGTGGACTGACTTTTGTCGTGGCGAATGCGCATGTGACGCTGACGGGTTTGGCCATCGCTGCAATCGCCGGCGTGGCGCTGAACGCCATTCTCCCCGGAAACGACTTTGCATTTGGCAAAACCGCCTCCGCGGACGGCTCTGCCGATCTGGGTAGGTATTAAGCTTGTCCGCAGGAATGAATTGCCTTTATCTCAGGTAAACCCGTCTTCTTGACAAACACCGAAAAAACGGATATACTGTCTAACGTATACAGTGATACAGTGATGATGAGGAGAAGTACCCCGCGCGATGCTGCGAAGAGAGCCTCTGGCTGGTGTAAAGAGGCGAGCGGGCGTGGGTGAATACACCTCTGAACCGGCGCCCCAACGGCCAAAATTTGGCTCAGTAGACGCGCACGGGCGGCGCCCGTTACAGCGCGGTCGCGCCTTGGGCGCGGCAAGAGGCGTCTGTCCGCAAGGGCGGCGCGAACAGAGGTGGTACCGCGAAGCGATTCGCCCTCTGTCCCCATGGGACGGAGGGCGTTTTTTTCCACGTCTCGTCCCATATAAAAACTCATCAGACAGGAGAATTGAGACAATGGGAAT
>NZ_DAMBZJ010000024.1:46724-47756 GCF_032060045.1 Oscillibacter sp.
TACGAGGAACTGAAGGCCCGTGGCCTGATTGCGCAGGTGACGGACGAGGAGGAAATCCGTGAACTGGTGAACAACGGCAAGGCCGTGTTCTATATCGGCTTCGACCCCACGGCGGACAGCCTGCATGTGGGCCACTTCATGGCGCTGTGCCTGATGAAGCGGCTGCAAATGGCAGGGAACAGGCCCATCGCCCTCATCGGCGGCGGAACCGGCATGATTGGCGATCCCTCCGGCCGGTCGGATTTGCGCCAGATGATGACAAATGAAACAATTTGCCATAACTGTGATGCCTTTAAAAAGCAGATGGAGCGGTTTATTGAATTCGGCGATGGCAAGGCGATGATGGTCAACAACGCAGATTGGCTAATGAAGCTGAACTACGTGGACGTGCTACGGGACGTGGGCTGCTGCTTCTCCGTGAACAATATGTTGCGGGCCGAGTGCTACAAGCAGCGGATGGAAAAGGGACTTTCCTTCCTGGAATTCAACTATATGATTATGCAGTCCTATGACTTCTATCATATGTTCCAGGCCTTTGGCTGCAACATGCAGTTTGGCGGCGACGACCAGTGGAGCAATATGCTGGGCGGCACGGAGCTGATTCGCCGCAAGCTGGGCAAGGACGCCTATGCCATGACCATCACTCTGCTGATGAACGCGGAAGGGAAGAAGATGGGCAAGACCGCCTCCGGCGCGGTGTGGCTGGACCCCAACAAGACAAGTCCCTTTGACTTCTACCAGTACTGGCGAAACGTGGCGGACGCGGACGTGCTCAAGTGCATCCGGATGCTCACCTTCCTGCCCTTAGAGGAAATTGACGCCATGGACAAGTGGGAAGGCAGCCAGCTTAACCGGGCTAAGGAGATTCTGGCCTATGAGCTGACAAAGCTGGTCCACGGCGAGGACGAGGCGGAAAAGGCGCAGGAGACGGCACGGGCCCTTTTCGCCGGCAAAGGCGAAGCGGAAAACATGCCTGCAACCGTTCTTACCGAAGATCGGTTTGATAATGGAAAAATCGGCGTTTTGAATCTT
>NZ_DAMBZJ010000024.1:47766-49507 GCF_032060045.1 Oscillibacter sp.
TGAATCTTCTGACTGCCTGCGGCCTCTGCGCCTCTAACGGCGAGGCCCGGCGGCTGGTGCAGCAGGGCGGCGTGATGGTGAATGAGAAAAAGGCGGAGGTAACCGACGCATACGATCGGGAGGATTTCTCCGGCGAGGGCATGGTTATTAAAAAGGGCAAGAAAATCTTCCACCGGGCCCAAATCTAAGCGCTGCCATGAATCCAAAGCGGCCGTTAAATATGGAAACAGCAGCAGCGGCAGACGCGCCTTGGCGCGCCTGCTGCCGCGCTGAAATACGAAAATAACAAAAAAGGAAAAAAAGAATGATTACAGTCAGTGAAGTCAGCTTAAACTTCAGCGGCCAGGCGCTGTTCAAGGACGTGAATCTGAAATTCATCTCCGGCAACTGCTATGGCATCATCGGCGCCAACGGCGCAGGAAAAACAACCTTCCTCCGCATCCTCTCCGGCGAGTTGGAGCCCACCACCGGCGACGTGTTTGTCTCCGACAATCAGCGGATGTCCGTTTTGAAGCAGGACCATTTCCAGTATGATGAGTACACTGTGCTGGACACGGTCATCATGGGCAACCAGCGCCTGTATGACATTATGAAGGAGAAGGACGCTCTATATGAGAAGGAGGATTTCTCTGATGCGGACGGCGTGCGCGCCAGCGAGCTGGAGGCGGAGTTTGCCGACATGGATGGATGGGAGTCGGAATCCGACGCCAGCCGCCTGATTCAGGGACTGGGTCTTTCCAACGACATTCTGTATAGCCAGATGTCCTCTCTCACCGCCAAGGAAAAGGTGAAGGTGTTGCTTGCACAGGCTCTGTTTGGAAAGCCGGACATTATCCTGTTGGACGAACCCACGAACCATCTGGATTTGCAGGCCATCGAATGGCTGGAAAATTTCCTGATGGACTACGAGGGCCTGATTATCGTAGTGAGTCATGACCGCTATTTCCTGAACAACGTGTGTACCAGCATCGTAGACGTGGACTACGGCAAAATCAGAATGTACGTGGGTAACTACGAATTTTGGTACGAATCCAGCCAGATGGTCCAGAAGATGATGAAGGATCAGAACCGGAAAAACGAGGACAAGATTAAAGAGCTTCAGCTCTTTATTCAGCGCTTCTCCGCCAATAAGTCCAAATCCAAGCAGGCCACCTCCCGCCGAAAGCTTCTGGATAAACTGACGGTGGATGAGATGCCCGCTTCCTCCCGGCGATATCCCTTTGTGGGCTTTGCACTGGACCGGGAACCGGGGAAGGAAATTCTGACGGTAGAGGGTCTGAACAAGACCATCGATGGGCGGCAGCTTTTGAAGGATGTGTCCTTCCGGGTGAACAAGGGGGATAAAATCGCCTTTGTGGGTGAAAACGAGCTGGCGAAAACCACCCTGTTCCGTATCATTATGGAGGAACTGGAGGCGGACGAGGGCAGCTTCAAGTGGGGCACCACCATTTCCACCAGCTATTTCCCGCTGGACAACTCCGCCTTTTTCAACGATTGCAATTTGAATTTGGTAGAGTGGCTGGGTCAGTACACATCTGAAACCACAGAGTCCTTCATGAGATCCTTCCTCGGGCGGATGCTCTTCTCGGGGGACGAGGTGTTCAAGCCCGTTAAGGTCCTTTCCGGCGGCGAAAAAGTGCGGTGCATGTTGTCGCGGATCATGTTGTTCGGCTCCAACGCGCTGGTGCTGGACCAGCCGACCAACCATCTGGATCTGGAGTCTATCACCGCCGTCAACAAG
>NZ_DAMBZJ010000025.1:0-36366 GCF_032060045.1 Oscillibacter sp.
CTGCTGCCCTCGCGGACAGCTTTGTTAGACTACCATACCCCACTTCGTTTGTCAATACAGTTTTTGCATGTTTTTTGCTTTTTTTATACCAGCCATTATCTTGCCTCATACCGCGTCTTTTTAAACGTGATTCTAAAAATGGTCCTGTGTTTTTTCTATTATATATGGTATGATGTGGTTGTTTGAATTTTATGAAACAGAGGTGATCTTCCTGCGCATTCATCGTATGAGCGCCACTTTCGGAAAACTGCATCAGCAGACGCTTCATCTTTCCGATGGGCTGAACATTATACAGGCTCCCAATGAAACCGGTAAATCCACCTGGTGCGCGTTCCTGCTTTCTATGTTATATGGTATCAACAGCCGGGAGCGGGACCGCGCAGGCTTTATTGCCGACAAAAACCGCTATGCGCCTTGGAGCGGCGTAGCCATGTCCGGTCAGCTTGTCTGCCGCATCGGAGAAGACGAAGTGACGCTTCTTCGGGAGACGAAACGGCAGACCGCTCCTTTGGGGGACTTTAAGGCAGTCCACGAGGGAACCATGGACGAATATCCCGGTCTAACTGGACAAAACTGTGGGGAGACGCTTCTGGGCGTCAACCGGGAGGTTTACGAGAGAAGCGCCTTCATCCGTCAAGCCGGTCTACCCGTGACGCAGGATGCAGGGCTTGAAAAACGCATCGCCGCCCTGATCACCACCGGAGAAGAAGACACTTCTTACTCCGAGGCCGCTGCCGCTCTGAATAAACAGCTAAACCGCCGCCGCCATCATAAAACCGGACGGCTTCCTGTGCTGGAGCAGGAGCTGGCGGAGGCCGTCCGTCAGTTGGAGGCTCTGGCGGAATCGGAAAATCAATTGGGGAAACAGCGTCGGGAGCTTCTCCGCCTGACAGAGCTGGAAGCAGAGCTTTCTCGCCTTTTAAAGCTCCACGACCTCTGGGACGCCGCTCAGGAGCGCCGCCTTTTAGCGGAAGTGGAGTCCGCCGTTAAGGACGCGGAGCATACCGCCGTCAATCTCCGCCGTCAGGCGGAGGAGAGGCGCTTGCCAGAAAACGAAGCCATTGGTCGTCTTCGAGGGGCCATCGTAAATCTGGAAACCGTGCGCAAAAGTGTGAATACCGCCATGGCAGAAAAGGACGCGGCTATGAAGGCCGGCGTAAAAGCCGAAACCGCTATCAGCGAGAACCCTTTTGCGGGGCGGACGCCTGAGGATGCCCACAGAGTGGCGCAAAGCGCGCCCTCTATCCGTCCCAAATCATGGTGGTTACCTGTTCTCCTGCTGGCCGTTGGCGCGGGCGGAACCTTTCTTCTCAGCGCTTTGAACGGGGAGCCGTACCCTTTGTGGGCACTTGCCGCAATGGGAGGCATCGGCTTTTTGATGGGCGTTTACGCTATTTTCAACAGGGAACGAGGCGACCGGAAGAAGCAGGCTGCATATCTCGCCGCCTACGGCGCATCCTCCCCCGAAGTCCTTGCCACTTTGGTCGAAGACTACGCCGCCGCCTGCCGCCGCCATGACGAGGCCCAAAACGCGTTGGTGAAGGCCACCGCCACCTATGACGCACTATATGCCTCCCTTACCTCCAACGAACAAGGTATCTTGCTGGAGGTCCGCCGTTTTGCTCCTGCTGCCTTTGACATTCCCGCCGCCGACGCGGCGCTGCGGGAATGCGCCGTCCGGCGCAGAGAGCTGTCTGCCGCCGAAAACGCGGCGGAAGCCGCGCGGCTGCGGTACGAAACCATGTGCCGCCAGATTCCCGACCGGGCCCCTTCTGCGGAAGAGCCCTCTGCGCCTCCTTCTCAAAGCCGGGAAGCTCTGAATGCCGAGCTTCTCTCCGTGAAAGCCGCGCTCTCCGCCGCCCAATCCGCCGCCGACCACCTCACCGGCCAGATCGCCGCCCTTGGCGGACGGGAAGCGCTGGAAGCGCAAACAGAGCAGCTTCGCCTTCAGATTGATGTGCTGGAGGGCGAATATCAGTCCATCGCGCTGGCGATGGAGACACTAGACGATGCCAACGCGGCGCTGCAAAACCGCTTCTCTCCCCTGCTGGGCCGCCGGACGGCGGAGCTTTTCTCCGCGCTTACCGACGGGGCTTATTCCGGCGTGGTGCTGGATCGATCGTTCCACCTCTCCGCCGAACCCACGGGAGACACGGTGTGGCGAGACGCGGGGTTGCTCTCCGCCGGCGCGGGAGATCAACTGTATCTTGCGGCGCGACTGGCCATTTGTGAGTTGGTTTTGCCGGATACGGCCCCACCTCCCTTGGTTTTGGATGACGCGCTGGCCAATTTTGATGACAATCGCTGCGCGACCGCCTTGCGCCTTTTAAAAGAGGAAGCAAAAAAGCGCCAGCTTCTCCTTTTCACGTGCCACAGCCGAGAAGCCGACTTTTTCGCAGACGATCCGGAGGTTTCCGTTCAGAGGTTGACGAACAGCCCGTCCGGGGTATAAGATAACGGTTGCATTGATAGAGGCGGGCCCATTTTCCCGCTTACACATTTAATATAGCAAAAGGAGTTTCAACATGAGTGAATGCACCCACGAGTGTTCCGCCTGCGGTGAGAGCTGTGCGGAGCGTCAGGGACCCCAGTCCCTGCTGAAGGAGGCCAATCCCGAAAGCCGCATCGGGAAGGTCTTTGGCGTTGTCTCCGGCAAAGGCGGCGTCGGAAAATCCATGGTGACCAGCCAGTTGGCGGTGACTATGCGGCGGCGTGGCTTTAAAGTCGGCGTGCTGGATGCCGATATCACCGGCCCTTCCATCCCCAAAGCCTTCGGTATCCACGAAAAAGCCCGGAGCGACGGACACTCTCTCCTCCCCGCCGTAACCAAAACCGGCATTGAGATCATGTCTGTCAACCTGCTGCTGGATAACGAGACAGACCCGGTCATCTGGCGGGGCCCGGTGATTTCCGGGGTGGTTCAGCAGTTCTGGACGGACGTAATCTGGGACGTAGACTATCTGTTTGTGGATATGCCCCCGGGAACCGGCGACGTGTCCCTCTCCGTGTTCCAGTCCATTCCGCTGGACGGCATCCTTGTGGTGGCCTCTCCGCAGGAGCTGGTGAGCATGGTGGTGGAAAAGGCGGTAAAAATGGCGGAGATGATGGAGGTTCCCATTTTGGGCGTGGTGGAGAACATGAGCTACGTGTCCTGCCCGGACTGCGGAAAGAAACTTTATCTCTTCGGCGAAGGGAAAACCACCGAAGCCGCCGCACGGCACAACCTGAAGCTTCTTTCCCAGATGCCCATTGACCCCGCCCTCGCGGCCTTGACCGACGCGGGCAGTATTGAGGATTTTCAGGGCGACTGGCTCAGCCCCGCCGCCGATGCCGCAGAGGGCAAATAATTGCATACGCCGGGCGGAGGCATCTTTCGATGCCTCCGCGCTTTTTTTGGTCCCTTTCAGGCTCCCTATAGAGGATTGGATTTGCTACCTCAACAAACCGCAATTTTCCGTGTAAAGACAAATTCAACAAGCATTGTCTCTGTAACATCCATATTTTGTTCTGTAAAAACAGTTGCAAATTTGCATTCTATCTATAATAATAGAATCAGAATAGAATCGGTCGAAAAACCGCCCGTCTCCTCATGGGGGACAAACTGAAAGAGGGGGATATCATCACATGCAGGAATTGAAGGACCGCATCGTCCGGGAGGGCAAAGTTCTGCCCGGCAACATTATCAAGGTGGACGGCTTTTTGAACCACCGGGTGGACCCCACCATCATGGTCCACATCGCCGAGGAATTCGGCCGGCATTTTGACATGGATCAGGTCAGCGTGATTCTCACCGCCGAGGCCAGCGGCATCGCGCTGGCTGCCATCTGCGCCCAGCGCTTCAACAAGCCTATGATTTTTGCCAAGAAGGCCAAGAGCGACAACATCGAGGGCGGACTTTACCAGAGCGATATTTTTTCTTATACCTATAAGAAAAAAGTGACCCTACTGGTGAATAAGGAATGGCTTTCCTCCGAGGACAAGGTTCTGATTGTGGATGATTTCATGGCCAACGGAGAGGCTATGCGAGGCCTGTGCGACATTGTCACCAGCGCCGGGGCAACACTGGTGGGCATCGGCTGCGCCGTGGAAAAGGGCTTTCAGGGCGGCGGCGACCGGCTTCGCGCCGCGGGGATGAACCTGAAATCTCTTGCCATCATCGAATCTGCCGAGCCGGGCAACATCGTATTCCGGGAGGACGACTGATATGCAGAAGGTCATTGTTTTGGACTTTGGCGGGCAGTATAACCAGCTCATCGCCCGCCGCGTCCGGGAGTGCAATGTATACTGCGAGGTAAAGTCTTATACCACCCCCCTTTCCCAGCTTGCATCCGAAAAGCCCATCGGTATTATCTTTACCGGCGGGCCCAGCAGCGTGTACGACCCTGCCTCTCCGCAGGTGGACCCCGCCATTTTCGAGCTGGGCATCCCCATTCTGGGTATTTGCTACGGTTGCCAACTCATGGCCCATCATTTGGGCGGACGCGTCACCGCCGGCACCGAGGATACCACCCGGGAATACGGCAAGACCGATACGTTTTTTGAAACCAGCTGCAAGCTTTTCAAGGGCCTTGAAAAAGAGGGCGTCACCTGGATGAGCCACGGGGACTATATGGAAAAGGTCCCCGAGGGATTTTCTCTTGTGGCGCACTCTGCCGCCTGCCCCACCGTTGCCATCTGCGACGAAAGCCGGGGTTTTTACGGCGTACAGTTCCACCCCGAGGTGAATCACACTCAGCGCGGCACCGCCATGATCCGCAACTTCCTCTATGAGGTCTGCGGTGCAGCCGGCGACTGGACCATGGGCGACTACCGGGATACCGCAGTGGCCCAGATTCGGGAGAAGGTTGGCGATGGCAAGGTGCTTCTGGCTCTTTCCGGCGGAGTGGATTCCTCCGTGGCGGCGGCTCTGATTGCCGAAGCCGTGGGCAAGCAACTCACCTGCGTGTTTGTGGATCACGGCCTCATGCGTCTGAACGAGGGGGACGAGGTGGAAGTCGCGTTCAAAAAGTGGGACATCAACTTTATCCGCGCCGATGCCGAGGCCCTGTTTTTAGGGAAACTGGCAGCTGAAACGGAGCCGGAGCGCAAGCGGAAAATTATCGGCGAGGAGTTCATCCGCGTTTTCGAGGCGGAAGCCAAGAAAATCGGCAAGGTGGACTATCTGGCACAAGGCACCATTTATCCTGATGTGATTGAATCCGGTCTGGGCGCCTCCGCAACCATCAAGAGCCACCACAACGTGGGAGGCCTTCCTGATTACGTGGACTTCAAAGAGATTATCGAGCCCCTGCGGATGCTCTTTAAGGACGAGGTGCGCAACCTTGGCCGAGAGCTGGGCCTACCGGAATATCTGGTCATGCGCCAACCTTTCCCCGGTCCGGGGCTTGCCATCCGGGTGATTGGCGAAATCACCAAGGAGAAGCTGGACACCCTGCGCCTTGCGGATTTTATTTTCCGGGACGAGGTTGCAAAGGCCAAGCTGGAAGACTCCATGAACCAGTATTTCGCGGTGCTCACCAATATGCGCTCCGTGGGCGTGATGGGCGACGGGCGGACGTATGACTACACGCTCGCCCTGCGCAGCGTAACGACAACGGATTTCATGACCGCCGACTGGACCCGCATTCCCTACGATGTGCTGGATCGCGTCTCAACCCGTATTGTCAACGAGGTCCCCCACATCAATCGCATCGTCTACGATATTACCTCCAAGCCACCATCCACCATTGAGTGGGAATGATGTTGAAAACCCATGGAATCTCTGGCATTCAGGGATTCCATGGGTTATTTTTTTATCCGCGGTTCTGTTTTGGCTCTACATTTTTAGGGTGATGGATTTTCTCCTCCTTTTCGAGTCCCTTTATCGTTCTGCATTTCCCCATCATCGGTTGGAAAGACCGCGCCAGACTGGATCATACCGTTACGATGTCCTATAGAGCTGCAACATAGGACTTCATCTTCTGAGATAGAAATTTCGGTATCGCGCAGGCAGAGGATGATTATAAGGACCATTTCTTCGACGGCCTTGTTGGCATTTTATCCATAACTTTGTATCCGTCTCCGTTTTTTATTGTGTAAATTGAATGCATCCGTAATATCTTTGTAAAAATCGTAATATTTCCACATTGTGAAACACGAGAGAAACTTTTAAAATAAAAGCATACGGTAACGCAAGTTACTTAATTTTACAAAGTCGTTTGCGTAACGACGGAATGGAGGAAATATGAAGAAGTTTCTCTCTTTGCTGATGGTGGCAGCCATGGTCCTCTCGATTTCTGTCCTCACTTCGGGCTGCGGTAGCACCGCATCGCCTGACAACGCGGTGGGGTCAGACGGCGCATCCTCCGGAGAAAAAACAGCGGCAGATTATAAAATCGTTCTGATTCTCCCTGGCGAAGTCAATGACCAAGGCTGGAACGCCTCCAACTATGCCGGTCTGCTGGCCTGCAACGAAGAGTTGGGAACCAACATGGAATACGTGGAAAACGTGCAGTCTGCGGATTTCGAATCCACCTTCCGCGAGTATGCGGAACGGGGCTATGATATGGTCATGGCTGCCGGCTCTCAGTTTGACGAGGCAGCCGCAACGGTGGCTGCCAGCTATCCCAGCACCATGTTTGTGATGGTCAACGGCGCAAACTGCGATCTGGACAACCTGTCCCCTCTGTTCCCCAAGGAATACGAAGCCAGCTATCTGGCGGGCATCATCGCAGGCAACCTTTCCCAGACCGGTAAGTTTGCCATGATCGGGGGCGAATCCAATCTGGCCATGGAGCATCTGATGTCTGTTTACGGCAAGACAGCTGTGTCGCTGTGCGAGGGCCGGGGAATCTCAGGCGCGTCCTACAACTTGGCCTATGCCAATAGCTGGAGTGACGTGGCTCTGGGCAAGCAGATGGCAGAAAACATGATTGACGAGGGCGCTGACGTGCTGTTCACCTATGCCAATGAGCTGGGTCTGGGCGCCATTGACGCCGCCATCGACAAGGGCATCAAGGTGGTGGGCTATTCCTCCGACCAAACCACCATCGACCCCAACACCGTGGTCGCCTCTGTGGACTTTGACTTTGCCACGATGTATAAGTGGGCCATCAACGCATACTTAGACGGCGAGCTGGCGGGCCACATGGTGCACGAGGTCGGCATCAACGAGGGCATCTTTGTTCCCATCTACACCGACAACATCTCTCAGGAGACTAAGGATGCCGTGGATGCCGCCATTCAGGATTATCAGGCCGGTTCTGTGGATCTGACGGCGCTGTTCGACAACTGATTCCGGCTGTTCCGGGCACAAACCAACGGCGCCTGCCGCAAAATATCTGCATGGGTATGTTCAACAGATGATTTTGCGGCAGGCGCCCTTGTTTAAAGGAGAGGTCATATGGCAACACCCGTTGTGGAGCTGAAACGCGTTTCCAAGTATTTTGCAAAGGTCATCGCAAATAAGGATGTCTCTTTCTGCGCGTATGAGGGGGAAGTGGTTGCCCTTCTGGGCGAAAACGGCGCAGGAAAGAGCACCATCATGAAGATTCTTTACGGCCTTTACGGCGCGGACGAGGGAACAATCCTCATTCGTGGCCAGGAGACCACCGTCCGCTCCCCCAGAGACGCCATGCAGCGTGGCATCGCCATGGTGCAGCAGCATTTTTCGCTGGTCCCCACCCACACTGTGACGGAAAATATTATTCTGGGAAACGCCCGGGGACGGATCTCCTTGAAGGAAGAGAATCAGAAAATTCAGGCGCTGGCCAATCGCTATGGATTTGATATTCCGGTGGAGGCCAAGGTGGGGAATCTGGCCGTGGGCGTGCAGCAAAAGGTGGAAATTCTGAAGGCACTGTACTTAAATACGAATATTTTGATTTTGGATGAGCCGACGGCGGTGTTAACGCCTCAGGAGTCAGACAATCTCATGGAGTTTATCAAGACCTATGCGGCCCAGGGCAACACCGTCCTGTTTATCACCCATAAGCTCAAAGAGGTGATGGAGGTTGCCGACCGGGTCGTGGTCATGCGGGACGGTATGGTGGCCGGTGATCTGCGCCGTTCGGAAACGGACGAGCACAAGCTGGCCAAGCTGATGATTGGCCAGGACCTCACCGCCAACGCCCAGCCAGCGCTGCGGGAATTTTCCGATGAGAGCACGATTTTAGAGCTGCGGAATGTGACGGTAGAACAAAAAAATCAGCCCGCGCTGCTGGAGGGCGTCTCTTTTGCAGTGCATGCCGGCGAGATCTTCGGCATTGCCGGTGTCAGCGGAAACGGGCAAGATGCGGTGTGCGAGGCGATTTGCGGTGGGCGGGAGATCACGTCCGGCGAGATTCTCTGCAACGGGCGCAGCCTTGTGGAGGACACCATTCGCCAGCGCATCGAGGCGGGCATCGGCTATGTGCCGGTGGACCGCTATCGGGATGGTCTCATCATGGACATGACTCTTTCTGAAAATATGCTGCTCAAAAGCAGTTTCAGCAAGCACTGGACCCGGCATGGCCTCATTGACCAAAAGGTGCTGGACCGCTATACTGCGGATCTGATTCAAAAGCACCAAGTCAAGGCCACCGGCCCCGATGAGACGGCAAAAAGTCTTTCCGGCGGCAATCAGCAAAAGATGGTGTTGGGCCGGGAAATCGACATTGGACAAAAAGTCATTGTGTTCAATCAGCCCACCCGGGGGTTGGACATGGGCGCGGTGGACCGCATCCACAAGTCCATGCTGGAGGAAAAAGAGAAGGGAAAGGGTGTTCTGTTGATCTCCACGGAGCTGTCCGAGTTGTTTGAAATGACAGACCGCTTCGCCATTATGTACAAAGGGAAAATTATGGGGATCTACCGCAACGGTGAGTTGTCCACCGAGGAAATTGGTTTGCTGATGGCAGGCTACACTGGAAAGGAGGCGTAAGGCCATGAAACGAAACTATGCAGATATCCTCCTCTTCAATGTGGGAGCGGTGGTAGTAGGCCTGTTTATAAGCGCCTGTATGCTGCTGTTTATGAAAATTGATCCCGTGGAGGTGTATAAGGTCTCTTTCCTGAAAATCGTGACAGACCGCTACACCATGGGCGAGGTGCTGGTGAAATCCACGCCGCTGATTTTTACAGCGCTGGCCTTTGCCTTCACTTATAAGGCAAACCTATTCAACATCGGCGCACAGGGCCAATTTTACGCCGGCGCCATTGCCGCCATCTCCCTTTCGCTGGCGCTGGGCGACACGCTTCCCGGCTGGCTGCTGATCCTTCTAGTCTTGACGGCCACTTTTGTGGCCGGTGGCGCGGTGGGCTCACTCATCGGCCTGGCTAAGGCCAAGTGCGGAGCCAATGAATTCTTAGTGAGCATGATGTCCACCTATGTGGTCTCTGCGCTGATGGACTATCTTCTGCGCACGGTGCTGCGGGAGACCAAGGGCGAATATTTACAAACGGACCCCATTTCCGTCAACGCCTATCTCCCAGCCATCCTGCCCGGCACCCGGGTTCATCTGGGCTTTGTCATTGCAGTGGTGTCCGCCATTCTCATTTGGGTGCTACTGTATAAGACTCAGCTGGGCTTTCGCATCCGGGCCGTGGGCTGCAACGCGAATGCCGCGGAGTTGGCGGGCATTCAATCCCGCAAGATTATGGTCATCGCGTTTTTGATCTCCGGAGGTCTTGCCGGGATGGCTGGCATGACAGAGGTGAACGGTGTGCAGCACATGCTGCTGCAAAATTTCAACGTCTCCATTGGCTCCTTTGGCATCGGCATTGCCATTTTGGCCAACGGCAATCCCATCGGCGTTATTTTTGCAGCGTTGCTGTTTGGCTTTATGAATGTCATGGGTACCACCATGGGCCGTCTGCCAGGGCTGAACATCCCCTCCAGTGTCATTGATTTTATTGAGGGAATCGTGATGATCTGCGTCATCATCTCCTATTTTCTGCGTCGCTACACCAGCACTGCCCGGGACAAAAAGAGACTGAAGAAGGAAGGAGCGACGGTATGACGAATCTATTGACCCGCGCCGTGATGATGAGCACACCGCTGCTGCTGGGCGCTATGGCAGAGGTGTTTGCCGAGCGCACCGGAATGATGATCACCGCCATTGAGGGCATCTTTCTCATGGGGGCCTGGGGCGGCTTTGTCGGAGTCTATCTGAGCGGCAGCGTCTGGATGGGTCTGCTGGTGGCCATGCTCTGCGGCCTTGCCACAGCCGCCCTGTACGGCGCCATCACTGTACATATGCGCCAGCAGCAAATCGTCACCGGCACCGCTATCAATATCTTGGCGGCAGGATTTTGCGCGTATTTCCAGCGGGTGCTATTTGGCATTCCCACCACGCCGCTGAAGATCGCCGTCCTGCCCAAGATTGCCATTCCAGTCCTTTCACAGATTCCGGTGCTGGGACCGGTGCTGTTCAATCAAAATGCGCTGACCTACCTCGCCTACCTCATCATCCCTCTGGCGTGGTATCTTCTGTTCCACACCTCTCTGGGATTAACCATCCGCTCCACCGGCGAAAACCCCGAGGCGGTGGATGTGGCCGGCATCAACGTCTCCCGCGTCCGCTTTCTGACCGTTTTGGTGGCGGGCATGGTGGGCGGACTGGCCGGATCGTTCTATACGGTGGGCTATCTGGGTATGTTTTCCACCAATATCATTGGCGGACGGGGCTGGATCGCTTTTGCCATCTGCTTTTTGGGCAACTGGTCGCCCAAGGGGGCGGTCATCGGCACTATCGTCTTTGGCCTCGCCGATGCCGTCTCCATTTATATCCAATCCGCCGGCGGCAATCCCCTCTTCCCCAATGAACTGGTAATCGCCCTGCCCTATATCCTCACGATTTTGTTGACGGTGACGAGAAAGAACTTTAATGTCCCCGCCAAGCTGGGAATTCCCTACGCCAAAGAGGACTGACCCTAAATTTGCACCCCCCATTGCCGATAAGCAATGGGGGGCGCGGCGTCATAGCGACGGCTTCGGCAAATCCTGCGCGGAGCGATTGCGATACTCCAGAGGCGTTATACCGTAGTATTTTTTAAACGTACTGCTAAAATAGCGGCTGTCGTGAAAGCCGGTCATTTCCGCGATCTCGGAAATTTTATAGGAGATATCCCGCAGCAAGGTCTGTGACTTCTTCATGCGGATTCCCAGAAGATAATCTGAAAAGTTTTCACCGGTTTGTTTGCGGAACAGCTCTGAAAGGTAATTGGGTGAGATATACAGTGCATCGGCCACCATTTTCAGGCTGACTTTGCCGCCATAGTGCGTTTGCAAATATTGAATCGCTCGCAGCACCAGCAAATTGGAAGTCTCCGCATGCGCTTCATCCCGCAGATTCTCCGTTTCTTTGCGCTGGTCTGCCTCGATCTGCTCCAGCGCCGCCGTCAACTCCTCCGGATTGGTGGGCTTTGTCAAAAACTTACGGACGCCCAACTCAATGGCCCGTTGGGCGAAGGAAAACGTGGCGTAACCGCTGAGAATGAGGATGGGGATATCCCGGTTGCGGGTGCGGATGTCCTGGATCATGTCCAGCCCGGACATCCCCGGCATTTTAATATCGCTGATGATGACATTGCAGTCCGTATCATAAAGAAACTGCATGGCGGCGGAGGCATCGGCAAAAGCCCCCGCCACACTCCATCCCGGATGGGCGCTGAGCAGGTGGGTCAAACCGTTTCGGATCTTCGGCTCATCGTCAATAATCAGAATTTTCATGGCTATCCTCCTCCAGGCTGCCCGGCAGCCGCAGGGTCATCATGGTCCCACCCTGAGATCCGGGCTGTATCGTCAGAACGCTGTCCTCTCCAAAAAAGAGCTTCAAGCGTCGGGCCACATTCCGCAAGCCGATGCCGGCACTGCTTTCGGCGGAGCAGCACTCCTGCGCCAGAGCCAGCTGGCTGGCGTTCATCCCGCAGCCATCATCTTCCACCGTAATGAGCACGCTGCTGCCGTCCGGACGGGCAAATACCCGCACGGTGCCGCAGCGGCAGCTGGGTTCGATCCCGTGCTTGATGGCGTTTTCAACCAAGGGCTGCAAGATGAGTTTGGGAACTAGCAGCGTGCGGACCCGGTCGTCCAATTGGAGTTCATAGGACAGTTTGTCCTCCAGCCGATTTTTCTGGATGCACAGATAATCCTGTAAATACGCATATTCCTGCTCCAGCGTGGCTTGGCTTTGCTCGGTGTCCATGCTGTACTGCATCAGCTTGCCCAAGGCAATGATGATGCGGCTGATCTCCGTGTCACCCCGTTCGATGGCCATCCAGTTAATGGAATCCAAAGTATTATACAGAAAATGTGGATTGATCTGCGTCTGTAGCGCCTCCAGCTCCGCGTTCTTTTGCGCCAGCTTCTCCTGATAAACCTCCCGGATCAGGCTGTTGATTTTGTTAACCATCTGATTAAAGGAATCCGTCAGCGCGCCAATCTCATCTGTTCGCGCATTGGGCAGGCGTAGCTCGAAATTTTTTTCCTGCACCACCTTCATGGCCTTGTTCAGGCTGCTCAGGGGCTGGGTGATGGAACGATACATTAGCAAAATGCAGCAAAGCATCAGCAGCACGGAAAAGACCACCAGCAAAAAACTGTAAGTCTGCAAAGAACGGGCCTGGGGAAAGAGATTGGCCACGCTGATTACAGAAAATGTGCGCCATCCCGTCAGCGCGTTATACTGCCCGCAGACGTAGTAATCCTCCCCCTCCCACTGGAAGGTGAAGCGTCGGTCCCCCTTGTAAAAGCGTTCGTTGATGAGACTGCGCCAGCGCACATTCACCCGTTTGTCGCTGCAGATCACCTGTCCGTCCCGGCCTACAATATAGGTATATTGATATTTTAGGAGGTTTTGGTTGTCCAGCAGCAGACTACTGAAGGAATCTGGAGACATCTCCACCACCAGTAAACCCACCGCGGTTCCCGTGCGGTCACATACGGCACTGTACGCGGAGATGAAATGGGAGACCCCCTCCCGTCCCGACGCTCGGTACAGCCCTGAACTCAGACTGGACCAATGCACCTTGTTGGGACGCTCCCACGCGTTTTGCAGATAAGTTCCCCAGATGGCTGAATTGAGCCGCACCTCTGTGGTGTCCACAGTGGAGAACACAAGATCCTCCCGGGTCAGCAGCGACACAGAGGAAACCGCACTTAAGTCCCGGCTCAAACCGGATGCGTAAGACCGCAGTTCCTGCTGCGCCGCGGACGACTGAGGCTCTTCAATCAAATCCGCCACGGCGGCGCTGTTGGCGGCGGAGCGCACAGATTCAACAATATAGCGGACCTTCGTGTTGAGGTTAACATCGATGCGGTATACCGTGTCTGCCACAACCCCCTTTTGCGAAGCGATGACCGTATCGCGGGCGTGACGAAAGGACAGCCATCCCATCAGCGAGCCCAGCAGGACAATGGGAATTACGCCCATGAGAATCAACTTTTGCTTAAAGGACATCGAACGCATCCGCCTGCTCCTCTCTGCTTATTGTTGAGTTTTGCTTCCCGCTGTTTTTAAGCGTGAAGCGAATTGTTTTTATTTTACCGCCGCTGATTTAAAAAAGCAAACGTAGAAGTGGAATAAATGCTTGATTTCTTTGGAAACCCAAATAATTTTAAAGCGGATGCATCACGATGACGCATCCGCTTTTTATCCGCTTATGAAAGAAAGGATTGTGAACAATGTCTATGCAGCTTGATCCGATTTTAATCCACGGTGGAATTGACGGGGACACCGCAACCGGAGCCGTCAATGTCCCCATTTATCAAACCTCTACCTATCGTCAGACGGGGCTGGGAGAAACCCCGGTCTGGGAATACTCCCGCACAGGGAACCCCACCCGCGTCGCGCTGGAACAGCTCCTGGCCGATTTGGAGGAAGGCTCCCACGGTCTGGCATTTGCCTCCGGCATGGCGGCTGTTAACGCAGTACTGCGCCTTTTTCAGCAGAGAGATAAGCTGCTTTTGTCCAACAATGTCTACGGCGGAACCTTCCGAGTACTGGACAAGGTTTTTAAAAACTTCGGCATTGCCTAAGAAATGATCGACACCACCGACCTGTCCGCTCTGCCCGGAAAGCTGACGTCCGATGTAAAAGCCATTTTGATCGAAAGCCCTGCAAACCCGCTTCTAACCGTGACCGAAATTGCCGCAGTCTCCACGCTTGCTCATGAATACGAAAAGCTGGTGATTGTGGATAACACCTTTATGACCCCCTATTTGCAACGACCGCTCTCCCTCGGTGCGGATATCGTGATTCACAGCGGCACGAAATATCTCGGCGGGCACAGCGATGTACTATCCGGCTTTGCGGTTGTCAAAGACCCGGCGCTGGCCCACCGACGGGGTCTTGGGGCCGTTTGACTCCTTCCTCATGCTCCGGGGCATCAAAACACTGGGCGTGCGCATGGACCGGCACACCGCCAACGCGCAGGCCTTGGCCCGCTGGCTAGAGGTCCATCCTGCTGTAAAGCAGGTTTACTATCCAGGGTTAGAGCGCGATCCCGGCTATGCCATTCAGCAAAAGCAGGCATCCGGAGCAGGCGGCATGATCTCCTTTGAGCTGCACGCAACCTATAACGCGCACACTTTCTTCCGCAGCCTGCGTCTGGTCACGCTGGCGGAGAGTCTGGGGGGCGTGGAATCCCTCGTCTGCCATCCCGCCACGATGACCCATGCTGCCATTCCGGAGGAAATTCGGAAAACAGTGGGCATTACGGACCGTCTGATTCGGCTATCCGTTGGAATTGAAGGCGTGCTGGATATTCGAGCGGATCTGGAGCAGGCGATTCAGGCGGCAGGAACGGCGCAAGCATGAACTATGCAAACAGCGTTTGGGATTAAATGGGCGAAGCACCCGTGCTCCAGCTGACGCATCTGGGCATTTGGGAGAAGCAGCCCGCTTTTCTAAGCTAGCGCTTTTCAATCCGAAGAAGCGCGAAAGACCGTGTTGGGCAATCTATGGTTTTGGAAGCGAAAAAAAGCAGCCGCCTGCTCTGCTCACTTCCCTACCCCGGAGAGATCCTTTACCACTTCTGCAGCAAGTATCAGCCCGGCCACAGGCGGAACAAACGCGTTGCTGCCCGGCACCTGTCGGCGCTGTGTGCATTTGCGCGCCGTTCCCGGCGGGCAGATGCACTGGGTTCGGCAGCTGATGGTCATATCGTCAATGGGCGTCATCGCCGGTTCCCGAGAATAGACCACTTTTAATTTCCTAATTCCCCGCTTTTTCAGCTCCCGTCGCATCACGCGGGCCAGCGGGCAAACAGAGGTTTTGTAAATATCCGACACTTCCAGCGCGGCGGGGTTCATTTTGTTTCCGGCCCCCATGCTGCTGATGATGGAAACGCCGACCCTCTGTGCCTGCTCAATCAGTTCCAGTTTTCCGGTCACGGTGTCAATCGCATCCACCACATAGTCATATTGCTTGAAATCAAACTGCGCCGCCGTCTGCGGGGCGTAAAAGGTCTTGTAGGTGCGCACGGCCGCGTCCGGATTGATTTCCAGAATGCGCTGCTGCGCCACATCCACCTTATACTGTCCAACGGTTTTGCGTGTTGCAAATATCTGCCGGTTGACATTGGTAAGGCAGACCCGGTCATCGTCGATGATGTCCAGTGCGCCCACTCCGCTGCGCGCCAAGGCCTCCACGGTATAGCCGCCCACGCCGCCAATACCAAATACCGCCACCCGCGCTGCGGCCAGCTTTTCCATTCCGTCCGCGCCCAGCAGAAGCTGTGTTCTTGAAAATTGATTCAACATACGTCCTACTATCCTAACTTCTAGTGTTTCAATCCGCGGACTCAAGTTCCATGGGTGGCCACTTCATACATCCTGAATCAGCACCTTCATCTGCCCGCCGCAGACCATGCCCTCCTCTTCCGCATGATTGCTCATGTCCACCACAACGCATCGGCTGCGGCCTGTCCCAATCAAGCGGTAGGCATCCATTAACACGGCGTTTTCGCTGCATCCGCCGCCAATTGTCCCCACCATCCGAAAGCTCTGGTCCACCGCCATCATCGCTCCCGATTTTACCGGTGTGGAACCGCTGGTTTCGTAGACAAGCAGCAACGCCTTCGTTGTTTGCGCGTTCGCCAGAAGCTCTAGCAGTGGGAGGTTTATGTCCTCGGTGACCAGCAGTTCGGCTTTTGAGCGGCGGAGCGTGTCTTTCCGTCTACATTGGATGATTTCGGCTGTAATCGAAATTGCAATTTCCTCCACCGTGAGCGCATTGATGTCAACGCCGATGGGCGTGTGTATCCAATCCAACGCAGAGCGGGGAACCCCCTCCTCTTCCAGCAGGTGTAGCAGCTCCACGCCCCGTCGCTTGGAGCCGATCATCCCCAAATAGCGGGGAAATTCACCGTGCAAGATGGTTCGCAGGCAGTCCGCGTCGTGGCGGTGCCCTCTGGTGATGGTGGCAATATAGTCCCGCTTTGTAATCGAAAGCGTTCTGATTGCATCCGGGAAGGCATCGCAAATCACCTCTGCCGCTTCAGGAAACCGGGTTTGATTTGCAAAAGACGGCCGGTCATCCACAACCGTCACCGCAAAGCCGATATCGGCACAATACCGGCACAGCGGCTGGGCAATATGCCCGCCGCCCAGTAAAATCAGCCGTTCCTTGGGGCTGAACCTGCGCAAATAGGTGACGTCCTCAATCTCAAACGGCATAGACGCCGCTTCTCCTGCCCGAACCGCATTTAAAAGCTTTTCAAATTCTAAATGCATCGCAACGTTTCCTTCCTGCCCCGTTCGTCCGCAAAGACGTTTGAGCATTGTATTTCCAATTGCCTTGCCAAATGGTTCACCAAAAAAGCCCCCTTTTCCCCCGGTAGTGACAGCAGGAATACAGCCAAGTTATATCTTTTGCGCCACCGGGCAGTGCAGGTCAAAGGCGGCAGCAACAGCAAATTTCGTCCATAAACATAGTTTGTTTATTGGTTGTTTCAGCGTAACATACTTTTCTTCAGGATGCAAGAAGCACACCCCCTATTTTCATATTGTATTCCAGAGCAAAACATGCTATACTGAGTAAGCTTAGTATTACAGTAGTGAATAGAAGCGAAGAGGAGGACAATTTATGGATGAGATTAAAAAAAGCGCAGACCCCAAAGACACTCAAAGCGGTCATGAATCTGTTCAGGATCTGGAATTTGTCGCCTGTTCTCCCGAGTTTGCCAACGGGTGCACGGATGTAGAACCGGATGAACCCGAGCAGCCGTGAGTTTTTCCGGACAGCCTGCAAGCTTAAAAGCTTGCAGGCTTCTTTTTAACTGGATTAAAATGGAACAAACTGCGGCCCGCATATCACCGTTATGGCAAGGGATCTCTCCGAATCGGGCAGAGACGGAGAGGACGCGCAACCCAAAATTAAGTAAGCTTTCAGTACAGGAGATGATGGTATGGATTGGCTTTCACAGTTCAATGATGCGCTGCGGTATATCGAGGAACATCTGGACGGAGAAATTGACCTGGAGCATACGGCCAAGTTGGCTTGTTGCTCGGCATTCCACTTTCAGCGGATGTTTTCGTATATGGCCGGGGTGCCTTTGTCGGAATACATCCGCAGGCGGCGAATGACAAACGCGGCGTTTGATTTGCAAAACACCGGAGATAGGGTCATTAACATCGCACTGAAATACGGGTATGATTCCCCCACTGCCTTCAACCGCGCGTTTCAAAGTGTCCACGGAGTTCCCCCTTCCGCCGCAAGGCAAGAGGGAGCGAGGCTCAAAGCCTACCAGCCCATCAGTTTCAAAATAACCATACGAGGTGAAGCTGAAATGAATTACCGAATTGAGCATCACGACGCATTCCGCATTGTTGGCCCGAAGATGAACTGCCCCTGGTCCTCTGAAAAGCAGGAGGGATTTTCTCTCATCCCAAAATTTTGGGCCGAACAGTATCCAAAAGGAACCATTCCCGCATTATGCCAGCTCATGAATAAGCAACCCATGGGCATTCTGGGAATTTGCGTGGGGAACTGGCAGACTACAGGAAGCTTTGACTATTACATCGCGGTTTCCAGCGATCAGCCCGTGCCGGAAGGGATGGCGGAATATGAAATTCCCGCCTGCACCTGGGCAATTTTTGAATGCAAGGGCGCCATGCCTCATGCAATTCAGGCCATGCAGCAGCGCATCTTGACGGAGTGGCTCCCCGGCAGCGGCTATCAATATGCTGACGCGCCCGACATTGAGCAGTATCCCGACGGCGACCAGAACAGCGAGGACTATGTCTGCTATATCTGGCTGCCCGTGAAAAAGTAAGCAATTCATTCCGCAAAACAGCCCGGGGCCGCAGCGAATTTTTCGCTGCGGCCCCGGGTTTTGCTTCTTATTAAAATCCGTGCTCGCTCAAAAACTTTTTAAATTTTGCCGGTCCGAAAATCTCATTGGTCACATATTTGCCGTTATAGAAAAAGCCATAGGTGGTGATCGGTGTAGGTGCCGACCGGGCCTGTTCTGTGGTTTCAATTTTGTGGACGCTGATTTTTGCGCCCCTCTCCTCCGCAAGTTTCACAATCACCGGCACGTACTTGTCCGTGTGGGGGCACTGGTTTGTGTAGTACAGAACCATACCGGTTTCCTCAACTGTGCCATGTTTTGCACAGTCTTTAAACCTTGGAACCGGCGCAGTGTCTGTAAACGGCAGATAGTAAAGTACATAATACGGCTGAGCGGTATCGGCAGCCAAAAAGCCCTTTTTCTTGAGATAAGCCGCATCAGAGAGGAATGGGCGCTTTTTCTCCGATGCTACAACGGTCAGTCCGCAGCAGCCCTTCGCTTTGGCGTCCTCCACACATCTCTCCAAAAGGAGGTTGGCATAGCCCTTCCCTTTGTACTGCCCGGATACCCAAAAGCAGTTAATGTGCAGATAGCCCGGCGCGTCTATGGGGCACCACGCTTTTTCGGCGGGGATATACTCAATAAACACCTTGCCCCGCGCATCCAGCTTTTGAAACACAAGTCCGTCCTTAAAGCGTTCTTTCAGCCACGCCTTTTTGGAGGAAACACACGTCTCCCCTTTTTTATCTGCAATGGCGCAGCAGATATGCTCAGAGTCAATATTTTCCGCCGTTACGGCAATAATCTCTTCCATGCTTATGCCTACCTTTTTTTAAGTTTTTTACGAATGAGAATCAGGCGCTTCACGTCTTCTAAAACCCCTGCGTCGGTGACATTCAGCATCAGCCATCTTCCGCCCGCGCTGAACGGAGTGTTGGAAAAAAGCGCTTGGGTATATTTCTCGCACAGCGGCATGGTAAGCTCGGCTTCCGTTTGCTCTCTGGCACCAATGACCACCAGCGCGATAAAAAATCCGTCCATGGGATAGAGCGTGCATAGGGAGCGCCCGGCTTTTTGATATTTCACGTTCCAACCCGGCTGGGCAGAGCAGCTGCTATAATGGTAGCTTGGCTGAACCTCGTAATTTTCACGCAAGAAGCGATTCATTTCAGTCCATAACCAGCTGTTGATATAGTCCGCGATTTCCTCCGCAGTTGGCGGCCTGTCCGGCCCATAGCGTTGTACCCAGTCCATTGTTATCCCTCCCAGATTAATCCTATCGCAGATAACATGACAACAGTGCGTCATGTTTTTCTTCGTTCTTTCTCCAGCATCGCGGTAATATGCTCGGGACAAAGTACCGTTACCTCCCGGCCAAACGAACGCAAAAAGCCGTACAGCCAGTCATCCTCCGGCAACTGGACAAGCACATGACAGGTGCCGTCGTCATTGCGCTGGATGCAGTCCTCGTCAAATTCATCGTAAACCCGATAGGCGGCCCGTGCCGAAAACTCCAGCTCCAGCTCGATGAGAGAGGGTGGAACAGTATCCGTGGATTCAATGGAGGGCGGGCTGTATTGCCCCGGGGGAAAATGCTCGTCTGCCAATGAAGCATGCAGAATGCGGTTAATTTTAAAGGTGCGGTAGTCCTGCCGTTCCAGACAATAGCTTTGTAGATACCACGCCTTTGATTTGAAAACCAGCTTCAAGGGACATACCGTCCGGTGACTTTCTTTCCCGTAAGTGCTTACGTAATCAAAATTGATTACGCGCCTTTCCAAAATCCCGGCTTTTAGCAGCGCAAATCGTCGGTTATCCTGCGCGCCTTGCCCCCATCGGGAAAAGTCCACCTGAAGCCACTCCGTCTCCGTCCTCTGAAACAGCTTCTCAAGCTTTGAGAGCGTCTCTTTGGCATCGGTATTTCCAACTGCGGCCAGACTTTGCAGGGCAATCAAAATCTGATTTTGCTCCTCCCCGCTCAGCGCCGCCTTGTTGAGCACACAGCCGTCCAGAAGCGAGATACCGCCCCCCTTGCCCTGCGTGGTATAAACCGGAATACCAGCGGATGAAAGGATATCAATATCCCGCAGGATTGTGCGCCCCGACACTTCAAATCGCGCCGCCAGCTCTTTCGCCGTCATGGTCTTCCGATCCAGCAGCAGATATACAATTTGAAACAACCTGTCAATCTGCATTTTCATCCCCCTTTGCTAGTATACCACAAAACGCGACATCCTGACGACATGTTATGGATAGTTATGTTCGCAAAAACGCATGCGCTCCGTTTTGCAGGCGCAGTGCTTTCACGTAAGCAGTGTGTTCCTTGAAAAAGGGCAGAGCGGATATCCGCTCTGCCCAAAATCAATTTCAGGATATTCTCAACGTTTGACCGCTCGAAGCTCAATGTAGCCGCGTACCCCGCGAGGCTCCAATTGAACGCGGGGGTTGGTATCATCCCATATGTAACCGATGACGCTGGGGTCATAGCGGTTCATGGCATGCTGCACGGCGGCAATTGCCGCGCAGTAATCCTCCTCCTGAAACGGTTCTCCCTGAAACATCAGGTATTCCGCCGCGGGTAGGGTAATCGCGTCAAAGCCCTCAGGCAGACTGGCGTGATCGTCGGCAGCCACCTCCACCCCCTGCACGTAGGTGGATGTATTTGGTTTTTTGTATGCTTGCGGCAGCCAGAGGCACACCGGCTCCCCGCAAAGGGAATCCATGCTGGTAAGCAATCCCCACACATCGCAGCCTACTTCCTCGCAATATGCAAAGTAATCCTCCGCGTTGATTCCCCGTTTAATGATCACCTTCCGCTCTGGTTTTTGAATGACCTGAACAAATACGCTCTGCAAATTTTCCATGTCGCTCACTTCCTTTCTCAGTTCTCGGAATTTGACTCCGTAAGGAATGAAAAGAGTGACGGGAACAGGGTTTTTTGCGTACTCACCAGGGTTGCAGCCAAACTCTCGGCGGAATGCACGCTGGTAGCCATCCACACTGCCAAAGCCCAAATCGTATGCCACATCAATCACGCGGCAATCCTCTTGTTTCAGCCGCAAAGCGGATTTGGACAGCCGCAGGCGGCGGATATACTCCGTGGGTGTTTGTCCGGTATAGGACTGAAACAGCCGGTAAGAATGCCACGGAGAAAACAACGATTCTTTTGACAAATCGGATAGGAAAATTTCCTGCTCCAGATGCGTCTGGATATAATCCTGCATCCGCTGGACTGCCAGCACCTGTTCGTTCACACTTCTCACCTCCTGCAGCAAGTTTACCTTGCTGAGAAAGAATTCTCTCGACTATTCTTGCTGTTTCAGTTCTTTTTAAACGTTCACTTCACCCGCAGAGCGCGAAGATGCCTTTTCTGCTCATCCGTAATGCGGTAGCTCTCCACGGCCTTTTGAATCGCCTTATTGTGAACCCATTTGTCCAGTCGATGTTGCTCAATATAAGGAATTACGGAATCCCACTGCTTGGCCAGCGCCGTTGCGAAGTACCACGCGATCATCATATTGACGTAGTATTCCTCTGAGCGAATAGCCGCCACCCAGCTGAGATGCTCCGGTGAAAAATCTTCATCCAGAAAGTGTGTCATCAGCATCCCGATGCCAAATCGAATGGTGTACGTGCGCTCGGACGCCATCCATCTCCGAATTTCTTTTAAAAGCTCCGAACGGTATTTTTTGAACACTTTGGGGCTAATCAGGTCGCAGGTTGCCCAGTTGTCAACATAGGGCAAAAAGGCGTCAATCGCCACCACCGCGGCGCTGTAGTCCTTAATCTGCTCCACCAGAAAACCGTGCAGATTATTTTCATCGTAATATTGATGGGGAAGCGTATTCAAAAATTCCGCCGTTTCGGATTCTTTGAAAAGCTCTTTAGCCAGTTTCCGCAGTTCGGGCGTGCGCACGCCAATGACCCGCTCTGGTGCTACCGTAGGCATCAGTTTGCATTGAAACTCCTTGTACTTCAGGTCTTGCAAGGCAAACAGCCGGGACAGAACTCCTGTCTTTATAACATCCATAATGGCACACTCCATAATTATATTAAAATCCCGTTAAAATGACAAATCACAGGACTTGCCTTCGAAGCACAAACACCTGTGCGGGTCCTTCAAATTCCTCTGTCAGCGCTCCCGCTTCAAAGCCCATATGCCGATAGAAGGATCTGGCAGCAACACCCCTTGGTTCGCCTTCCCGGAACGTGGTTAAAGTGATATCCCTTTCCGGATCTGCCAGCGGCAGTATATAGCCAACCAGCTCTTGGGCAATGTGCTGGCGCTGATAGCGATCATCCACCGCCAGATAGCACAGCCTATTCTCCGCCCAAGAAAACAGCAAAGCGCCCACAATTCTGTCACCATCTTTTGCGCAGATGGCGCCATTTTCCTCCATAAACCGCAGCACCGTCTCCCGGTGCTCCGAGAGCGCCGCCTCTGTTTCTAATCCAGGGAAACGCTTCCGCAGCCGCCTCACCAGTTGCATCCAATGATCAATGTCCTCAGAAGTGGCCTGTGCAATGTCAGGGGTGCGTCCCGCACTTTTAATCTCTATCTGTTTTCTTTCCCATGCCTGCAAAAACGTCAGTTGCTCCGGCGTGTGAAACCAATGTTCTCCGTTTTCCATCACGGACAGATTACAGCCAAACTGACGCACAAACGCTTCGATTGTCCCTCGGTCGGTCAGGTTGTCCTGTCCGGCATAGAGAATCGCCGTTGGAGCAGTCCACTTTTCGATGGGGTGGGCTTTTGAATATTGGAGATAGTCCCACGAAAGCGTTTCACCAAAATCAGTGGGAATTTTGCCCTCCTTCTCCAACCGGGCTTCATCCACAGCCGCCCATTGCATCATGTTTTGAATCAGCTTTTTCATATCAACCACCGGCGAAACAAACAACACTTGTTCCGGCGGTGTATCCGCAAAGGCCAGCATGGAAAACCATGCTCCGATGCTGTTGGCGCGAAGCGAAACGTGTGCCCAGCGCTGTCTGAGAACCACCATAACCTCCCGCAGCTCCGGCACCACGCGCCATGGGTCAAAGCCCTCCGCGGTCTTTCGCTCGCCGTGCTCGGGAAGATCAACGGCCAGCACCTGTGCACCGCCGAGACAGGCGTTTTCCGCAAAGGCTTCCGCTTCCTCTTTGTATCCGTTCTTACCATGGACGAACAGCCAAACCCGATCGGAAGGCTCACCATACAAAACGGCCGGAATATCATATATCTGAACGTTTGTCACCGTCATTGAAACACCCCTTTTTTTACATTACAGCTTGGAGTTGTTTTTTTATCATAGCACAGGCTATTATGAATCACAATCATACTGGGGTGCCCAAAACCCCGCATTTTTTTCTTTTTAGAAACTATATACACTTGTCTCTGTAACCACCAGTATGTTGATGGAGCAGTTGAAAAACAAAAAAGAATGGAGGCTGCAAACACTGATCGCCCTTTTACTGCGTCTTGTTGATCGGGGATTTTTACGCACCGAAAAAAGCGGCAAGGAGCGTACCCATTATCCTTTCGTGGAAAAGAACTGAAAGCCTCTGATCTGGATGAATTGTCAAGCTGGCTAAAAAAGCGGGGTGAATAAGCGCTATCCACAAATTTTTATAGCGGGACTAAGGGCGTGAAAAAACGTATCTATGCCATGATGGACACAAGTAAAAAGCGCTTCTCGCCGGTGCTATTTCTGGTGGTTCTGGTAGTTACCATGTGCGGAACCACCGCCTTTGCTCTATCGCCTGCCACATCGCCTACCCCCAATAATCGCAGCGAGCAGCCGCCCAATCAAACGATGGTCGGACATAGTCCAACAAATCTAAATTGGGATGAACACGGAAAGAAACTTCCTTTTGTTTATGAGGGAGGCGAAATGAGTATTCCGCTTGATTGAAATTAAACTATCAACAAAAGTTCATCGGCCAAAATGAGCTATCTCTACAAGACGTTTCCGAGATTGCAATAATTGCTAGTTTTTTGGGTGGCTCTGCCCCTGTACTCCCGGCCTCCTCCAAAAAGCAGGTGAAAGACGTTGTCAATGGGAAAGAGATAGCCACTACACTTTAAGCTTGTGTAGTGGCTATCGTTTTATAAGATGCCAGTTATTCTATGGGAAATCCTTGAGGTTTCTTAGTAGTTTCTTTTCCAATAAAGAACAGTGTCAAAATTAATGTTACCGCTTCTGTGGTTGGGGCAACCAACCATACACCCATCATCCCCAGAAAGACTGGAAGTGTGAAAATACAGATCAGTAGCACAACCAATCCTCGTGCTGAGGAAATAATAGCAGACTCCTTTGCCCTCCCTATAGAGGTAAAGTAAAAAGAAGTAATTGTATTGATTCCTGAAAAGAGAAATGAACCAGCAAAAATTGCGACACCGGAATGTACCATTTTTTGCACCAAATCATTCTTTACAAATAAACCACTGTACCAATCAGCCCCAACCACTACCAGTAAAAGTACCGCCATTCCTGCAATCAATACCATAGTGTTGGTAATTTTGCGCAGACTCTTTGACAGAGAATATTCCTTGGCACCATACGTGAAGCTAATCAGCGGGCTGACCCCTTGCCCAAAACCAATCAGCACCATGCTAAAGATATATGCCACATAGCCCACGATTGTAAATGCAGTTACACCATCAACGCCGATATACTTTAGTATCACAAAGTTATACGCAAACATCGAAATGCTAAGGGACATTTCCCCGATAAACTCTGAACTGCCATTAAGGAGTGTATTTTTAAGCACATCCTTTGAAAAAGTAAACTTATGAAGTTTGTAAACACTTGACTTTTTGATAAAGAAGTAGAGTATGCATAGAAATGTAACCATCGCGGAAAGAAGCGATGCCACTGCAATGCCTTTCACACCAAACCTCATCCAGCGAACAAATAAATAATCTAACAAGCTGTTAAGCAGTACATTCAAAATATTAACCTGCATAAAATATTGCGGTTTTCCCTCTCCACGGATAAACATACCAAAGGATGTGTTTATCACCAGAATGGGAAGCTCTAACAGCAAAATACCATAATAGTCTTTGAAAAATCCTGCTATCTGTCCATCGGCATTTAAAAGATAAAGCATTGGGTCAAGACAGAACCAGACAATCACACTCAGCAAAATTGTTGCAAGCGCTGATGTGAACATCGTTTGATTAAAGACGCTGCTACATCTTTGGGTGTCTTTTCCGCCCAGTGCAATTCCTGCGATTGCCACACCGCCGACTGAAACCATTAATCCTACTGCAAGGTACAAATAAATAATCGGTAAACCTAAGTTTACCGCCGCAAGTCCCTCTGAACCCACATAGTTTCCGATGAAAAAGCCATCTACTACTGTAATCAGAGAGGTTAGTACCATAGCAATAATCGATGGTATCGAGAATTGCAGAATGGTTTTTACTTTGTGATTCTGGATGCTTTCTAAATTCATATTCATTTCCTCCAATCCCTTGATCACATCCCAAGGATAGCAGAGGAAGCAAAAATAAACTTCTGTATTTGTGCTCTATTGAATAGGGATACAGAAATCGATTTCCATATACATGGTATTGCAATCGACTTTTCTGTAAATATCAAAGCCGTATCGTTCGTCAATTTCAAACCCGCATTTCGGCAGCCATACGTTAAAGATGCTTTGATAAGCGGTATAGATCTGCTCCACGGTTCCCTTAAAGTGATAGTCAGCAAACTTGCCACCGATTAGGGTACAGATATTTTCGAGAGCACAGTCATGTGGTGCAGTGATGCACAGATCATACAAGCACTCATCAATATGGGTAATGGAAGGATCATCATAGGTGCGCTCAATCAGCAATGTTTCACTGGTGATGTATTGCTGATATTTTTCTTGGAAGTTGTACCAATGGGTGGATAACTCCCGGTAACTTCCCTTATATCGCTCATAGATTACCCTGTAATCTGCAAGCGTATTGATAGAGATTTTTTTGTTGCATTCTTCAAATGACTCTAAGCTGATATCAGCAATGCAAAACATGGGGTTTGATAAGGATTTTTGTGCAATGCTTCGACGAAATTCAATCGGAGATAGGTCATGATACTGCTTGAAAGCAGAGCTGTAATTTGACGAACTGTACCCATATTTCCAGCCAATATCAGTGATGTTTTTATTTTTTTCAACCTTAATACGAAACGCACTCTGCTCCAGCTTTATACGTTTAATAAACTCATAGATGCTCTCATTGGTTTCTGCTTTAAATAATCTGGAAAAATAGTATTTAGAAAAATTGCAATGAGACGCAACCTCATCAACCGACAAGTCTTGGCTTATGTTATTTAAGATATAGTCTATTGCACGATTGATCCACTCGTTGGTTATCAAACCTTCTCACCCCTGTCTTATTAGATATTTGAAGTATGATTCTATCACAGTAAAATAACATCTTCAAGTAACCAACTATGAACGACAACAACAATCAGAGGATGAGTATCGACCTCTTGTAAGGGCACTGGACGATTGCGAGAAACCTCTTGTGGCACCCTTTTACAAGGATACTCTGGCAGGTGCTGGGGATATAGCGAAAAAAGCAGACAGATTCCTTAATTTCAGAATCTGCCTGCTCACAAAATAAACACTTAACGGTTCCACATTATATCTCTGCTCAGTGAAATTTCAAAGACATAATTTATCAATTTCTCCACTCATGATAGAGGGTAAACGTTGTTGTATCTTATCAAAAGGCCAGTTCCACCAGCCGATCTGCAGCAATTGCTGGATGATACCTTCTTCGTAACGCTTTTTAATTTCTCTCGCTGGAATGCCTCCAACAACTGTATAGGGAGGGACATCTTTTGTTACAACAGCCCTAGTTCCTATAATTGCACCATCACCGATATGAACGCCGGATAAGATTACCGCTTCATAGCCAACCCAAACATCATTCCCAATGATAATATCGCCTTTGTTATCCCAGGCAGAGGCAATTCCCTTTTTATCCAGATCCCATTCGTCAAAGAAAATGGGAAATGGATAGGTTGAAAGCGATTTTTGCGTATGATTGGCACTGGTAAAAAGGAATTTTGCTCCGCAGGCAATGGAGCAGAACTTACCGATGATCAATTTGTCATGATTGACAGGATAGTGATACAACACATTATTCTTTTCAAAATGCACAGGATCGGAAACGAAATCATTGTACATGGTATAATCACCAACAATAATGTTGGGATTTGTGATTACCCCTTTCAGATACACTGTTTCGAGATCATTGGGTCTAGGGTATATTTTTTTATCTGGAATAGTCATAGAACCCTCCTGAACTATTGTTTTTAGTAAACTATTCCTGAAACTACAATGCAAATTTTCATATCATCATCGTCCTCTCATAACCATCTGGACCAATTCATTTTGCCTGTATTTTAAAACAATTTCTTGTAGATGTGAACAGGAAGTTCCTGCTCGTATTCCGCAAGTTTTCCGACCAAGTCAATAAAATGAGGTGTCTTTGTGTGGTGATGCAGCGCTTCTTCATCTTCCCATTCTTCAATTAAGGTTAGGCTATTGGGATTATCAAGCGTCTGAAACAGTTCATAAGAAATGCATCCCTGTTCTTTTACGGTTTCCGTTACCAGCAGCTCGTACAGATGTAGCGCATCCGATAGATGGTTCTTTTTAATAATACTTGGTGCAATTACTTTTATCATTCGTGGCTCTCCTTAACAATCATACTTTTTCTTTTTAATTTTAGCATTGCAGGAAGTTGTCTGCAACAATGATGATCACATCCGCATATAGCCATTATAAAATCTCGTTTAATATTTGTTATCAAGATGTTTGAATATAAGAATGCCCGCAACATATTGAAACGCAAAATATCCACCTAAATATATAACAATTAAATGCGTGTTTTTAATCACTTCTAATTGTCCCAATATTGAAAAAACTATTATGGATATGCTGATAATAACTAATCCCAGCAAATAAGCATATCTTCCTGATTTATCTCGTAATTTTTCTTTACGCTCATCCTGTAATTCAATACTCTCATTTTCTAAACGCTCTGCATATTTCTTTTTATTCTTGGGAGCAGTCCAATAAAAGTATTTAAACGATTCCAGAATGCCAGGTACAATCAGAGCACCAGATAGTCCAAATAAGAGATTGTTTAATTTTGTATCAAGCATTAATGCCACAATAATGCAAGCGACACCACCTAATACAAACAGCAATCCAGATAGTAAGTGACTTTTTCTCATTCTTTTCCCCTTTCATGAATAAAAATTTCTTCTATGGGCTTCTCAAAAAAATCCGATATGATAAATGCAAGATCCAACGATGGGTTGTATTTTCCATTTTCGATGGAACTAATCGTTTGCCTTGAAACTCGGATTGCTTTTGCAAGCTCTTCTTGATTTAGCCCTCGCTCCTTCCTTAAATGCTCGAGCATATTTTCCAAAGATGCACCTCCTGACCATCTGACAAGTTTCCTTTACATTCCCATTGTACTTCATAAGAACATTTTTGTCAACGTTCCTTTACATTTTCATCTGGAACCCATCCCCCCCCTCTCACCTTTCCTTAATAGAAGCAAGGGGCGTTTTTATGCATTTTCTCTCGTTGAATAGCCGCATTCGCCCTGGAGCACCGCGAAAACACCCTGATGGTCAACGCTCTGGAGTATACGCCAAGCTTATTCGCAAAGGCGGGTGGACGATAATTTTAGAATTCCTGTTGACTCTCCCATTATGGTATACTCTATACTGTAGATGAGCTCAAAAACCACATATATGTGAGGAAATAAACATGCTGAAAATAGGTGACTTTTCAAAACTATCAAGGATTAGTATTCGGATGCTGCGGCATTACGATGAAATTGGTCTGCTGATGCCAAAAAACATCGATACCTTTACCGCTTATCGCTATTATGCGGAGGATCAACTACCGATGGCGGCACGAATCGTGGCGCTGAAGGATATGGGATTCAGCCTTTCCACTATCACTGAAATCCTCAAAAGCTATGAAAATCCGCAAGCGTTGGCCGAATATCTGGCGGTAAAGCAGTCCGAAGTACAGGCCGAAGCAGAGGAAACCAAACGCCGGTTACTTCTCCTTGACACAGCCATTAAACGGCTAAGAAAGGACGAAACTGCTATGAATTATAATGTAACTGTAAAAACTTTTCCTGAACGCTATGTTGCCAGTGTGCGCAAGGTGATTCCCACCTACGATCAGGAGGGAACGCTGTGGAGTATTCTGATGACAGAAACCGCTTCTCTGGGGATGCAACTTGCCGATAACTGCAACAGCCTCGCTATGTTCCATGATGACGGCTACAAGGAAACAGACGTGGATGTGGAGGTGCAGATGACCGTCAAGGGTCGTTACAAAAATACAGAAAATGTAGTATTCAAGACTGAGCCTGCGGTGCAGATCGCTTCGGCTACCTACAAGGGCAGCTACGATCAGCTCACCGCTGTAAACCAAGCAGTGGCCAGTTGGGTGCAGGATAACGGCTATGAATTTGACGGCATGATGTTCTGCATCTATCATGTCAGTCCCGCCCAAACGCAGAATCCCAACGATTATGTCACCGAGGTCTGCTACTCTGTGAAAAAGAAATAAGTACGTTTCGATTAAAAATACCGTCTGTTTGAAAAAGCAGACGGTATTTTTAATGCTCTTTTTTAGATGCTGGGAGGTGAACGGAAAAATGGATTACATTCCTCGCTGAAATGCCCAATATTCAAGCCCGCTTGATAAAAATAGGACAACAGGAGCTGTTTGGTTTCGCCGAGCAATCGACAACCGAGTCTGCAAAATAATAAAACAGCAAGAATAAGCAAAACAACACTGTGAAAATTTGATAAAATAGAAGCAGTCAGGTGAAAGGGGGTGTTTGCTATGAACAACAATCGTATCGCAAAAATTGTGACAGCAATAGAATTTATAGAAACACATCTAACCGAGAAAATTGATTTGGACTCGATTGCCGATGCTGTTCATTACTCTAAATATCATCTGCACCGAGTGTTTACCAATACTGTAGGATTAACAATCCATGACTATGTGCAACGCCGCCAACTTACCGAGGCGGCAAAGCTGTTGGTTTTTTCTGAGAAACCAATTATTGAGATTGCTGCGGTAGCTGGATATGAAACACAGCAAGCATTCACTAATATTTTTACGGCTATGTATAAACAGCCGCCTAATCAATATCGGGAAAATGAAAAATTTTACCCGTTACAATTGAAGTTTCACTTGGGGGGAGACTATGGAATGCTTAATCACAAAGAAATGGACAAATGGCATATTACTTTCGCAACACAAGAAGATATTCCCTCTTGGATGGACTTGGTGCGGCTTGTGATTGATGGTTTTCCACATTTACAAGAGGATGAGTATATTTTGGAGCTAAAGCGGCGTATCAATAGCAAGCAGGCGCTGATTTCAAGAGATGGCAAGATTGTGGTTGGGATTATGCTCTTTTCCTATGAAACAGGAAGCATTGACTTTATGGGCACGCACCCACTTTATCGAAATAAGGGATTACCTAAAGCATTTCTTGATAAGGTGATGGGCGAACTTATCAAAGAAAAAGAAATTAGTATTACAACTTATAGAGAAGGCGACAAAGCGGATACCGGACACCGCAAGCTGATTCAGGAATTAGGCTTTGCAGAAGCGGAGCTGCTCATTGAATTCGGTTATCCGACACAACGCTTTATTTTGCCGAAGGAGGCCGCACATGAGTAAAACACAAACCGGCAGGCACGAAACTGTGCCTGCCGTTCTACCTGCTATCCCTTTTCCAGATGAAATTGAACACCTTGCCATGATGAACAAAAAATTAGATGCTGCTGTGCAGGCCGCAAATGACGCTATCGAAAAGATTGACAAGGAATATATGGAGGCCAAGCGATATATGGCGGACTATCGTGGGGAGATTGATCCCCATGAGATGTTTCAGAATGAACTGGCACTAAAACAAATAGACCGAACAGGCGCTTTTGCGGTGGGTATCTGGGAGAAGCTAGCCAAGTTAAAGGAATCTCCCTATTTCGCAAGAATTGATTTCCAGCGAGAGGTCGGGCAAGCGGCAAGTACCCATTACATTGGCCGGTTTGCATTCACCCATGAAAATGAACCACTTATTTTCGATTGGCGAGCGCCTATTGCAAGCATGTTCTACGACTGCGAGGTCGGCCTTGCAGGGTATGATGCACCGATGGGCAGAATCGAGGGGGAACTAACACGCAAGCGTCAGTTTAAAGTGAAAAATGGAATTTTGGAATATGCGCTGGAAAGCTCGGTCAATATCCAAGATGATGTTTTACAACGGGAGCTTTCCCACACCTCGGATGAAAAAATGAAGTCCATTATCGCCACCATCCAAAAGGAGCAGAACCAAATCATCCGGAGCGAAAAGTCCGGGACCATGATTATCCAAGGGGTGGCTGGTTCGGGAAAAACCTCCATTGCTCTCCATCGAATTGCGTTCCTACTTTATCGATTCAAGGACAAGCTATCGGCACGCAATGTTACCATTTTATCCCCCAACAAGGTGTTTGGTGATTACATCTCCACTGTTTTGCCGGAGCTTGGTGAAGAACCCATCTGCGAGCTGAGCTTTCCGGATATTGCCGATGTGCAGCTTGAAGGTGTCGTTCGCTTTGAACAAGACAAAGATCCCTTGGAAACAGCCGATACAAAATGGGCGGAACGGGTGCGTTTTAAATCCACGTTGGAGTTTGTGCGGCAGATGGAACGGTATCTAGTCGAAGTTCCCTCTCTAATCTTTAAATCCGCTGACTATTCCTTTGGACGTTTTTCAGTAACAGTAGACTGGATACAGGCTCGTTTTTGCGCCTATCAAAGTTACCCCATTAAGAAACGACTGGTAATGATCGCAGATGATATTCATGACCGCTTTACATCGGAAAATTATATGGACGATGATGTGCCAAGGGCAAAAGTGGTCTTAAAAAGTTTAACAGCCATGCTTAAAATCAAAAACACCCTTGCGCTATATAAACATTTTTATCAGTGGCTGGGGCGCCCTGATTTGCTTGTTTTGCCGAAGAAACAGACTTTGGAATGGGCGGATGTATTTCCGTTTCTCTATCTCCACGGAGCCATGGAAGGCTTAAAGGAAAGTAAGCTCATCAAGCATTTAGTGATTGATGAAATGCAGGACTATACCCCAATTCAGTATGCCGTCATCAACCGCCTGTTTCCTTGCCAGAAAACAATTTTGGGTGACTTCGGGCAGTTTATCAATCCAAACCATCTGAACAATTTAACGCAACTACAGGAACTATATAGCGATGCGAGCTTGGTAGAGCTAAACAAAAGTTACCGTTCCACCTATGAAATCATCACGTTTGCAAGGGATATTGGGCAAGTGGCAAAGCTGGAGCCGATGGAGCGGCACGGAGATGTTCCCCTGGTGATTTCCTGCGCAGACCAGCATGATGAGTTGACCAAAATCAGAAAAATGCTAGATGTCTTTATACGGGGCAGTGGGGTTTCCCTTGGCATCATCTTAAAAACCAATCGTGCTGCCAAAAAGTTGTACGATCTGCTCACACAGGATTATGAAATTCAATTGATTTCCCCTGACAGCACCCGCTTTGTAAACGGTATTTCTGTCACCTCCATCCAGATGTCAAAGGGATTAGAGTTTGACGAGGTGATTGTTGCTGATGTAGACAGCAATACCTACCACACCGAATACGACAGATGCCTTCTCTACATTGCCTGCACAAGAGCGATGCACAAGCTTGCGCTTTTCTATACAGGAGAGCCGTCCCCCCTGCTCCTCAGGCAAAAAGAAGAATCCACACATAAGTGATAGGTGGACATTGGGCCTATTGAAGCAGCCAGATCAAGCGCAATCGCTATGTGCTTATTCCAAAGCCGGTTTACAGTGAGCTGTTCAATTTCGTGCAGAAGATATTGTAACTCAAAGGGCATGAGGAACGATGAAATCACCGTTCTTCATGCCCCTTTTCGTTACATTCTGTCAGACGTTTTTCCAACGCAGCCACTTGTTTTTCCAATTTTTTTGGGGACAAGTCATGATACATCTCCCGGAAAACCTCGTAGCGATGGTAGAGTGTTTCTCGCCGTGGCGGAAAGGCAATCGTTTTTTTACCAATGACCATGCCGTCCAACTCTCTGCGGCAAATTTCATCATCCAAAGTCGCCATGTAGAAGCAGGTCTTTTGAAACTCCAATCGCCATTGCTTACGATGCTTTAAGAAACAAGTTACTCCCGTAAGGCCTGCCCCTACACCGAGAAAAGCCACCAGACTATTCCGGAATTTAATTCGATTCATCCGAGAGCTTCTCCTCCAAATATTCAAAATCCGCTTGCAAGCGAGAATCAGACCATTTCTCGCGAGCGGTAGCTAAAAGCTCCTTTGCTTGGTCGAACTCTCCTTGTTCTATCAGAGCAAATACGTCCAGCACCGCTACATTGCCCCCGTAAAGCTTTACCGATAAGGGGGAAGCAAACAGCTTTTGACTGCGTTGATAGAGTGCCATTGCCTTTTCTGTCTGTCCATCATAAAAATAGCAGACACACAGATTGATGTGGTACACCAGCTTGAACGCATGATAGAGCCGTGCATTCTCCAGACTTTTTAATAACTCGATTGCTTTTTTGTACTCCTTCAGGTCGCAATACCCTGCTGACAGATTCAGAGTAAACAGATTTTGCAGATGCCGACCCTTTGCCTTTTGGCGCAGTTCCTCCACTGCTTGGATATACTCCCGGGGCTTGCCTTGCTGCAAAAAGAGTGCAGCTGTTTTCATCTTTTTTTGAAAGTGGCGGTGATAAAAATGGTTAAATAAAACCGCCGCTGCCACAACGGCTACAGCAAATATCCAGTAGTATCGCATGAAAATTTCTTCCGGAATGTGTAGTGCCTGTTGGACCACCAAAAGCGCAAGACCCATTGCCACACCAATGCCAATCACTTTTAAAATACGCTTCATATTTATTTCCTCTCTAAGCTCTGCCACATCCACGCCAATGGCTCACCATGCCCCTCGTAAGCACACGGTTGCAAATCGTGCGGTTGATCCTGTGTTCTAAGAACGGCTGCATGATGCTGGATGAATTTTGTGCAGAGCAGAAAACCGCGGCATGGCGTTTGACTCCATGTCGCTGTAATTACTTCAAAACGCTGATTTTTTTACTTATTATTCTTATCTATTGAGCCATGCGCTTTTTCATATTCATCGACACAATTTCGGATAAGAATGAGGATCTGGCTGTTTGCAGACCTCCCTTCATAGTCTGCTACAACGTGTAACTTGTTTAACAATTCATCATCAATCCGAATAGAAAGGCTTTTTGTAGCCATATAATCACCTCAAAATAAATTTAATATATATTTATTTTAAGCTCATTTTATGTTACTATACAGAGATGGATATGAAATGTATCTAAATTGCATTCATCGGAGGCGCTACATATGCCAGACTATAAAGAAATGTATCTTAAGATGTTTCGGGCCTCGGAAGAGGCTATCAATATCTTGATCACAGCTCAGCAAGAGTGTGAGGAATTGTACATCAATCAACCTGAACCTGAATTAAAAATAGTTCCGTTATTGTCAGAAAAAAAGAAAAGCGCGGATGAGGAATGATTCCAAATCCACTCCTTGGCCATTGACGCAAAAAAGAACCGTCGTAAGACAGTTCATTTTTTGTGGGCAAAAACCCGTTGGCGGAGACGGTGAGATTCGAACTCACGTGCCCTTGCGGACAACCTGATTTCGAGTCAGGCTCGTTATGACCACTTCGATACGTCTCCATATTTTATTTTAACACACAAAGCCTTTCGTAGAAGTCAAGGCAACGTGTAGAAAAACCGTAGAAATCACTTAAAAGCTAAATTTTTAAAATGCCGCGAACCCGTAGAAACTAATGGGTTTCCGGCGTTTTAAAGTCAACTGACCGAGTGGATTTCCAGTCAAGCCCGTTATGACCACGTCAACAGCATCCTGAGGTTCATCCCTCTCTAAGGCGCAGACGCAATCCAATCCTATATAAGCATCTGCCTGTGTCTGCGTTTTCCTGGATGGTTATTATGACACACTTTTTAAAAAGTTGCAAGCCCCCTGATTCAGGCAATAAACTTTTTTCCTTAAGTGGCAAAAAAACTTAAAAACTCCGTCTTCCCGCTTGACAGCATGTGTATTTCGTGCTATCATACCTAAGCTGACGTTTCCATGGAGGGCTCGCGCAGGTGTAGCACAATGGTCAGGGCACCAGCCTTCCAAGCTGGGGATGCGAGTTCGATTCTCGTCACCTGCTCCAAAACACGCGCCAGTAGCTCAGGTGGATAGAGCAACTGCCTTCTAAGCAGTAGGCCAGGGGTTCGAATCCCTTCTGGCGTACCAGCTCCCTATGGTTTCATCATCAGTAAGACCGTGCGGATTCATCAATATGTGGTGGGTGTAGTTCAATTGGTAGAGCACCGGATTGTGGTTCCGGCTGTCGCGGGTTCGAGTCCCGTCACCCACCCCAGAATGAGCGAAGGGGATCGGGCTTGCCCCGGTTCTCTTCGTTTTCGCTTCCATCTTGGGGCGTAGCCAAGTGGTAAGGCAAGGGACTTTGACTCCCTCATCCGCTGGTTCGAGTCCAGCCGTCCCAGCCACTTTTTTCGCATGATCCGGTAGCTCAGTCGGCAGAGCAACTGCCTTTTAAGCAGTGGGTCCGGGGTTCGAATCCCCGCCGGGTCACCACATTGCCGCGAACAGAAATCTGTTCGCGGCGACGTTTTTATTTCGTTAAAATTTATTGCCTATCCCCAGAATCGGACAGTGGACGGACGCTTGCAGGCTTGCAAACACACAAGCCACGGATATTATAGAGAGCTCCCGGAAACCACTGTGGTTTCCGGGTTTTTTAGTATACCCTTATTTTGTGCACCGCAGCGCTCAATGATATTGTCACAAAGAATTGGGTACACTCACTAAGGTACGGAAAGTGTGCCACCGGGGGTTCAGTATTGACAAATCCTGTATAATTCGTAAACTAGTAATAGGATCAGCCGCTCGCCGTCTTTTGGCGAACGGCTTTTGATAAATGATTCCGTTTTCTTGCCTCCCCGAGACGCGCCGCCGGCTATAG
>NZ_DAMBZJ010000025.1:36376-49246 GCF_032060045.1 Oscillibacter sp.
ATAGAGGGGGGTGCGGCGGCGATTTTGGCACGGTCTGCTTTCAAGCGCGTGCTGATTCCCGGCAGGCATGGCGGATTTATTTTAGGACTTTCAGAAGTCTTTGTAATACATAGTTAGGAGGATATCATTGAAAGAAAATTTAAAAGCAAAAATTAAGGAATCCATGTCATCTGTTCTGCCAATCACGGTGATTGTGTTTCTGCTGGGAATCACAATTATCCCTGTTCCGGTGGGGACCATCACCCTGTTTCTCGCCGGAGCTGTTATGCTGATTGTGGGAATGGGGTTTTTCTCTCTGGGCGCAGACGTGGCCATGATGCCCATCGGGCAGGGAATCGGCAGCCACTTTGGCAAACCCGGGAGGTCCATTGCGGCCACACTTGCGGTGGGCTTAGTTATGGGCGTGATTATCACCGTGGCAGAGCCGGACCTTCAGGTGCTGGCCCATCAGGTCCCTGCCATCCCCGATAGCGTATTAATCTGGACGATTGCCTTGGGCGTAGGTCTTTTTTTAACGGTCGCCATCCTGCGGACCGTTTTTCATTTGAATTTAGTGCATCTCTTGCTTATTTTCTATGCGCTTGTCTTCGCTCTGGCCTTTTATGTCTCAAAGGATTTTATCCCTATGGCCTTTGACAGCGGTGGCGTGACCACCGGCCCGATTACCGTGCCGTTTATCATGGCCTTTGGCGCAGGACTGGCCACTATGCGAGAAGACAACTCTCAGGATAACAGCTTTGGTCTCGTTGCTCTTTGCAGCATCGGCCCCATTCTGTCAGTGCTGGTGCTGGGGCTTTTGTATAACCCCTCCTCCTCCGATTACACCACCATTACCATTACGGAGGTAATCACCACCAAGGATGTGGCAGCGCAGTTTGTACGAAGTCTTCCCATTTATGTGGAGGAAGTGGGGAAGGCCTTTGGCCCCATCCTGCTGTTCTTTCTGGCGTTTCAGGCCATTTCCCGCAGATATAACAAGCGCCAGATGGTAAAGATTCTGGTGGGTCTTCTCTATACGTTTATTGGCCTTGTTTTATTTTTGACGGGGGCAAACGTGGGCTTTATGCCGGTGGGATACTATATCGGTTCAGAGATGGCCAAAGCCTCCTTCAACTGGGCGCTGATTCCTCTGGGCATGGTTATTGGCTATTTTATCGTCGCGGCAGAACCCGCCATTCACGTGCTGAACAAGCAGGTGGAGGAAGTCACGCAAGGCTCGATTTCCCAGAGCGCTATGCAGCTAAGCCTTTCCATCGGTGTGGCCATGTCTCTGGCGTTTGGCATGATCCGCGTGCTGACGGGCATATCGATCATGTGGTTTTTGATTCCCGGCTATGTCCTTTCCATTGTCCTGTCGTTTTTTGTGCCAAAGATTTTTACCGGCATTGCGTTTGACAGCGGCGGCGTGGCCAGCGGACCCATGACGGCCACCTTTGTGCTCCCCTTTTCCATCGGAGCCGCAGAAACCTTTGGTGGAAACATTATGACCGACGCATTTGGTATCGTAGCAATGGTTGCTATGACCCCACTGATTACGATTCAGGTTTTGGGATTTGTGTATCAGATGCGGATGCGCTCGTCGGCACTGCGCGCCCAAGCCGACGCTGTGTTCTCTCTGGAGGATACGATTATAGAATACGGGCCCGGAGAATATGGAGAGGAGGGCGAGATAATTGAGCAATGACTGTAACCGGATTATCAAACTGATGATCACCATCGTGGATCGCGGCAAGGGTGAAAAGGTCGCCGAAATCTGCCGCAGACATCATCTGTATTACCATATTCTCTGCTTTGGCATGGGAACGGCAAATTCCGAGATGCTGGATTACCTGGGACTTGGAAAAACGGAAAAGGACTTCGTAATTACCATGGGTCCGAGGGAACGGCTTCCGTCCGTTATCAAGGAAATCGCAAAGCAAATGCAGCTACACAAGCCGGGACGCGGAATTGTTTTTACGATTCCACTGTCTGGAATCAGCAGCCTGTTTTCTCAGATGCTGCTGCGGGAGGAGGATAAAGAATTGGATCAGAACACCGGAAAGCAGGAGGGCTGCGGCGGCTCGAAATACGAGCTGGTGGTTGCCATTGTAAACCGCGGCTACACGGATAAAATTATGAGTGCGGCCCGTTCCGTGGGAGCCATGGGCGGTACGATTATCGATGGGCGCGGCGTGGGCTATGAAGAAGCTGAAAAACTTTTAGGCGTCTCCATCAAAGCCGAAAAGAGCATTGTGTGCATTCTTTGCAGCCGCAAAGAAAAACACACCATTATGCAGGCGATCAACACCGAGGCCGGTATTAAATCCGAAGCCCGGGGAATTCTTCTCTCCATCCCTGTGGACGATATGATGGGCCTGAATGTAGAGCACGAGGTCCCGGCGCAGTAACTTCCAAACGCCCCGCCAGATTTGGTGGGGCGTTTTTCTGTCCTGTGGGCAGGGCTGGGCGGTTTCTTGCTTTTTTCAGAAAAAGCATTATAATGAAAAGGAATTTTAAAGTTATGCGGAAAGGATTATCATTCTATATATGAGAAAACATACAAAGCTTCTTCCCGCCCGTGGCATGGGTCTGCCGCTGACATTTTCACTGGCGGTGCTGCTGGCGGGGTTTTACACATTGCTCTGCCTTTGGATTCAGCCGAACAGCCTGCGCTCCGCCCTCTCTCTCTTTTTGGCGGAGCCGCTGCTCATCGTGCTCAACGCCCTGCCCATCGGGCTTTTGATTGTGGCTTTTGCCCTGCTGTTTGCAAACGTGTTTTTCTCCGCCGCGCTGGTGGGAACCCTTTGCGGCATTCTCTCCATTGCCAACCGCATTAAAATCGAGGTCCGCAACGAGCCGCTGTTCCCCCGGGATCTGGGCCTTTTAAAGGAGGCAACCAGCGCCGCCGGGTCCTATGACATCCGCTTTCCATGGTCCGCAATTGCGGTTGTGGTTATAAGCTGCGCTTTGCTGGTCGCTCTGGGCGTTTTTTTCCGGGGCAGACCCCTGTCTCCGGAAAGACCCATCTGGACACGCTTCCTGCTGCGCTTTTTGGGCGCAGCAAGTACGCTGGGCGTGTTGGCGGGCCTGATTTTCACCGTTTACGCCTCTAATTCCCTCTACAATGCCTTCCCCGTCTCCAATCCCTATTACGTTCCCTCCGTGTTTAATGAGCTGGGGTTTCCCTACTGCTTTACCCACCACTTCACCACCTACACGGTCGATAAACCGGTAGGCTTCAGCCGTGCGGCTGCGGAAGCGTGGGATAAAGGCGAGCAGGCTTCCGGTCAGGGCGCGCCGGTAAACGTCATCATGGTGATGAACGAGGCGTTTTCCGACGTGACGGACCAGCCTATGTTTACCTACCCGGCAGAGGAAAATCCTCTAAAAAATCTCCATGCCATTCGGGAGAGTGCCCACTCCGTCTCCGGCCATGTGGTGGTCCCCGGCTTTGCAGGGGGGACTGCCAACACGGAATTTGACGTACTGACAGGGATGCAGACCAACGCCCTTTCCGCCACCACCACCTCCGCCTTCCGGGCTGTGAACCGCAATCTGGACAGTCTGTACCGCGTCTTTTCCGCGGACGGCTACGCCACCTCCTTCCTCCACCCTGGAGACGCGTGGTTTTATAACCGCGAAAACGTCTACGACTTTTTTGGCGCGGAGGAAATTGAGTTTGCAGAGGACATGCAGAACCTCCAGTACAAGGGCCGCTGGGTCACTGACGATTCACTGGCCAGTTTGATTGAGGAGAACTTTGAATCCGCGGTATCCGCCGGGAAGCCGCTGTTTAATTACACCACCACCATTCAGAACCACATGTCCTACACCACTGATAAATACGGAGCAGACTATGCCTATCCCCCGGTGCAGACCTCCATCCCCCTCTCTGACGAGGCCAAGGCGCTTCTTTCCGTCTACATCGAGGGCGCCCGGGACGCAGACGCCATGCTGGGCCGCCTGACGGACTATTTCGCCGCTCGCAGCGAGCCGGTGATGCTGGTTTTCCTGGGGGATCACCTGCCCTATCTGGGCGATAATCAGCTTGCGTATAAGGAGCTTGGCATCAACCTGACCCCGGAGGAGAATGGGTCGGCGGGCTTTTTGAAGTCCTATGAAACGCCCTATGTCATCTGGGCCAACGACGCGGCCGCTCAAACACTGGATTGGACCGCCACCGTCGCCGCTCTGGACTTGCCGACAGACGGAACCATCAGCGCCTCCTTCTTGGGCGCGACGGTGCTGGAACTGACGGGCCGGGGTAACGAAACCCCTTGGTTTCAATTTTTAAACCAGCTTCGCCGGACCGCCTATCCCGTGGTGCAGAAAGAAACCGTCGTTCTGCCCGACGGGACCGTGACCACGTTGGACGCACTGGACCAAAGTGGGCAGGAACTGCTTTCCAAGTGGCGCTGCTGGAGCTATTACAAGCTCAAATACAAGGACATAAGCTGATGGGACGACAAAGTCATGAAATCGCTTTGTGCGGTGTAACCGCCGCCCTCGGAACGGTTCTGCTGACTCTGGGCAGCATCATCCCGGGCGCCACATACTGCGCACCGCTTCTGGGAATGCTGACTCTGCTGCCGGTCCTTTCCGAGCGCGGGCCCCGACCCGCGCTGAGCGTCTACGCGGTGACGACGGTGCTGGCCCTGCTACTGGCACCGAACAAGGAGTCTGCGCTGGTCTATCTCCTTCTGGGATACTATCCGGTTCTTAGGCCCGTGCTGGACCGGCTCCGGCTTCGCTTTATGCGCTTGCTGTGCAAGCTGGCGGTATTCAACGCCGCCGTGGCCGTACTCTATTTTCTGCTGCGGGCAGTGGGTCTGGATGTGTTGAATACAGAGCTTGCAGGCTGTTTGAAGCCCCTTTCGGCGGCATTTTTGTTGGGCGCAAACCTGACATTCCTTCTCATAGACCGGGTATTGGGGCAGATGACATTGCTCTGGCAGTGTCATCTGCGCAAGCTGTTTTTCAGGCATTGAGCCGCTTCTTCTTATCATACACAAAAAGGACCGGCAAATGCCCAAAGGGCGTCTGCCGGTCCTTTTTATTGCTGTATAAGGAGGAACTTCTTTTTTCTCCCGCGTCAGTCTTCTTGCTTTGCCGGTTCGTCCTTGCCGGCGGGAGAATCCTTTTCGTGTAGATGGCGGTACGCCCCCCTCGCAGCAGCAGGCCCCACCACCACGGCAAGCTCTTCTTCCGTAGCGGCTCGGATAGCCTTGACGGTTCCAAAGTGCTTTCGAAGTGCCTCCCGCCGCTTGGGGCCCACGCCGGGAATTTCATCCAGCGCGGAGCGCAGGGCGTTTTTCCGATGGCTCTCCCGGTTATAGGTGATGGCAAAGCGGTGCGTCTCCTCCTGAATCTGTCCGATGAGGGCAAACACCGCCTGATTCGCTTGAATGCCGATTTCCAATCCCTCGGGAGTCACCAGCGCCCGGGTGCGGTGGCGATCATCTTTTACCATACCGAAAATGGGGATATCCAGGCCAAATGTCCGGGTCACCTCCAACGCCGTTTTGGCGTGGACCTCGCCGCCGTCAATCAAAAAGACATCCGGCAGGGGCAAAAACTTCTCGTCGCCGTCGGCGGCCCGCTGAAGCCTGCGGCGCAGCACCTCTCGCATAGAGGCATAGTCGTCCGGGTGGCCGGACACATCCTTAATCTGAAACCGGCGGTAGGCGCTTTTCAGCGGCCTGTCCCCTCCGTAAACCACCATGGAGGCCACAATTTCGCTGGAACCAGTGTTGGAGATGTCGTAGGATTCCATCCGCTGCGGCGGCCGGGGCAGGCCCGTCATTTTGGTGAAGAGGGCCAATACCTGACTGCTGCGCTCTTCCCGAGTGGTGGCCCGCTCGGCTTCCTCAGCGGCGTTTCGCCGGGCCATCTCCAAAAGGCCCGCCTTTTCTCCCCGCTGAGGAACGTGAACCCAGACCTTTCGCCCTGCCCTGCGCGACAGTGCTTCAGACAGTTCCTCGCAGTTCCCCGCGTCGGCGGGGAGCAGAATTTCGTGGGGCAACAGCGACCGGGGCAAGTAATACTGCGCGGCAAGGGCGGAAAGCATTTCTCCTTCGTCTTCATCCACTGGAGCGGCAAACAGCTCCGTCTCCCGCCCCGCCAAATTTCCATCCTCCATGTGAAGGATGGCGTAGCAGCACTTGGCCCCCTTGTAGATACCCCAGATGTCCGTGTCAGCGCAAAGGCCAGCAATGACGGTCTGCTTTTTCGCCAGCGCGCCAATGGCGTTGATCCGATCCCGGAGGATGGCCGCTCGCTCGAAACGGAGGGCTTCCGCCTCCGTTTCCATCTCCTCCGTCATCTCCCGCAAAAGCTGCTTGGATTTTCCCTCCAGTAGCGCCGCCGCCTGAGCCATGCGGCTTTGATAGTCCTTCTCTGACAAGCCAGGGCGGCACCATCCATCACACCGGCCCATGTGATAGTTTAAACACGGCCGCCCCACACCGATATCCTGCGGAAATTTCCGGCGGCAGGTGGGTAGCTTCAGCGCGGCGCACACCGCGTCCAACGCCTGCCGCGTCTCAAATCTGCCGCCAAAGGGGCCGAAATACCGCGCCGCGTCGGCTGCATAGCGATGGACCATGGAAAAGCGGGGATACATCTCCTTGGACAAGCGCACAAAGGGATAGCCTTTGTCGTCCTTCAGCAGAATATTGTATTGCGGCATGTGCCGCTTGATGAGGGAGTTTTCCAGCACCAGCGCTTCCCATTCGCTGGAGACAAAGATCGTATCAAACCGATCCACCTCAGACACCATTTTGCGGGTCTTGGCCGTGTGGGACGCGCTGTCCTGAAAATATTGGCTGACGCGGTTTTTCAGTTTTTTCGCCTTGCCTACGTAAATGACCTTACCGATTTTGTCCATCATCAGATAAACGCCGGGCTTCAGGGGCAGATTTCCGGCTTTTTCTCTCAGCTCGTCTTTTGTCACAAACTCCCTCCTTTCATTTCCGCGTTAAAAAAGAAAACCCCGCGTTACCGCGGGGTGAAAGAGGCGCGGCCGCCTCTTTTCTCTTCTCTCTCCGAGGAGATTTTATTCGCAGGTGAACGGGTTATTCGCCAAAATTGTTCTCGATCAGCTCCGTCAGCGCAGCCACGGCTTCTTTTTCGTCGCTTCCGTCGGCAATCAGCGTAATTTTCGTCCCCATGACAATGCCCAGGGACAGTACGCCCAGAAGGCTCTTTGCGTTTACCCGGCGGTCTTCCTTCTCCACCCAGATTCCGCTTTTAAACTCGTTTGCCTTTTGGATAAAGAACGTCGCGGGCCGCGCGTGAAGACCCACCTCGTTATTGACCGTGATCTCCTGTGTATACATATGCAGCACTCCTTTTCCCTATCGCCGTATTAAAACTCCGCATACCTTGTCATTTTGTCTTTATATCATATCCGTTTTTTACAAAAACGTCAACAGGGTTTTATACAAACATTTCAAAAATACACTGGGAGAATTGAAGTGGTTTTTGTCTGTTTCCACAAACTTATCCGAACACTCCCCCGCTTCGCTTGTGCGCAATTTGCTTTTTCCTAAAAGTGACGGATTCTCATGGCTTTTTCTGTCCGCCGGACAGGGAAAGCCGGGGCCGCCGCAAAAGAGGCAGTCCCGGCACGCAAATGTACTTTAATAATTAAAGGCCTTAACCTGAAAATAACTCCGGGGATGGTTGCACACGGGGCACACCTGGGGCGCGTTCTCCGCGATTTCCACATGGCCGCAGTTACGGCAAAACCACATAACTTTCTCGCCCTTTTTGAAAACCTCGCCCTTTTTCAGGTTGTCCAGCAGCTTCAAATAGCGCTCCTCGTGTGTCTTCTCGATTTTGGCCACACCCTCAAATTGAGCAGCCAGCGCCAAAAAGCCCTCTTCCTCGGCAGTGCGGGCCATTTCGGCGTACATGTTTGTCCACTCGTAGTTCTCGCCCGCGGCGGCAGCCACCAGGTTTTCATCGGTGGAGCCGATGCCGTCCAGCGCCTTGAACCACAGCTTGGCGTGTTCCTTCTCGTTCAGAGCGGTCTCCTCGAAGATAGCTGCGATCTGCTCGAAGCCCTCCTTCCGCGCTTTGCTTGCAAAGTAGTCATACTTATTGCGCGCCTGGCTCTCTCCCGCAAACGCGGTCCACAGGTTCGCTTCTGTCTTGCTTCCCTTCAGTTCCATGATCACATTCCCCTTTCAAACATTCTATCTCAGGCGGCGTGCCTTGTGCCGCCACCGTGGCTAACTGTAATGATACGTATTTCAATGACGGGCAAATGGGCGCCCGGGGGAGTCGTGGACGAATGTCCTGTCGATTTTTTCGGTGCACTCAACAGTCGTCTTTTCCCTCACCCTGCGCACACCGGGGGCAGCTCCCGTAAAACATAAGCGCGTGGCGTATGGCCTGATAGCCTTCTTTGCACGCCGTTGCATCCAGATCGGAGTCGTAAGAGCACGCGGCGTCGCTCACGGCGCCGCAGGTAAGACAGGTAAAGTGCGCGTGTGGCGTCGTGTCCCCGTCAAACCGGACGATGGGTCCAGGCAGTTCTTGCAACCGCCCCTCCTCCGCCATCCGGTGAAGATTGCGATAGACGGTGCCCAGGCTCAGTCTGGGAATTTCCGGCTTCAGCCAGGCAAACACCATCTCTGCCGTGGGATGCTCCACACTCCCTCTCACGACCGCGTAAATCTTTTCTCTTTGGAGCGAATATCGCTGTGGCTGCATGGGGCCTCCTTTCAAAATCTATTCAGTAATGATTTCTAGTTATATGATAATATGCGTTATTGAAGAATGCAAGCGGTTTTTAAAATTGTTACTTTTTTCACTCAATTTTGCAAAAAACTGCCATGGTTGTTTCGCGTTGTTAATGCCATACTAACTCAGGGTATCGCAATGTAACGAAGTCCACACAAAGGAGGAAACGACTTGAAAAGGACATTTGCGTTTTTGCTTACCGCTTTGATGGCCATGAGTTTGACGGCCTGCGGCACTAGCAAAAACAACAAGCCCGCCAATAGCACTCCCAATCAGTCCGTCACTGACAACAACGCCGGCTCTGGATCTGGCTCTGGCTCCGCTTCTGGAACCGCCGTGGTAAAAAATAAAGACCAGCGGCGCATTGAAGACGGTGCCAGCGGTACTGCCGCCGGCGCTGCAGATAACAGAATGCTGGGTCTTGAAAATGACGGCGTAGGCGCTCCCGAATCTGCAATTGTAAACAATGGAAACAGAACTGATAGCGGCGTGATTCGCAGCGCCAACTATGGGCAGATGCTTCGCAACGCCCGCGTGCATGACCGAGATGGCTTTTTGCTGGACGGTGAAAATGCTGTAACCCCCGGCGCCGCGTTCCGTTAACGCTCCTAGCGCGCACTCCGCGTTAAGCGCTTTGTCCCCGGTGGGACAGAAGGCACGCCAGCGCGGGGCCACACAAAATTGAAAGTGCGCCGGGAAATTTTCAAAAGTTTCCCGGCGCGCTTTCACGTCATTAAAACCACAAGATACGCGGCGTATATTCCCACCAGCAAAAATCCCTGCCAGCGATAAAACCGACCGATGGCAAGGGGCGGCAGCATGGCAAGCGCGCACAACCCAAGGCACATGGGCAAATCCAGCATAGTGGTCTGGGAACCGATGGCCAGCTTTCCACCAGATACAGCGGCACACAGCGGCAGCGCCAGTGTCAAATCAATCACATTGGCCCCCACGATGTTTCCAATGGACATCGCTGTCTCTTTTTTTGCAATGGCCGCAAGGGCCGTCACAAGTTCTGGCAAAGACGTGCCCACCGCCACCAGCGTCACACCGATCACGCCGGCGGGCACCCCCAGCCGAAGGGCCAGTTCGCTTCCGTAATCAATCAGCAAGTGGGAACCGCCGATAATCCCCGCAAGGCCCAGAAAAAACATGGCAAGCTTTGAAAGCATTTTTCGCCGGGAGATGCTGTGCCGACGGGCCCTGCTTGCTCGTTCCGCCGCCATACCCTTTCCCGCGTCGCGGAGATTGCTCCATAGGTACAGGGAAAAAATCAGAAGCAGCAACAGCGAAGAAATAAACGTTAGGCTTCCATTTCGACACAAAATGGTCAGCAGCGCCGCCCCGCAGAGCATCAAAACCGCCTTTGGGGAAAATTGACGGTCCACGACGGAGGGGATGCACAACACGGAGATTCCCAAAATCAGCCCCACATTGGCAGTGACAGAACCCACGGCGTTGCCCGCCGCCAAATCAATTTCCCCCCGCAGCACGCCGGTGACAGAGACCGTCAGCTCCGGCAGTGTAGTGGCGACGGATACCACGGTTGCTCCCACAATAAAATGTGGAATGCCAGAGGTTTCCGCAATCCACACCGCCCCATCTAAAAACCAGTCTCCACCCTTGACAATCAACAAAAGCCCCACTGAGAAAAGCAATACAATGACAGCCAAATTCACGACGTGTCCGTCCCTTCCCGCCCCGCGTTGATGCGGGGTCTTGTCTATCAGGATATGCGGTTTCCGTTCGAAATACCATTCCTAATTTTACGAAGGGCTCTCCGATGCGTCAAATCGATTCTGGCACCCACTCCCGGGGGCGAATATCTTTTTCCAGCACCAACGGCTCTGCTGCCGGGTCCACAGGAGAAAATCCATACTGAGTGAAAAAGCGCAAGGCGGCCTCATTCCCCCGGCGCAGGGAGAGTCGCAGCTTTTCCCGCCCCATGGACCGATAACGCAAAACGGCCTGCCCCAGAAGCTGAATGCCAAGCCCGCGTGATCGGCAGCCTTCCGCCATGCAATAAAGAGAGATCCAACCCACCTTCTCCTCCGCTTCCTTTTCGGGATTCAATTGCAGAATCCCGGCGGGCGCACCTTCGATGTAAGCGCCGATGGTGGGTCGCTCCGCCGCTTCCTGCAAAAGGACGTCGGAGCTAAATTTCCGCGTTTCTCCTGCGGCCTTCCAGCCCTTTCCCACGCAGTCCGTTAGCAGCGCGGCCTGCCCGGGCAGCTCCACCGCACGAAAATATAACCCCGGTTCCACGCCGTTGGCGTGCTTCCACCAGTGCTGTTTTGCAAAGGTAGACAGCGTGCTTACGTGGCTGTTGTCGTCCCGGTAAAGCAGGCGGAATTTCCCGTTTTCATATTCAATTTTGGATACGGCGGTATTGTCGCCATGTGGCGTCTTTCCAATCTCATTCAGGCCGCAGCCCTCAATCGCTCCCAGTGTCAGCCGGATGGCGCACCCGTGGGAAAATACCGCAACAGTCTTGCCAGAATTTTTTTCGGCGATGTCCCGCAGTGCCGTCATCATCCGATCCCGGACGGCGGCCATGCTCTCGCCGCCTTCTACCTGCCATAGGTCGGGCCGGGAGGTAAACAGTGCCAGCTGCTCCGCCGCCTCGATGCCGATTTCGCCCCAGGTCTTCTCCTCCCAATCGCCCACGCAGATTTCCCGCAGGTCCGGTCGGGTTTGAATGGACAGGTCCTTTGTGTTGGCGATGGCCCCGGCGGTGATACGCGTACGGGTCAGGTCGCTGGAGTACACGGCGTCGATTTTCTCATCGCGAAACCGCTCAGCCAAGGCGGCAATCTGCTGATAGCCCCGGTCGGTAATCATGCTGTCACACTGGCCCTGCGCAATTCGGTAAAGATTTCCTTCCGCCTCGGCATGGCGGATTAGATACAAAACGGTCATGTCAAGTCCTCATTACTTTCAACGATTATTTCTAGTTTATTATACCGAAGCCGGTGGTATTTGGCAAATTAATTTGGCATAAGAAGCGCTCCACGCGCCATACTAGCTTCAGACCGCAAAAGGAGTGACGAAATATGAGGAACAATGCCGGGTTTTGGTTCGGCATGGGCGCCGGAATGGCTGCGGGCGCTCTGGTTGGAATGATGATGCCCCACGGAAAGCGGACCATGAAAACTCAGGTGGGTAAAGGCATTCAAAAGCTGGGCGTCGCCGTGGACCACACTGTGGATCATCTGGTTTCCACCATGCGCTGAAAAAAGGGCGGGAGTCTATGCTCCCGCTCTTTTCCCGCGTCGGAATTGGGCGAGAGGGGCTCCCAATATGATAACGTCTAATTCTCAAAACTTTTTTCTTGACATTCCGACATGTTTTGGTATAATGATAAAGCTGTCTCACCACAGCAATGCATATCGATCAGTTTTTTCCAAGCATCTATGGAGAAGTCGCCTAGTTGGTCGAGGGCGCATGATTGGAAATCATGTAAACCTTAACGGGTTTCGAGGGTTCGAATCCCTCCTTCTCCGCCAATTATAATACGGGAGAAAGTGCAAGAAATTCTTGTGCCTTCTCCCGTATTATAATTTCAAAATGTGAAAACATTATCGGATCGCTTTGTTGCCCCCGACCTTGAAATGGCTATAACAGAAAAGTGCTTGTAAACCCATATGGGTTTACAAGCACTTTAAAATGCTATTTTATGAGAAAAATGCCTTAGTCAACCTGAATGATGGTTAAGTTTGCCTGAATAGCAGAAGTGCCATAGTTGACTGTAGCGCCACTGTTGTTAAAAAGGTTAAAAATGGTTGGGGTTGTAGTCACAGTTAATAGAGCCGAGCCGCTAAGCTGCAGTGTAACGAGTGGGTCAGGAGAAGATGCTAGAATTGTAGGGCCGCTCACAACACGGATGCCAAAGGAGACTGAAGTCTGTATTTCGGCACCGTCTGTATTAACCCACCAAGAAATATAATAGTTTCCCGGTTGGTTGATAAAGAACGTTCCTACACCAGCGTTATACGTGATGTTTGCAGATGGTGCATTAATCGTGGTATCGAACAATACATTGGTTCCATTTGCTACTGTTCCGCCACTGCTTTCCTGAAGCTGCACCTGAAGTCCAGATAAGGCCACATTTGCACCAGTGGGACCAGTGGGACCGGTGGGGCC
>NZ_DAMBZJ010000026.1:0-5540 GCF_032060045.1 Oscillibacter sp.
GCATACTGATTGGATTAGGGATCGATAAAAAAGTTTCTTAGGGAAGTATTAAATCGCCCCGTTATGCTCCGTCCCTGACTGTGCATGACGTTCGCCGTGTCCGCATCTGCTACTCCGGCAACACCGCAAGTACCTGAATACAGCAAATTGATTTTTTATTCCAAACGCCGGTCTAGCAAGGTTGTTCAGGTTAAAAAATCTATAAAACATAACGATACATAGTAGGATTCACTGAATGAACAACATTAGGGAAAGCGGTATAGCCCCGCAGGGGTCATTGTTCAAGACAAGACCTTTTAAAGGAAATTTGTCCATATCCTATGATGCGAACTCCGATGTTGCTCCGTATGAAACGCTGGAGGAAGCTGGCTGGAATGCCAGAGGATGGGCTGCGCCCTGGCGCGGTGTAGTACCTTCAGACCGACCAAACGAGTTCTTGTGTCGGTGTATCTCAGCATTTGACGCTCTGTCTGAAGTTTTCGGCAGAATGTCTGCAGCTAAAGAGTAACATTGTGTGGATTGGAGGGAAGCGTTGCAAGATGCATTCTTCCAACAAAATTAAATTTAGCGAGCAGGCAGGCGATTTTTTAAACGCCTGCCTGCTCTTTTCACTATATTCTGAAGACAATCCAAACTCCAAGAGGACAACCTCTTTTCAAGACCCGAAGCCTTGCAGTTCAAGGCGCACTGATTTTACGGCCAAATGACAAAACAAAACGGATGTCCTGCCGGGTCAATCATTGTTGTCCATTTATCTTCGCCGTATTGCATCTTTGCTTTTACAGCGCCGCAGGAAATTGCATGTTGCACCGCTCGCTTCATCTGATCTCCGTCTTTCACCCTAAAATCCAAGTGAGCCATTTGTTGTGGAGCGTTCGGTTCTTCCGGCCATACCGGAGGGACATAATTTTCATTGAACTGAAACGCGATTTTGACGTTACCGGACGGGGAGGAAATATCTGCCCATTCTTCACCCTCGTCATAATTCCGTTTCCATCCCAACAGCCGAATATAAAAATCAGACAATACAGCAACGTCTTTGCAATCCAGCACGACAGCATCCAACGCAATTGGCAAAAAGTTTTCCATGTTCATACAAGGCATTCTCCAATCTCAGTTTTCTTTAGTGTACCACAAACGTTCTATTAAAGGAAATTCTTGGGGATACATTCCCGTTCGCAGGAACCTGACCGCCATGAAAATGAAGATCCTGCTCAGATTAACAACACGGCAATTAACCTGCTTCGGCGGTGGTGCGCTCATCGGCATCCCGCTTTTTTGCTTAAAGGACCACATAGGTGCTATGGGGTGCAGCGATGCGTAAACCTGATCATCGCCGCAGCGATTGGCATTACAGCAATCATAACTTGGATGACGCGCAGCCAAGCTTTGGTACAGTTCTCCCCTGCTTTACCTTTTGGGCTTCCCTCCATTTAAATTCAATACAAAGTTTCATTTTAATCCAAAGCTTGATTGATGATTGTTTTTGCACACTGAACAAATTTTTTTGTTGCAGGGGACGCATCTTTGAGAGAAGGCAGTACTATGCCAAGCTGACGTCTACATTCTGGCTCCAATGCCAAAGTCTGAACATTGCAATGTTTATATCCCTGAAGAACCATCTGCGGAAGTATGCTGCACCCCAAGCCTTGTCTGACCATTGCTATAATTGTGTAATCATCGGTCGATGAAAATTTCACATCAGGTAAAATATAATTTCGTTTAAAAATTTGTTGTACTTCACAATCAAAAGATTCCGAAAGCGTAATAAACGGGAGATGATTAAATCGCTGTATTGGAAAGACATCTAAATCCTTTATATCATATGTCGGCGGAAGAACTGCCATTAAGAAATCTTCGAATAATGGTATCCAGTCAGCTTCCATGCCTGTCGGATAGCTGCCAAACCCTACATCAATCAGCCCATTTTCTATTCCAGAAGACAACGCCTGGTTGCCGCCTTCAACCAATTCAATTGCGATATTCGGATAATCTGATTGAAACGCTTTTATAATGCGTGGCAACCAATTTACCGACATACTCGTAAATGTTCCTATTCGGACTTTTCCAATTTCGATTCCTTTAATAGAGGCTGCGACTTGCTCAAATTGTTCATTCCAATTAACTAGTTGCCTCAATGCAGAAATGATCTTTTTACCATCTTCTGTGGGAACTACCCCGTTCCTGTTTCTTATGAGAACAGGAAAGCCTAATTCTCTTTCGATAGCTTTAACCATATGACTTATACCCGACTGCGTATAGCCTAGATCTTCCCCGGCTTTTGTAATACTTCCGCAATCTATGACTCTTAATAGAGTTTCAAATTTTTTGGTATCCATGTTTCCTCCAAGCAGAGACATGCAGGGTTATCATGCTCCTAAGTAAAACGCTGCGTTTTACAATGCTGCTCATCTCTAGTAAAATAACAGCATGACAATCTCTCATGTAAATCGATAAATTGACAACAATTTTAATATCATCTGATTATACGTTTTTTTGCTTTTTAAAGCAATGTTTGATTATCTTGGCTTGAAGAAAAGGGCGGTTATCCCTTTGAGAATATTGAACGATGCCTGCATGGAAATACCGTCAGCGATTTGAAATCAAAATGAAAGGAATAAATTATGACTTTAACTGGCGTGTTTATAAATTCAATTGGTGTCTTCCTTGCAGGGCTTACAGGAAGTTTCTGCAAAAAGGGTATCCCAGAAAAAGTAAGAACCACTCTGATGATGGGCTTAGGGCTTTGTGTCTTATACATCGGTATCAGCAGTATTACAGCAGGTACCAGCATCATTATGATTGTTCTGTCAATTGCCATCGGTGCCGTGGTAGGAGAACGCATAGACATAGATGACAATCTGAATCGTATGGGAAAGGTGATGCAAAAGCATCTTACTTTTATTGGAAATGATAACATTGCTGATGGGTTTGTAGCTGGAACTCTTTTTGTTTGCGTCGGTGCCATGTCGATAGTTGGCGGCATCGAAAGCGGTACACAAGGTACATTTAATACTTTTGTTGCAAAAGCTCTTATAGATAGCGTAGTAATTTTTATAATGGCAACCACAAAGGGAATCGGTTGTTGCCTTTCTGCTTTTGTTGCTCTGATTTACCAAACAGCTCTTACATTATCCGCCAGCTTTATCGCCCAATTTCTAAATGCTACTATTACAAGTGAAATGTCACAAATCGGAGCGATTTTAATCGTTGGAATTGCACTGAATATACTTCAAATCACTCATATTAAGATTGGTAATTTGATATTATCGCCCTTCATGCCCATTTTGTTGCATCTGATAATAGCAATCGTATAAAAACTCTTACTGTGCTGCCTGTGGATGCAGTGCGTCCATCCGCAGGAACGAACAGATTGTAAAAAGGATCGCTGAGAAAAAACTCATTTGAAGTATGTTCAAATGAGCTTTTTGTCGTATAAGGGGTAATTCAATCGGAGTTTTCCCCCCCCTCTCCGTTTTAATCTGACAAAATTTCAATGACGGATCGCCAAGCTTGCCTGCATTCGATTTAACGATTATACTGAGGTATAGGCAAGTCCAAGGCCTAATGTTGACTCAATAAAGGCCGTAGAGTAGGAGGACTGAATTTGAACTACAAAATCTTAGTAATTGACGATGATAAAGAACTGTGCGCTTTAATTAAACAGAGCGTCGCTGCTGAGCGTATAGACGCAGACCATTGCTATTCCGGCGCAGACGCGCTCGCTATACTCCAAAAGAACAATTATCAGCTTATTCTTTTGGATGTGATGATGCCCGGAATAGATGGCTTTGAAACCATGGAGAGAATTCGACAGAAAAGCAGCGTCCCCATCCTGATGCTGACTTCCAAAAATGACAGCATATCAAAGATTCGCGGGCTACGCTCCGGCGCAGATGACTATCTGACAAAACCCTTTGATATGGAAGAACTGATCGCCCGCGTACTTTCTCTGATTCGCCGGTATACGCGGTTTAATATGACAGGAGAGCATTCCCAGCCGCTGACCTATCAAGGGCTAACCATTGATATGGACAGCCGGAGCGTCACCTCACAGAACGGGACATTTGAACTTCCTCTGAAGGAATTTGATCTGCTGCTGTTCTGCGCAAAAAACCAGGGGAAGATTTTGACGAAGCAGCAGATTTACGAAGAAGTCTGGGGCGAGTCTTATGTTTATGATGACAGCAATATTATGGCGATTATCAGCAGGCTCCGCAAAAAGATCGAACCCGATTCCGGTTCGCCCTGTTATATCCAGACGGTAAGGGGAATCGGATACCGATTCAACAAGGAGGTATAGGTGACTTTGATTCTAGATGTGACGTTGAGCCTGCTCTTATTTCTTGTTCTCTTTTTCTGCGCAATTTGTATGGGAAAGCTTTTCAGCATCAAGCGGCAGCTTCAGTACATGACGGACGCCCTGAATGACATTGACGCTGGGAATGGAAACCGCAGAATACTTGCCGTGGACAATGAGCTGACGGCCGATCTTTCCTACAAAATGAATGAAATTGTTACCCGTTACGAAGAACAGCTCTCCGTGCTTAGGGCGGCGGAAGAAACCAACCGTCATCTCATGACCAGCCTCTCCCACGATGTTCGGACACCGCTCACCACCTTGATCGGCTATCTGGACGCAGCACACAGAGGCGTTGTTGCCGGGCAGAAGCGCGAGGATTATCTGGAAACCGCAAGACGTAAGGCCCACGACCTGAAGGACTATATAGACGTTCTGTTTGATTGGTTCAAACTAAATTCCAGCGACTTTGCCTTATCCATCGAGCTGGTGGAGCTTGCGGAACTGACACGGAATATTTTAAAGGACTGGATTCCCATTTTTGAAGAAAAACATCTGGATTACGAAATTGAACTCCCGGAAAAACCATTATACGCGAAAGTTGATCTGGACGGATATACCCGTATCATCAACAATTTGGTCCAAAACGTCATCACCCATAGTCGGGCCTCGCAGATTAAAATAGCAATGGCACAAATTGAACGGGAGATTGAAATCAAGATCGCGGATGATGGGATAGGCATTGAGAAAGCAGATTTGCCGCACATCTTTGAACGACTTTATAAATGTGATAAAGGGCGCTCTGATAAAGGAAGCGGATTGGGACTGTCCATCGTCAAGCAGATGGCTGAAAAAATGAGCGGCAGGATAACCGTCCAAAGTGAGCCAAATCAATATACGGTTTTTACCATCTGCTTCCCGGTAAAGAATTGAGCAAATCCCTGTCTGCGGGCAGGGATCTCTTTTTGCTCTAATTGCAAGGAACATGCAAGGTTGCGGCAAGGTTTTTGCAAGGTTGACATGATACACTGGTTCCAATAATAAAAGGAGGCCGTGAAATTGAGTGATTTCATTATTGAAACAAAAAATTTAACCAAACAGTACGGTGCGCAAAAAAGCGTTGCCAATCTGAATATTCACGTAAAAAAAGGCCGCATTTATGGCCTGCTGGGGCGAAACGGCGCTGGAAAAACCACGACGATGAAGATGTTGTTAAGCCTGACGCAGCCGACCTCCGGTG
>NZ_DAMBZJ010000026.1:5550-22657 GCF_032060045.1 Oscillibacter sp.
TTTTGACAAGAACATTCGGGGAAACGAGAAAAGTATCCTTCCCCGGATCGGCAACCTCATCGAATCGCCCGGCTTTTATCCAAATCTGACCGGTACGGAAAACTTGAAACTCTTTGCTAGGCTCCGAGGCGTTTCCAAGCGCAATGCGGTTTCAAGTGCATTGGAAGTTGTGGGGTTGCCAGATGGCGATAAAAAGCTATTTTCGCAATATTCGCTCGGGATGAAGCAACGTCTCGCCATTGCTCTTGCCATTATGCATGATCCGGAGCTTTTGATTCTGGATGAGCCAATCAATGGGCTTGACCCCATTGGTATTGCAGAAGTCCGTTCCTTCATTCGGGAACTGTGTGACACGAGAGGGAAAACCATTCTGATCTCCAGCCACATCCTCTCGGAAATTTCCCTTCTGGCAGACGACATCGGCATCATTGATCACGGAGTCTTGTTGGAAGAAGAAAGCCTTGCCGAACTGGAGAAAAAGAACAGCAAATATATCCACTTTATCGTCTCCGACACGGCGCAGGCGGCTAGGATCATGGAGGAAAGCTTTGGTGCAAAAAACTTTACCATCGAAAACGACCGCAGCCTGCGCTTATACGATACGAACCTGCCGGTGACCGCACTCACCCGCGCTTTCATCGAAAGCGGTCTGGAGATTGCGGAAGCTCACACCTGCGAGGACACGCTGGAGGACTACTTCAAGCGCGTGACCGGAGGTGAGGGCATTGCATAACCTGCTCCTTTGTGAGTTTCAAAAGTTCAAGCGCCGCCCCCTGTTCCTGCTGCCAACGCTGGCAGCGTTCATTTTCCCTGTTCTGACCGCGCTGACGTACTGGAACACCCCCGGAGAACAGGATTACGACAGCCTGTTTTCAGGCGTTGTCGATCCCGGTGATTATCTTCTTTTACTTCCGATTTTGGTCGTTCTTTCAACATCCCTGTTTTTTACGGAACAGGACAGCGACACACTGAAAAATCTGGTGACGATCCCGATTTCAAAAGGAAGGCTTGTGCTCGTGAAAATCAGCGTTATGGCAATCATCTCCGTGATGTATTCCCTTGCCGGATTTCTGGCCAGTGCGGTTTGCGCAAAGCTGCTGGGCATGACACTAATCAACATGGGGCAAAAACTTGTTATCAGCTTTTTGCTGGGCTTTATGATGCTGGCGGCGGCTCTGCCCTGTGTCGTTTTCGTCGTGTGGTTCAATAAAAACAATCTGATCTCCATTGTGATCACATTGTTTTATACCATCATAAACTATGTGTTTCATCTTACCGACATGGGGATGAAAGTGCCCGTGGGGTTCAATATCGGCACGATACTGCCAATCCCTCTGATCCAAAAATGGATGCTTCAGTTTTCAAGTGCGGGAAGCGGCGAGTGGTTGAAATTTTATGATAGTATGCGCCCCTACTTTGTGTCGACCCCGGTCTGCCTTGGAATCCTTGCCGTAATGTCGGTCATTTTTACCGCACTGATGGTCCGTATTTACAGTCGGCGCAAAATTTAGGAAGGAGGCCGTAACTATGAATTTAATTTTAACAGAATTTCAAAAACTGAGACGGTACAGCGTAATTCTTGTCGGTATGATTGGCGCGACTTGCTCCCCGGTTATTTCCATTGTAATGCAAAATGTGATGTCAGATGACGCTAAGACCGTTCTGAACTATACATTCCCCGATTTGCTCAACAGCACAATTTGGAACAATTCCACCATTTTCTTTCCGATGATTCTTGCCCTGATCGGGGGGTATATGATCAGCCGGGAATACACGGACAACACGCTAAAAAGCGTACTGACTGTTCCCGTTCGATTTCCGCGTCTGATGACCGGCAAGCTGACCACGCTGGGAATACTCGCGCTTCTGCTCGGACTATATGCCGCGCTGGTGACGCTGTTGGTTGGACTGATCGGCTGCAGGGAAAATTTGACGCTGCCTGTCGTTTTATCGGGTGGCACACAGATGGCCACTATGGCACTGTTTACCTGTATTGGTGAACTTCCGCTGATTGCGTTATGTGGTCGTAAGCAAGACGCTTTCCGGGGCGGGGCTGTGGTCGCATTTCTGCTCGGATACATGGCAATTTTCCTCAAGAAGCCCTTGCTCCGCGACCTTTATCCACTTTCAGCCGGACTCAGCATCGTGCGGTTTAACGGGGAGGGCTTTGTGTCCGATCCCGCAGGCGGCTATGCGTCCACGCAGAACGCGTTTGTCAGTATTTTAGTGCTCTTAGCCATGATCGTGCTGACAGGACTCATCCTCCATATTCCGCGAAAAGAATCCGTTGTAGCCACCTCCTTAAAAAAAGGCAGGCGTGGCAGACGAACTCAACAGGAGGCTCACAAATAAAAAAGGAAGCGAGTCACTATACCGGCACTTACGATGCCGATTATGCGGATTTTTCAGGAACATCACAAAAAACGTCGCATTTTGAGGGGATTTTCGAAGAACGGCAAGACGATCACTTAAATCCGCGTCCCGGTATCTGAAAGAAAACCGGCGCCCTTGTTTAACTGTTCTGTTGCTCCATCTTTAATATTGATTCTTTCATTGGAAGTCCTCCGGCGTAACCAGTCAGGCTTCCATCCGTGCCGATCACCCTGTGACAGGGGACGGCAATCGTGTTTGGGTTGCGATTGTTCGCCATGCCGATAGCGCGGCTGGCCTTGGGATTTTCAACAGCGGCGGCGATTTGGCCATAGGTGCGGGTTTCACCGTAGGGGATTTTTTCAAGCTCTGCCCAAACTTTTTTCTGAAACTCCGTACCGTGCAAACGATACGAAAAATCGAACGCCTTGCGTTTGCCGTCGAAATACTCGGTAAGCTGATTGGCCGCAGTATCCGTCAATGTGGTGGGCGTTCCCATCTCCGTTGGTTTTTCGAGCAGGCATCTGAGAGAGACGACCGCGCCGTCCTCCTGTTCGATGCGGAAATATCCGTATTTCAATTTATAAATTGCGTAATTGCTCATTAATTTCTCCAATTTGTGATTTGAATTTCAAAAAATTCATCATTTAAAAGCGGACTCTCTTCTCAGCTACTCGAGATTTTGAAGACTTCATTCAACGCGTACGAATATAGTTTTCAATGTTCGAGTGATATTCGTCAAGCGTATCGAGCATTGGTGAAGCAGTCTGACAAAAAAGTAGATCCGGTAAATAAAGCGGCTTTTTGCCACCGGCGGTCATAGCACGTATACATCCGATACAGGTTACCACTACATTCTCGCACGGAAACTGATCCGCTCTTGATTGGATGCGTTGTTCTACACATTCGTTGGAAACGACCCCATATAGATTGTCACCGCAACAAATGGATGCTGTTCCGCTGAATTTTGTTTCTTTGATCCGAATATTCATCTTATGAAGAAGACTTCGCATTGCTTGATGTACTTGTGGTTTATGCCGGTATCCACAGGAATCATGGACTGACACAGTCATTTCGTTGTAATCGGGAAGTTTTAAATTGTCAAGGTTGTCCAAGATCTCCCAAACAGAAATCGTGTTGACACCTTTGTAAAGGGAACGGAAACGACGATCACAGCCAGCACAGTTGTTGATAATCGTCGCTCCTTCTTCTAAGCATGGATCGTGTCTACAACAAATATTGTGAGATTTCAAATTTCCGAAGTGCTCTTGCAAACAACGCAACATAAGCTGTGGAAGTTCCGGTTTATAGAGACTCACGGCGCATCCGGGATTAAAATAGCATTTGCTCAAGTCAATGTCTCGAATTGAGATACTTTTCCTAAAAGCGGAGTATCGCTGTGCTGCTCCTGTGGGACATACAGCCGAGCAGGTTCCACAGTCGATACAACGCTGTGGGTTTATGCGATAGCCGCCATCTTTCTTAGAAATTGCAGCTGATGGACAAGCATTGACGCATGCTCCGCACGAAATGCAGGCATCGGTTATCTCATAACAAAACTTGTCTTCGATACCGGTTTGAATAGGCTTCGCCAGTTTCATATTATTTGTTTGTTCTGGTTTGTTTTCGGTACACACGTGGTGACACTCCTTTCTGTCCTTTGAAAAAGCGATAAAACGCAGACAGGCTTCCAAATCCCACGGAAAGGGCAATGTTTATAACCTCATCGTCTGTTTCCCTCAGGAGTTTTTCCGCTTCCTGCAAACGCAAACGGTCAGCATATCCCTTTGGCGTCACGCCATAGGTTTCTTTAAACACATCCACCATGCGACTTTGAGACAAGCCCACTTTTCGGAGCTTGGTGTTCATTTCCAAGGACTCACGAAACATAGCGTCGATCATGTCCTTCATCTGCGCGGCGATTTCTTTCATCGGCTCGTAAGCCAAAAGGTCGCTTCTGCATCGTTTGCATGGACGGAAATCGGCCGCTATTGCTTTCTCCGCCGTATCGAAGTATACAAGATTCTCCGCATTGGGTATTTTAGATTTGCAGGACAGACGGCAGAAAATGCCGGTAGACTTCACCGCGTAAAAAAACACCCCATCATAGTTAGCGTCATTGTTGATTACCGCCTGATATTTTTCCGGATCAGTCATGGCATTGCCTCCTTTTCTTTGATTCCTTTGGGTCGGTAAGTTCGGGGATTGCGCCCGCCGCCACCGTCCAGAGATATATGCTGGCCACCGTTCCGTAGGGAGAATATCGTTTCCGGTATCGCTCGAACATTTCTCGTGTGATTTCTTTGTGCCGGTACACCATCCGCAGACCGCGATGAATGGCAAGGTCGCCGAAACTGAACACGTCCTTTCGCCCCAGTGCGGAGATGAGCAGCATTTCCGCCGTCCACGCGCCGATCCCTTTCAGTTCTGACAGCCTGTGTATCACTTCCTCGTCCGGCAAATCCCGAAGCGGTTCCAGAGCAAACGCACCAGAGGTAATCAGCGCGGCGAACTCGTAGAGATACTCCGCTTTCTTGAAGGATGTGCCAAAGGCTTGCAGTTCCGAGACAGTGTATTCGGCTATCCGTTGTGGGGTAACCGGATTCATGGCCGTAGCCATCCGCTCGTAAACCGTCTCCCCTGCTTGACGTGATACCTGTTGGCCGAGGATAGCCCGCACGACAGCGATGAAAATGTCCCCGTCGATGGGACGTCTGACTATGCCAACTCGTTCGATTACCTCGCAAAGGCGCTTGTCCCTGCTTTTCAGGTAGTCCATCTCGGCCTGACCGTATTCGTAAAACATTTTCATCACCATTCTTTCACTTATAGTATACAAGACACATCTAAAAATTTCTTCTCAAAATTGGCTGTTTAATTTTTTCCTCAGCAATAAGCGGTATCCACTTGTGGTAGAAATCGATTTCGTCATCCCGCATATACGAATCAAATCCAATTTTTGCAACGCCATAAATCCTCCAAACGTTATAGAAAACGGCTAAATCATATAATTTAGCCGTTTTCATAAGGGAGACGAAGAGGGTCGAACTCTCGACCTTACGGATGCGAACCACGCAGCGGAAGGAACGCGCGTAATTCGCAAGTCATACCTACATCTGATATTTTATAAAAGTGTTTATTGCCTTATCAGAAATTTGCTTAAAGTAACCGATTCGTGCACCGCAAGGACCTCGTCAAGAAAACGTGTCCATATTCAATAATACGAAAACTCTGGGGCTGAAGTTTATAGCATCCTTATACCTTTTTGCCAACATAAAACACATACCCATAATATTGTTTATATTTTGAATACAAGTCCGCCTCACGCCTCATAAATGAAATCATATCTTCAGCTGCTTGATTCCCCGCGTGTTCTTTCAAAAATTCCTCCTGCCTTGCTTTTTGTGGATGAAAGTAATTATCTATCCAGCATCTTTCAGGCAAGATAAATGCGGCAACAGGAATATAGCCTGTTTTCTGCATGATGGAAATATTGTGCGCTATAGTGCTGATTTCAGGAACCGCATCCATCCACCACTTCTCAATTTCAGCAGGGCGTTCATCGGTAAACCATGATTCATAAGTTACCGCAACATAGCCATCTTTCTTGAGGAACTTCTTCCAGTGGTTTAAGCCTTTTTCAAACCCGATATTGGCAATCGCTCCTTCAGGCCATATAAGGTCGAATTCATCTTTCTGAAACGGCAGCTCCACCACCGGCACCTACCGGCCCTACGGCCTCGATTGCTCCGGCTTTACCGATTGGGTATTCTACAACGCCACGGGCGGGGACTACATTCTCGGCCACGGCGGCGGCGCCCACGCCCAGCATACCTACTGCACGGAGATCACATGGGCGGAGGCCATCCCCGGTGATCTCGTATTCTACCCTGACGATGAGCACGTCGGCATCGTCTGCGGCTGGGACGAGCGCGGCAATCTGTTGGCAATCCACTGTGCCAGCAGCGCCAATAACGTGGTCATTACCGGCATGTCCGGCTTTACCTCCGTGGCAAGACCGGTTTTTTAAGGCGAATAATTTGTCGAAATGCGACTCGATAGAACAGAATAAGACGTGCAAATTGAAAAGGGTGCAAAAAAGCTTTTCTTATCGCAGTAATGCCCCATCTAAGAGTAGATGGGGCATTACTGTGAGAAATTAAATATTAAATTTGGTTATCATGCAGACCCAGTTTCATGGTGATGGCAAAAGTTTCACAGTAAATTGGAATTTATGTTTAGATTAAGCGATTTATCCAGCAGCAAGCTTTTTCTGTGCTTCTTCAATGCTCAAACCGGCAAATGCGGGATCGTTTGAACTTTGACCCGGTTCAACTTTAAACTCGCCCACGACTTTACCGTTCAAATCGTAAACGGGAATCACCCTGCTGGATGGGTCGGTCTGCGCGTGTTCGCGCGCATAAGAAAACTCGTTTTTCTTGACATAGCCGGAAAGTTCATTCGTGGCTAAGACGGCAATTAGTTCCGGAGAGTAGCCGACAGCCCCGGCCATGGATTCGGAGCCATAGGTTTGCCCCTTGCTGTTCCGGGAATAGGGCGTGATGGTCAGGGCTTTTTCCGCAAGAGCAATCAACTCTGCATCCGTCTTGGGAAGCATTGCCGTCTGTCCCGGCGTGAGGTATGCCCCAGCGGCAACCTTTGCCCCGGCGGCGTCAACGGTAAGCTTTGCAAATTCTCTGCTGTTGGAGCTAACGCCCACATCCTGCACAAAGGTGCCGACAACCTTACTGTTCAGGTCGTAAAGTGGTAGGACACTGTCCTTGGCGGATACCTCCAGGGCCACGGCCTCGGCGGGGGTTGCGGTATAGGGATCCAGCTCATCCGTCCGCACGTAGCCCTTGACATTGCCTGTGCCAATTGCTGCAATTAGATCCGGCTTGTACCCCACGACCGAGGCCAGCAAGCCAGAGCCGTAGGTCTGACCAAGAGCGTTGACAGGATAGCTGCCGTCCTTGCTCAACGTTGCCTTAAGAGTCTTCAATATGGCACTGTCGTCCTTTGACGCCGTTCCGGCGGCAAGCGTTGTATACTGCACAGAGTCGCTGAATGCAGGACCCATGTACTGACTTACTTCGCCCCGGCTGTAATAATCTCCCGTGCCGATCACGCCGGGGGCAACTATACAAAAATAATTTGCCTCTGTGGAATTTGTCTGCATAACCGTACTTTTGCACAGATTCCCCGCCCCGTCATACAGAAAAGCCTTGGCTTTCATATAACCGGCGGGGACGTTCTTTCCATCCGCTGCCTGTATCCAGGTTGCCGCTCTCCACTTGGAACTGCTGCTTGCATATAGGGCGGAGCGATATTGATAAATCGTTTCGCCAACCATGCCATGAGATGCCTCCCCTGAATCATACGTCTCCGCGGCTACCGCGCCAATTGAACTGAGCATAGAGACGGCCAGTGCACAGAACAGAATTTTAGCAAACTTACTGGATTTTTTAATTTTCATAGTAAGTCCCCTTTCTAAAATCAGACGTTTTGTGTGTGTTTGCCTCTAAGAAAAGCTTTTCCTCAAAAAATTATAGCATATGAACTCAAAAAACGCCTGAATCTAGTCGCTTTTTGTTTATTAGAGAAATCCAGGGCAAAAAGCCCGGGCCAAATGATCTGGGCTTTTTACCAAATAGAGGACATTTGTTCTTGCACATAGCTTTTCTAGATGGGATATTCCTCTATCACAGTGATTGCTTTATGCAGTCAAGTTGGCCACTGTTGCCCGAACCTCATCAATGCTCATACCAGCGAACTGGCTATTGTAAGAAGTAATCGTGGCATCCAATTCATAGGTGCCAATCACATTGTCGTTGATATCATAAAGGGGAATAGTACGCACCAGCGTTTCCATAAACGCTGCCGCTTCTGCGGGGGTAGCTGGAGTCAAATCGCTTTCGCGAATATAGCCGCAGACACCATCCGCGTTTTCGGCCGAAATCAGAGCGGGCATGTCGCCAACCACTTCAACCAGTAAGCCGGAGCCGTAGGTTTCGCCATTCGAATTGGTGGGATAATTACCAGCCCTGTCCAGTGTTGCCGTCAGGGAGGAAAGGAGAGCGGCTCTGCTACTATTACTGCTGCTTCTGGTTCCTGTTTGAGGGCAGATAAATTGCGCCAACCCGGAGCCAGTGGCAAGTTTTACGTAGCCTCCAGCGTGGTATCCGGTGCCGCCCATAGTTGACGTGTATGCAAAGATAAAATAGTCAGCGGAAGTGTTACTGACCTCTCCAGAAGTTTTTACCGCATTTCCGGAACTGTTATACAGTGAAGCACAGGCGGCCATAGAATTGGCGGGATAGGGCGTGTAACTACCCGCTCTCTCCACCCAGACACTCGCGTAGGAATCCGACCTATAGTATAAGGTCGACCAGTAATTGAAAGAATACCCACCCTCGCTGTGAGATGCTGTGCTAGAAGAAAGTTCGTTGTAGGATGCGGATGCCGCTACGGCGCAAAGCATAGCCATCGCTAGAACACAGGACAGAATCTTAAACATTCTGGCTTTCATCATGGTTCTCCTCTCTTATGTTTGGTTTGTAGTTCGAGGTTACATAAAACATGACTATGAACGCTGTTTTATAAGTCCAACGGAATCATCGCCCTTCTATTTCATTCAACATATAAAATCCAAATACGCAACATATATTTTGAATACAAAAAGTCACGTATTATACTAACATATACGCATCTTCAAATTTGCTTTCATGTTATAAGACAATTTATTCAACAATTTGTAACAGTAACTGTAAAAAGGCGCAAAAATGAGGAACACACCACAAAAGGATGCTCCTCATTTTTGCGTTTACTAGTCCTTCTCCAGCAAACTATATGCGGCTTTTCTTGCTCTTGTCAGCGCCATGCGAATGCTGCCCGGTTTGATTCCAAGCTCCTGCGCCAACACATCCATGGGCTTATCGAGTATGTAATAACCTTCCAGTATGTATTTGCTTCGCTTGTCCAGCTTGGACCAAACGCGCGACAGCTGCGCCAATTCTTCCTCCTTCACAAGATGGAGTTCTGCCAAATTATCGGCGTTTCTAAAATCCGAAACATCCATATAATCTTCGTAAGATGTCTCTTTTGGGCGTTTGCTGTCACGCAAATAATTCAGCGCGGTGTTATGGGCGGTGGAAATAAGATAGTTGATGCGCTGATCCCGACCTTGGCTTCGTAGCAACGATACCTTATCAATAAGTCTCACCCAGGTAATTTGATAGATTTCATCAACATCCCAGCAGTTTGTTGTAATTTTTCGGACAGTACTGTATATAATCCGCCCGTAAGTCTGAACGAGCTGGGTCATAAATGCCCGGTCGTCATCATCCTCGATGACCAAAATGCAATTCGGTATCATCAATACTCCTTCTTGTTGCAGCGGTTAATCGCTATATGAAACTCCATCTCGTCCATAATGAGAATCAGCGCATCTTTGCGGGCTGCATCTAATTGTTTGAACGCATAAATAAATTCACCAATTGTTTTTCTTTCTGCTATTGGCTCTTTGAAAACATCCGGAGACAAATTGCTTTCGCAGCGCCCAAGTAGATAATCGGTCGTCACATGGAAGTAATCCGCCAGATTTATTAGTTTTTCCAAGTCCGGAGAATGAACCCCTTTTTCATAATTTGAAATGGTGCCGATGGATACGTGCAGCTTATCTGCTAACTCACGCTGCGTCATTTTCTTGTCTTGTCGCAGTTCCGCCAACAATTCACCCAATTTAGCCATATCATTCGCTCCCATCAAATAAGTATCTATATTATATGTTACCTGCGAAAAAATGGAATAGAACATTAAGATAACAATAATGTTTATTTGCAAACACTCCTGCGCTTTAGTTATTCTAAAACGCAGGGGTGTTTGATTATATTAAAGTGCTTCTACGCTCTTTCTTACATGTTACAAAATCATAATTCTAGTGTCTCCTTATTTGTAGAACGGAGAAAAGTTGTATAATGGAGACGACTTATTGTGATAGTATTTAATTTGAAGGATCCTTCTGATCAAGACTTTATTGACAAGTTAAGCCGGGACTATGAACGACTTATGTTTTTTACCGCAAAAAAGTATACATCCAATTTATCAGATCAAGAAGATATCGTCCAGGATGCTTTACTAAAACTAATGAATAAAGTTTCTGTTATTCGTCCGTTGCCCGGTTACATTTTAGCGGGGTATATTGTTTCTACAATTAGAAACACGGCGATCAATTATTTGAAACGGCAAGGACGTGAACAGAGCCGTTGCGGTAGTCTTGAGGATGAGCCTTTTGTGGAAGACACGTCGCCGTCGCTGGACGAACTGTTAATTCTTGCGGAGCAGCGGGAGAGTCTTTGGAAGCGATGGAATGATTTGCCAGAGAAGGATCGTGTTCTCTTGGAAGGAAAGTATATTTTTGACTACACGGATGAAGAATTGGCAGTACAACTAAGCTGCAAGGCAAGCAATATTAGAATGAGATTGAGCAGGGCCCGCCGCAGAGCGATTAAATTATTGATTGAACGGGAAGAAGGCGCAGAATTATGACAAGACAGGAAGAATTGCGGGAGCGGTATGAAAACGCCCTTTTCGCGCTTATGATGAACGAGGTAGCTATCTCTGAGGGAAGAAAGGCGCTGGAGGAAAATGAGCGTTTGAAAAACGACCCCACCGCAGAGGTCCCGGAGGATGTGTCTCGGCGATGCCAGCGCACGATTCGACAGTATTTTGCAAAGCAATCAGCCCGTAAAGCGGGAAAGTTTACTGTAAAAGTTTTTGGCAGGATTGCAATGGCAGCGGGCATTGCAGCGATGCTTTTTACAGGCGCTTTTGCCGCATCAGAGACGGTGCGGATCAATACGCTCAATCTAGTCGTTGAGGTTTTTGAGGAAAGCACGGATTTCTATTTTACAAAGAGTTCAACTTCGGTTAATGATAGCCAAATTACAGCAGAATGGCTACCATCTGGTTATGTACTGAAGGATCAGGGAAAGGACGAATTAGGACGTTGGTGCACTTTTACGAAGTCGGAAAATGAATACATCAGTGTAATGTATACCTCGGGAAATGGCTCTGTACTAAGTGCAGATACAGAAAACGCGGAGACAGAAAGCGTGCAAATTAACGGGATACAAGCGACGCTTATAAAAAAGGACTGTGAATTACAGCTTGCGTGGGGAACAGAAGATCAGGCCGCGTTTATCCAAATTATTAGCACGGGAATAACAAGTGAAGAACTAATCCATATGGCAAACAAATTAAAATATTAAAAACAATGTTGCATATTTTAAAATTTGGTGTCTCCTATTTGAGCAAATCCCCAAATATAAATTAGGAGGGCATTCAAATGAGAAAGAAATCAATTCGCGCAACGGTTTTCATGCTTCTACTCGTCAGCCTATTTTCAGCAAGTTTAGTAAGCGCAGGTGCCACACAGATTAGACCTATGTATACCGGCGTTTCAAGCCTAACCTCCGGCTTAACCATCTCTAGCAGTGGTGCAGCAACCTGCGGTGGTAGAGCGAGTGTGCGAAGCGGGTATACGGTTGATCTGACCGTTGAACTGAAACAGGATGGCTCAACCATTAAGACTTGGACTTCATCGGGAACCAGCATTGTGAGTGCCGGCGGTACATACTACGTCATGTCAGGACACAGCTATGTCGTTACAACGACCGCTTCGGTCTATGACTCAAACAATCATCTAGTTGAGAACCCTGACAAGGACTCTCTGGTCACTTATTACTAAAATTCAAAAAAGAGGCGGGTACTCTTTTTTCATAGAGAGTACCCGCCTCTTTTTTTGCTAATCGAAATGCGTCTCAAATTAAGACGCGTTTCGACAAACCGCAGGAGGTCGTCAGATTGAAATGTTTTATACAGATTCCTGTTTTGTCCATGATATGGAAGAGGGCGGGTTCAGATTACTTTACATGCAATCGCCGGGTTTTTCCTTGAAATTGTCAATTTGCATCGGTGATTGTGGTTGTATTGCCCAACACAAACCGCTTTCCGTTCGTTGTCATGGAACCAGATCGATTTTAGGAGGAAAGCACTATGCGAGAATTACCAATTACAACTCGTACTGCACAAACAGAGGGCAATCGCCGTCTTACGCTCCGATATATTCTGTTGGTGGAGGAAACGGCGAAGGGGCTGAAAAAATTCGGAGTAAAAATTACCGAAGTAGAAAACGGAACCAATGCTGCAGCCCCCAATCTGACTATGAACATTCAAAAAATCTACGGCCTGATCGAGACGTTGGCGCGATGCACTGTCACGCCCATCGGTCTCATGGACGTACTGGAAGACTGGCTATGACAGTCAATGGTTACCGCAATGTCCGTGAAAATATCAGCTGTCAGACGTGAGACACTGCGGGCGATTACCGCTGTTCGTAAAGCCGGTCCGGGCCGCGTCCTCCTATGGCATAACGAAAGTGATTGACCGGCACGATCTCCCGACGGCCATCAAACTGGCTTTTGAATACGATGGTGAACTCATCCTGGAAGAAAGCATCACAGGATTTGAAGTCGGCTGCGCCATCATGGGCAATGAGCATTTGACTGTCGGAGAGGTTGATGAAATCGAACTGTCCGACGGATTCTTCAATTTTACGGAGAAGTATTCGCTAAAAACATCGGCCATACATGTCGCGGCGCGAATTTCCAAAGAAAAGGCGGAGGAAATCAAACAGACCGCAAAGACGATTTATCAGGCTGTGGCATTTCGTTAATCAGATGTGCGGATTTCTGTTATTTTAATGTGGATAAATTAGATTTGGCAGACCGGTCCCAGGTTCAGCAAAGCGCCGAATCTCTGGCAGGCTGTAATAAAGCAAATGAGAGCTAGAAGTTCCGAAATCTCGCTGTCTGTAAACACCTCTTTTAGCGCGCTGAATTCATCATCGCTGATATGTGTGGTTTTGCTGGACAAATCCGCCAGATGGACAGCCGTTTGTGTCCGCGAATCCATGATATCTTTTGATGGAGCACCCTTGGCCTTGCAGTATTCACAGCCGTTATTGAACGCCAGAGTGCGCCGAACCTCTTCTTTTAATTCCGCAGGAAATGTGTTGCTGGAATAAATGTATTCCTCCAGAGAGGCCCATCTCTCCAGGATACCTTTGTTGTGTCCCAATAGCTGCTGAAACGGCGTGGACCCGTTCTGCGAAAAAGAAATTATAGCCATAAATGTTCCTCCTGAATGATACGTTTCGTTGACAGTATTATTATAGCAGGTATATAATAAAAACTGCATCTTATCCGACATTATATTCATGTAAAAGTGTTTCGATTGAACTATTATTTATAAAAGGATGTATCAAATGAAAATAGATGAAATTGACGTGCGGATTTTACGGGAGCTACAAGCGGATAGCCGAATCTCCATCCGGGAGCTATCGAAGCGAGTAAACCTTTCACCCCCATCCGTGACCGAAAGAGTAAAAAGGCTGGAGGAACACCACATTATTGAAGGATACACGATCCGCCTCAATAAAAAAGAGCTTGGCTTTGCCATCGACTGCATCATTGAAGTTACGATGAGAGACGGTCAATACGAAAAGTTCAAGAGCTTTATCAAGGACTATAAGTATAGCGAATGGTGCTATCGGATCGCCGGGGCCGCGTGCTTTATCGTCAAATTGTCGGTTCCCGCTTTGGAGGACATCGAACAATTCATCAATTCCGTTTCCTCCTATGCGCTGACGGAGACTTCCATCGTTTTTTCAGAAGTGGAAGTTAATACGAATATTGATAAATTCCTATAAACGGCTCTGGTCTATCTACACTGCGAACATCAACGGGATATGAAACGAGACACCATCCGTGGTGCCTCGTTTCTTTCTATTATGTCGCAATACTATCGCAAGGAGGAATGCTCATGGCAACCACTCGGCTGATGCCGCTGCATACCGGCAAAGGCCGGGACGTCGGCACGGCAATCAGCGACATTACTGATTACGCGAAAAATCTGGAGAAAGCGGATTACGGCAGGCTCATCACCAGCTATGAATGCGACAGCCGGACAGCTGATGTCGCGTTCCTTTTTTTAACGGCAGTATGCCGCGCTCACCGGCAGGACGCGCGGCGCGGATGATGTGATTGCCTATCATCTTCGGCAGCCTTTTGTCCCCGGTGAGATCACGTCGGAGGAAGCAAACCGAATCGGTCGTGAGCTTGCTAGACGCTTTACGAACGGGAAACTGCGTATGGCGATAGGGTCTAAGATGTAAATGCATGAGGACAGCCTTGCCACCAAGTAAGTTGCGTATTAAACCTGCCCTTTTTGTGGCAGGTTTTTTCATAAACACATTTGATAATCAGCACATTCTGGGTATTTCTAATGGCCGGAATTGTCGTTCTTGCCTTGTTCCTGAACTTCCTGCAATAAGTCGGCAATCTTTATGGAATCTTTAAACTTTCCTTTTATAGTTGATATCAAGCAAGTGAAAGGAAAATGTTTATGGATACATATATCTTACAAACGAATCATCTGTGCAAGAATTTTAAAAGTCAGCACGCGGTCAGCGATATCTCACTTTCCATTATGAGAAATTCTGTCTATGGTTTGCTTGGGCCGAACGGAGCGGGAAAGTCAACGACGCTGAAAATGATCACCGGGATGCTGCGCCCGACTTCCGGCGAAATCATTTTTGAAGATCGTCCATGGAGCAGAAACGATTTATCAGACATCGGCGCGTTAATTGAATCGCCACCGCTGTATGAAAACCTTACCGCCAAAGAGAACCTGAAGGTTCGCACACTCCTGCTTGGACTGCCGGATTCCCGCATTCACGAAGTGCTGGAAACCGTCAGCTTGACCGATACCGGAAACAAGCGTGCGGGGCAGTTTTCTATGGGAATGAAGCAGCGCCTCGGTATCGCGATCGCCTTGCTGAATCATCCGAAGCTGCTGATTCTGGACGAGCCGACCAACGGGCTTGATCCCATCGGCATACAGGATCTGCGCGAGCTGATCCGCTCTTTTCCTGAACAGGGCATCACGGTGATCCTGTCGAGCCATATTCTTTCCGAAGTGGAACAGATCGCGGACCACATCGGTATCATATCGGGCGGCATGCTGGGATACGAAGCTAAAATCACCCCCGGAGAAAACCTGGAATCGCTGTTTATGGAAGTTGTAAAGAACAGCAAAAAGGCGGGTGCCTGAAATGCTGAACTTTATAAAAGCGGAAAATTTGAAATGCAGAAGAACCTTTGCGAAAAAACTTGTTTTTATCGCGCCGCTTCTCACGGTGCTGCTTTCGGGCATATCCGGCATGTACCTTGTCCAGAACGGCTATAACTGGTGGTATACAATTCTCTTCCCTGGGTTTATTACGCTTACAACAGCACTTATAAACCAAATAGAAGAAAAAAAGCTTCGCTATCGTTCTGTGCTTCCGCTTCCGGTTTCCCTGCAAAAAGTCTGGATTTCAAAAATCCTTCTGATTGCCGTTTATACATCTGCCGCATGCATCCTTCACCTCGCCGGGATCAGTTTGGGAAAGTTCCTGATGAACCCAGCAGCCACCATAGCAGTCAGTCAGATGGCGGAAGCAACGCTGATTCTGATTATCGCCTCGCTCTGGCAGATTCCGTTTTGTCTGTTTCTATCTAAAAAACTCGGCCTGATGGCGGCGATGCTGATCAATTTAGGCGCGGGGATCATGCTGGGTATTCTCGCAGCCACAGAATCCTTCTGGTGGGCTTGTCCCTATAGCTGGACAACGCGTTTAATGTGTCCTGTACTCGGTATCCTGCCCAATGGCACGTTAGCTCCCCAGGGGGATGCTTTGTTGAATCCGGGCGTGATTCCGCTCGGTATTGTTCTGTCCATTGCTTTATTCCTTTTGCTGCTTGCCACAACTGCAAAGTGGTTTCAAAGGCAGGAGGTAAAGTAAAATGCCGACTTTAATACGGTGCATTCGCTCCGATTTTCAAAAATTTCGGCATACCTCCATGCTGTGGATACACATACTGATTCCTTTGGCTGTATCTATCCTGTTTGTCAGCTATTATTCCGTCTCACCGTGGAATGCGGAGACAAAAATCAGCGGGTATTTCGAGGTGATTGGCATTGCGTTTCCCTTGATGATTGGTCTTATCAGCGGGAAATGCGTGGAGCAGGAACGACAGTCGGGTAATTTTCAGACAATGCTGTGCGGTGTGAAATCACGTTCGGCGGCATATACCAGTAAATTGATCGTCCTGCTTCTGCCGGGGATGATTGCAATCGCAATTGCGATAGGCGTGTTTGCGTCCGGTTTTCAAACGGCACCCGAGATACTATATTTTAAGGCCGCTGGCTTACTGATAGCCGGGAGTGTTTTCCCCTATATTTTGCATCTGTTTATCAGCTTCCAGTTCGGCAGAGGTGCATCCATAGGACTCGGAATCGTGGAAAGCCTGATTTCCGCTTTAGCCCTGACGGGACTTGGAGACGGAAGGTGGTATTACATTCCCTGCACATGGAGCGCGCGTCTTTGTGATTGTCTCGTATCCATCTGGATCAATCCTTCACTAGCAATCGGATATGCGGAAATTGGAAAAGGCATGATGGTCGCAATACCTGCGACAATTGCCGCTTTTCTCATAAGCCTTTTCTGGTTTCAGCGCTGGGAAGGTTCCCGGTCAAATGAATAGGGTCATCGTTTATTAAGTTATACTAAGAAAGGGAAACCAATGAAAAACAAAACTCTTGCTTTCATCTTATCCGCCGTGCTGTTGACCGG
>NZ_DAMBZJ010000026.1:22667-39081 GCF_032060045.1 Oscillibacter sp.
GGATTGTTATCCGGCTGTTCCGTCATAAGTCAAAAGATAGAACAATACTCCAACGGCAAGGACGAATGTTCTCTCAATACTGAAAATATCGCGCAGTTTACTTATCAGGAAAAAAGCTATACAATTCTTGAGGATACCGTTTCAAAAGAGGAGCTCGGCAGCTGGGTGGGCTATATCAGGAAGCTTGCCGTGGTTGATAAAAAAGGGGAAATTCTGCTTCAGCAGGATACGGAAAAGGCCACGATTAAGAGCCTGGCCGATATTGCCGATACGCAGCCGGATGCCGCCTATCTGATTCCGTTTCTCAATGTTTACGCTTGTAAGGATGAAACGATACAGGTACTGCTTGTCGATGCAAACGGAGAATATCACAAGGCGATCCTCTCCGACTCCGTAACGGACTCCGGTAATGTCTTTGATTATAGCAAACAGCGGGCTGTTACATTGGATGGAGAGTTTTCGGTGAATCCTCAAGACTGCACACAGTTGATCATGGCGGATCAGGTGTATCAGATCACCGATCAAATTGTCCCTGACAAGCAAGTGGGTGAATATCTTGATATTATTGCGAAATCGATTGTCTTTGACAAAGGTACAACGCTGGAAATTTCCCAAAAAGATTTAAATGCGATTGATTGGGATGGAACGGGCTCCAGTAAGCAACCGCGTGAAAGTTGGGCATATGGCGAAGTCCACGCGATTCAAAACACAGATGCATCCAATTCCGTTGCGGTTGAAATCAACTCAGAATACCGCATCGCGACCTGCCAGTAATAAAAACAAAAGTATATAAGCATGTTAAATTATTATACATGGAAGGAGATGCGACTGTGGCAAACATTCTTGCCGTTGATGATGAGCCGGATATTCTGGCTCTGATTAAGAGGGCTCTGGAGAAGGATAGCCACTTGGTAACAACAGCGGAATCGCCCGACCAAATCAATTTAAAAACACTGAATTATTATAACTTGATCTTGTTGGATGTTATGATGCCGGGGACAAATGGATTTACCTTTTGTCAGAAGGTGCGGGATCTGGTGGATTGCCCCATCCTGTTTCTCACTGCGAAAACAATGGAATCCGATGTGATGTACGGGCTTGGCTTAGGTGCAGATGATTACATCAAAAAACCGTTCAGCACCGGAGAGCTGAGAGCACGGGTCAACGCGCATCTGCGCAGGGAAAAACGTGAAAAACGGAATGTTCTTCTCCTGCCCGGATTTGAATTCAATCTAGCGGCAAAGGAATTGACCGCAAAGGGACAAAAAATTCCACTCACTAAAAAAGAATACGGGATCTGTGAATTCCTTGCGAATAACCACGGTCAGGTGTTTTCCAAAGATCAGATTTATGACGCAGTTTGCGGTTATGACGCGGAGGGCGACAGCTTTACGGTAGCCGTGCATATAAAAAACATCAGGGCAAAACTTGCCGTCTATCAACTGTCTCCGATTTCAACGGTTTGGGGGATTGGATATAAATGGGACTGAGAAACAGGAACATCAGATTAAGAACCTTCTTCACTCGGTATTTACTGACCCTTTTTGCTGGTTTTGTCTTGATTGTTCTGCTCGGCATAGGACTGCTTTTTGTAGCGCTGAAGACCAGCTTTATTATCTCTGTGGGTGATGTGGAAGCATCCATTGAACGTCAAAAGGCTGCGATTGCGTCAGCCGAAACCGTGAGTGCGGAGTTGATTCCCAAGACCTGCGAATATGCTGTTGTAAGTAAAAATGGTGAGTTTTTATCGGGAAGCATGCCAGCATCCGAGGCCGCTGCGGCATGGGACGTTGTCCGGAGCGGCAGAACCGTCTCGGGAAGCCTTCTGTACACAGGACTGAATGTGGATTGCTATTTCCCGATTGAACGACCAAATGGGTTTTGCATCGTTCAGTATTCCTCTATGTCCCAATTTTCATCGAAGCTTTTGCGGGAGCATCTGCCCGTACCTGAGGTTTTGCTGTTTTGGATCATCCTTGCAGCGTTTTTATTTGAGATTATCCTTCTCTCCAGGCTTTACGGCAGAAAGATCAGCCATAAGCTCATTCCGCTGCAAAATGCCACGGAAAAAATAAGGGAAAAAGACCTTGCGTTTGAAATTCAATACAGCGGTATTGAGGAAATCGACGCCGCCATGCAATCCCTTGACAGCATGAAAACGGAATTAAGACTCTCGTTGGAAAGACAATGGAAAATGGAACAGATGAAAAAAACACAGATTTCCGCATTGGCGCATGATCTGAAAACCCCGCTTACTGTTGTCAGGGGTAATGCGGAAATGCTGTGCGACACAAAACAAACGGAGGAACAGAAAGAGTGCACCCGCTATATCATGAAGAACGCGGATCAAATGGAGCAGTATGTTCAGATGCTGATCGACATCTCCAAAGCGGAAACCGGTTATTCCATTCAGCAAAAGGATGTCAACATAAGAACCTTTTTAGATGACCTGTATGCGCAAATCAATGCGATTGCCTCGGTGAAGCAATTAAAAACAGAATTCGATGAAAAAAACCTGCCGGATACCATCAGCATTGACGCTTCCTTAATGCAAAGGGCCATTATAAACATCGTGTCAAACGCGGTTGACTATTCTCCGGAACAGGGTGCAATTTTGTTTTCCGTGTCAGGGGAGGACAATAAACTCAGATTCACCGTTACCGACAGCGGGAAAGGGTTTTCTCCCGAAGATTTGAGAAATGCAACAAATCAATTCTATCAGGGTGATTTCAGCCGCAGTTCGAAACTGCATTACGGAATGGGACTATTTATTGCTGATTCCATTGTAAAGCAACATGGCGGAACTCTTGCAATAGCAAATTTTTCTACCACAGGCGGTGGCATGGTAACAATTGACATAAAAGTAGGCATATAGAATCAACGGGAAAAAAGCTCATTTGGATTATGTTCAAATGGGCCTCTTTTTCGTATAATTCGTATAAAGGGTAATTCAGTCGGGTGCCGGTTCCCACCTCCCTCTGTTTCGAAAATCCCAAAAGTCGAAACGGAGGAATAAAAAATGGTCAAGATTTATTTACGGAAATACTATCCCGATTTTTATAGCACAGACTACGTCATTGAGGTGCCGGACGAGGTTGTAGCCCTCATGGATTCTTACGAACACGCCGAAGCCGCCTACTATCTGCGGAGAAGTGAAAGCAGTGTCTATCTATGGAGCAAAGAATGTTAGAGCCTGTTTTTCCAATGAATCAGCAGACCGATGGCAGAACCCAGGTGTTGACGATAGAGGGATGCCACGTGAAAATCAATTATCTCCCATCCTGCCTTGAAAAGAGGAAAGAAAATTTCCTCGACAATATTCTAAAATCCTTGCTTGCTGCCTGCCAACCCAAATAAGACGTTCGACATGTTTGCATGTACTCATATCAGGTGTAATAATGATGATGTACACTGCTCCTTGACAACCGAATAATAAAAAGGAAATGAGTTATATACATCATCTTTCAGTTATTCTAAAGCGAGGTAATGTATATGGATAAAATCATAAATAGCGATGCTTCCCCCAAACGCGAAGTAGATTCCTTTGAAGAATTGCAGGGCTTTTACACTGGCAATTCGAGGCAAAACAAAATGCAGGCACCCGAGTCACGCACCGCATAAAAAAGTTCGGGAAAAGCTACTTTTAATAGCTTTTCCCGAACTTGGTGGAGACGAAGAGGATCGAACTCTCGACCTTACGGATGCGAACCGTACGCTCTCCCAGCTGAGCTACGCCCCCAAATATTTTTCAGTGCAGACCGACACGACAACTATCGCGCCAATTGTCTGGCTGCGGCCCCGGCAAACAAGATCCACCCGCAGTGCAAGACGCACGCCGATATCCTCCGAAGCCAGAGACAAATGATATTATAGCATGATTTTTAGAAATGTAAAGTGTAATTTTGCTAAAATTGCAGGGAAACCGCCGCACGCAGAATTTTGGAACATGAACAGTCGGTAAATTGCGCCGGGAAACGCGAAGAAACACTACCAAACCGAAAAAAGATATGATATACTGTTACAATTGAGATAAAAAAGTTTGAGCCCCAACGAGGCGACGGGAAGGAGGCGGACGCATTGAAAAACAAGCTGAGGTTCCTGGCCGCAGTCTCCCTATTATCAGCTGTCTTCCTCTTTTTAAGCGGCTGCGCCGGATTGAAGCCGGAAACCGCGGAGGACCTTTACAGCCTGCCCAGCCTTCCTGCCGAATACCGAGAGCTGGAGGCCAGCATCAACGCGCTGATTGAACAGGGAGCGGAATATGCCGCCCCCACGTCCGGATCCAACATCCAGCCGGTCCAACTCGTGGATCTGGACGGAGATGGACAAGAGGAAGCTCTCGCCTTCATGCGCAAGCCCAATGAGGAAAAACCTCTGAAAATCTATATTTTCAGTGCCAGCGACGGAAGCTATCACCTTTCCGCCGTAATTGAGGGCAGCGGCAGCGCCATCTTCAGCATCGTATACAGTGATTTTGACGGGGACGGCTATACGGAGCTGGCGGTGGGCTGGAAGACCGCCTCCGAGATGCAGGCGCTGACCATTTATGCCCTGCGTGGCCAACAGCCCGAGGAACTTCTGCGCATCACTTATGTCAAATACGTCTTGACGGATCTGGACGCAGACGGCCGCAGCGAGCTGGTGGCCTTCCGTGCGGACACGGAGGGCATGGGCGTCGCCGAGCGGTATGTCTGGCAGGACGGGACGATGGCGCTGAAATCCTCCTGCAAAATATCCGTCACCATGGCGGAGCTGAGCAATCTGGGCCGGGTGGTACCCGGTGCCTTGCAGGACGGAACACCAGCGCTGTTTGTGGTTGGCGTGTCAGATTCCACCACCGCAGTCACGGATATTTTGGTGGACCGGGATGGAGAGCTGGACAACATCGTTCTCTCCGACATCACCGGTATGTCCACCGAGATTGCCCGGTTCCTCTCCCTCTACCCCACAGACATCAACGGCGACAAAACCACCGAAGCGCCGGTTCCGGCACTGATCGCCATGTCCGAGGGCGGGCAGGGCTATTATCGCATCGAGTGGCGAGGCTATGATATTTCGGGCGCTTCCACTCGTGTGGCGTCCACCTACCACGACGTGGAGGACGGCTGGTATCTGGTTCTGCCGGAGAGCTGGCTGAATCAGATAACTGTTCGACGGGACTCTGGCCCGGAGGAAGCCACCGTAACCTTCTCTTACTGGGACGATACCGGGACGCAAGATTTTTTGAAAATCAGCGCCGTCACCGGAAGCAGCCGAGAGATTAAGGCCTTGCGAGGCGGGCGATTCATTCTCAGCCGCCGGGCTGAAACGGTTTACTCCGCAGAGCTGTTGCCAGAGGCCAACAATGCCTGGCCCCTGAGCATGACAGAGGACGAGTTGCGCACCGCTTTCAGCTTGATCACCGGAGAGTGGCTGGCGGGAGACAACTGAGTATACCGGGAAAGGACGGAGCACTTATGAAAAAAGTTCTGGTATTGGAGGACGAGTCCAGCATCCGCGATTTCATCGTCATCAATCTGCGCCGAGCGGGTTATGATGCCATTGAGGCGGAAACGGGCGAGGACGCCATGGATCGGCTGCGGGAAAACCCGGACGTGACCGTAGCGCTGCTGGACATTATGTTGCCGGGAATTGACGGATTTGAGGTTTGCCGTCGGATTCGAGCCACCAACACGAAAATCGGCATTATTATGCTTACCGCCCGCACGCAGGAGATGGACAAGGTGACGGGTCTGATGACCGGGGCGGACGACTATGTAACAAAACCCTTCTCTCCCGCCGAGCTTACCGCCCGAGTGGACGCCCTGTTTCGCAGGGCGGGAGGCGAGGATCCCATCCCTGCGGGGGAGCTGAGTCAGCCGCCCTTTTTGCTGAACACCCGGAACCGGACGCTGGAGAAAAACGGCAAGCGCATCAAGCTGACACAGGTGGAGTATTCCATTGTAAAGATGTTTATGGAGAATCCCGGAAAGGCCCTGAGCCGGGAGGAAATTCTGGACACGGTCTGGGGCAGGGACTATTTCGCGGAGCTGAAAATCGTGGATGTAAACATCCGCCGTCTCCGTCTGAAAATCGAGGACGACGTTGCAAACCCCGCATATATCACCACCATCTGGGGTTACGGCTACAAATGGGGCCTGTGACGCCGTACGGAAGATAAAACAAAAAAGAGGACGGAAAACCATGCCGAATACAGGCAATCACTCGCGAAAAAAATATCTGCACATTGGCGGACTGCGCCAGCGGTGGATTCTCAACACCATTATGCCGGTGCTGGCCCTGCTGGTGCTGATTGTGACGCTGTTTTCCGCCGGCGTTGCCAGCTATTATTATGGCGGAATGCAGCGGGGTCTGGAAATTCGGGCGCAGGAAGCGACTGACTCCTTCAACAGCTATTTTATGAACAGCTATGCCGAGTATTATCAGATGGCGGTGTACTCCACGGATTCCTTCGAAGACAAGGACCGCATTGAATTGCAGTTTATCAGTCCCAGCGGACGCATCCAGGCCTCCAGCTACGGACTCACTGTGGGAACCTCTCCCAGAACCGCTGATATCCCCGATGCGGTTTCCACCGGGGAAAAGTCCGTGTTTCAGGGCGAGGACCCCGCCACGGGAGAGCGCATTCTTTCCGTCTCCTATCCGCTGATGTTCAACAGTCGGGTGGTGGGCGTGCTACGGCTGGTGACGGGATTAAGGGACGTGGACCGGCAGGTGCTTTTATCGGTTCTGGCAGTATTTTTAATTGCGGCGGTCTGCATGGCGATGGTAGTGGTTTCAAACCTCTTGTTTATCAACCGGGTTGTGGAGCCGGTGGCGGTGGTGTCCGATGCGGCGAAACGGATTTCCGCCGGTGGATACGGGCTTCAAATTGAAAACAGGTACACCGACGAGCTGGGCGAGCTGGTGAATAACATCAATGACATGTCTTTGAAAATCGGGCGAAATGAGAAAATGAAAACGGAGTTTATTTCCTCCGTATCTCACGAGCTGCGCACTCCTCTCACCGCCATCAACGGCTGGGGCGAGACGATCTTGGCAGACGCCTCCGGCGATCCGGCGCAGCTTCGCAAAGGCATCCGCATCATCCTGCGGGAGGCACGCCGCCTGAGTACCATGGTGGAGGAACTTTTGGAGTTCTCCAAGATGGAGGACGGGCGCTTCACTTTGCGGGTAGAATCCGGAGTGGACCTGCGCAGCGAGTTTGAAGACGCGATTTTCACCTACCGTGAGCTGTTCCGTCAGGAGGATATCGAGCTGGACTACGACGCGGACGGTGAGGACCTCCCCCCTATCTCCGCCGACCCGGAGCGTCTGAAGCAGGTATTTTGCAACGTGCTGGACAACGCCGCCAAGCATGGCGGCTCCGGCAAACGGATTGTCGCCTCTGTGGCTCTTGAAAACGAATACGAGGTAGTTCGAGTGCGGGACTTCGGCCCCGGCATTCCGGAGGCGGAGCTGCCTTATGTGAAACAGAAGTTTTACAAGGGCTCTTCCAAGGCCCGAGGCAGCGGCATTGGCCTTGCGGTGTGCAACGAAATTGTCACCCTGCACAGCGGAATATTTGACATTGCCAACGCACAGGGCGGCGGCACAGTAGTGACCGTCTCCCTGCCAATCGGAAACTGAAAAATTCGTCTTTGCCGTCCGCCGCCTTGTGCGGCGGGCGCGTGGGCGTCTTTGCCGCCAAAACACACAGACGGCAAAAAATAATATAGAACAAACGTTGCATTTCCATAAATCTTGTGCTATTCTAAGTAACTAGAAAGGACCACACATGGCAGAAAACAAATCCTGCGCCTTCCGCACCAGCATCGGCGGACAGGCTTTGATCGAGGGCATTTTGATGCGCGGACCTGAAAAGCAGGCCATTGTCGTGCGAGATCACGAGGGAAATCTGGTTGAAAAGGTGGAAGAGCTTCACCTCATCAAGGAGCGGCACCCATTTTTGGGCTGGCCGCTGGTGCGGGGCACCGTGAACTTTTTGGACTCCATGGTCAAGGGGGTAAAGGCCCTGATGTACTCCGCGGACTTTTACCCGGAGGACGAGGCGGCAAAGCCATCCAAATTTGATCTGTGGCTTGAAAAGCATTTGTCCAGTAAAAAACTGGAGGCGATGCTGGTTGCCGTGGCCACCGTGGTGGGCGTGGGGATGTCACTGCTGCTGTTTCTGGTGCTGCCCACGTTGATCACCGGCGGGATTCTGCACTTCTTCCCCAGCTTTCCGCTGTGGGGGCGCAACGTGGTGGAAGGGGTTTTAAAAATCATTATCTTCATGGTTTACCTAATTAGCTGTTCAAAAATGAAGGACATCTACCGGGTATTTCAATACCATGGCGCGGAGCACAAAACCATCTTCTGCTATGAGGCGGGTCTGCCTTTGACGGTGGAAAACGTACGCATTCAGCCCCGGCATCACCCCCGCTGCGGCACAAGCTTCCTGTTTGTAGTGATTTTTGTGTCCATTCTTATCTCCTCCGCGGTGTTCGGCATCTGGCCGATCACCAACGTGTGGCTGCGGACGCTGGTGCATCTGGTGTTGCTGCCGCTGGTGGTGGGCATTACCTATGAATTTAACCGCTGGGTGGGACGCAGCAGCTCTGGCCTTGCAAAGACTCTAACCGCCCCGGGCATGTGGATGCAGAATTTCACCACCAACGAGCCGGAGGACGCTATGATTAAGTGCGCCATCCGCTCACTGGAATTGGTGTTGCCGAAGGAAAAGGGGCAAGACGCCTGGTGAACACAGCTTTTTAAAAAGGATGAAGCAAACGTGACCAAGACCTATAACAATTTATATATGGACCTTCGTGCCGGTTTGAAGGCCGCCGGTGTGGAGATGGCCACGCTGGAGGCCCGGGAGCTGACGTGCTTTGCCACCGGCAAAAGCCGGGAGGATTTGGTGCGGGATGGGGGGCTGTACGCCACGCCGGAGCTGGAGCAGCGGGCCCGCGACCTGCTGGCCCGGCGGCTGGCCGGCGAACCTGTTGCATATCTTGTGGGCGAGTGGGAATTCTTCGGCCTGCCGCTGGACATCTCCCCAGCTGTGCTGATTCCCCGAACGGACACAGAGGTTCTGGCGGCGCAGGCCATCGAATTTTGCACACCCCTTTCCGAGTGCCGCGTGCTGGACTTATGTGCGGGCAGCGGCTGCGTGGGGCTTGCCATCGGCTGCCGGGTGCCTCAGGCCCGGGTGGTGCTGGGTGAGCTGAGCGAAGCGGCACTGAAAATCTGCCGCCAGAACGTGCGGCGCTGCGGTCTTTCCGGAAGGGCTGTCACCATACAGATCGACGCGCGGCAGAAGCCCTCCCCCGCTCTGGGGGAGTTTCACTGTATCGTCTCCAACCCCCCCTATATCCCCGTGGGAGACATTCCTTCTCTGGACGTGGCAGTACGGGACTATGAGCCCCACCTTGCGCTGGACGGCGGCGCGGATGGGCTGGACTTTTACCGGGACATTGTGGATCGATGGCGGCAGGCGCTGGCTCCCGGCGGGCGGCTGTACTTTGAGGTGGGTATTGGGCAGGCGGACAGCGTTTTGCGCATGATGCGCACCGCAGGCTTCGGGGACATTCAGGTGGTGAAGGACACAAACGAAATCCCTCGTGTGGTGTTCGGAACGCTGTGTGCCGAGATTTAGGCCGTATTCAGTAAGCAGTCAACCGGCTCCGCACCAGTGCCTCTGCTTGAACGTTTCAAGAGGGTTTTTTACAGTACCGTCCGAAAAATAAGGAGGAAGAAGACTATGGCAAAAGATAAAGCAGCCGCATCCTCGCTGCCAGATAAGAAGGCGGAAATCGCCTCGGACAAGGATCAGGCCATTAAAAACGCCATTGCCCAGATTGAGAAGGCATACGGAAAAGGCTCCATCATGCGCCTGGGAGACCGGTCCAAGCTGGAAATTGACACCGTGCCCACGGGATCGCTGGCGCTGGATCTGGCGCTGGGCGTGGGAGGACTGCCCCGGGGGCGCATTATTGAGATTTTCGGGCCGGAATCTTCCGGTAAAACCACACTCGCTCTGCACGTTGTGGCGCAGGCCCAGAAAAAGGGCGGCGAAGTGGCCTTTGTGGACGCGGAGCACGCACTGGATCCCTCCTATGCTCGTGCTCTTGGCGTGGACATTGAGAACATGCTGATCTCCCAGCCGGACACCGGCGAACAGGCACTGGAAATCACTGAGGCACTGGTGCGCTCCGGTGCCATCGACGTGGTGGTGGTGGACAGCGTGGCCGCGTTGGTTCCCCGGGCGGAAATTGAGGGCGACATGGGCGACAGCTACGTGGGCCTTCAGGCCCGGCTGATGAGTCAGGCCTTGCGTAAGCTCACCGGTGCCATCGGAAAAACCAACTGCACCGTCATCTTTATCAACCAGCTTCGTGAAAAGGTGGGCATTACTTACGGTAATCCGGAGGTCACCACCGGCGGGCGGGCGCTGAAGTTCTATTCCTCCATTCGCATCGACGTGCGCCGCATCGAGGCCCTGAAAAACGGTTCGGAGATCATCGGCAACCGTACCCGTGCCAAAGTGGTGAAGAACAAAATGGCCCCCCCGTTCCGGGATGCGGAGTTTGACATCATGTACGGCGAGGGCATCTCCCGCAGCGGAGAGCTGATTGATTTGGGAATCAAGCTGGATTTGGTGCAAAAGTCCGGGTCCTGGTTCTCCATGGGGGAAACCCGCATCGGTCAGGGACGGGACACTGCGAAAAATTACCTGCGGGATAACCCGGAAGTGATGGAGAAGCTGGAGGCGGATATCCGCGCCAACTTCGATAAACTCCTCACCGGTCAGTCCCGTGTGGCGGCCAAGGCGGCGGGCCGGGCTGTGGATGTAAACGCGGACGATTTCAACGATGAAAATTGACCGTTTAGAGCGGTCGAAGCATGTTTCCGGGCGGGTCCTGATGTTTCTGGAGGACGGGACGCTGCTGAAAATCACGGAGCAGGAACTGTTGGACTTTGGTTTGCGGGCCGGGGACGAGCTGGACGAGGAAACACTGGAACGGCTGAAGTCCGCCGTCGCGGGCTCCGATGCAAAGGCCCGGGCTGCCGAGCTGATTGGGCGGCGGGCTATGTCCCGCCGGGATTTGGAGCGTAAGCTGACGGAAAAGGGCGCGTCACAGACGGAAGCGCGCTATGCCGCCGAGTGGCTGGAGGCCATCGGCGCGCTGGACGACGGCGAATACGCCGCCCTGCTGGTGCGTCACTGCGCGGAAAAGGGTTACGGACCCGCCCGTTACCGGGACGAGCTGTACAAGCACGGCGTCCCCCGGGAGCTGTGGGAAGACGCCATGGCCTTGGCCCCGGCCCCTGAAGAGCTTGTGGCGTTGTATCTGCAAGACCGCTTTCGCAAAGGTCCCCCGGACGAGCGAGAGCGGCGACGCGCCGCCGATGCGCTGGCCCGCCGGGGCTTTGGATGGAACGATGTAAGATCCGGGCTGTCCGCTTGGGCGGAGCTGCCGGACGATTCCTGAGCTCTCTTTGATAAAGGCAATGCCTGCGCCGAAGCGGGCTGGAATTGCTTTAAGAATAAGTTTATCCCGTAAGGCGCGAAAGACGACCGAGCCGCGTCGAAACAACCAGGACATGTTGGGCTGCGCCCTTGGTGTGGCCCGCAAATCGAAACCCATGCAATGGAGGAGCTATTTTGAAGTACAGTGTTGCGTTTATTTCTCTTGGCTGCGCGAAAAATCAGGTGAACTGTGAGCAGATGATGGCCACCGTCAAGGCTGCGGGCCATACCGTTGCCGCCGCGCCGGAGGGCGCGGATGTAGCGGTTGTGAATACCTGCGGTTTTCTGGCCTCCGCCTGTGAGGAAGCCATTGACAACATTTTGGAGATGGGTACGCTGAAAAGGGCGGGAAAGGTTAAAAAGATTCTCGTCACCGGCTGCATGGCCCAGCGGTATCAGGAGGATGTGCTGGGCGAGCTGCCGGAGGTGGACGGCGTGCTGGGCACCGGAAGCTACGGCGACGTGGCCTTCGCCGTGGACGCCGTGATGGCCGGTGAGCGGCCCTGCCGCTTTGGCAGCATTCACACGGCCGAGCAGGAGGGGGAACGGGTTCTCTCCACCCCCAGTTGGTATGCGTATCTGCGGATTGCAGAGGGCTGCGACAACCGCTGCGCCTATTGTGTCATTCCTTCTTTACGCGGGAAATACCGCAGCCGCCCCATGAAGCACCTTCTTGAAGAAGCCCGGGATTTGGCAGAGCGGGGCGTGAAAGAGCTGATCGTCATCGCGCAGGACATTACCCGGTACGGTACGGACCTGACGGGAAAACATCAGCTGGCTCCCCTGCTGCAAGAGCTTTGCAAGCTGGACTTTCATTGGATTCGACTCCACTACCTCTATCCCGACGAGATTGACGACGAGCTGATGGAGGTCATCGCCGCAGAGCCGAAAATTCTCAAGTATATTGACTTGCCCATCCAGCACTGCAATGATCGAATTTTAAAGGCCATGAACCGCCGGGACACCAAGGCGGAGCTGCTTGCCCTTTTGACCAAGCTGCGGGCACGGATCCCCGGTCTGGTGCTGCGCACCAGCATTATCGCTGGACTGCCTCTGGAGGACGACGCAGCTTTTGAAGAGCTTTGCGAATTTCTTCGGGAGACGAAAATCGAACGGGCAGGTGTGTTCCCCTTCTCTCCCGAGGAGGGAACTCCCGCCGCCAAAATGGACCATGTGGATGAAACAGAAGCCCGCCGACGGGCGGAGCTGCTGGTGGATGTGCAGTCCGACGTGATTGACGGATACAATGAATCGGTCCTCGGTTCCGTGCGGGAGGTTTTGTGTGAGGGCTTTGACCCTCAGGCTCAGCGCTATTACGGGCGCAGCTATGCTGAGTCTCCGGATATTGATGGACGCATCTGGTTTGACGCCGACGAGGCCCGACCGGGAGAATTTGTAAACGTACGCCTCACCGGAACAACGGACGGCGAGTTGACCGGAGAAAAGGAGTGAACCACGGTGAATCTACCGAATAAGCTGACTCTGCTGCGCATTTTGCTGATTCCGGTGTTTATGGTGGTGCTGTATTGGGGCTTCCCCGGTGCGAATTACGCCGCGCTGGCCATTTTCATTCTCGCAAGCCTCACCGATTTGATGGACGGCCACATCGCCCGGTCCAGAAACCTCGTCACGGACTTTGGAAAGTTTGCAGACCCTCTGGCCGACAAAATGCTGGTCACTGCGGCCATGCTCTGGTTTGTGGAAATCGGGCAGATGCCCGCGTGGGCGCTGTTGATTGTCATTTGCCGGGAATTTGCCGTCAGCGGGTTGAGAATGCTGGCGTCGGACGCGGGACGGGTTATCGCCGCCGGCTGGTCCGGCAAGGTGAAAACCGCCGCCACCATGGTGTGCCTTGTGCTAATGTTTTTGCCCATTCCAAAGGTGCTGAACGCCGCGTGCGTTTGGGTGATTGTGGTGACTACCCTGTATTCCGGCGTGGAGTATTTCACGCAGAATAAAGATGTATTCCAGTCCATGTGAGTAAAAAAGGTCCGGGCAACTTTAAGCGCCGGAGCGGTAAAATGCAGAGGGCCGTGGATATTTTCCACGGCCCCGATTATCTCTTACCTTCAAGGTCTGTGCAAGCCTGCTCCGCCGCATCGAACCAGACGGGCTTGCGCAGGCCTATGCGCCCTAAGCGAAAGAGTTTCCTCTGTCATCCCTTCCAGAAGACAGCCTCTCCCCTCTGCAAAGAAGCGGGCACGTCAATAATCCGTTGGTTGGCGCTGCCGCGAAAGCGCAGAGAAATGTCCTTCAGAGACTGCACAAATTCCCCGTCCACCAGCACATCGGTGAGAGTCAGTAGTTCATCCGTTGCCTCGCAGCGGGCGCGGCTCTCCCCCGTCAACTCCTCCCAGGTGTAGCCGGAAAAGGCCCACACGGTTTTCCCCGGGCATTCCGCCCGGACGCGGCGGATAAAAGGCAGCAGTGCACGCTGGTTTTCCGGCTCAAAGGGCTCGCCCCCCAACAGCGTCAGCCCCGCCACATAGGACGGCTCCAGCGCCCGGAGCACCAGCTCCTCCGTTTCCCGCGTAAAGGGCTTTCCGTATTGAAAATCCTGGGCCTCGGCGTTAAAGCAGCCGGGGCAGCCATGGGTACAGCCGGAGACGAACAGGCTGACCCGAACCCCCACGCCGTTGGCAATGTCACAGGTTTTGAGATTGGCATAATTCATGGCATCCCTCGAAAAGTCCCGCCGGAGTCGCTCCGGCGGGCTTTGTTTCATTGATTTACAGGTGGAGCACCCGCTCCCGAATCTCCTGGGTCCGGCCCTGATTCCAGAACTGGGTCCCGATATAGCCGCAGGTTCGCCGGGCCACGTTCAGCTTGTTCTGGTCCCGGCTGCCGCACTTGGGGCACTCCCAAACCAGCTTGCCGTCGTCCTCCACGATGGAGATTTCCCCGTCAAAGCCGCAGGTCTGGCAATAATCGCTCTTGGTGTTCAGCTCTGCATACATAATGTGATCGTAAATATACTCCATCACGCTCAGCACTGCGGGGATGTTGTCCTGCATGTTGGGCACCTCCACATAGCTGATGGCTCCGCCCGGGGACAACGCTTGGAACTGGGATTCAAACTCCAGCTTGTCAAAGGCGTTGATTTCCTCGGATACGTGGACGTGATAGCTGTTGGTGATATACGCCTTGTCCGTCACGCCGGGAACAATGCCAAACCGCTTTTGCAGGCATTTGGCAAACCGGTAGGTGGTGGATTCCAGCGGGGTTCCGTACAGGGAGAAGTCGATGTTCTCCTTGGCTTTCCACGCGGCAGTGGCCTGATTCAGCCGGTGCATGACAGAAAGCGCAAAGGGAGTGGCCTCCGGGTCGGTGTGGGATTTCCCGGTCATATACTTCACGCACTCGTAAAGCCCCGCATAGCCCAGAGACAGCGTGGAATATCCGCCGTAAAGCAGCTTGTCGATGGTTTCGCCCTTTTTCAGCCGGGCCAACGCGCCATACTGCCACAGAATGGGCGCTGCATCGGACACCGTGCCCTTCAGCCGCTCGTGGCGGCACATCAGCGATCGGTAGCAAAGCTCCAGTCTCTCAGAGAAAATCTCCTCAAACCGGGTCATATCCCCGCCGGAAGACAATGCCACATCCACCAGATTGATGGTGACCACGCCCTGATTAAATCGGCCGTAATACTTGGGGCTTCCCGTCTCGGGGTCCACATAGGGCGTGAGGAACGAACGGCAGCCCATGCAAGTATAGCAGTGGCCTTGTCCATTTTTATCAACTTTGTTCTGAACCATCACCTTTTCAGAGATGTAGTCCGGCACCATCCGCTTGGCAGTACATTTAGCCGCCATCTGCGTCAGGTAGTAATAGGGTGTTCCGGGACGGACATTGTCCTCCTCCAGAACGTAAATGAGTTTGGGGAACGCCGGGGTAATCCACACTCCCGCCTCATTTTTCACGCCCTGATACCGCTGGGACAGCGTCTCTTCGATAATCACTGACAAGTCCCGCTTGGTCTGGGGGTCGGATACCTCGCCCAGATACATGAACACCGTCACAAACGGGGCCTGCCCGTTGGTGGTCAGCAGTGTCACAACCTGATACTGGATGGTCTGCACACCACGGCGGATCTCCGCGCGAAGGCGCTTTTCCACAATCCGGTTCAAAACTTCTCCCTCGGGATGACCGCCCATCGTCGCGGCTTCGGCCAACACGTCGCCCCGAATTTTCTCCCGAGAAACCTGCACAAAGGGCGCCAGATGGGCAAGAGAAATGGACTGTCCGCCATACTGGCTGGAAGCCACCTGCGCAATAATCTGCGTGGCGATGTTGCAAGCGGTGGAAAAGCTGTGGGGCTTTTCAATCAGCGTGCCGGAAATCACCGTTCCGTTTTGCAGCATATCCTCCAGATTCACAAGGTCGCAGTTGTGCATGTGCTGGGCGTAATAGTCCATGTCGTGGAAATGAATCACGCCTTCCTCGTGGGCCTGCACAACTTCCGCCGGCAGCAGCAGACGCTTGGTGATGTCCTTGGACACCTCGCCCGCCATATAGTCCCGCTGGACGGAGTTCACCGTGGGATTCTTATTGGAATTTTCCTGCATAACCTCCTCATTGTTGCACTCAATGAGGCTGAGAATCTGGTTATCGGTGGTGTTGGCGGCCCGGGCCAGCGTCCGGGTATAACGATAGCGGATATAGCGCTTCGCCGTTTCATAGGCGCTGTGACGCATGAGCTCCGTCTCCACCAGCTCTTGAATTTCCTCCACGTTCAGTGTCCGGCCAACCTTCTCCGCCGTGATTTCCACATTCAGCGCAATCTGCTGCACCTGCGCGTGGGACAGCTCCGGCGTTTGCCCGCCCGCAAGGTTCGACTTTTCCACCGCCGCCGCGATTTTTTCCCGGTCAAAGCCTGCTTCACTGCCGTTTCTTTTGATA
>NZ_DAMBZJ010000026.1:39091-46858 GCF_032060045.1 Oscillibacter sp.
TAATTTTCATGATGTTTTTGCCGCTCCCTTTTGTTGAAAAGCCAAAATCATTCTTCTCAACTTACTTTTATGTCAACCAAACAGTTTTGTATCAGACACATTATATAGTGTATCAGCTTATTTTGCAATACCCTATTTAGTATTTTGACAAGAAATCTTCGCAGCCTCCTGCCGCGCCTGTGTTTCAGCAAAGCGGCGGTCTGTCCGGCGCTTTGCCCAGAGGTAGCAAAGCACATGCGTCAAAAGGGTCACTACCCACGAAATGGGATAGGACCAGTAAACGCACTCCGGCGTATGGTACGCCGGAATCTGAAAGACAGTGGCAATCCACACCAGACGAAGAACGCAGGCACCCATCAGCGACACCATCATGGGCATCACTGAGTAGCCAATTCCTCGCAGGGCACCCACCATTGTGTCCATCATGCCGCAGATAAAATAGGTTCCGCAGATGATACCAAGACGCACAAAGCCAGCCTCCACCACCGATGGGTCCCCGGAGTAGATGCCAAGCAAAAGCCGTCCTGCCTGCCATGCACCCACGCCTAACAACAGACCCGTGGCCGTTACAACGCCCAGCCCTGTCCGCAAAATACGGTTAACCCGATCCAGCCGCCCCGCTCCCACGTTCTGGCTGGTAAAAGACAGCGTTGCCTGATACACCGCGTTCATCGAGACATATACAAATCCTTCGATATTGCTGGAGGCGGCACTGCCCGCCATGACAATCTCCCCCAGAGAGTTGACGGAGGACTGGATTACCACGTTGGACAGAGAAAAAATGATGCCTTGCACTCCCGCGGGTAGGCCCACCCGCAATATACCGAGAAGCTGCTCCTTGTAAAAGCGCAGCGCCCGCAGCTCCAGACGAAAGCTCCCCGTTTCCCGCATCAGACAGGAAACCACCAGCGCCGCAGAGATACACTGGGACACCACGGTGGCGATAGCCACGCCCGCCACGTCCAAATCGAACACGATGACCAGCAGCAAATTCAGCGCCACATTCACAACGCCGGCCAGCAGCAGATAATACAGCGGGCGGCGGGTATCTCCCTTGGAGCGCAGAAGACCCGCGCCGAAGTTATACAGCATCAGGGCGGGCATTCCCAAAAAGTAGATCCGTAGGTACAGAACCGCCAGATCCAGCACAGCGGGCGGCGTCTGCATCCAGATCAGCACCTGCCTCGCCATAGCGATGCCCACAACAACCATCGCCATGCCGCTGCAAAAGGCGAGAAGCATGGTGGTGTGAACCGCGCGATGGAGTTCCCGCTCTCGCTTTGCCCCGAAATACCGGGCAGCCAACACGTTTGCGCCCACGGAAAGCCCAACGAACAAATTTGTCAGCAAACTGATTAAGGCCGTGTTGGACCCCACCGCCGCCATGGAATTGTCCCCAGAATACCGCCCTACCACAATCACGTCCGCCGCGTTAAACAGCAGTTGGAGCACGCTGGAGGCCATCAGTGGCACGGTAAAGCGCAGCATTTTTTTCAGAACTGGCCCGCTGCACATATCAATTTCATAAGTCTTCGACTTTAACATACGGTTACCCGTCTCCTCGTTTTCATGCTTTTTGCACGGCGATCCCGCAAAATTCGCGGCGGCAAAGGCTGCCGCCGCGAGTTGCAAAGGTGCGATTTATCCATCATCAGGTTCCATTTGCCAGCGCATCCAGCGTTTTTCTCAAGTCCTCAGGGTCATAGGGCTTGCGCACAAAGCCCCGTGCACCCAGACGCAGGGCCTTTTCCTCGCTGTCCAAGTTGTCTCTCTGGGACAGCACCAGCACCGGAATGTCCCGCAGAACCGGGTCCTGTGCCTTTTTTTGTAGAAATTCGTACCCGTCCATAATGGGCATAATGATATCCAGCAGCACCACACAGATGTCTTCCCCGCTGCGCAGCGCATCCAGTCCCGCCTTGCCGTTGGATGCCCCCAGAATGCTGTACTGGGGAGAGAGCATTTTCTCCAGCACCAGTTGGTTGACTCGATTGTCCTCCACAATTAAAAGCTTGGGGCAGGTGCGGCAGCCTAATTTCTGAGACGGCCGGGGCGGCCCGGTCTCCTCGCTGGGAACGGCGGACAGCCCCCTGCCGCCAAACTCGGCAGGCAGTCTCAACTCGGAAATATCCCGGAACAGAGCCAAAAACAGCTTGCGGCTGTCTTTGCGCCCCATATAGTAGACGCTGACCATCAGGCTTTTGATGCGGTAGGAATCCATATACCGGCGGATTACCAGTTCCTGTCGTTCTCCCGTTTCCGAAGCGACGTCCATGGCCATGAGAAACGCAGGACGGTCCCGCTCCTCCAACCAATCAGTGATTAGCTGTCCGCTGCGAAACAAAAGCTCGGGAGAGCTTTCCATCAGGCGGTAGTACCCGTCGTTCACACTAAGAATCTCCGCCGCGTCGCCAAATTGCTCAAACATGGCCGCCGCGTCCATTCTCCCCTGCATCATCCTGTCATAGGACTTCACCGCATCCCATACCGCCCGGGTGTCCGCCGTCTTGTCATAAATCCGGGGCCGCTCCGGTGCGGAAGCCGACCGATAGCGTTCCAGCAAAGAGAAGAATTCCTCCTCGGGAACAGGGCGGGAGAAATAGTACCCCTGCACCCGGTCGCAGCCGATGGAGCGCAGATAATCCACATGGGTTTGCGTCTCCGCTCCCTCTGCCACCACGCTCATCTCCAGCCACTTGGCCATGCGCACAATGCTGCTGACCACACAGTTCGTCCGCTCGTCGCTGCCAACGCTGCGGATAAATCCCATGTCCAGCTTCAAAGACGACACCGTCATGTTCATCAGCATATTCAGCGAGGAATAGCCATTGCCAAAATCGTCAATCAAAACCGCAAAGCCTGCCGCGTTGAGCTGCCGGGTCAAATCCAACATCTGCCCCGGGTCCTCCATGTAAACGCTCTCCGTCACTTCAATACGAAAGGTAGCGGGGTTCACATCATATTTTTTAGCAAGTCCCGTCAGCAGCCCACAAATATCTGCGCTGTAAATATCCAGCCGTGACATATTGGCGGAAATTGTGACGTCGGGGTAACCCGCTGCCTTCAACTCCGCCAGATACTGAAACACCCGCTCCCAGACATACTGGTCAAGTCGGTTGATAAAGCCGTTTTTTTCAAGAATGGGAACGAATTGATTGGGAAGAATCAGCCCCCGCTTCGGATGATCCCAGCGTACCAGTGCCTCCGCCGACACCGGCGCGTTGGACGACAGGCTGAAAATTGGCTGGAGATACACCTGAAACTGCCCCTGCTCCAACGCCTCATACATCCCAGAGGCCACTTCTTGCTCCCACAGCAGGCTGCGCCGCAACTCCTCATCATAGAGCGCCACGCTCTTGTCACTGCGGCCGGAAACGGTTTCCTGCGCAATTTGTGCACGGTCGCACAGTTCCACCACCGGAAGCGTAGGATCGTCGATTTCATAGACGCCGCAGCACAAATGCAGCACGTATTTGAGGTGTAGCCGCCGCATCAAATCGGCGCCCAACCGGTTAAAGCGGGAAAGCTCCATCTCCTCCGTGCGGCACAGCAGCACAAACCGGTCCCCGCCCACGCGGCCCACGTGAATCGCGCCCCGCATCGCCGTCAACTTTGCCGCCAGATTCCGCAAAAGCTGGTCACCCGCCGCCCGGCCAAAAAGATCATTGAACACCTTAAAACGGTCCATATTTAAAAAGATAATGGACAGAGCCCGGGGCCGTTTGTCCTGCTCCATTTCCGCCAGCGTGTCCCGCGCCTTTTTTAAAAACGGTTCCCACTGCAAAACGCCGGTCAGCGGGTCCAAATCCCGATCTTTCCAGAAAAGATTCACCAGATTTTGCACCTGACAGGAGAGGATATCAGGCTCTCTGGACTCTTCAAAAAACGCGGCGGCGCCAAGGCTCAGCGCCTTTAACTCATCCTCCGCTCTCCCCATGGCAATCACGGGAATGGACTTAAGCAGCCGGTTCGTGTGGAGAAAGTGCATCACATCAAACCCGCTGAATTCAAACAGACGGCATTGCAGCAAAATCGCGGCAAAGTCCTGTCGCGTCCGCAGGATGTCTACCGCCATCTCCCCGTCCAACGCGGACGTGACACAAAACACGCCATCCAGAACTCCTGCGGTCTGCTGACGGCGCTCTCCGTCTCCGTCCACCAGAAGAATTTTCTGTCTCTTCCGCGTGTCCTTCACGTCTCTTCCTCTCCTCCGGCGGGACAAATCCGCCCCGTTTTCTTATCTGCCCACCGCTTCAAATGTCCAGCTGCCAAGCCCACCGTCAGACCCACCGCAGCGCCGGCCAGCACATCGCTGGGCCAGTGCACATATAAATACAGCCGTGAAAAAGCAATCAGAGCCGCCAAAACCAGGACGGGCCATAACAGTCTGCCGCGCTTTTCCGACAGCAGAGCACCCACGGCGGCAAAGGACAATGCCGTGTGTCCGGATGGAAACGACCAGTCCTGAGGTCTTGAAATTAAAAGCGTTAGCGCGGGATTCATGTCGCAGGGCCGCGTCCGGGCAAGCAGCGGCTTGAGAACTCCGTTGCAAAGCAGCACATCCAGAAACAGCGCCAACGCCAAAACCACGCCGGTAGGTCGATATCTCCGTGTAAAAAGCAAAATCGCCGCCAGCGCAATCCAGATTTCTCCGTGGTTGCACAGCGCGCTGATCAGCGGCATTGTCGCGTCCAAAAGCTCTGTCCGACAATTTTCCTGTATCCAGTTTAAAATGCCGAATTCAAGCTCCCTCACCCGCATACCTCTCTCGTACGGCCGGCGCAAAATCAGTAGCGCCGGACAGCCTTTAAAGCCCCCGTACTAAGCAATGTCGTCCATTGAGGCCATTGTACCATCTGCTTCCAATTTTGAAAAGGTTTATTTATGCACAATTCCACCAAAGTCAAACGAGTTTCAATTGTTTTGCATTAAAATATGCCAATTTTTACGTTTTGCACAAAAATGCAAAAAAATTTTGGGAACACGGTTGACATCCCCTCTATATCGTGATAGGATACCTCAAAATTGGATCGCTCAGATAGAGGCGCGAGGTTCATCAGTACCGCGAGTAAGTCGGCAGGCAGCCGCCGCGGAAAAGGGGACATCGCCGAAGGATTTTGGAGCTGCCTGCTCCAGGATGCCTGGGCTGTCGGGGAATACCCGCCGGACTGTCACATTTTTTGTGAAGCGCTATCATGGCTAAATCGGGCAGTATTGCTTGCTTTTTCCACGGGTCGCTTTGCGTCAAAGCGACCCGTTTTTTGTCGTTCTCTTTTGTGGCGGAGAGAGGGATATTGAACATCAGCCGCCACAAAGGACCATTGGTTGAAAGAAAGGAAGATTTTTTATGAAGAAGTTTTTTGCTCTCGTTTTGGCGCTGGCCATGACTGCATCTCTTGCCGCCTGTGGCGGCAGCTCTACCCCGGCAGCCTCCGGTTCCAGCTCATCCCCATCCTCCGCTGACGGCGCAGCCCCCTCCGGTGTGGAGGACGGTGTGCTGACAGTGGCTATGGAGTGCGGCTACGCGCCCTACAACTGGTCTCAGCCGGACGACTCCAACAACGCGGTTCCCATTCGGGACACCAACGAATACGCCAACGGTTACGACGTAATGATGGCCAAAAAGCTCTGTGAGGCCAACGGCTGGAAGCTTGAAATTGTCCGCCTGGAGTGGGAATCTCTGGTGCCCGCCGTTCAGTCCGGCGCGGTGGACGCGGTGATCGCAGGGCAGTCCATGACCGCCGAGCGGGCGGAGCAGGTGGACTTTGCAGGCCCCTATCTGTTCGCTTCTATCATATGCCTGACCAAGGCCGACAGCGCCTTTGCAAACGCCAAGGGCATCAGCGACCTTGCCGGCGGTTCCTGCACAAGCCAGCAGGGCACCATTTGGTATGAAACCTGCCTGCCTCAGATTGAGGGAGCCGATATCCGGACGGCGGCGGAGTCCGCCCCCGCTATGCTGATGGCACTGGAAACCGGCGCAGTGGACTTTGTGTGCACCGATATGCCCACCGCACAGGGCGCAATGGTCGCCTATCCCGATTTCAAGCTGTTGAACTTCTCCGGCTCCGGCGATGACTTCACGGTTTCCGACGAGGACGTGAACATCGGCATCTCCGTGATGAAGGGCAACACTGTGCTGAAGGACGCCATGAACTCCGTCCTTTCGGGCATGACCACTGATGATTTCAACGACTTGATGGCACAGGCCGTGGCCGTGCAGCCCATCGGGGCCTGAAAAATTCTATCCGGGCGCGCCCGTTGAATACTGAGGGAACGAGGAATCCACTATGGACTGGTCAAGATTTCCACAACTTGCCGCAGACATTTCCGATCTCTGGGCAAAATACGGCATGGTGAGCTATCTGGGCGGCATCTGGCGCACGCTGATTTTGGCCGTGGTGGCCACGCTAATCGGTTGTGTCATCGGCCTTGGCTGCGGTATTTTGCAGACCATTCCCAGCGCCAAATCCGACCACCCTGTCAAGCGGTTGGGTCTGGGGCTTGTGCGGGTGTTGCTGCGCATTTATATCGAGGTCTTCCGGGGCACGCCCATGATTTTGCAGGCGGTGTTCATTTACTACGGCCTGCCCTATTTCACCAACAACTCCCTCCGCTTTGAGGGCATCTGGACCGTGGCCATCCTGGTGGTATCCATCAATACCGGCGCGTATATGGCCGAGTCTGTCCGAGGCGGCATTCTCTCCATTGACCCCGGCCAGACCGAGGGTGCCAAGGCCATTGGCATGACCCACTTCCAAACCATGTTGAGTGTCATTCTGCCCCAGGCTCTGCGGAACATTATGCCCCAGATCGGAAACAACCTGATTATCAACATCAAGGACACCTCCGTGATGTTCATTATTGGCTTTACTGATTTTTTTGCCGCCCACAAGGCGATTTCCGGAGCCACCTTTACCTACTTCCCCTCTGCCACCATCGAAATGGCGGGCTATCTCACTATGACCCTTACCGCCTCCCTCCTGTTGCGGTGGGTGGAGCGGCGGATGGACGGGTCCGACAGCTACGAACTGGTGCAAACCGACCCTCTGACCATGGCCGCCGGGACCTATAACCATCCCGGCAGGGGCAGCAATTTTGACGAGCACAGCAAAGAATACGGGGAAAATTCAAAGCAGACCTCCAAAAAGCGGGACACCACCTCGAGAGGAGAAAGCTGACATGGACGAAACGATTCTTGAAATCCGCCATCTGGGCAAGGCCTTCGGCAGTCATCAGGTGCTGCGGGACATCGACTTCACGGTGGAAAAGGGAGACGTGACCTCCATCATCGGCTCCTCCGGCTCCGGAAAGTCCACCTTGCTTCGCTGCGTGAACTTGCTGGAAACTCCCACCTCGGGCGAGATTCTTTTTCATGGTAAGAACATGGCGGACCGGGGCGTGGACGCAGCGGCATACCGTTCTCGGGTTGGGATGGTGTTTCAGTCCTTCAACCTATTCAATAACATGACCGTTCTAAAGAACTGCGTGGTTGGACAGGTAAAAGTCCTGAAAAAGGACCCAGCGGAGGCCCGCACAGCCGCCCTTCGATATCTGGACCGGGTGGGCATGGCTCCCTATATCAACGCAAGGCCCCGTCAGCTCTCCGGCGGACAGAAGCAGCGGGTGGCCATCGCCCGGGCACTTGCCATGGAACCAGAGGTGCTGCTGTTCGACGAACCCACCTCCGCACTGGACCCGGAGATGGTGGGTGAGGTGCTGGACGTGATGAAGGACCTGGCCAGGGAGGGAATGACCATGCTGGTG
>NZ_DAMBZJ010000027.1:0-5591 GCF_032060045.1 Oscillibacter sp.
TTTTTAGGTTCAAATATTACTTGTGCACGCAGAGCTTTTCATCTGTATAGCTGAGGTGGGCCGTATCTCCGGATTTCAGGCCACCGCTGAGCAATTGCTCCGCCACGGCGTCTTCCACCTTGCTCTGAATGGCCCGACGTAAAGGCCGCGCGCCATATTTGGGATCATACCCCTCTTTGGCAAGAGCCTCCACCGCCGCATCGTCCGCCTCCAGTTTCACGCCCATGGCGGACATGCGCTTTTCGGTGGCCTTCAGCATCCGTCGGGCAATTTCAGTGATGTCTCCCTGCGTCAGACGGTGGAAGACAATGATGTCGTCAATCCGGTTCAAAAATTCGGGACGGAAGGTGCGCCGCAGCTCATCCAGCACTAGCTCGCGGGCCTTTTCATAGGCCCCGGCCTCGTCGTTTACGGTCGCGCCGCTGTCAAAGCCCAGCCGATTTCCAGCGGAGGTGATGCTGGACGCGCCCACGTTACTGGTCATGACGATGACCGTGTTTTTAAAGTCTACGGTGCGGCCCTGAGAATCGGTAATGCGCCCATCTTCAAGAATTTGCAGAAGAATGTTCCACACATCCTCATGGGCTTTTTCGATCTCGTCAAACAGCACCACGGAATAGGGCTTTCTACGCACCTTTTCCGTCAGTTGCCCGCCTTCCTCGTGGCCCACGTAGCCGGGGGGAGAACCGATCAGCCGGGAAACGGTGTGCCGTTCCATATATTCGGACATATCAATGCGGATCATGGCCTTCTCGTCGCCGAACATGGACTCTGCCAAAGCTTTGCTCAGTTCGGTTTTGCCTACGCCCGTTGGGCCGAGGAACAGGAAGGAACCGATGGGCCGCTTGGGGTCCTTCAGCCCTACCCGGCTCCGGCGGATAGCTCTTGCAACAGCCTCCACGGCCTCGCTCTGTCCCACCACGCGCTGGTGAAGCTCGTCTTCCATGCGCAGCAACCGGGCGCCCTCATCCTCTGTCATGCGGGTGACGGGGATTCCCGTCCACTCCGCCACCACGGCGGCCACGTCCTCCGCCCGCACAGGGCGGTGGGACGAGCTGTTTCTGCGGCGTTTGTCCCGCTCCAGCTCCGCCTGCTCTTGATAATCCTTTTCGATATCCCGGAGTTGGGCGGCCTTTTCAAAATCCTGTGCCGCCACCGCGGCGGCCTTATCCTTTTGGAGGGCCACAATTTTCTCCTCTAGGTTTTTCAACTCTTCGGAGGGCTCTTCCTCCTCCATCCGTACACGGGAGGAGGCTTCGTCCATCAGGTCGATGGCCTTGTCGGGTAAAAATCGGTCGTTTATATACCGGGAGGAAAGCTCCACCGCAGCGGAGAGCGCCTCGTCGGTGATTTTCAGCTTGTGGTGCTGCTCATACCGCTTACGCAGTCCCTTGAGAATTTCAAGGCTGGCCTCCGGCGTCGGTTCACCCACGTGAACGGGCTGGAACCGCCGCTCCAAAGCTGCGTCCTTTTCGATATACTGGCGGTACTCATTCAGCGTGGTCGCACCAAGGCAGCGGATTTCGCCACGGCCCAGCGCCGGCTTAATAATATTGGCTGCGTCCACCGCACCCTCGGCGCTGCCCGCGCCCACAATGGTATGCAGCTCATCGATGAAGAGAATCACGTCGCCGTCCCGCTTCACCTCGTCCAGCGCCTTCTTGATGCGCTCTTCAAACTCGCCCCGATACTTCGTCCCGGCTACCATGCCGGAGAGGTCTAGTGAAAGGACCCGCTTATCCAACAGATCGTCGGGCACATCGCCCAGCGCAATTTTCCGGGCCAGCCCTTCGGCGATGGCAGTTTTTCCAACGCCTGGCTCACCAATCAAAACGGGGTTGTTCTTTGTCCGGCGGGACAGAATTTGGATTACTCTTTGAATCTCGGCATCCCGGCCAATCACCGGATCCAGCTTTCCCGCCCGGGCGTTTGCGGTCAAATCCCGGGTAAATTCCCGCAGGGTTTTGTCCTGACTGTCATCCCGAACGCTCCCGGAAGGTCTGGTTCCCTCCCGGCCTTGCGCACGCGGGGCCTCGTTCATCTTCTGCATAAGGGCGGTATAGAGCTGCTTGGCGTCCATCCCGGCGGTGCGCAGAATGCGTACTGCCATGTTGTTCCCTTCCCGCAGAAGGCCTGCCAGCAAATGGGCGGTGCCCACAAAGTTATAGCCACCTCTGGCCGTGTCCTCCACGGCCAGCTCCACCACCCTCTTGGCGCGGGGAGTCAGTCCCTGCGCGGGGTTGCCGCCGGGCAGTCCCGCCCCCACGCTTTTTTTCATAATTTCCACAATCATGCCGTCGGTCAGTCCGGCGGTTTCCAGAACACCGTGGGCCGTGCCGTTCGGCTCTCTTAAAAGGCCCAGCAGAAGATGCTCGGTCCCCACGTAACCGTGGCCCAGCTCGCCTGCCGCCTCCTGTCCCAGCCGAAGAGCCTCTTCGGCTCTGGGGCTGAATCTCGTCTCATTCATTGTTTTTCTCTCCTTTCAAAGGAACGTCCTTGTTATTCTGCTTTGGGCGGTGCCTGATCCTTGGCAGGCGTATGATTCTGCATCTTTTCCTGCTCCAATTCCCGAATCTGATCCCGGAGCTGGGCGGCCTTCTCAAAGTCCTCCCGCAGCACGGCGGCTCTTTGCTCCAGACGCAAGGCGTTCAACTGCCGCATCTTCGCAAAATACGCCTGTTCCTGCTCCTCCACCAATGGCTTTTCCCGGACCTCCTGCGGCTGTACGGGAGCCGCTCCCAGCGCAGGCATCTGGCGAAAGAAATCGTCGAAAATGTCCTCCCCGAAAAGGGACGCTCCCAAAAGAGAGGGCCGGGGACTGAAAAAACTGTCCAACAGGCCGCCGTTGAAAAAGCTCTGCATCATTCTGCGGTTGTGAGCCGCCACCGCCTGAGTATAGCCCAGCTTTTCGGCGCACTCGCTGCAAAGATGGGCTTTTTCCACATGCCCGTTCACGTTGCTCTCATAAACAAAGTTAACTTCATTCTTTCCACAATGTTCGCATTTCATAATCGTTTCCTCCTCAAGTCTATATAAATTATCATTAAAAACAGTTTGTTTTGCGCCGTCTTTGTGTCCCGGCGCCGGGACAGAGAAAATCACTCCACCTGGTGAATCAAAACCTGCTTTATCATCTCCGCCCGAACGGAATCTCGCACTCCTCGGGGCACAGCCCCCAGCGCCCGGTCGTCCATACAGGTCAGCAGCGTTTCTCCCACGCTTTCCTCCAGCGCTCCGGAGGATACCAAGTTGCTCAAAATCGCCCTTGCAGAGGGAAAGTCCAGCCGGTCGCCCACAGAGTTAATCACATGCATCAGCAGTGTCTGCCGATCCATGCGCACCCGGGTAATCCGGATATAACCGTTGCCTCCCCGACGGCTTTCCACAATGTAGCCGTGCTCAGGTGAAAACCGGGTGCTCATTACGTAGTTAATTTGGCTTGGCACGCAGTTAAACCGCTGGGCCAAATCGCTTCTTTGCACCTCCAGCACTCCGCCGTCCGCCTCATTCAGGCTTTCTTGCAGGAAGCTGGCAATCAAATCGGAAATGCCCACTTAAAACCGCCTCTTTCTCTTCCGTTAATTTGTCTATTGTGCTTTTCATTAAGTTTGACTTTGACTTTCTTTAACCTTTGTTTGATACGTAGTATAGCATCGTCAGCCAAAATGTCAAGGGGTATTTTTTGACTTTCTTTGACCAAATTGAAAAGAAATTGTGAACAGCGACCAATCTCTCTCAAAAGTTAAAAAAAGTGAAGTTATACGTGACAAACCTCGCAAATTTCCAATATCTTTTTTGCAAAACCGCTTGCTTTTTTTTTAACGTGTGCTACAATAAATTTACTAATTTTATGGAGGTGCTTTTCCATGGCTTACAAGATTACTTCTGCCTGCGTAAGCTGCGGCTCCTGCGCGGATGTTTGCCCCGCCGGTGCTATCAGCCAGGGTGATGATTCCTATGTGATCGATGCTGGTGCTTGCCTGGATTGCGGTGCTTGCAGTGATACCTGCCCCAGCAGCGCCATCGTTCCCGCCGAATAACGAGATTCGTACATAAAAGCGCCGCAGACTTTCTGCGGCGCTTTTGTTATGCCCGATGACACACCTTGCATGGAAGAGCGCTTTGCCGTATAATAAAAGTACATCAGCCCGAAAGGAGGCGCGCGCCATGGAGCAATGGGACAGCCTGTGCTTTGGAGGCCTACGCTTTTGCTGGGACGAGTGCGCCCACAAGCCCGGCACCGACAGCTTTTTGCTGGGGAGTTTTCCTCTGCTGCGTCCCGGTCTGCGGGTCTGCGATCTGGGCAGCGGAACCGGGCTTTTAGGCCTGCTTTTGCTTCAGCGACAGCGGGAGCTGCAAATCACCGGCGTTGAAATTCAGCCCCACGCCGCCACGCTCGCCGACAAGGCAGCAGCAGAAAACGGCCTTTGTGACCGCTTGCGAACTCTAGAGGGCGATCTTCGGCAAATTCGAGAGCTTTTACCTGCCGGAAGTTTTGATTTGTGCGTCTCCAATCCCCCCTATTTTTCAAGCGGCAGCGGCTTGACCGCTCCGCTTCCGGCAAGGCGCACGGCCCGCAGCGAAACAGACTGCACCCTTTTAGATTTGTGCCGCGCAGCGGCGTATCTGCTGCGCTGGGGCGGTTCTTTTTGTTTGGTGCACCGCCCGGAGCGGCTGTGCGATTTGCTCTGTGCCCTGCGGGAAAATCAGCTGGAGCCAAAGCGAATGCGGATGGTGGAAGCCCGTCCGGGGGCCGCACCTTCGCTTTTGCTGCTGGAGGCCCGCCGGGGCGGAAAGCCCGGCCTTTCCATCGGGCCGCCTTTGTGCCTGACGGACGAATCCGGCCGACCCTCGGCGGAATACGCCGCCGCCTATTTCCGAACACCTGAACAGAAGGAGAACACGTCATGAGCGGAACGCTTTATCTGGTTGCCACCCCCATCGGGAATCTGGGGGACTTTTCTCCCCGGGCGGTGGAGACGCTGAAAACGGTGGATTTTATTGCCGCTGAGGACACCCGCGTCTCCGTGAAGCTGTTGAATCACTTTGAAATCAAGCGCCCAATGGTGAGCTATCACGCCCACAGCCACGTCTCCGCCGGGCAGTCCATTTTAAACCGCCTGCTGGCGGGAGAGAGCTGCGCCTTGGTCACGGACGCGGGCACGCCCGCCGTCTCGGACCCGGGAGAGGAACTGGTTCGCCTTTGCGCGGAGCAGGGCGTGGAAATTTTGGCCATCCCCGGCTGCTGCGCGGCAGTGAATGCACTGGCAGTGAGCGGTCTTCCCACAGGGCGGTTTACCTTCGAGGGATTTCTCTCCACTAACAAAAAAGAGCGGCGGGAACACCTTTCTTCCCTGCAAAATGAACGCCGCACTATGCTGTTCCACGAAGCGCCCCACAAGCTGCGCACCACACTGGACGATTTGTGCACCTTTTTTGGTCCGGATCGAAAAATTGCCCTGTGCCGGGAGCTGACCAAGCTCCATGAAGAGACGATGCGCTGCACTCTGGGGGAAGCCTCTGCTCATTACCGGGAGAACAGTCCCCGGGGAGAATATGTCCTTGTTCTGGAGGGGACGGCCCCTCTGGCG
>NZ_DAMBZJ010000027.1:5601-20785 GCF_032060045.1 Oscillibacter sp.
CCGGAGGAGGGCGTTCGTCAGGTGTTGGAGCTGAAAAGCCGGGGCCTGCGGATGAAGGACGCCGTGCGGCAGGTGGCCGAGGCCACCGGTCTTTCCCGGAACGAGCTCTACAGCGCCGCCATAGCGGCTGAAGCGGAGGAGAATTAAGTCCACGCCCTCATGCCGCAACTTGTGCAGAAGCGCTCCATTGAAAAAGCAAATAAATGCAAACAACCGCGCCGGAGGAAGTTCCTCCGGCGCGGTATTCTTTACCAGCTTTTCGTCTTAAAACCCAGGAAGCTTGGAAACCACTTCTGCGCAGCGGGGGCAGAGAGTGGGGTGATCGGGATTCTCCCCCACCTTGGCAGATTGCATCCAGCATCGCTCGCACTTGGCGCCAGGGGCTCTGCCCACCTCTACGGTTAGGCCCGGGAAATTCGTTCCCTTGCCCACGGTGGCTTCCGCAGAAGGCTCCGCGGTGGTGATGTTGCAATCCGAGACGATGAACACCTCGGCAAGGCTCACACCCACAGTCGCCATCAGCGCCTGCGCCGCCGCGTCGTCGTCCGCGTGGAGGGAGACATGTGCCTCCAGCGCCTTGCCGATTTTCTTGTCGGCACGGGCGGTTTCCAAAACCGCGTTCACGTCGTCCCGCAGGCGTACAACCGTCTCCCAGCGCTCCATGGCCTTTTCGCCCAGCGCATAGTCAGCAAAAGGTTTGTTCATCTCATTGAGCAGCACATTGCGCCCGTCGTCCCCGGCCCGGTGAGTCATGGCCTGCCAGATTTCGTCGCAGGTAAAGACCAGAACCGGAGCCATCAGTTTCGTCATGGTGTCCAGAATCAGGAACAGGGCGGTCTGGGCACTGCGGCGGCGCTTGCCGTCTTCTTCCTCGCAATACAAACGGTCCTTGATGATGTCCAGATAGAAGTTGGACAGCTCCAGCACGCAGAAGTCGTTGACGGCATGAGTTACAACAAAAAATTCGTAGTCGTCATAGGCCTTCAGGCACTTCTCGGTCAGCGCGTTGAGCCGGGTGATTGCCCAGCGGTCCAGCTCCTCCATCTGATCAGCGGGAACCAAATCGTCAGGATTGAATCCGTCTAGATTGCCAAGGCAGTACCTGGCGGTGTTGCGGAATTTCAAGTAATTTTGGCTGAGCTGCTTGAAGATTCTATCCGAGCCGCTCACATCGGAGTGATAGTCTGCCGAAGCCGCCCACAGGCGCAATAGGTCTGCGCCATACTGTTCAAAAATCTCAGCGGGGTCCATGCCGTTGCCTGCGGATTTGTGCATGGCCTTCCCCTGCTCATCCACGGTCCAGCCATGGGTGACGCACTCCTTGAACGGCGCGCCCTTGCCAAACGCGCCCACGGCGGTCAGCAAAGAGGACTGAAACCAGCCGCGGTATTGATCCAACCCCTCCATATAGACGGTGGCAGGCCAGAAGCCCTGATCCCGCTGCATGGAGGCAAAGTGGGTGGAGCCGGAGTCGAACCATCCGTCTAGGGTGTCCTCCTCCTTGTCAAATCCCTCCACAGCCCCGCAGTGGGGGCAGGCAAACCCGGTGGGCAGCAGCTCCGCCGCGTCTTTGGCAAACCATGCGTTGGAGCCTTCCTTTTCGAAAACAGACGCAATCGACTCGATGGATTCCTCCGTGACAACGGGCTTGCCGCAATGCTTACAGTATACCACCGGAATGGGCAGACCCCACTTACGCTGGCGGGAAATACACCAATCGTTGCGCTCCTGGATCATGGCCTTCATGCGCTCCTTGCCCCACGCAGGCACCCAGCGCACGTCCTCGCAGGCGGCGCAGGCCTCCTCCTTGAAGGAGTCCACCGAGCAGAACCACTGGGGTGTGGCACGGAAGATAATGGCTCCCTTGCAGCGCCAGCAGTGAGGATAGCTGTGGACGATATCCTCCCGGGCAAACAGTGCGCCGCTCTCCTTCATGTCCGCCAGAATCAGGGGGTTGGATTCCTCGGTCTTCATTCCGGCGTACTTTCCGGCATAGTCGGTGTGGCGGCCCTGATCGTCCACAGGCACCACCATATCCATGCCGTACCGGCGACAAGTGTCATAGTCGTCCGCACCAAAGCCGGGCGCGGTATGGACGCAGCCAGTACCGGAATCCATGGTGACATAGTCCGCCAGAAGCAGCCGGCTGGTCTTGTCAAGGAAGGGGTGCTTTGCCAGCATGTTTTCAAAGAACGCGCCGGGATGGGTCTCCACGATTTCGTACTCTTCAAAGCCGCCCAGCTTCATGACCTTCTCCGCCAGCGCCTCGGCCATGATATAAACCTCCCCGTTGGGGGCCTTTGCCAACGCGTAGTTCTCCTCGGGGTGCAAGGCAATGGCGAGGTTTCCAGGCAACGTCCAGATGGTGGTGGTCCAGATGACGAAGAAGAGCTTGCTGGGGTCGAACTTACCCAGCTTTCCACCGTCATCGGACATGGGGAACTTCACATACACAGTGGTACAGGGATCGTCCTGATATTCAATCTCCGCCTCAGCCAGCGCCGTCTCATCGTGAGGACACCAGTACACAGGCTTAAGGCCTTTATAAATGTGGCCATTTTTGTACATCTCACCAAAAACCTTGACCTCTTCGGCTTCAAAGCGGGGGTCCATGGTCTTGTAGGGATGCTCCCAATCCCCAATGACACCCATGCGCTTGAAGCCTTTCATTTGCACGTCAACGTAGTGCTGGGCAAAGTCGTGGCACGCAGAACGGAACTCGGGAACGGACATGGACTTGCGGTCCAGCTTGTTCTTCTTAATAATGGCAGATTCGATGGGCATGCCGTGGTTATCCCAGCCGGGGATATAGGGGGTATAGTAGCCCCGCATGGCATAGGACCGGGTGATAAAGTCCTTAATGGATTTGTTCAGAGCGTGGCCCATGTGCAGATCGCCGTTGGAGAACGGAGGGCCGTCGTGAAGGTTAAATAGAGGCTTACCCTCGTTCTTTTTCAAAAGCGCATTGTAGAGATCCATGTCCTCCCAGCGCTTGAGCATCTCCGGCTCCCGTTTGGGCAGGCCCGCCCGCATGGGGAAGTCGGTCTTGGGCAGATTGATGGTCTTGTTATAGTCCATAAGTGTTCAGTTCCTCTCAAATTGATTGATGGGCGCTTTGGCCCTTTGTTTTAATTCTTGTACGGCGCAGCGGGGTTGACCGGGTAACGTCAGGAATCATCCTGCGTAGGTCAGCGTTACAACACCGTCTTCTTTTGACGCAAGAAACGGGGCCTTTTCTTCAAAGGTAACCACTGTTGGAAATTCTATCCGAAAGCCCAACGTCTCTCCATGGCCCAGAATGCTGGCCGTCACCTTCCCATCCTTGACAAACAGCAGGTGCACCATGCCCTCGTTGAAGTTGTTTTCCTTAATAGCGGGGCTGTCAAAGCCAATTATTTCTGCAATTTTCTCTCTGCTGGTGTAAGGGTCAATGGTGTACACACGGTCCCACGCAAACGGAATCGCCCCGTTCAGCGCGACCGTTTGCCCGTCCTCCACCGCGGCAAGCGCCGCCTTTACCTGACCGTTGCGAAGGGCAACCGCGGGGTTTCCGACCAAGGCATCGCCCACCGCGCACAGGGCAAGCATCGCCAGCACAAGGACTACTGCTTTTTTCCGGCGCAACGCGTTCCCCCCTTGTGGAAAAATAAAAAACGCCCTGTCTCCTAAAGAGACAGAAGCGTTTAACATACTTCTGCGGTACCACTCTCATTGCTTCTCCCCTTGCGGGAAAAAGCCGCTCACAGCCTGCATTCACAGGCCGACGGATAACGTCGTCACACGTCCACACTTACTCGCGTCGTCTTTCGGCAGGAGGCTCCAAGGTGATTTTCAGGTCCCGCCTGTCGTCAGCCCTTCCACCAAAACGGGCCGCTCTCTGTGCAGAGGTCAGGTCTTACTCGTCCTTATCTACGCCATCTATTCAATTTTTCAACACCATTATACCTGCCGCCGCCGATTTGTCAAGTCGGAAATTCTCCGGAAGGCGGCCCTGCTTCTCCCCCGCACATAGTGAAAGGGCCTGCCAACCGCAATTGGCAGGCAGCAAGCCCCCACAAAAAGGAACGCTTTGCGCTCCTTTTTCATTGGTATCGGTAATGCTTTCCCGTATACTCGTCCACGCAGGACAAAAACATCTCCCGACTACGAAATTCAATGGGCCGGAAGCCCTCCGCCTCGTGAAAGGATACAATACGGTTCACGGTGTCTATCCATACACGCCAGAGTCCGGCATTTCTTGTGGTTTCCATTCGGAAAACTCCCTTCGTCTTATCTGCGGCTTCTGCCGCCCCGCACACAGTTTTCCGGTGGAGTTCCCAATCCACCGTCTTCTTGATTAATATGACGGTTCCCCGCGGGAAAAAGTTTCAACTTTGCGCCTCTTTTTCTGCTTGTTCTTTTTCCAGCGCCGCTATGCCGCTGTCCACCTGAGTCAAAAAGGTCTGCCACGCATTCTCGTTTTCCACGTAATATTTGGGGCAGTTCTTTCCTGACACGTCGTAGTGGCGCAAAACGTCCTTGGAGGTCAGGCCAAACGCGTTGCACAAAAACGCCGTCAGCTCCGCCACCCGGTCATAGGTTACGGGGAGAAATTCTCCTGTCTCGTCAGGATGACAGACCTCGATGGAAAGGGTATCCTCGTTGCGTGTGTTGGACGCATAGGCCCACTCCGTCAGGGGGATGCACTGAAGCACCTCTCCTTCCAACCCCACAACAAAGTGGGCGCTGGCGTAAATCTCCAGATGTCCGTCTTCAAGGCCCTCAAAATAGCTGCGATTGGCTTCGGCCGAGGTGCCGGGATTGCCCACGTAGTGGATGACGATCCCCTTCACCTGCTTCAGTTCTGTGCCGGGACGGGACCATGGATTCACCGTGAGAAATTCCTGCGTCACATAGTCCGGCAGTACCACCGTCTCTGCCGATACTCCGGCATGAATTTTCCCCCAAATCCACATGCCGGTGGCGGCGATCACAAGGACCGCCGCCAGGCACAGCACAAGAAATCGTGGATTTATACGTCTTCTCTTTTCTCTGTACGTCATATGTTTTTCGCTCCCGCGCCTTAGCCCACGTAAATCGCCGTGGGGCCGTCGGCTCCGCCGATGATGACCGCATCTCCGGATGCACTCTCCGGTGTCAATTCATCAGGCACCGGAAGTGCCTGAATTTCCTGGGGGTGCGTCTCTTCGTAGTACGCTTCTTTTGCGTAGTTCTCGCCGTCATAATTATTGTAATACGTTTGATACGTATTCAGATTGTCGATATCCACTCCACATTTTTCGAGCGCTGCCAGAAGGTAGGTATAGTCCTTGGAAATTTGCACGTTCTCGGAGTAACTGCTGTTATAATAGTTTCCGTTGTCGTCCTGCGCACGGTAGTAAAACGACAAATTATCGGAATACGTGTTGGCATCCCAGCCCTTGGAATCAAACAGATAGGTCCCGGCATGGCCCGCCTCTATGTCTTTTTTCAGTGCCGCCAGAATTTCCCGGGCGGTATCGCCCTCAAAAGTCAGCGTGCGACCTTCCGCATCAAGATACATTTCCACCGTCATGAGACGTCCGGTCTCGAAGCGCTCGTTCATATACGCCTTCCACACCTCCGGGTCCCGGGCAAGCTCTGTCAGCTGCTCCGTCAAAGCGGCATGGGCTTTAATGTCCGAGGGCACAATAGTAAAGCTGTAATTCCTGCGCAGATGCGTGCCGTTTTTCAGTGTATAGTCCAAGTGCATATTTCCGTAGAGTGCGTCCTCGTCCCACTCGCTATTTGCGGGGCGCTCTTCCACCAGCATTTGATGCAGCGTCAGGAAGCGATCAATCGTCTCTGGGTCATTGCTTTCACCAGAAATGGAGTCCTGCCCATAAAGCTGGAAATCCAGCGACTGTACCTCCTCTACCGTAGGAACGCGCCGCTCAACGCCCGGAAGATCCAGCTCAAGCGCCACGCACGCCAGAATCAGGACGGCAACCAGAACTGCGCCCCCTTTCCAGCTTCGTTTTAGAATGTGGAAGGATTTTTGCAGCAGCATCTCCGCCGCAAAATAGCCCGCCAGTCCCAAAACAGCCATGCAAATCGCCAGCGACACAGGAGATTGCCCTGTCCGGCCGAACGCGTCCCACAAAATGATATACAAAATCTGTCCCAGGCTCAGGCTTGCGCACACGCCCACGCCGTACCGGAAAACAGGTTTTGCCCAGCTTATGGCAACGGTATCCCCGGCGGACTCACTGTGGCGACGTCTGTAAATCAGCAGCGCCACAATTGTCATACATACGCCCACCAGCGTGTAAACTCCAATGGTACCAAGTCTGCTTTGCAAAAAGCGCAAGTACTCTTCACTGTTGCGGGAATAACCCCATCGGTCCCAGCTTAGCTGGGACAACTTGTAAATTGGCGTGAGCCAGACCATAAGCGCAGGATCGGCGGGGTTCGTCCAGCCGTACAGCATAATCTGGCACAGATTCCAAAACAAATTCGTCAGCCCGTAAGCCAGACAGTTAAACACCCCGTAATACATAGGAATGGCCAACATCTGCCCCGCAAATGCCGCACAAAGCACTGCGAAGCTGTAAAAGAACAGCATCTGCCCCGTGGTATACAGCAACCACAGTCCAATGACCCGCAGATCCGTCACTCCGGCAGCGCTCCAGATGAGGACCGTCAGCAGCGCGGTGAGCGCATGCGTTCCAACAAATACCGCCACACCTGCCAGATAGTGGGTCACAAAGAGGCCCTCTCTCCGGGTGGGCAAGGCGTGGACAAACCCCACGGATCTGGTTCCGGTGAGGTAGGAAAACAGCGTCATCGCAAACAAGCATCCGAAGACCACACTCATGGCCAGCGCTGGGCTGGTGGCCATATCCGCCACCTGGTTTATGGAATAAGACTTCATCTGGTCCGTGTTTACCCAGGCGTTTTGGCCAAACAGCTCTAGAAACTGGAACGCCGGCACCATCAAAAGCCACATTACCAGATACAGCGCCCAAAGAGGCCAGAACCGGACCAGATCGTTGCGAAACAGGGCGGGGCTGAACAGTCCCTTAGAGGACAATGTCTTTGACTGCATAGTTCGCACCTCCCAACTCGTAAATAAAAATTTCCTCCAGCGTCAGAGGCACAGCGTCCACCAACACAGGACTATATTGTCCCAGCAGCTCCTCCGCCGCCTTGGCGTTCATCCGCAGAATCAACGTATGAATCCGCCCAAGGCGGGAGGCGTGGAGCGCCGGAATTTCAGAGGGAACCTCCGTCACTTCTTCAGGGAACACCACCTGAAGCTTCACCATGTTGTCCTGAAGCTGCTCCAAAGACCGCTCCAGCAGCACTTTTCCGTGGTCCAGGATGCCCACATGATCGCATACGTCCTCCAGCTCGCGCAGATTGTGGCTGGAAACCAGCACCGTGGTGCCCCGCTCCGCCACATCGTCCAGCACAAGCGACCACACCTGCCGGCGCATCACCGGGTCCAGACCGTCCACCGGCTCATCCAACAGAAGATAATCCGGCATGCAGCTCATGGTCAGCCAGAAGGCCGCCTGCTTCTGCATTCCCTTGGACAGGTGCCGAATGGCTTTGCGGGGGTCAATGGGAAATGCGTCCCCCAGCTTTTGATATCGCTCCATGGAAAACGTAGGATAGATCCCCCGGTAAAGCTTCATCATATCCTGCGTGCTGGACTGCAAAAAGTAGTGCCAGTCATCGGGAATAGAGCCGATCCGCGCTTTCAGCGCCGGATTTTCCCACACGGACTCCCCCTGAATACTTACCGTACCCTCATCCGTGCGATACACACCGTTGAGACAGCGCAGCAACGTGGACTTGCCCGCCCCGTTGGGTCCCACCAGTCCGTATACCGCGCCGGTGGGCACCGTCAGGGTAATCCCGTCCAGAGCCGCAAAGCCGTCAAATTTTTTTACAGCGTTTTGAATTTCGATCATGTCTTTTCTACCTCCTTCAGCAGCGCCTCAAGCTCCGCCGGGGTCACACCCAGCACCCGCAGCTCCCGCAGAAGCTGGCGCGCCTTTTCTTTCAACAGCTCTCGGCGGGCTGCGTCGGCACTTCCCCGTTCCCCGGCAAAGCTGCCCTTTCCTGGCACGGAATAGATATATCCCTCTGTCTCCAGATCGTTGTAGGCCCGCTGAATCGTGTTGGGATTAATGCTAAGCTGGGTTGCCAGCACCCGCACGGACGGCAGCTTTTCCTCCGCCGCCAGCGCACCGGTGACGATCAGCTTTCGCAGCTCGTCTTTGATCTGCTCGTAGATGGGCCTCGAATCCCGGTAATTCAGGCTGATCATCTTTCCACCTCCGTTTTATCTGCCGGTTGCCCGGCGCCACTGTATTATCCGTATTAGTACAGTTAAGATATCATGTTCCATTTCTCCTGTCAAGTTATTTTTAAAGCCATTTTGGTTTGAAAAAAGCAGAAAATTCACCGTATTAAAAATACACCCCATCTTTATTATAGCTGGGCGAAGGTGTATATGAATCGGAAATTGAAGTCAAAACGTTTTAATTTCGGTATTTTGGGGGAAAAATGATTGACAGAAATATGAAAAGAATCTTTACAACCGGGAATCCTTATGATATAGTGAAAAAGCACGCAAACATGCGGCACCCCAGCGCTTCGTTTCGTGGCTTTCACCGGCCCGATGCGCAGTTTTGTGGGTAATTTTAAAAAAGGTGGAAACAATTATGTTGCGCAAAGAAGAAAAAACCGCGATTATCGACGCAAACCGCACCCACGCCTCGGACACCGGCTCTCCCGAAGTTCAGATTGCCATTCTGACGGAGCGGATCAACACCCTCACCGAGCATATGAAGGCCAACCCCCAGGACAAGCACTCCAACCGCGGCCTCATTATGATGGTCGGTAAGCGTCGCAATCTGCTGGATTATCTCCAGAAGAAGGACGTTGAGCGTTATCGCGCCCTGATTGCAAAGCTCGGCATTCGTAAGTAAGATGAAGCGTGGGCGGGGTAGTTTGTCTGCACCGCCCCCTTTTCATAGATTTTGCGTCACCAAAATCGCCTTTAGCAGTTGAAAATGCGCCCCCGGAAGAGTCCCTGCGAGGCCGTATTTTCAAGTGCTAAATGGCCGGTATGACGCGAAAAATTTAATGTTCCAAAAGGAGAATGCAACATGTCAACGATCATTACTAAGCGTCAATATCCCGGCTACCGCAAGTACGAGATGGACTTGGCGGGCCGCCCCCTTACGCTGGAGGTCGGCAAGCTGGCGGAGCTGGCCAACGCCGCCGTCATGGTAGGCTATGGCGACACCCGCGTGCTGTGCTGCGTCACCGCCGCCGCCCGTCCCCGGGACGGAATCGACTTCTTCCCCCTGAGCGTGGACTTTGAGGAAAAGCTGTATTCTGTGGGCCGCATTCCCGGCTCCTTCAACCGGCGCGAGGGCCGCCCCGGCGAAAAGGGCGTTTTGACCTCCCGGGTTATTGACCGTCCCATCCGCCCCCTGTTCCCCCACGATTTCCGTAACGATGTCTCCGTGATGTGCACGGTCATGAGCCTGGACCGTGATTGCTCTCCCGAAATTGCCGCTCTTATCGGCACTTCTGCCGCCTTGGCCATCTCCGACATTCCGTGGAACGGCCCCGTGGCCGCGCTGAAGGTGGGCCTTGTGGACGGGAAGCTGGTGTTTAACCCCAACTCCGAGGATCACAAGGTTTCTGATTTGGACGTGACCGTGGTTTCCACCGGCAAAAAGGTAGTCATGATCGAGGCCGGCGCCAACGAAGTTAGCAACGACACCATGTACGAGGCCATCCGCGCCGCCCACGAAGAGAATCAGAAGCAGATCGCCCTGATCAACCAGATGGTGAGCGAAATCGGCAAGGCCAAGTTCGAGTATCCTCACGCCGACTTCAATCAGGAGCTGTTTGACAAAATTGTTGCCGCCACCATGGATGACGCCAAGGCTGCCATGGACACCGACGACAAGAACGTCCGCGAAACCCGCTGGAACCAGCTCATTGAAAAGTGGCACGGCCTGTTCCTTGAGGAATACCCCAACATGGACCAGTATCTGGGCGAGATCACCTATAAGTTCCAGAAGAAAATCGTCAAGGCCTGGCTGCTGGAAGGCCACCGGGTTGACGGCCGCAAGAGCAACGAAATCCGCGCGCTGGACGCGGAGGTGGGCATTCTTCCCCGGGTCCACGGCTCCGGCCTCTTCACCCGCGGCCAGACGCAGGTGCTTTCCGCCTGCACGCTGGACACGCTTTCCGCCAACCAGAAGCTGGACACCATTTGGGAGGAGACGGAGAAGCGCTATATGCACCACTACAACTTCCCCGGCTACTCCGTTGGCGAGGCAAAGCCCGCCCGCAGCCCCGGCCGCCGCGAGATCGGCCACGGTGCGCTTGCCGAGCGGGCACTGGTGCCGGTGCTTCCCTCTGTGGAGGAATTCCCCTATGCCATCCGCGTGGTGAGCGAAGTGGTTTCTTCCAACGGGTCCACCTCTCAGGGCTCTATTTGCGGCTCCACTCTGGCGCTGATGGACGCAGGTGTGCCCATTAAGGCTCCTGTGGCAGGCATTTCCTGCGGTCTGATTCAGGACGACAACGGCGGCTTCACCACATTTATCGACATTCAGGGCGTGGAGGATTTCCACGGCGAAATGGACTTTAAGGTGGCCGGCACCAAGAAGGGCATCACCGCCATTCAGATGGATTTGAAAAACGACGGCCTGACCATGGAGATTATCAAAAACGCGTTGGAAATCACCGGGGACGCCCGCATCGAGATTTTGGATCAGGTCATGCTGCCCTGCATCAACGCTCCTCGGTCTGAGGTTTCCCGCTATGCCCCTAAGATGATCACCATGCACATTGATCCGGACCGCATCCGCGAGGTCATCGGCAAGGGCGGCTCCGTAATTCAAAAGATCGTGGCCGACACCGGCGCGAAAATCGACATCAACGACGACGGCTCCATTTTCATCGCCGCCGCGGATGCCACCTCCGGCGAAGCCGCCAGAAAGTGCATCAACGACATCGTGTTTGTCCCCGAGGTCGGCAAGCTGTATTACGGTCGCGTGGTGCGGCTGATGACCTTCGGCGCATTCATTGAGATTGCCCCCGGCAAGGACGGCCTGTGCCACATCTCCAAGCTGGCAGACCACCGCATTGAGAAGGTGGAGGACGCCTGCAAGGTGGGCGACATGATGTGGGTCAAGTTCATGGAAATTGACGAGAAGGGCCGCTGGAACCTCTCTCACAGAGACGCCATGAAGGAAATCGAGGAGAAGAAGGCCAAGGGCGAACCCATTCAGTAACTTTCTTTCCCTTTTGAAATACGGGGCGGAGCGTCTGCTCCGCCCCGTCGCTTTTGTGCACTGCACGGAAAGGAGCCGCCATGGATACCATTGCCGCCATCGCCACAGGGAAATCCCCTGTGGCCATCGGCGTAATTCGCGTTTCAGGTCCCGAGACGGACGCGGTGGTGAGCCGGGTATTTCATCCGGACTGCCGGAAGACTTTTTCTGAGTTGGAACCCCGCAAGCTCTTTATGGGCCGAATGCTGGATGCAAACGGCCGCGTGCTGGACGGCGGCATGGCCGTCCGTTTTCCCGGCCCCGCCAGCTACACCGGCGAGGACACCGCCGAGCTTCATTGTCACGGCTCCCCCGTGGCCATGGGGGAGCTTTTGCTGGCTCTGTTTGCCGCCGGTGCGCGGCAGGCTCGGCCCGGAGAGTTTACCCAGCGGGCCTTTTTAAACGGCAAGCTGGATTTGACCCAGGCAGAGGCCGTTATTGACCTCATCGAGGCGGAAAGCCCTGCCGCCGCCCGAAATGCCGCCATGCAGGTAAGCGGAGTTTTGGGCCGCAGCCTATCCGCCGTTTATGAAAGCCTGACCGCCGTTGCCTCTCAATTCTACGCCGTGGTGGATTACCCCGACGAGGACATTGAGGATCTGGACACCGAGCGACTGACCACCTCGCTTCGGGAAGCGGAGGAACTCCTTGGCCGCTTGCTTTCCACATGGAGCCGGGGCCGCCTTTTAAAATCCGGCGTACGCACTGCCATTATCGGACGGCCCAACGCCGGAAAGTCCTCACTTTTGAACGCGCTGGCAGGCTTTGACCGGTGTCTTGTCACCGACATACCAGGAACCACGCGGGACACGGTGGAGGAATCCGTCCTCTGCGGCGGCGCGCTGCTGCGCTTGATTGACACCGCCGGTATCCGGGAGACAGAGGATCTGGTGGAACGGCTTGGGGTGGAGCGGTCTAAGTCTGCCGTGGAGGGGGCCGATCTGGTCCTCGCCGTGCTGGATGGGACCGCGGAATTCACGGAGGAAGACGGCGCGATTTTGGCGCTGGCAAGCCGCTGTCCCCACTGGCTTTTAATCCTTACCAAGCAAGATCTGCAAAGCGACGGCGCAGAGGTTTTGCATCTTCCCGGGGAGTTTCCAATTCCGCCGGAGAGAATGATCTCCCTCAGCTCTGTCACCGGGCAGGGACTGGACACGTTGGAATCCGCCGTCGCCGCCCTGTTCCCCGCCGGGGCAGAGGAGGCTGGGCTGCTTTTAACGGACCCCCGGCAAGCAGACGCGGTGGGCCGGGCCCAGGCCGCTCTTTGCCGGGGGCTGGACGCGCTGCGCACGGGGCTGACCCCGGACGTGGTGCTGGCCGACACGGAGGAGGCCATGGGTGCAATCGGGGAGCTGACCGGCCGCACTGCTAAAGAGGACATCGTATCGGCCATCTTCTCCCGGTTCTGCGTCGGCAAGTGATCGGGCAGCCTTTTGGGAAGCCTTGGCAAGACAGGTGCGGCGGGCGGTTTTGCGCCTGTTTTAACAGCACTATCTAATATTGGTTTCCGCAAAATACGATTTACAAAACCAGATAATTGTGGTATTCTCTCTGTAAATGAAGCCCATTTTGAGAGGGGGACACATAATGGAGGATCAGACGCACTTACAGGCGCGTTTGCGAGAGCAGCGCCCCGTGGATTGGGACCAGCTTCCCGACTTTTCTCTGTATATGGATCAGGTGCTCAGCTATATGGACCGGCAGGTTCTGCGCTTTGACGGGGACGACGGCCTGACCGCCGCCATGGTGAACAACTATACTAAGGCCGGGCTGCTGCCCCGGGCCGATGGGAAGAAATATAGCCGGGAACATCTGGCCTATCTTACGGTGATCTGCGTGCTCAAGCAGGTCTTTTCCGCCAAGGACATGAGCCTTCTGCTGGATCAGGAGCTGAAGGACTCCGGCAGCGTGGAAGCAGGCTATCGCACCTTCTGCCGCAGTCTGGATTCCTCTATGGCGCTTACCGCCGAGCAGATGGACCAGCACCAGAACCCCGAAAAGCTGGCGGATTCGGCCATTCACTTTGCTCTTTTAAGCTATGCCGCCGGGGCGGCCAGCCGCCGGTATGTGACACTGTTGCGCCACCGCCGGGGCGAGATGGAGGAAAAGCCGGTCCGTGAGAAGCGGAGTCGGCAAAAGAAAGAGGAGGATGCGGAATAATGCGCGATTATGTGATTTTGACCGACAGCAGCTGCGACCTATCCGCCGACATGGCGGCAGAGCTGGAGCTGGAGGTTCTTCCCCTGAGCTTTCACCTCGGCGAGAAAGAGTATCACAACTATCTGGATGGACGAGAACTCGGCTTTCCGGAGTTTTTTGAAAAGTTACGCAGAGGCGAGACTGGCACCACCTCCGCCATCAACGTGGGCGCTTTTGAGACAAAAATGCGAGAGATTCTCTCTCAGGGGAAGGACATTTTATGCCTGAGCTTCTCCTCGGGCCTGTCCACCACGCATCAGTCCGCATCCATTGCGGCGGAAGACCTGCGTCCGGAGTTTCCAGAGGCTAAGATTTACGTGGTGGACACTCTGTGCGCCTCACTGGGACAAGGACTGTTCGTTTGGCTCTGTGCCGGACTTAAGAAGGCCGGAAAAAGCATTGACGAAGTGCTAACCTATGCAGAGGAAGAAAAATACCATGTGTGCCACTGGTTCACGGTGGACGACTTAAACCACTTGAAGCGGGGCGGTCGCATCAGCGCGACCACCGCACTGTTCGGCACAATGCTGTCCATCAAGCCCGTGATGCACATGGACAACGAGGGGCATCTCATCCCCGTCAGCAAGGCCCGGGGGCGCAAAGCTTCTTTGACGGCCCTGGTGGACCAGATGGAGCTTCTTTCCGTGGACCCTGCCAAGCAGACAATATTTATCAGCCATGGAGATTGCTATGACGACGCAAAGCTGGTGGCAGAAGAAATCACCCGCCGCCTTGGCACGCCGGAAAAAAATATCCATATCAATTACGTAGGCCCCGTCATCGGCAGCCACACGGGCTGCGGCGTGGTGGCTCTGTTTTTCTTGGGTACGGAGCGCTGAGAGGCCGGGGGTCTCAGCGGACCTCTGTATCAACGAATGAAAATACGGCCCGACGAGGCCGACAAAACGGGAGGCGCAGCCTGATGAACTGGCTGGAGATCCATATAGATACAAACCATCAGGGTCTGGAAGCAACGGAGGCGTTCCTTTCAGGTCTTGGCATCGACGGTGTGGTCATTGAAGACGAGACGGAATTTCACACGTTTCTGAAGGAAAACCGGCAGAGCTGGGATTACGTGGACGAAGACCTTTTGGAAAAAAAGTCCGGCGTGTCCCGCATCACCTTTTATCTAGAGGAGAACGAGGCAGGCCTTGCCCGGCTGGGAGAGGTGCGCATCGCTTTAGAGGAATTCAGGCGCACCCATTCCGATTTCGGAACGCTTTTGATGACGCTGGAATCATTGAAGGAAGAGGACTGGGCCTATGGCTGGCAAAAGTATTATAAGCCCCTGAACATCGGGCAGCGCCTGCTGGTGATTCCTCAATGGGAACAGGATACCGTGAATCCCGGGGACCGGGTGCCACTCATCCTCGACCCGGGTCTTGCCTTCGGCACCGGGAGTCATGCCACCACCCGTCTGTGCCTTGAGGCCTTGGAGCAGGTGGTGAAACCCGGCGATACCGTGCTGGACTTGGGCTGCGGCAGCGGCATTCTTTCCATCGCGGCGCTGAAGCTGGGGGCCACCTCTGCTACGGCGGTGGACATTGACGAAAACTGCATCAACGTTGCCTATGAAAACGCGGCGCTGAACGGAGTGGGCCGAGATCGGTATACCGTTCTTTCCGGCGACGTGCTGGGAGACGAATGCCTAGTTT
>NZ_DAMBZJ010000027.1:20795-23698 GCF_032060045.1 Oscillibacter sp.
TCCTCCCTTGGCGAAAACTACGACATTGTGACAGCTAACATCGTGGCGGATGTGATTTTGGGCCTTGCACCTATGGTCCGTCGGTTTTTAAAACCCCGCGGCCTGTTTCTATGCTCCGGAATTATCGACGACCGGGCCACGGAGGTGGCAGACGGGCTGCGCCGCAGCGGCTGGGCGATTTTGGAGTCCCACGAGGAGGGCGGCTGGTTCGCCTTCGTCTGCCGCTGAGGGGGATGCATGGAAAAACTGCAAAAGATTGATCGGTTTCTTTCGGACAAGATTCTTTGGTTTACGATCGCTTCCCTGCTTTTAGGCATCTTTTTCTGCCAGACTTTCAGCGTGCTGGTTCCCGTTACACCATTGATTTTTGCGACCATGACGTTTATCAACACTCTGGGGTGCAACTTTCGCCAGCTTGGCCATGTGGTGACCCATCCGGTCCCCGTGCTGGTGATTCTTGCGCTGTTACATCTGGTGGTTCCGGTTTTGTGTCTGGTGATTTGCACCCCGCTGTTTCCGGACAATCCGCTGTTTACCACTGGACTGGTGCTAAACTTTGTGCTGCCAACCGGCGTGATTTCCCTGATGTGGGTGACCATTGGCCGGGGCAATCTCCCCCTGTGCCTGTCGGCTTTGCTGCTGGACACGCTGCTCTCCCCTCTTTTGGTTCCACTGAGCATGAAGCTGCTGGTTGGCTCCATGGTGGTGATGGATGCCTCGGGGATGATGAAAGACCTGTTGTTCATGGTGGCACTGCCCGCCACCCTTGCCCTGTTGTGCCACCTCATCCGGGGTGGACAGGCCGCCGAGCATTGGAAGCCGCGCCTGTCTCCCTTTTCAAAACTACTGATGTTTCTCATTATCATTTCCAACGCCACGGGCGTGGCACCCTTTTTGAAATGCGTCACCCCTACCCTGCTGGTGGTCATCGCGGTACTGGTTGGCCTGTCCGTTTTTTCCTACTTACTGGGCTGGTTTGTGTCCCACCACCTGATGCGGCTGGACTTCCCTTCCGTGCAGACGGTGACGATTACCACCGGGATTCGGAACATCAGCGCCGGCGCTGTACTGGCCGCGCAGTATTTTCCCCCGGACGTGCTGTTTCCAGTGGCCTTTGCTCCGATTTTCACCCAGATTATGCTGGCCATCGCCGTGAAGCTTCTGCGAAATACCAAGGCCGGACGTGCAGATCAGGCGTCCTGGGAGGCGGAATCAGCTCTCACATCCCAGTAAATCTTTTTTCAGAATACGTCTGTTCCCCAAAGCAGCCAAACTGCTTTGGGGAATTTTTTTGTGTCTGGAGGGACTCGCCGCAGGCAAAATTCCCTCATAGGCGCGGCACTTCTTTCATACGCTTGGAATATCATAAATCAAGCGGGCGAAGGTTGACGTGCACCTTGCGGTCAACGCCCCGGCGTCGGATATGAGGAGGATGCGGTATGCGAAAAATGCCGACGACAAGACCGCCCAATACAGTCCCGGCCTATTGCCAGATTTTGCGGGGAACCGGCCCCGCCTCTATTCACCAACATGTGGGCTATCTTGTCTATATATGGACTATCTACGGCGACGGATTTTGGATGTATCCCACTGAGATAGGCGACGGAATCCTATACGGCTACATATGGAAGTCATCTCACTACGAATATTCCCAACTGCCCATCTCGCTGATAGACAGCCTTTATTGACGCGCCCCCCGCGCCCCGGATGGCGCGCGGGGGCCGGGTGGCTTTTCCCCAAAGTATGTAAAAATCCATGCAAGGAGGAATTCTATGCCCCCACAGACAGTGCGGCTGGAAAAGCTGACCCGGTTTGAATCCAACGAATTTACAGAAAATGGCCTGCTGGAGGTTATTGTCAAATACAACGGCGAGCTCTTAAGCATCGGTTCACTGCTTGGCGCCGATATTGAACTGCTCAGTCCCGATTATGCAATCATTACCTTGCCGGTGGATCGATTGACAGAGCTATACGGGTTTCCACAGATTGAATACATTGAGCTGCCCAAGGTCCTCACCTTTATGCTGCGAAACAGTTTGGAAAGCGCCTGCGTCCCTCTCGTCTGGCGGCCCGATACCTTTGGTCTGACGGGCGCAGGGGTCATCGTGGGTATAATTGACTCCGGCATTGATTACTCTCATCCAGACTTCCGAAATCCCGATGGAACCACCCGGATTCTCTATCTCTGGGACCAGACCTCGGCGGGACCGCCCCCGGCGGGCTTTCGCAGCGGCGCAGAATACACCAGCCTTCAAATCAATGAGGCTTTATTAAGTCCAAATCCTCGTGCCGTTGTTCCCTCGGTGGACACAGCGGGCCACGGGACAGCGGTGGCGGGCATTGCCGCCGGGAACGGGGCGTCCAGTGACGGCGTGGAAGCGGGCGTGGCTCCGGAGGCAAGCCTGATTGTGGTAAAGTTGGGGCACACGGGAAACGAGTCATTTACCCGCACCACGGAAATTATGCGCGCGGTAAAATACCTGTCCGACAAGGCCCTTGCACTGAATATGCCCCTAAGCATTAATCTCAGCTACGGCACCAACAATGGCTCACATACAGGCGATTCCCTGTTTGAGCGATACATAAACTCCATGTGTGAGCGCTGGAAAACCGTCATGTCCGTGGCAACCGGAAACGAAGGCGGTGCGTCCCACCACTACCACGGGAAGCTTTTGCCCAACGAGACTTCCACCATAGAATTTGCCGTTACAGGTCTTCCCCGGCGGCTTTATATGACGCTGTGGAAAAATTTTGCCGATAATGTTACCTATGAACTGATCAGCCCCAGCGGGAGGTCCACGGGCATTATTCAGTCCCTGCAAAGTGTGACTCAGGCGACGCTGGACGGTACAGAGCTGTCCATTATCTACTCCCAGCCCAACCACTACCCCATCCAGCAGGAA
>NZ_DAMBZJ010000027.1:23708-35784 GCF_032060045.1 Oscillibacter sp.
CTTTCTTTTTTCCACGCGAGGAACGGGAGTCTCTCCGGGGGTATGGAAACTGATTGCCCGGGCAACCGAAATTGTGGACGGGGAATTTAACATCTGGCTTCCCACCGTGGAGGATGTGACTCGAAACACAGCCTTTCTCCGGGCCGATGTGAATCTCACGCTGACCCTGCCCTCCACCGTACAGAATGTAATTTCCGTAGGGGGATACAACGCCGCACTGCGCATCTCCACCGTGTTTTCCGGGCGTGGCGCCCTGGGTGAAAACGGGCTACGCACTAAGCCGGATCTGGTGGCACCGAGCGTCAGCGTTCTCACCACCCGAGCTGGCGGTGGGTATGACTCCTATACCGGCACCAGCATGGCCTCCCCCTTCGTAACAGGGGCGGCGGCCCTGATGATGGAGTGGGGCATTGTTCAGGGGAATGACCCGTTTTTATATGGCCAGCGCGTCAAAGCGTTTTTACGCAAAAGTGCCAACCGCCAGTTTTCAGCCGTGTTCCCCAGCAACCAGTGGGGGTACGGTGCGCTGAGCGTTTGTGAAGCCATGGGTGATTTGGTGGAATATACAAGGACGGGGGGCGCTTTCTCATGAACGAGACGGATTCCGACCAGCAGATTCACGATTCTTCGGATACGGTTAAATTTGTTCTTCGGAAAAACGCGTTTATCGATCAACTTCTTCAAAACACCCCCGCCATTCACACCACACAGCTTCTGGCGGGAAGATATCTGGTCTGCTACACCGACATAGTGACCTTTAACAACCTTATCAGCCAGTTTGGCTCCAGTTTTATCAGCTATATCTCTCTCGTGCTGGGCCTTCTTGACAGCACAACCCTGGCGGCAGCAGGAATCATTCAGGTCCACCGGCAGCCCTATCTGGATTTGCGGGGACAGGGCGTGCTGATCGGCTTTGTGGACACCGGAATCGACTATACTCAAAGCGTTTTTCAAAATCCGGACGGCACCAGCAGAATTCAGTATCTTTATGACCAGACAGCAGATGGACCACCTCCCCAAGGATTTTTTATCGGCACGGAATACACCAATGAGCAAATCAACGAAGCTCTGCGCGCCCCAAATCCCTATGAACTGGTTCCGCAACAGGACGAAAGCGGCCATGGCACGTTTTTGGCCTCCGTGGCGGCAGGCGCCGAGTCCGGGGAATTTATCGGGGCTGCACCGGAGTCGGATTTGATTGTGGTAAAGCTGCGCAAAGCAAGTCCTTTTTACCTTGATTGGTTTGCCGTTCCGTCGTGGCAGCAATACGCCTATGAGTCCACCGATATCATGATTGGAGTGGAATACATTATAAAAAAAGCCCGGCAGTTGGACCGTCCGGTGGTGATCTGCATAGGCCTTGGAACCACCTTCGGCGCTCACGACGGCTTTTCTATTTTCGAGGAATACCTCAGCAACATTGCAAACCTTCGTGGCGTGTGCGTGTGTACTGCTGCTGGAAACGAGAGTCAGGCCCGTCACCATATGCAGGGCGTCATTGCAGAAAAGGGCGCCACCCGAAACATTGATTTAAAAGTAGGCAAGGACGCGGGCAACGTTATCCTCGGTATCTGGAACACCATTGCAGATAAAATTTCGCTGTCCGTCCGCTCTCCCACGGGAGAGTTGGTGGGACGGATTCCCTCCCGCCCCGGGGCCTTCAGCCGCTCCAATTTAATTTTGGAAAAATCCGCTGTTCAGGTGGAGTATTACTTTCCCTACGAGAACACGGGGAGTCAGCTTTCTTCCGTCAATATATATAACGCCACGCCGGGCATCTGGACCATTACGCTTTACGGAGATATTATTCTTGACGGCACGTTCCACGCCTGGCTACCTCTCACCGGCTTTGTCTCCCCCACGGTGGAGCTTTTGTCCGCCACCCCCTATTATACCGTCACCTGTCCGTCCACGATGTTTGGCTCCATTAGCTGCGGCGCGTACAACAGTACCACCGGCAGCCTTTATTCTGACTCCTCCTGGGGCCCCACCCGGTTGGACCGGATGGCACCGGACCTCGTGGCCCCGGGAGTAAACGTAGGAGGAATTTTTCCCACAGGTCCCGGCGCCATGAGCGGAACCAGCGTGGCCTCGGCCGTCACAGCAGGCGCCTGCGCATTGATGATGCAGTGGGGCATTCTGGAACGAAACGACATATCCCTGAGTACCTATCAGATTCGGGCCTATTTAATCCGCGGGTGCAACCGCAGCCCCACCATGACCTACCCCAACACCCAGTGGGGTTACGGTTCCCTGAACCTGATTCAGACCTTTAACCTTATGCGGGAGCTGTAATACTCTTATCATTACACTTTGAAAGGAGGCCGTGCAATGGCGATCAATCCGTCTATGCAGCAGTTTCTTGATTCGCCGGACACGGTGGGCTTTGTAGTGCGGGGCAGCGATGAACTGGACCGCCTGATTGAGGAAAATCAGGATATTATCGCCACACAGACCCTTGCGGGACGGTACGTGGTGTGCTACACCACCGTGGAAGCATATCCCCAGCTACTTTCTACACTGGAGGCCGGCTATGTCAGTTCCATCGCGGTAGTTCTAGGCCCTTTATTCGGGCCAGGCTTAAATGAGTCAGGAATTTGCTCCGTCCGGCAGCAGCCCTATATGAACCTGCACGGACAGGGCGTGCTGATGGGCTTTGTTGACACTGGAATCGACTACACGCAAAGCGTTTTTCGCCGGAAGGACGGAAGCAGCAAGATTCATTTTATCTACGACCAGTCCATTACCAGCACACCGCCCAATGGATTTTTTATAGGAACGGAATATACAAACGAGCAAATAAACCATGCACTGGCGTCGGAAAACCCCTATGAAATTGTCCCCTCCCGAGACACTGCGGGCCATGGCACATTTTTGGCTTCTGTGGCAGCTGGGCAGCTTCAAGAAGACTTTAGCGGTGTGGCTCCAGAGACGGAATTGATTGTGGTAAAGCTAAAAAAAGCCCGGACATTCGGACTGGATCTCTTCGCCGTGCCGGAAGAGCAGGAAGATGCATTTTCATCCATTGCCGTGATGATCGGGGTAGAGTACATTGTCCAAAAGGCTCACAAACTAAAGCGACCGGTGGTAATTTGCCTTGGAATCGGCACAAACTTTGCCAGCCACGACGGTTTTTCTATCTTTGAGGAATATCTGAGTGGAATCGCGGCTCTGACGGGTGTATGCGTGTGCTCCGCCACCGGAAATGAAAGCCAGGCCCGCAGCCACACAAAGGGGATCATCACGTCCAAAGGCGACTCCCGGAATATTGACATAAAAGTAGTAAAACCGGAGTCAAATTTTTTTATCTCCATTTGGAGCGCCTTTTCCGACAAGTTGTCCGTCTCCGTTACCTCCCCAATTGGGGGACACGTGCCCAGAAAGCCACCCAAGGATGGCGTTGTTCTCTCTTCAACCTCAGTGATGGAGCACTCTCAGGTACGGGTGGCCAGCTTTTACCCGCTGGAAGGCAGTGGCGGCCAGTTAACCACCGTTCGGGTTTTAAACGCCACACCGGGAGTCTGGACGGTCACCTTGTACGGAGACATTATTCTGGACGGAACTTTTAACGCCTGGCTTCCCATCACGGGCTTTGTTACTCCCGGCGTTGAATTTTTGTATGCGGACCCCTATTACACAATCACCGTACCCTCCACCGCCATGGGCATCATCGCCTGCGGAGCCTATAACAGCGTAACCGGCACCTTATATCCCAACTCTTCCTGGGGCCCCACCCGACACGAACAGGTTACTCCCGACCTTACCGCTCCCGGTGTTAACATCGAAGGCTTTTATCCCACGGGGCGCGGCGTGATGAGCGGCACCAGCCCAGCCACCGCCATCACTGCCGGAGCCTGTGCACTGCTGATGCAGTGGGGCGTGGTGGAAGGCAACGACCCGGCCATGAGCACCAGTCCCATCCGCGCCTATCTTATCCGGGGCTGCGACCGCACCCAGACCTTGTCTTACCCGAATCCCCAATGGGGCTATGGAACGCTGAACCTGCTGAAATCCTTTCAGCTTATGCAAGAAACATAAGGTAGTTTTTAAATTTATAATTACATGTATATTTTCAATACGTCTGGCCATGTAAAGCAATGCACAATTGCCCCAGCACCCGCGATTGGAGGCGATTTTCTTGAATGAGGAAGAACTGAGGGAATTTATTAACTCGCCCGACACCGTTGACTTTATTGTCCGGGGCAATGATGTTCTGGATAATTTTCTGCGGGAAAATCCCAATGTTGTGGCAACCCAGACCCTAGCCCAACGGTATGTGGTCTGCTACGCCAAGGCAAGCGAATTTATGGACATTCTGGGTCGGATGGGAGGCAACTATGTCAGTTCCCTCCCCATCGTACTGGGACTTCTGGGCCGCCCAGAGGTTGAAGCCTCTGGAATCGGAGGCATCCACCGCCAGCCATATCTTGGTTTGCGGGGGCGGGGCGTGCTGGTAGGGATTGTGGACACCGGCATCGACTATACCCAGCAGGTGTTTCGCTATGAGGACGGCACTAGCAAAATTCAGGCCATTTTTGACCAGTCTGGGGTGGGCACCTCTCCAAAAGGATTCTATTTTGGTGCGGAATACACCCACACCCAGATCAACGAGGCTTTGGCTTCGGAAAATCCCTATGAGATCGTTCCCCAGCGAGACACCGACGGCCACGGCACCTTCTTGGCTTCTGTGGCAGCAGGGCGGGAAGTTGGCGACTTTCTTGGCGCTGCCCCGGATGCGGAGCTGTTGATCGTAAAGCTGAAACGGGCACGTCCATACTACACTGACCTGTTTGCCGTTCCCCCTGACCAACCAAACGCCTTTGGCTCCACCGCCGTAATGATCGGGGTAGAGTACATTCTCAAAAAGGCTCAGGAACTAAACCGTCCCGTGGTCATTTGTCTTGGAATCGGAACAAATTCCGGAAGCCACGATGGTTTTTCCATTTTTGAAGAATACCTCAGCGAAATTTCCAATCTGGTGGGCGTATCCCTGTGTGTTGCGGCGGGAAACGAAAGCCAGGCCCGCCATCACACACAGGGGAAAATTGTCGCCGTGGGTGAATTTCAAAACATCGACATCTCCGTAACCAATGAATCCTCCGTCATTTACACCACCATCTGGAGCGGAGTGTCCGACAGATTGTCCGTCGCCGTTCGCTCCCCCACCGGAGAGCTGGCCGCCAGAAGCCCGCCTAAATCCGCAACCGTTACCACCACCAATCTGGTTTTTGAGCAGTCTGCTATTCAGGTGGTGTACTTTTACCCCCTAGAGGGTAGCGGCGGACAGCTCACGGTCGTACGGGTAAGCAACGCCATCCCAGGCATCTGGACCATCATTGTATACGGCGATTTGGTGCTGGACGGCGGGTTCAACGCCTGGCTTCCCCTCACAGGCCTGTCCTCTCCGGGTATTGAATTTTTGGCGGCCAACCCAAACTACACTATCACCGTCCCCGCCACAACCGTGGGAGCCTTGTGCATCGGGGCTTACAACATTGTGGATGACAGCCTGTATCCAAGTTCTTCCTGGGGGCCTACCCGTATCAACATGATCGCCCCGGATCTGTGCGCCCCCGGGGTGAACGTGGAGGGCATTTACCCCACGGGACCGGGCACCATGACCGGCACCAGCGTGGCGACCGCCATCACGGCGGGAGCCTGCGCCCTGATGCTTCAATGGGGCGTGGTGAACGGAAATGACGTATCTATGAGTACCTACCAAATCCGAGCCTACTTAATTCGCGGCTGCCGACGCAGTCCCACGGTTTTTTATCCCAATACTCAATGGGGTTACGGCGCCTTGGATTTGGTCCAGACCTTTAATCTCATGCGGGAAACCCGGTAGCCGCCAAATGTCGGCGTTGAACGCACAGTCTTGCCCCGGCCCGAGGGCCGGGGCACTTTTCCGCACTCGTTTCGGCGTTTCTTTAAGCGCGGATTCCCTCAATTCGGCAGACATTTTGCGGTGTTTCTGACAAATCTATCTTTCTCACGCTTCCTTTTCAGCTCTTCTAATTTGAGGAATTTTACACATTTCCCCTTCCTTCCACTCCGTCTTGCAATTTTTGTTGGGTTCGACCAAAAAGGTGTCCTTTTTTGAGGACTCGTCTGTAAAATATAGGAAATTAAGAGGGGGTGCTTTTATGGAACTGGAGCAGAGGGTTTTGATGCTGCCCATCGGTTGTGTTTTTCCCAATCCGGCCCAGCCCCGGCAGGTTTTTGACCCGGCGGGACTGGAATCGCTGGCCTCCTCCATTCGGGAAAACGGAATTTTGCAACCCCTGACCGTCCGCCGTCAAGGACCGGACCGATGGGAGCTGGTGGCGGGAGAGCGGCGGCTTCGGGCGGCGGGACTTGCGGGACTTGCGGCCGTACCCTGCCTTGAGTGGTCCGCAAACGACGCCGGGGCGGCACTGCTGGCACTGGTGGAAAATCTCCAGCGGGAGGACCTGCACTTTTTTGAGGAAGCAGAGGCCCTCTCCGCTTTTGTGCGCAAAACGGGCATTACTCAGGATTTGGCAGCAAAAAAATTGGGCCTATCCCCCTCTTCCCTCGCCAACAAGCTGCGGCTGCTGCGCCTATCGCCGGAGTGCCGTCGAGTGTTGACAGAGGGCGGCCTCACCGAGCGCCACGCACGGGCTCTTCTGCGGCTGGAGCGGGAGGATGAGCGGCTGGAAGCGGCAAAATACGCGGCTTCCGCCGGACTGAACGTGGCCCAGATAGAGCGGTATGTCACCCGGCGAATTGAATCGGCTCAGCGAACACCTTTTCGCGGGCGGCGGACCTATGTACTCAAGGATGTGCGGCTGTTTCTCAACAGCGTGGACCACGGCCTTCAGCTTATTCAAAGCGCCGGAATAGACGCCCAAAGCCAGCGAGAGGAAACGGAGGAAGCCATAATCCTTACCATCCGCATCCCCCGGGAAGCGAAGCCAAAAGCGCCGGGATTGTTACAGGATTGTAATGTCATTTCTCCAAAAACGTGCTATACTGAGAACCACTAGGTCTATTTTGTTGCAATTCAGAAAGTACGGGGAGGAATACATGGATACTGTGATGGTACAGGAAGCGCAGAAAAAACAATTAAAGCTGCCTTTTGCCATTGCCTTTGTGCTGAGTGTTTTGGCGGCAGGATATGTGGGGCTTTGCGCCTATGCCGCGAACAACGGCTTGCTTTGGAAAAATACGCAGGTTCTGGGACAGAACTTGGGCGGGCTGACGGTGACTCAGGCCGCCCAAAAGCTGGAGCGGACCTTCCCTACTATGAAAATTGGCCTTTATTTATACGACGACGCGACGGCTCAGGTTCCGGAGCGCGCCCCAGTGCCGGACGTTTATGTGGCTTTGGCGGATTTGGGAGCAGAGATTTCCGCGTCCGCTGTGGCCCGCAGCGCCCATCAGGGAAATCTGCAAGGCAATTTTTTCACACTAGGTTGGCGGTATCTCACCAACCCAGGTACATTTTCTGACACGGCGGACCTGATTTCTCTGGACGCGGAAAAAACACAAGCCGCCGCTGAGGCCGCCGCGCAGCTTCTCTCCTTCCCCAGTCAGGACACCACATACAAGCTGGGTGACGACTCTATTTTGGTGCACATGGCCGAAGATGGCCGCACCGTAGTTCCTCAGACACTTGCGCAGAGCATTGAAAGCGGCGCGTGGGATTTGAACCTTGCACTGGATGTTCCCTATCTTGCTGAGCATGCCCGAACGGTTTCCGCTCAGGAGATTTATGACCAGACCTCCGGCGATGTGAAAAACGCAGGATACGATGCCGCCACTGGAACCATAACGCCCGAACGGGTGGGCGCGGACTTTGACGTGGCGCTGGCCCAATCCGCGATGGACGCCGCCAAACCCGGCAGCACCGTGGAAATCCCCGCTGAAATTAAGCTTCCCGCCGTTACGGCGGAGAAGCTTGCCCCCGTTTTGTTCCGGGATTTGCTTGGCTCCTACACCACCCATGTGGGCGGCAGTGCCGCCCGCATCGGCAATGTGAAGCTGTCCTCTTCCGCAGTTAACGGAACGGTTTTGAACAGCGGTGATATTTTTGACTATAATGAAGTGGTGGGCCAGCGGACCGCCGCCCGGGGGTATTTACCCGCCCCCGCCTATGTCCAGGGGGAAACGGTGGACGAAATCGGCGGCGGCGTGTGCCAACCGTCCTCTACGCTGTATCTTGCGACGCTGAAGTCAAACCTTGAAATCGTGGAGCGGTATGCCCACCGCTATGTGCCTGCATACATTCCCAAGGGGATGGATGCCACCGTTAGCTGGGGCGGGCCAAACTATCGCTTCCGCAACAATACCAATTATCCCATTAAAGTTGAGTCGGTTTACTCCAAAGGCTATCTCACCATGTCTCTGTACGGCACCAAAGTGGACGATACCACGGTGAAGATCACCAACAAGACCCTTTCCACCACGCCGTTTTCCGTGGTCTATGAGGATGACGCCGCGCTTGCCGCCGGGAAAGAAGCGGTGAAGGTGACTCCCTACACCGGTTATAAAGTTGAGACATACCGAAATCTTTACGACGGCGAGGGGAACTTGATTTCCAGCACTTTTGAAGCGACCAGCAACTATAAGGTACGCAACAAGGTTGTTTTAAAGGGCCCCGCCCTCGTGGTCAGTCCGCTTCCGGGCGAGCTCCCCGAACAGCCCATTCCCCCGGAAACGCCCGGCACTCTGCCCGAAGAAGAACCCGGCGAAACGACAACTCCTTCGGATGGCACATCTGGCACCGTCACGCCCCCTGTTGATGAAACGCCCGTCTCCGGAGAAACCGGAACAGGCAATGGCGCAGAGCCCGGCCTGGACGCAATTATCTCCCCTTTTCCCTTGCTGTAAGCATCAGCAAGCCATGCGACCAGTTCTTCTTTTCAGTGGAATTGACTTCTGTTAACAACAAACAGCAAAAAGCCCTCTGCTTTAATACAAAATGTATTGAAGCAGAGGGCCATTTTTAAATAACGGAAAAGCACTTAAACTGCCGCCCGGTCAGGCGAGTGCGCAGTCACACCGCGCAGTTTCCGCGCTGCGGGAAGGTAACGCTTTTTTGCCCCTCGTTTGAACCAATGCTCAGCCCCGCTTTTTTTTCAGGCGGCGAATATCCCGTCCGAAAAAGGGCAGTATCTGATACTCGCCCTCAAGTCTCGAGCCAATCTGCGCCCCATATCGTCTGGCAAGCTCCTCCGGGGACAGGTTCGTGTTTAAAATCACCGACCGGCGCTCCAGCAGCCGGGTGTTGACAATTTCGTACAGAGCGCTCTGGACAAAGGAGGTGGTCATCTCCGTGCCCAAATCGTCTAGAATCAGCAGGTCGCAGCGCATGATGCGCTCCACGTCTTCCTCCACGCTCTCGCCCTCGTCCCGGCCAAATTTCCGGTCCTCAAGCCGGGAAAATACGTGGGCCGCGGTGTCGTACACCACAGAAAATCCCGCCGCGCTAATCTCTCCCGCGATAGCGGCGGAGAGGAAGGTTTTCCCCAAACCGGGCTTGCCATACAGCAGCAAATTTCCACCGTGCTTTTTAAACGCATGGGCATAGTTTGCGCAGACCTCGTACACGGTCTCCATGTTCTCCCGGGGCGAGATGCCATAAACCGGGTCCGTGATTTGGTCATACCAATCCATGGAAAAGGTGTCAAAGCTCTGCCCCGCCAGATCCAGCGTGCGGGAGAGTTCCGCTTGCTGTTCCTGGGCATAATATCGCTTCATACAGACACACGCCGCCTCGCCCTTTGTCCCCGCATCGCCACACAATGGGCAGGCGGGCTTGTACTCAAGATCGTCCGGCGAAAGTCCCAAATTCGCAAGGAGCTGCGCCCGCTCCTGCTGAAGGCTGAGATTGCCATCCCGCAGCACCGCAACGGCTGGCCGGGGGTCGGACCCCTTGCGCAGGGCGGAGACGATGATGCGGCTCATGGTCGCCGTCAGCTCCGCGTCGATCTCCCGCAGCCGGGGCGCACGGGCATACGCCTGCTCCTGCCGCCTGCGGAAGGCCTCCTCCCTGCGGCGGCGGTCCGCGTCGAACCGGGCGGATGCCCGGCGCATAATTTTTCCGTCGTAGGACACTCCGCTTCCCCCTTACTCCTTGCCCCGGTGCAGTGCCTGCACATACCGGCGCATTTCCTCCTCCGGCGGGCGCTGATCTCGCCGGGACGGCAGTGTCTGCTGCGTCTGGGGGCGGTCCCCCGCCGTCACTTCCTCCGGCGTGTGCAACCCCGCTTCATGCCAGCGCTTCAGGATACCATTTATGTAGGGCCACTTCAGCTCGTGGCACTTAAAAATCGTTTTTTCATAGGCAAGGGCCACCGTCTCCGGCAAAAAGCCCCATTCCTGCCATCCGGCCAGATATTTTTCCTCTGCCGCCACAGGCGACCTGTCCCCCAACTGGAGAACCCGCATATAGGCGGGCAGAGCCTCCTGCCTTCGGGCGTATTTTTTTAGATACTCCGCCGCCGCACTTTGGGTATCAAGCCCCATGCGTGCCCACGCGTACCCCTCTTTTTCAATCTGACGCAGGGTGGGACGGCGACCCTCTCCATAACGCAGGCGAATGCGCTCTGCGCAGTGGCACACGAGAAGGTAAATCACGTCGGAGGGCAGGCCCAGATAGTCGTAAAGGCCCAGCAGGGTCCCCATGTCCGGCGTGGAGAGTTTTTTCCCCAGCTTCCGTTCCACCTCAACGGCAAGGCCGCGAAACACCATGTCCCCTTCCAGCGCCACGGTCACGTCCTCCTGCCGATAGTCCGGCCGCTCGTCCGACGGCTCGGGAATCTCCGCCGCCGGAGCAGACACCAGCTCCAGCTGGCGCAACACTGCCTCCGCCGCTTCGATGCGACTTCGCTCCCAGCGCAGTTCCCCCGCAAGGGAGCGGGGCTGGGTAAGCCCCTGATGACGCAGCAGCGCCAGATACAGAAGGGACGCGTCTCCGTCTCCCCTCTCTAAAAGGCGGCGCAGCGCGGCCCCGGATACGGTGACGCTTTCGTCTCCCAAATGCTTTAAAATTCCCGCCACTCGGCGCGCCTCCCTTCTGTCTTACGGCAGCGCCGCCCACCAAGGTGCGCGAAATTGACCGTTCTCCCGAGGACTGAATCGCCCCAGCTTTTTGACATTCCCCATTGTATACGACTTGAACGCTTCTGACAAGCCCAAAACTTTGCCCTAACGTGGAAAAAAGCTGGAATCCTGCGGGCATGTATGATATAATACTGACTTATAAAAATGGGTTATTATGCCGCGCCCAGGCGGCAGCTTTAAAAGAGGAGGAATCACAGGATGAATACCCGTGTCACCGTGACGATCTGCGGAGAGGACTACAATTTTGTGGCGGACGAATCTCCGGAATACATGGAGCGAGTGGGCGCTTTTGTAGGCAAAAAAATGGACGAGCTGCTCACCGTCGCCAAGGTGGGCCGGACCGATGCCGCGGTTCTTACCGCCGTCAACATCGCGGACGAGCTGTTTAAATCCTATGAGGCGGCAGAAAAGCTGCGCTCCGAGATTAAAAACTACGCGGACGAGGCAGGCCGTGCCCAGGGTGAGGTTTCCGATTTGAAGCGGGAGGTGTTCCGCCTTCAGCAGAAGCTGGACGCCAAGGGCGGCGGAAACGGAAACCGGCGCTGATGCGGCCCGAGCTTCTCTCCCCCGCCGGATCCCCGGAGTCCCTTCGCGCCGCCGTGGAGTGCGGCGCGGACGCGGTATATCTAGGCTGGGGCAGCTTTAATGCCCGGCAAAGCGCGAAAAACTTTTCCGATGAGGACTTTTCCGAAGCTCTGAAATACTGCCATGAGCGGGGCGTTAAGGTCTATTTGACGTTGAATACACTGGTGTCCGACCGGGAGCTGGACGCCGCCCTTGCCTGCGCGAAAACTGCGTCCGCTCTGGGTGTGGACGCGGTGCTTGTGCAGGATTTGGGCCTGTTTGACCTGCTGCGCCGCACCCTGCCGGACCTTCCGCTCCACGCCAGCACGCAGATGAGTCTGTTCACATCCGGCGGGGCCTGCGAAGCGGCCGCAGACGGGTGCGAGCGGGTGGTCATTGCCCGGGAATGCTCCCGGGAGGATACGGC
>NZ_DAMBZJ010000027.1:35794-43997 GCF_032060045.1 Oscillibacter sp.
GTAAAAGCAGCCCCGCCGAAATTGAGGTCTTTGTTCACGGGGCCCTATGCATGTGTTATTCCGGTCAGTGCGCTATGAGCGCGCTGATTGGGGGTCGGTCCGGAAACCGGGGCCGGTGCGCCCAGCCCTGCCGTCTGCCCTATACTCTGACGGAGTTGCCCGGCGCAGACACTACCGGACAGGACACCCCGCCTTCCCTGCTGGGAAAACCGAAAAAAAACACCTACCCCCTCAGTCTGAAGGACAACTGTCTAGCGGGTTTTTTGGAGGATATGACCCAAATGGGCGTGGCCTGCGTGAAGCTGGAGGGGCGCATGAAGCGCCCGGAGTATGTAGCAGTGGTGACGGGTATCTATGCCCGCCTTCTACGGGAGGGCGGTGGGCCCACGGCGGAAGAAACCGCCGCGCTGGAAGCCGCTTTTTCCCGCTCCGGATTTACCGACGGATACTGGCGGGGCCTGTCCGGTCCCGGGCAGTTTGGCGTGCGTCCTGCGGACGCGGAGGAGCCGAAGGAACTGTTCGCCCAAGCAAAAGCCGCTGTTGAAAAAGGCGGGATGCGGACGGTCCCGGTCACCATGGAGGCTGTTTTTCGCAAAAACGAGCCCTGTACCCTGACCGTTCGGGACAACGCAGACCGGGAGGGCACCGCCATCGGCCCTGTTCCTGAGGAGGCCAGAAACCGCGCAGTGACGATAGACGAGCTGGAAACCCGACTGAAAAAAACCGGTGCCACCGCCTATCGGTGCGAAGTCGTGTCGGTGACACTTGAGGATGGGCTGTCCGTCTCGGCGGCAACGGTGAATGCCTTGCGGCGGGACGCTTTGGCGAATCTTTCCGCTCAGCGAATTGCGCCGCCACAGCGGCGCGTTTTGTCCGTTCCCCCTCTTGAAACTGCCACTGTCCATACTGGAGAACCGGCCCTGACCTGCTCTCTGGTTCGCCGGGAACAACTTACGCAGGAGCTTTTGGCACTGCGCCCGGAACGGGTATATCTTCCCCTGGAACTTTTTGAATCAATGGATTCCCTACCGGAATTTGACGGGGAATACTGCGCCATTCTTCCCCGCGTCTGGCGGGACGGGGACGAGCCGTATTTTTCAGAGCTGCTGAAAAAGGCGGCTGGTCTGGGTGTTTCCGCTGCCATGGTTGGGAATCTGGGGCATTTACCTTTGCTCCGCCATACGAGCTTTTCCCTTCACGGCGATTTTGGTTTGAACGTTTTTAATGTGCGGGCGCTTTCCTATCTGGCAGATAAGGGCCTGCAATCTGCCACCGTTTCTTTTGAGCTGCGGGGCGCGCAGATTCGGGACATGCCCAAACTATTACCCACGGAGGCCATTGTTTACGGCCGTCTTCCCCTGATGCTTACGGAAAACTGCCTTATTCGCAACGAAATCGGCTGCTCCTGCCGCCGCCCCTATGCCCTGACCGATCGCAAGGGGGCGTCCTTTCCCCTTCTCCCCGCCTGGGGCCATCGGACGGAGCTTCAAAATTGCAAGCCGCTGTATTTGGGGGACCGGGACGACTGGAAGCGCCTTGGTCTGCGGTATGCCCGTCTGCGGTTCACCACGGAGTCTCCGGAGGTGTGCGTTCAGATTTTTCAGGACTATCTTTCCGGCGGAGACGCTCCGGCGGAGTTTACCCGCGGCCTGTTTGACCGGGGCGTGGATTGATTCGATTTCATTTTTTATTTGTAATATTTTAAGTTTATTTTACTATTTGTATTGATTTTGGAGTGTTTATGAATATCAAGGTTCGTTATTTCTGCGAGGATTTAGAGCCACTGCGCTATGTGGACGGAAAGTCCGACTGGATTGATTTGCAGGCGGCCGAAACGGTGACGCTGAAGGCGGGTGAATTTCGTCTGATTTCTCTGGGAGTGGCCATTGCCCTTCCGGAGGGGCACGAGGCCCACATCGTTCCCCGCAGTTCTACTTTTAAAAACTACGGGATTTTACAAACCAACTCCATGGGCGTGGTAGACAACAGCTATTGCGGAGACAACGACCTGTGGCGCTTCCCCGCCTATGCCACCCGGGATGTAACGGTGGAAAAGGGCACGCGTATCTGCCAGTTCCGGGTAATGAATCACCAGCCCCGGCTGGAATTTACCGCCGTGGAGCATTTAGATGGCCCGGACCGGGGCGGTTTTGGGTCCACGGGGAAGTAATTTTTACTAAATATAGAAATATTCCGGCGGCTTTGCCCGCTTTTGGAATAAGGAGAACGCAGGATGTCTAAGATGATATTGGCCTCCGGGTCTCCCCGGCGGCAGGAACTGCTTCATCTGATGGGGCTGAACGAGTTTGAAATCAGGCCCCCAGAGGTAGCGGAGGACTTTCCCTCCGGTCTGACGCCGCAGGAGACGGTGGAATACATCTCCCGGAAAAAGTGCAATGCGGCTGGGGCTGTCGCCGCTCCGGACGAGATAATCATTGCGGCGGATACCATGGTCTTTGTGGATGGCGCGCCTCTGGGCAAGCCCACAGACGAGGCAGATGCGCTGCGGATGCTGACGCTGCTTCAGGGGCGGGGCCATTTGGTGTGCACGGGCGTAAGCGTCTGCAGCAATGGAAAAACCGTGACAGAGTCGGAAACTACGGAGGTCCTTTTCCGCTCCGCCGGTCAAGAAGAGCTGGCAGCTTACATCTGCAGCGGCGAACCGATGGACAAAGCAGGAGCCTATGGGGTTCAAGGTCTTGGTGCACTTTTGGTAGAGGGCATCCGAGGCGACTTTTACAACGTGATGGGCCTCCCCGTTCTGCGGCTCAGCCGAATGCTGGGCCAGTTTGGTATCCGTTTTTTTAACTGATTTGGAATTGCTGAAAATTTGTCGGGGGCATTGACTTGAAAGAATTTCTGAAACGGCACGGACTTTGGGTCCTATTCGCCACGGCGGTGATTGCCGTGGTGCTTGCGGTGCTCTCCGTGTTCAGCACCACCTCTTCCCCGCTGGTGAATCTGGCGCAGACTATCACCTCTCCCTTTCGGGCGGCGTACACTGCCACTGCGGGTTGGCTGATGGATAAGCAAAATTACTATGAGGATACCTCAGCCCTGAAGGCAGAAAACCAGGCGCTGAAAAAGAGGATTGCCGAAATGGAGGCGGAGGTACGTCAGGCCCAGAATGACAGCCAGGAAAACGAGCGGCTGCGCAGCTTGATGAATCTGCGGGAGCAGCGCCGGGACCTCAGCGATTTAGAGGCCGCCACCATTACGGAGCATTCCACCTCCAACTGGACCAGCTATTTGACGTTGAACCGGGGCACGGAACACGGGGTGGAGAAAAACGACTGCGTGATTACGGAGACCGGATATCTGGTGGGCGTGGTCAGCGAAGTGGGAAGCAACTGGTGCACGGTGCTGAACATTGTTGACACAGACACCTCCATGGGCGCACAGGTCTTTCGCACAGACGACATCGGCGTGGCAGAGGGGGATTTTTCCCTGATGAGCCGAAGTCGGCTTCGGTTGGACTATCTCCCGGCCGGGACGCAGCTTTTAAACGGCGATCTGGTGGTAACATCCGGTCTTGGCGGTTACTATCCCTCCGGCCTTGTCATCGGCATGGTGGAGGAGGTCCAGACCGACGATTCCGGGGCCACATCTTATGCCGTTTTGCGTCCCAGCGTGGAATTTGACGACCTGACGCAGGTTTTTATTATCAAATCCTTTGACATTGTGGATTGAAAGGCGGCGCTTATGACTCCCCGACAAGAAACCTTTCATAAATGGGGGCTGTACGCCCTGCTTACGCTGTTTTGCTGCGCGTGGCAGGGGGCGGTGCTGCAATATGTGCGGCTTTGGGGCGTGTTTCCCTTTATCTATCCCATTCTTGCCGCGATTCTCTCCACGCTGGAGGGTCCTCTTTCCGGAACGATTTATTCTCTGGTTCTGGGCGTGGTGTGCGATTTGACCATTTCCGCCCCCATTCCCTGTTTCTACACGCTGGTGTTCCCGCTGGCGGGATTGCTGGCAGGGATTTTGGCCAGAAGCGTGCTATCCTCAGGCTTTCTCAGTGCGCTGGTGACCTCTATGACCGCGTTTGTTCTCACCGGCGCGTTTCACGGGCTGATTTTCATGTTTGCTTCCCGCCCGGCCTGGGGACAGACGGCCATTGTCTGCGCAAAGGAGCTGGCCGTTTCCCTTCCCTGGGCGCTGCCGGTGTATTTTCTGTTTCGCCGGGTGTGGTGCAGGTGCCTTACAAACGAGCCTATCCGCCTATAGCTCTCCGTTCCGCGCCTTGCTCGGTGGGCTTATTCTTACTTTTACAAATGCTTGCTTTGCGGACCCGCGTCTTTTACGCGCGGACCCGCCCGATTGTCTGGAGGTAAACCCTTGCTTGAGACAAAATTCAATTCCACGCGCCGCCTATACGTTTTGATCGGCTTTCTGCTCTGTGTGCTGACAGCCTACGTGGGCGTGATGTACAGCACACAAATCCGCAACGGGAGCTATTACCGGGAGCAGTCTGTCCGCACCATCGCCAGCACAGAGACGGTAGAGGCCTCTCGTGGCATTCTCACCGACCGAAACGGACAGGTGATGGTATCCAACCGGCAGACGTATGCCCTGACCTTCGACATGTCTCTGCTCAATGCGGAGGACGACAAAAACGAAGCCATTCTGCGTCTGATTCAGTTGTGCAGGAAACAGGGTGTTCTGTGGAAAGACAATCTTCCCATGAGTCAAACCGCTCCCTATGCCTACACTGTAGACACCGCCGGAACCATCCAGCGGGACCGCTTTTCAAAGTTTCTGCAATCCAGCCTGAAGACACTGTCCACCAATGTGAGTCGGGATAACGTCACCAATGAACTGCTCTCCTCCATTCTCTCGCCGCGGGAGCTAATGAAACAGATGCGGACTTTATTTGAGATTCCGGAAGATTGGGCGGATGCGGATGCAAGGGCCGTGGCGGGCGTGCGCTATGAGCTGGAAATTCGCAAGCTGGTGAACACCACGGCCTATGTCTTTGCGGAGGATGTGGACACGGAGCTGATTTCTCTGGTGAAGGACGGAAACTACCGGGGTGCAAAGGTATTTACCTCCTCCGTGCGGGAGTATAACACCGACGCGGCGGCCCATGTGCTGGGCACTGTGGGCCGCGTGGAAGCAGAGGACTTGGCAGCCAACCCCGATATTTACGGCGGCGAGGACTGGATTGGAAAATCCGGCGTGGAGCTGGCCTTTGAGAATTATCTTCGGGGCGCGGATGGAAAACGCCTGATTTCCTCCAACGATCAGGGCAAGATTACCAGTGAATTTTATACCGCCCAGCCTCAACCGGGAAACACGGTCGCCCTGACACTGGATTTGAATCTTCAAGAAGCCACGGAGCAGGCGCTGTCCAACACCATCACCCAGATGAACAAAAAAGACGGCAACACCTCCCGCGGCGCGGGCGCGGCGGTAATTGAGGTGGGCACCGGCGAGGTTTTGGCGCTGGCTTCCTTTCCTACCTTCAGCCTTGCCAACTACAATCAGGATTACGCGCTGTTCAGCAGCGACCCGGGAGAGCCGTTTTATAACCGGGCCACCCACGGCCGCTATCCCCCCGGCTCCACCTTCAAGCCCTGCACAGCCATTGCCGCGCTGGAATCCGGCGTAGTGACCTTGACGGAGAAAATCCGGGATACGGGCCGCTGGTACTATCCCGACATGATTGCGGGAACCGATCCCTTTTCTGCCTGGTGCTGGAACCGCAGCGGCCACGGTCTGCAAAACATCACCCAAGCCATCACCAACTCCTGCAACTATTTTTTCTACACCATGGGCTATCGTTTGGGCATTGAGCGGCTGGACGAATACGCTGCCGCCTTCGGCCTTGGCAGCAAGACTGGCATTGAAATCGGAGAAGACCCCGGCATTCTGGCAGGCCCGGAGTATTCCGAGTCCGTGGGCCAGACGTGGTACGGCGGCAACACCGTTATGGCCGCCATCGGACAGTCCGACAACCTCTTTACCCCCCTTCAGCTTGCCAACTACATTGCCACCTTGGTGGGCGGAGGTGAGCACTATCCAGCTCACCTTCTCAAATCAGTAAAGGCCTATGACAATTCTTCCGTCATTTTTACCGGCGTGCCCGATCCTGTGAATACCATTGAAATTAAGCCGGAAAATCTGGCCGCCGTGAAAAACGGAATGCACGATCTGACAACCAAGGGTAGCCTTGCCAGCTACTTCCGTACCTGCGTGGTGGACACGGGCGCGAAAACCGGTACGGCTCAGATCACCAAAAGTACCAAAAACAACGGCGTATTCGTTTGCTTTGCGCCTTTTGATGATCCGAAAATTGCTGTAGCTCTGGTGATTGAGCAGGGCGGCTCCGGCGCGGCGCTGGCCTCCACTGCCGTGGAAATTCTCAACGCCTACTTCACCAAAGAAGAAATCGGCACCGTAATTTTGGGCGAGAATCAGCTTCTACCTTGATTTTTTCTATGGTCCGGCAGGAGAAATCCGGCCGGGCCATTTCTTTTCATCGAATTATATTCCATTTTTTGGAAAGGACAATGCCCATTATGAGTGAACCGTTCGTGTTTGACCCCAGACACAGCCTGTGCAAAGAGCCGTTCGGAGCGGCAGTCTGTGGCGGCCGGGTTTTATTCCGCGTGCGGCCGTTGGCCCGCGAAGGCTTTACCCACTGCGCTTTGGTTTTGCATTTTGAGTTTTCCGGTGTACGCGAGGAGCAGGAACTGCTGCGCGGCGGTTCTGCGGGGGACCAGATTCTTTTTTCCCTTTCCTATGACGCGCCGGAGCATCCCGATTTGGTCTGGTATCATTTTCGCTTTTGGCGGGACGACGGCTCCGGCTGCGATTTGGACGCCACGGGCTATCGTAGTGATGGGCACGCCATTGATTGGCAGCTAACGGTATACGACGATTCACACTCTACGCCCAAGTGGTTTGGCGATGGCGTAACCTATCAAATTTTTCCCGACCGCTTTTGCCGTCTGTCGATTCCCAACCCAGCAGGCCTCGTGGGAAACCGAACGGTACACGAACATTGGGAAGACACGCCTGATTGGCGGCCCGACGTGCAAGGCGAGGTGCGAAATAGCGACTTTTTTGGCGGCTCTCTGCAAGGGATCCTCTCCCGGCTTGAATATCTGGAGCAGTTGGGCGTCACCACGCTATACCTCTGCCCCGTGTTTGAATCTGCCTCTAACCACCGATATGACACGGCGGACTACACACAGATTGATCCTATGCTGGGAACGGAAGCGGATTTTCGGGAGCTGTCCGCCCAAGCGGCGGAACGAGGCATTCGTGTGCTTTTGGACGGTGTGTTTAACCATACCGGATCCAACAGCGTCTATTTTAATGCCGAGGGGTTTTATTCTGGTCCCGGAGCGGCACAGAGCCAACGCTCTCCTTATTTCGACTGGTATCATTTTCACCCCTGGCCAAAGGATTACGACGCCTGGTGGGGGATCCGCACCCTCCCTGCCGTGAATGAAAGCGACACATCCTTTAGTGAGTTTATCATCGACGAAGAAAACTCTGTGGTCCGCCGCTGGCTGCGGGCGGGTGCCTCCGGTTGGCGGCTGGATGTTGCCGACGAGCTGCCCGATGAATTTATTGCCCGACTGCGGACGGCAATGGAGGAGACAAAACCCGAAAGCGTGTTAATTGCCGAGGTTTGGGAGGATGGCTCAAATAAAATTGCGTATTCCCAGCGCCGGAAATATTTGCTGGGGTCTGAGGCGCACGGCCTGATGAACTATCCCTTTAGAACAGCAGCGCTTGCTTTTTTGCAGGGCGGCGACGGAGCAGATTTCCGGGAGGCTATGGAAACCATTCGGGAAAACTATCCCCCGCCTGCCTTTTACAGCGCTATGAATTTTTTGGGAACCCACGACACGCCCCGGATTTTGACGCTGTTGGGTGCATTAAAGTCCCCTTCCACCAAAGATGACCGGGCCGTCTCCTTCCTTTCCCCCGCAGAGCGTGCAAGCGGGTTGTCCCTTCTCCGTTTGGCAGCGGTCCTGTTATACGCCTTTCCCGGTTCTCCCATGCTTTACTATGGGGATGAGGCCGGCATGGAGGGTTGGGAAGACCCCTTTAACCGCCGCACTTACCCTTGGGGCGGCGAGGATACGACCCTCCTGGATTTTTACATTTACCTTGGGCAGCTGCGTAAAAAGCGAATCTCTCTTCGGCAGGGTGACCTTTGTTATCTGTTTGCTTCCGGACATGGTTT
>NZ_DAMBZJ010000028.1:0-18691 GCF_032060045.1 Oscillibacter sp.
TTGGGGTGCTAACTTTTTCGAGACCTTTTGCGATACTTTCATTTTACCGAAAACAGCGTTGCCCCTGCCTCTATATAAACCCAGAGATGCGGTCGTATACGGATCATTTAAATGCCAAACCGAATCTATCTGGGGAGTATATAGTATTCTATTATTTATATGTGGTGAAATGATGTGTACTTCAAAAAATACAGATAAAGTTTCACCACTTCCATTGATCCGCATTTCTGTACGACTTCGTTTGTCTGTTCCTTTTTCGTCTGCGGCGCTTTCGACGAAGGTGGTTTGCGCGTAGGCGCAGAATGCCTATGATCGTAGCCACGACAAAAACAATCAGCGGAATAATTAATATAATAGGAAATGCATGATTCTTTGCAGCTTCGGTTGAAACATCATTCCCTTCATCTGATTCGCTTGTACCTTGTTCTGAGGCCGCAATAGGGGAAATGGTCACTTGGGTTTCCAATAGGTCATCCTCCGAACCGGTTGAATCGTTGCTCTGTAGACAGAGGGGGACTGTGATTGCTGACTCGACTGCCTGTGAAGCACTTCCATCAAGGTGAACGGCTAAATCGCTGAGATTTTTTCCACTTGGCAGCAGCAGTGAAACCATATTCGGCTCGGAAATTTCACTCTTAGTTCCTAAATCCAGTTGAGATGCCAGCTGTGATATGGATATTTCTGTACGATAAAACTGTGAAAACCCATAGTCCAGCAGTTGTACAGTGTCATCCCATTTATCATTACTTGTGGAAGATTTCATGACAACCACAATCAAGGTGGTCTCGCCCCGTTTTGCTGCGGTAACCAAGGTGTGTTGTGACTCTGAAGTCCATCCCGTCTTGCTCATTATGATTCCTTCATAAGGCATTTCTCCGTTCAGCAGCTTATTTCTATTTCCAAAGTATCTGGTGTCCGGCTGTTTGTTGGTCGGGGGAATCTCGAAATATGTGGCGCTGAAAACATCGGTGAATCCAGGAACCTTAATTGCTTCTGCCGTTATCTTTGCCATGTCATAGGCGGTCGTATAATGATCTTCTTTAAACAGTCCATGGGCGTTGGCAAATTGAGTGTTTTCCGCACCTATCTCCTTCGCAGCAACATTCATCATAGCCACAAAGTTTTCCATGGAGCCTCCGACGAGCTCCGCAATTCCATTTGCGGCGTCATTAGCGGATTCAATTGAAAGTGCGTACATGGCCTGCTCCAACGTGATTTGCTCATCCACATCCAGTGCTACATGAGATGAATCTCTGTCAATTGAGAATACCGCATCGGAGGACATCGTTATAACATCTGCCAATTCAGCGTTTTTGAGTGCCAGCATACCTGTCATAATTTTTGTAATACTTGCCGGATACATCTTGGCTCTCATACCTTTCTGATATAGAATTTGTCCCGTCAATGCATCCATTAAAACTGCGGTTTCTGACTGAATCTGTGGTGTGTTTTCGGAGACGGTTTCTGTCGTAGCGGCGAAAGCACGTATTGGTACAAAAGCAAATAAAGTTGCCAAAAATATAATTAGATTTTTCTTGATTGCCTCACACCTCCAAGTACCTTTAAATCCAGCTAAACGCCCCAAATGCGGTCAGCGGCATAGATTGTTAATCTTAAATTGGCTGAGAATTCGGCACGAGATTACTCCCGCCATTACCCCAATCATTGCGCCTACCAGCACATCTGTCGGAAAATGCACATATAAGTACAGCCTTGAAAAGGCAATGATAAACGCAAGAACAGCGGCCGGAAAGCGCCAATGGCTTCTATAAATCCAAAGAACGGATGCACAGGCAAACGAAACAGCCGCGTGACCTGAAGGGAATGAATAGTCCTGTGGGGCTGCAATCAACAGTTGAAACGCTGGATTCAATATAAACGGCCGCTGCCGCGCCACCAATGGCTTTAAGAGGATATTGCACAGCAAGATCTCAATACAGATTGCCAGCAACAATGTAATCCCAATTCTTCTGGTTCGAAAGCGGAGAAGAAATGCGAAGGTAAGAAGGATCCATCCGATTCCCTTATCTGCAAATGCTGTGATAACCGGCATCAGCGCGTCGCCAACAGGCGTCCGCATACTTGACTGAAGCCAGTCCAAAATGTTGAGTTCTAAGACAGTCAAATTGTTTCCCCCTACAGGTAGTCATATGGATTCATGGTCTTTCCGTTTACGCGCACCTCAAAATGGCAGTGACTTCCGGTGGAGCGACCGGTAGAACCTGCTTTGGCAACGGCCTGTCCCTGATAAACCTTGTCACCTTTAGATACCAGAAGTTCAGCGTTGTGCGCATAGTAGGTCTGTGTTCCGTTATCATGCGTAATAATAACCAGATTCCCATAGTTGCCTTTCCAGCCAGAGAAGGTGACAGTGCCTCCGTCGGCAGCCTTTACTTCCGTTCCATAAGGAACAGCAATATCCAAACCGCTGTGATAGCCGGTACTGCCGAGGAGCGTTCGCTTACCCGTGGTGGAAGTGACTTTTCCGTTAACCGGCCAAATATAGGTTCCTTTCGAAGCGGTTTTGGGCGGCTTCTGCGTTCCGCGTGCAACAACCCTTGTGGTTGCTTCAACCTTTGTGGTAGTGCTAAGGATACTGCGCGTTTTTTCAACGCCGTTCTGGTAAGTGATCTCGGCCTCAACACTTGCAATACCGGCAGAACCCGATTTTACGACACGGGAGTCACCGATGTAAAGCGTATTATCATCGACATATTCGATAGGCGCCGGAATTTCCTCCTCATAAATGGAATTTTCCACGGTAATCACTGAGAGTACCGGCACTGCCTGCTTGACGATAAGCACCTCACCAATGAACAGCTTGTCTGGAGTCACCGACGGGTTCAGGTCGCGCAGCTCATTTTGCCAAAGGGCAAATCGCTCCGCAATCTCGGAGAAGGTGTCCCCCTGGACAACCGTATAGGTTGCTGCTTCCTCACGATTCGCTGTCAGCTTTGCGCGCACGGTGTCCGGGTCAGAGGGGGTGGATAGCGCCGTATAACCATAGCGAATGGAAACCGCTCCAGAAAATGTAGCGCTTATGGTGTTCTCGGTCTGATAGGGCGCTTTCATTTCATCCAGCAGCGCTTGCAGTGTTTCCTGCGAAGCGGAGAAACCGACCGCATCCTCATCGATATATAAAATATATCCGCGCTGTAGCTCATCTACCTGTTCCAGCATGGAATCTGCCAGTTCGTCCGAAGTGGCAAGCTTGTCTTTGTCCGCAATTGTCATGGACAACTCGGCGACATCAAATTCTTCGGACGAGGCTCCAAGCACTCTGACTAGTGCCTCCTGTGCGGATGCGCTGGCTTGTTCATAAACGGAGGTATCTGCTACGATGCCCAGAGTCTGTCCCTCCAGATTGACCGCATAGGCAGGCGTATAGAAAAATAAAAGCACCGTAAAAAGTACCGCAATCATAGATGTGGTGAGAAGCAAAGGCAGCGCCCCATGGCGTAACGCTTCCTTCATTTCCATAAATTGTTTAAATAAAGAAGGCCGTGTAGAAACAGGTACTAACGACTTGAACCACAGGGAAGCGTTTTTGAGAAAATTGGGAATCCGCATCGTTCCAACCTCCACATAAAAGTAACAAAACGGCAACAGCCAACTGCCTTGAAAAATCCCTGATACGAAAACGCATCAGGGATGCAGCAATTTAGTTAAGCCCTAAACCTTCCAGTTGGCTTTTCCGCTTACAAAAGCATAACCTATAAATATGGGGATTTTGTGGAGATGGAGCGAAAGACTGTGAACTCAATTTGAATTCTTGGGATCTCGGTGCGAATAATGGCAGTCGCAGTAGGAGCCCCCTGAAGCTAACGTGTACTTCCGGGAAAATTCTGTATGATCTATTGCGTTCATCGCATAATCAAATGCGCACAAAGCAGGAACATATTGAAAAAGTTCCAGCTCTTGCATTAAGGACAGATACCACAGGTGGAGAAAATGGCGGTATACTGGTTTACGGTTCCACCTGGTGCGTAAGTAAACTTCCACGAATAGGGGTTTGTAATCTCCTGACTTCTCTCAGCGCGTTTTTTCATCGCTGCCTGCCCTTTCGCAGTATAGACTCGGCTATGTCTAACAAAGAAGCGCGTAACAGGTATGTTCATCGCCGCTTCATAATATGCCTGAATTTCGGAAACTTCATAGGAGTTTTCGACACTCCGCAGTATTGCTGAGAGCATTGCACAGCTTAATATATTAATGACAAATCCATCGTCCGGGTCAAAGTCGTCCACTCCGGATAAAATTGCCCGATAATCTCTTTGTGCTTTTTTTATTACCTTTGCCGGGAAGGGTTCACGAAGTGTTTCCGTCAACTGCCGTTTGAAACTGCCCTTGAACACCATCCATATTCCTCTTTGCAATGCGCCGTATTTCATTTTTATCCCCTTTGCTTAAAGATTAGATGCCATATCATTTGGGAAAGACATGGTTACAGTCGTTCCGATACCAAGAGCACTATGAGCTGAAATCTGCCCGCCATGCGCTTCCACAATTGCCTTAGTGATGGCAAGCCCAATCCCCATGCCACCGGTATTTTTGCTTCTGGATGGGTCAGCACGATAGAAACGTTCAAACATTTGATCCAGATCTTTTTGTTCCATACCAATGCCTGTATCGGTGACCGAGAGGCAAGTCTGCCCCTGCATCCGTTCACAAACAAGCGTAACATGTCCGCCCTGTGGAGTTGCACGCAAGGCATTGGATACAAGATTCACCATGCACTGCTTGATCTTGTCTCTATCTCCCCAAAGAGTAGTTGCTCCGTCGGAGAGAGTGCGAAGCAACAGGACGTCCTTGTTCTGAAACCGTACGCAAAAATCAGAGCAAATACTCTCAAACAACTCAGAAACTTCTATACTTTCTTTATCAAGCTGCAGCTGTTCGCTTTCCAGTTCATTCAGCTCACGAAGCTGGGAGACGATGCGGGTAAGGCGGAGAATTTCTTCGTGAATGCTTTGGAACAGTTCCGGGGTCGGCTCCCATACGTCATCTATGACTGCCTCAGCATGGCTTTGCAGGTTGCTCAAGGGCGTGCGGAGTTCATGCGCAATATCCGCCGTCATCCGGCGTTTCTGCTCATCCCGCAGCTTAAGCGTTTCCGACATTTCGTTGACCGAGTTAACAAGAGAGGCTAGTTCCTGTGTTTTTGGTTGAGTGCGGATTATCTGGCCATATTCCCCTCTGGCAATCTTTGCTGTAGCACCAACAACATCTGAAATCGGACGGGTAAAGTAGCGGGACAGTAACAATACAAGGAATCCCGCAATTCCGGCTAACGCAATACCTAATAACAGAAGAACACGATTCAGGCTGTTGATCAGGTTTAATTCAGCATCGTTAAGCGCATATGGGCCATAATAACCAACTGTCAGATACCCAACCTGTTTTCCGTCATACAGTAAGTCATAATCCTGTTCAATATATGAGCCGTTAAAAGCCGGATAACGGCTGTGCATATTTTCTTCCGCATGCTGCAAAACAAGCTGGCATTCCTGCGTTTTATGAACGGAAATATCCCAATCAAGTTCTCCGCCCAATGTCCGCACATGGACAATCAACCCATTTTGAAGTGCTGCGTTCCCAATTACCTCCAGTCCTGAGATAGTGTAACCCCACAGCGGATCGTACTGTTCGTTGATCTGCTTTTGAATCTGCTGAATTTGATTGTTCCGCTGTTCTTTGGCATAGCCCTCAAAGAGTTTATCTAAAGTGCCATTGAAAAGCAAAGCAAAAAGCCCCAGTGCCACAGTCAGCAATACGGTAAATACAATAGTCAGTTGTGTGCGAAGCTTACGCATCAGCATTCCCCCGAATCATCTTGCCCTAAAAATTGATATCCGAAGCCATGCACTGTGGTGATGAAAATTGGTTTTCTCCGGTCGGGTTCGATTTTGCTCCGCAAACTTTTGATATATGTATCCACACTGCGATCATAACCGTCGTAGTCATCTTTGAGTGCAAAGCTGATGAGTTGTGCCCGTGAAAAAATACGGTGAGGCGCTTTTGCCATAACGGAAAGGAGTTGATATTCGGTGGGGGTGAGATGAATTGTCTCGCCCTTCCGTTTCACGATTTTATTTTGAAAATCAATTTGAAGGAATCCGTTACCGTAGGATACTGGCGCACTGACCAAATGATCGCTCTGCGCCCGGCGCAGAACCACCTTGACCTTTGCCACCACAACGCGCGGACTAAAAGGCTTTGTGATATAGTCGTCAGCCCCAATTTGCAGACCATTTAGGATGTCAGATTCATCACTTTTGGCTGTTAGCATAATAACGGGGGTGCGATAGTGCGCGCGGATGGTGCTACAGAGTGTTTCGCCGGAAATATCGGGAAGCATCAGATCCAAAAGGATTAAATCAAAGGGTTGGGTCTGGAGTAGCCGAGAAGCTTGGTTTCCATCATGGGCAACTGCTGTCTGATAACCCTCCTTTGCCAAATAGGCCGCCAAAACACGTGTAATTTTCAATTCGTCATCTATCAGTAAAATCCGTTTTGCGTTATTCATTCTGATTTCCTCCACCTCCGAAGTACCTGAGAACATGATCCTCCCCAGCGGTAAGCGTTTCTTGAACATATATGTCTGATATAGAATAAAAGACCTGCTTTCCAGCCCTACGCGATTTAACAAGGCACTCAGACCGAAGGATTCTCAATTGATGGGAGACTGCGGATTTTGACATGCTCAGGCAGGCTGCCAGATCGTTGACGCAGTACTCGTTGTCTAAAAGAACGGTCAATATCCGAATGCGGGAGCAGTCAGACAGTACTTTGAAATATCCTGCGACACGGTTCAACTCCTGTCTCTGTTCAATCATATTGCTCCTTTTTAGATGGGCGCAGACGGAAATCGTCTGCGCCCGATTAATTTAAATATTGCGTACACGCAGCGCACGGATTGCGTTGAGTACCGCTAACACGGTCACACCGACATCCGCAAAAATAGCACCCCACATATTTGTGATGCCTGTCGCACCGAGCACCAGGAATATCGCCTTAACCAGCAGCGCAAATACAATGTTCTGATACACAATGGAGATGCACTTGCGGGAAAGTTTGATTCCCTTGGCAATTTTCATGGGATCATCGTCCATTAGCACCACATCGGCAGCCTCAATCGCCGCATCGCTGCCCAACGCACCCATGGCAATGCCGATATCCGCCCGAGAAAGAACCGGCGCATCATTGATGCCGTCGCCCACAAAAGCAAGCTTGCCTTTTCCGGCATGAGCGTTCAACAGTTTTTCCACTTCACTGACCTTATCGCCGGGAAGCAATTCGCTATGGATTTCATCCACACCCAAATCGGTTCCGACCTTATCCGCAACGGCTTTTGCATCACCTGTAAGCATGACGGTTTTTTCCACGCCCGCCTTTTTGAGCTGCGCGATTGCCTGACGTGAGGTAGGCTTCTCCACATCGGAAATTACAATGTGCCCTGCATAAGCGCCATCAATTGCAAGGTGAATGATAGTTCCAACACTGTGACAATCCTTGTATTCGATGCCCAGCTTTTTCATCAGCTTGCTGTTGCCAGCCGCAACGGTGGTTCCATCTACCTTGGCCACGACGCCATGACCACTGATCTCCTCAATATCCGTCACGCGGCTGCGATCAACCTCTTTGCCATAAGCGCTCTGTAAGCTTTTGCTGATGGGGTGGGAGGAGGCGCATTCTGCAAGAGCAGCGTACTCCAACAGTTTTTCGTTCTCCATCGCATTGTGATGGATGCCATTGACCTCAAACACGCCTTTGGTCAGTGTGCCGGTCTTATCGAACACAACCACCTTGGTCTTAGCCAGGGTTTCCATATAATTGGAGCCTTTAATCAGCACGCCGACCTTGCTGGCACCGCCAATACCGGCGAAGAAGCTGAGAGGAATGCTAACCACCAATGCGCAGGGGCAGCTGATAATAAGGAAAGTCAGTGCACGATAAATCCAGATTTCCCAAAGTGCAGGGTTACCGGCAGTGATATTGATAACGGGCGGAACCACTGCCAGTAATACCGCAACGATGCAAACCACAGGCGTATAAATGCGGGCAAATTTTGAGATGAAGTTTTCGGACTTGGATTTGCGGGAGCTGGCGTTCTCCACCAGTTCGAGGATCTTGGATACGGTGGATTCACCGAATTCCTTGGCTGTTTTAATCTTTAAAACGCCTGTCATATTGATGCAGCCGCTAATGACCTCGTCACCGGCTTTTGCGTCACGAGGGAGGCTTTCCCCAGTGAGGGCGCTGGTGTTCAGCGCGGAAGTGCCCTCAACAATTATTCCGTCCAAAGGAATTTTTTCTCCCGGCTGAACGACGATGGTGCTGCCAATGGTGACTTCATCTGGATCGACGCGCACCAGCTGACCGTCCCTTTCGATGTTTGCATAGTCGGGACGGATATCCATCAGGGCGCTGATATTCCGACGGCTCTTACCTACCGCGTAGCTTTGAAACAGTTCACCTACCTGATAAAATAACATGACCGCAATGGCCTCGCTGTAGTCCCCGCTTCTGTCATAGGTCGCCAGCGCAATGGCACCCAGCGTTGCAATCGTCATCAGAAAGTTTTCATCAAAAACCTGACCGTTCAGGATCCCCTTTCCCGCTTTTTTTAAGATGTCATATCCAATTACCAAATAGGCAATAAGATACAGCACCATGCGCGGCAGACTTGAAACCGGCGCAAAAGCAAGCCCCGTCAGCATGGCTGCGGAAACAAGGATGCGCGCCAGCATGATTTTCTGCTTCTTGCTCATTTTATCTCCTCCTGTTCATGTATTCTCCCGCAGAACTTAATATCTGCTTATACGTTTCATTTATTCCCCAAAAGTTGCGCCCCGTCTGCTCTTGCATCTGGGGCGCAGCGTTATGGTTAAAGTTCGATTTCGCAGTCGGGCTCCACCTTCTTACAAGCCTTGAGTACGTCTTTCATAACAGACGCTGGTTCCTGACCATCGGCAAACTCGACAATCATCTTTTGGGTCATAAAGTTCACCGTGGCGGCGGATACACCTGAGGTCTTGCGGGCAGCGTCCTCCATTAAATTCGCGCAGTTAGCGCAATCAACTTCAATTTTGTAAGTCTTTTTCATAAAAAAGCTCCTTTCGTTTTTTATAAGTATTTAACAATTAAGCACTTGTTTAATCGTCATGGTCATAGTATAATAAGTAAAACAACACATGTCAACATATCCGAAAGCTGAACTTCTGAACGGGGTAAAAGCATTTCCAAAATGGATATTATTCTGAGGAGGTTATAGAAAATGAACGAGACTACACTGCCACACCAGCATGGAAAGCATCATGTTGAGAAGTATATGTGCGAAAAACTAAATAACACAGAAAATTTTCAAATTGTGGCAAATCTATTTAAGCTGTTGGACGATCCCAGTAGAGTTCGTATTTTCTGGATTTTATGTCACTGTGAGGAATGTGTGATTAATCTGTCCGTCATGGTGAATATGACAAGTCCTGCCGTTTCTCATCATCTGCGCCAGCTGAAATCGGGCGGTCTGATTTTCAGCCGACGAGATGGCAAGGAGGTATATTATAAAGCGGCAGATACCGAGCAAAGCCGATTGCTGCATAAGACAATTGAGGGAACCATGGAAATATCCTGCCCCGAACTGGAAACAGCAGGTCATGCCTGCGGTGAGCCACAACAAAGATTGTCCCAGTGCTCTCAGGAACAAGTAGAAACAGTTCGTGAGCTACACGAATATGTGTTACAGCACTTAGAGCAGCGCATCACTATTGATGAGCTTGCTAAGCGCTTTTTAATGAATCCGACAACCCTAAAAGCAATCTTTAAGGAAGTCTACAGTAAATCGCTGGCCTCCCATATCAAAGAGCACCGTATGGAACGGGCAGCAGAATTGTTGCGAGAGACTGCCGACAGCGTTTCGCAGATTTCAAAATCAGTAGGTTTCAATAGCCAGAGCAAGTTCTCCGCCGCATTTAAGGAGACCTATCAGATGCTCCCCTTGGAATACCGCAAGCACTTTGCAAAAAGGTAGGCAACGACAAACACACTTCTCCGTTGCAGGGCTTATTATATGTTCTTTGGTTATCACAATACAATTAAATCTCTTAAGAACCAAATACCCGGTAAAAATCAGCGGAAACTTCTCTTATATTTTCATAAGGTTCTTCAAGCCGTAGCAGCCTTTTGAGAAGGAGTTTTTGTTCAGGCAAAATATCTAATTCATTATACCAGGCAAGCTTTTTATATTTCTTAGGCTCAAAAGATGAATAAAGCAAATGAAGGATAAAATCGCCTAAATATGAAAAATCAATATCAAATGTATAGCGATTATAGTCCACCCACCTTGACAGGCCAAAATCAATAAGATAGATAACACCATTATTAATTATTACGTTTGGTGGTCGTATGTCCCCATGAATAATACCTTTACCATGCAGATACCAAATAATATTGACCAGCTGAGAAACTATCTCGAAAATTTCTTTGTTTGAAAATTGATACCTGTGTTTAAAAAGTTTCGACTCTACAGTATCTCCCTGTTTTTCTTCCAATATGAGTCCGTAGAACCCGTTTTCATTAATGACTCCCAAAAGCTTAGGAATAGAATAATGATCGATCTTTGACAGAAGATCCGCTTCAACAGACGTTCTTTCGTTATCTCTTTTAATGAAGGCTGATTTGAACCGCTTGATAACTACTCTCGAACCGCAGTCAGAATGTGCATTAAGGCAAATGCCATATCTACCCTCACCCGCCACCTTTTCTATTGTATAGCCTCCAAATTTTCTGCCTGAGTATCTAAAGTGATTTATCCACAGCATAGGTCAACCGTTTACTTTGGTTCCGCAGTGCATACAGAATTTGGAGTTTGGCTGTAGCCTGGTACCGCAATTTATACAACACCAATCAGCTTTTATTATTTCACCGCACTCTGGGCAAAACTTTGAACCTGAAGGTATCTTCAAATTGCATTTTCCGCAGATCATGGTGGGCAAATTTGGTGCGGGTATATTTCCCTGTGGATCGTTGTTTTGTGGTGGGTAATAAGTATTATATTGGCATGAATGGTGCCCAGATCCGATCACACCAAACAGGCGTCCCAGTACACCTCGCCGTTGATAATACCCACTTCCAAGATTCCCGTTTCTATAATGATGTCCTCTCGACGAATGTGAAAATATGCTCATTTTGTCCTCCTAATAAATGTGTTGTTCAATCCACTTTTGATATGTGAAAATAACAAAATATAATTTATAACAGCTTTTTGTTGACAATTATACATAGTAATTATGATTATTCTATGGAGATACGATCTATATGACTGGTAATCAGATGAATCTATAAAATGTCTGGTTAATTGTTTTCTCTGTTATAAATATTCTTAGAGTGAGAGGTTCTGGTGGGTCCATCATGAACCGCACCTGGGTTCTGCGGAAAGGCGGAATACCCCCTTGGCGGAAAATCCATATTTTTGCTTTGCTACAGCCCGGCTATTTTTTCAAAATCAGCCGGTTGCTGGTATTGCTGCCGTTCTCCCGATAGCGGGATTCCTTTTCAATGAGCCCAGCATGAACCAAATCATGCAGGGCGCGTTTGACAGTGCTGCGGGAGAGCTGCAAGTCAGACGCGATGGTCTTGACTGCGGGCCAGCAGTCTGATCCCTTTCCCGCACGGTCGCGGAGGTAAATATAAACCGTCCTCGCCCGATGAGGGAGTTCATCGGGCGAAGCAGAATAAATGTGGTTAAAATAGCTCATTCGTTATCACTCCGTTCTGACATGGCTGCGCCGCTTTAGTGCCTCTGCGGGCGGCTCCGCTACAGGTGTGTGGAGTGCGCCGGTACCGGTAAGCGGTTCAAGGATTTCACCAGCTTCCTCATCCACTATCATGCCGGCCGTGTGCTTGCGAACAATGTTTTCCTCCAGCGTCTGCTTATCGGCATACATAACCTTTCGGTGTGCCTTTTCCTCTACCGTGTAAGGCTTCCCGAAGGTGATGCCCCAATCCAAAAACAGCCGCAGTCTTGTCCGCATGGGATGTGTGCCGGTTTTCATAACAACGAAGTTTCCTTTTGGGATGGATTTCAGTTCATCCGGCGTCATGAGAGGGCGCTCCATCATCTGTAAGGACTGACTGGGATCATTTTTGCCCCGGCTTATACTGCCGCTCATCACGGTGCGGCTGCCCAGCGCCTTACTCAGCACCTCGGCAGTCTGGCTGTTGGGTGCAAAGCCGCCGAAGATGGTGTCCTGGCAGTTGTCCACAATGATTTCCGAACCCTCCTTGCCGTAATTCTTTTCAAGCTGTCCGAAGGACTGGATAATGGGAATCATGGAAAGGCGGCGGGAGCGGCTGGCCGAAAAAATCAGCTCCAGCGATTCGATGGTCGGGAGTGTCCCCAGCTCGTCACAGTAAAACATCACGCGGTTTTTCAGCTTGCCGCCGTTTTCATCCGCCACCGCAAGAATTTCCCGGTAGAGCTGTTGGATCATCAGGCTGACCATGAAATATTTGGTCAAATCTTCTTCGGGCAGGACCACAAACAGTGCGGATTGTTCATTGCAGAATTTCTCCGCATCAATGGCTGTATCAAAGCAGAGTATCTGTTCCATTTCACTGTCAATAAATGAGTTGAGCCGGGACAGCACGGTAGACAGCACCGACGCCATGGCCTGCTCCGCGGAGTTGAGGGCGGCTCCGGCAAACCAACGGGCCTTGTGGTCGGGTGGCAGCTTTTCCATGAGGAGCTGGAACTGGCTTTTGCCCTTTACCTTGCTGGGGGCCAGCAAATCCTGCACCAGCTTGAACACGCTGATGATGTGGCGGCAGTCCACCTTTTTCCCATCCACCTTGGTGGGCGGCAGATATTCGGCTATCAGCAGAATAATGGAGGACAGAAGCCCCTCGGCGGCATCGTAGAAAAACTGGTTCTGTCCGTAGTTCTCACCGCTGGCGTTAATGATGGTTTTGGATATAATCTTGGCGTATTTCTCCGCCTTGGCCTTTGCCACAAGATTGTTTTCGTCGGCAAGGTAGGTATCCATGTAGGTATTGACCAGCTGGAGCATATTGTTGCCGTCGGAGCGGGTGGGATTTCGAAGGTCGATGACCGCCACATGGTAGCCGTAATGGTCACGGGCAATGGCGCCATAGTTGCGGTACAGGTCCCCCTTGGTATCGGTTGTCAAAAAACTCATGCCGCTGGCGCAGGCATATTCCAGATTTGGGTACAGGAAAAAGGCTGTTTTGCCTACGCCAGACGCGCCGATCATGAGACAGTGGACGTCGTCGGTATCCACCAACGCCGTGACCTTGTTTTTTGCCCCTGTGCTGCCGAGAATGATGCCTTGCTCCGAAACAGCGGGGAGGCTTTCTCCCTTCCGCCACAGCTCCGGCTGAAAGGGAATGTGCTTGTAGATGCTTTTGATTTCCTGCTTGGTGGAAAAGCGCGCCGTGCCATGCTGGCCGTCGCCCACCGTGCGGGACTTGATTCCATTGAGGGTATAATAGTGGGCCAAAAGAGAAAGGCCGCCGATGACGAGAAACATCACGGCGGCCGCTGCGATTAGGATGTAGACTTGGGACGCCATAGCGAAACTCCTTTCAGGTTGGTATATTTTGTGGTATTATAAACAACAAGAATAAATGATCTAAACGGTTATTTGTCGAGTGGTTTAATTGCTCGCAATTGATATAACAAGTAGCTCAGAAAAATTGCATAGTCTTAATTATCTACAATCAGGAGAGAAAATGAGGAAACTTGAAAAATACCAAACACTAATTATTTTCGTGGCTATGCCACTTGGTCTATTACTTAGTCAAATTACAATCATAGAACAATATGCAGAGGAGACTGTAAATAATTTTGTGCTAATAAAGTAATGGCGTCCTTCCAGGTTAGTGTTAAAATAAATATTAATCTGGAGGGATTTTTTATGGCAAGACAAAGAAAACTAACCGAGGAACGCAGAAGTCTGATCAATCAGTTGCTGGCCACCTACAAGCCGGAGGATGCGGAAGGTGTACAATCAATGCTGAAGGATCTCTTAGGCGATACCCTGCAAGGGATGCTCGAAGCCGAACTGGAAGAAGATCTTGGCTATTCAAAGTATGACTACAAAAGCAAAGAAACGGATAACCGCAGGAATGGTTACAGCAAGAAAACCGTGACTTCATCCATGGGTGACATTGATCTTGATATTCCACGAGACCGTGATGGCGAATTTGTGCCACAGATCGTCAAGAAGCATCAGACGGATATCTCAAGCATTGAGGATCAGGTTTTATCTATGTATGCGAAAGGAATGACAACAAGGGACATCACCGAACATCTACAGAGCATTTACGGCATCGAAGTATCTCCATCCATGATTTCCAAGATGACAGATCGAATCCTGCCTATTGCAAAGGAGTGGCAGAACCGTCCGCTCTCACGAAAGTATGCCATCGTCTTCATGGACGCTGTTCATTACAATGTCAGGCAGGACAATGCGGTCATAAAAAAAGCTGTGTACATAGCCATTGGAATCAATCTAGACGGCACCAAGGAAGTTATGGGAATGTGGATTGGCGGAAATGAAAGCGCCAAATACTGGATCGGCGTTCTGAATGAAATCAGGAACCGGGGTACGGAAGATATCCTGATCGCCTCTGTTGATGGTCTAACCGGCTTTAATGACGCTATCCATGCTGTTTATCCTAATACGGAAATCCAGCGCTGCATTGTACATCAAATCCGTTATTCTACCCGCTTTGTCTCCTACAAAGACATCAAACTTTTTATGGCTGATTTGAAGCTGGTCTATCAGGCTACCACGGAAGATATTGCACTGCAGCAGCTTGATTCACTTGAGAACAAATGGGGCAAAAAATACCCGAGTACAATCAGTTCATGGCGAAATAACTGGGCAGAGCTATCCACGTATTTCAAATACCCGCCTGAGCTCCGGTGTCTGATCTATACCACGAATTCTATAGAAAATTTCAACCGCCAGCTGCGAAAAGTCACTAAATCCAAGACAATCTTCCCGACGGACGATTCCCTGTTTAAAATGCTGTATTTGGCGATGAATGATATCACTGAAAAATGGATCGGTAGGCCGAGAGATTGGACAAGGATACTTGAGCAGCTCATCATCTATTTTGACGGCAGGATATCTCTGTTAGATGTTGAATAAACTAAATAATTACGGCTATCAATTCATCATTGCTAGCCGTATAAATCTTCACTATGTCAGAATACTGTCATCAAAAACTAGATACAATAAGGAAAGAAAAGAAGGGAGATGCTAATTATTAACATACTAGCAAAAGTTTCATTGTTAATTGCTTTATCTTCGGCAATTTTTTCCTTGATAGTATTATCGGTATTTTTAAAGTTACTTAAAAAGCATGGGGATAAGCGTGTGGAAGAAATTGAACCACAACTAAGTAAATTGCTAAACTTAATGCAGATAGGAACATTTATATTCTTAATATTTGGACTAATTGGAACAGTTTTTCGCTAATTAATACAAGGTGTGCCGTTTACTATTGACAGCCACAGAATTATGAGTAGAATTAATTTTGCATCATAGTGATTTTCGTTGCTTATCTGTATTTTGCATTAACCTGGAACCAGAAAACACAAAACTATTTACACTACCATGCAGAGACCTTTATAACTCCGTTTCTGTTCGTCATGTTATTCGGAGCTTTCTTGAATATTCCATTAAAAGATTACCGCAAGGCGTTTTCCAATGTACGGTTTTCCATTACAACTATTTTAATTAACTTTGTTTGGACGCCGATACTGGTGTGGCTTTTAGGAAAAATTTTTCTATCTCATCCACCTATTATGCAAATTGGATTTATCATGTTGATGGTTACGCCCTGCACGGACTGGTATCTCATATTTACCGGTGTGGTAAAGGGAAATGTCCCGTTATCAGCAACAATGCTGCCGATCAATCTTGTGCTTCAGGTTGTGCTGCTCCCCGTTTATATTTTGACTTTTGGTGGAGTATCAGGAACCGTTAACATTCAGAGCGTGATAAGCAGTGTGACTATTATGCTAATCTTACCCTTTTCACTGGCACAAATCGGAAAATGGCTACTAAGCAAAATGCAAAACTATGATAAAAAAGAAAGAATCTTTAGCTTGTTCAGCGCCTTGCAGACCCTGCTGCTTTCTATGGCGATTCTATCCATGTTTGCCTCAAAGGGGAAAAATCTTTTAGCCAGCTTAAATGTTGTGGCAATATTACTTGTTCCAATCATTTTGTTTTATATTATCAATTTTATTTTGGCGCAAGGAATTGGCAAGGTTTTTCATTATTCCTATGAAGACACAGCCAGCCTGACACTGACAACCCTTGCAAAAAACTCACCAATGACACTTGGCGTAGCACTTATGGCTTTCCCAAATGAACCGCTTATACATTTAATTATGGTGATTGAGCCGCTCATTGAGCTTCCTGCAATGATGTTGCTTACAAGAATACTGCTTATCATCCGGAAACGGCACTTTGGAAAGACCGAATGAAATATGTGTTGCGTTTTGAACACAATACGAAGCTCACACATTACCATTCTATATCGGTATAAGACTTTTGGTGGAGCAGTCAATTTTGACCGCTCCACTTTTCTATGCCATTCGCATTTCAAAGCCGCTCTGCCTTTGTTGCACCGCTTCTGCTAAATCGTCATTCCAGTCCTTCCCCTGAGATATGAGCAGTTCGGATTCATACCCCTGTTCCGCAAGCTGATTCTTCAGCCGCTCGTTGGCCTTGCGGCCTGCCTCATCGTTATCCAGACATAGCGAGACCTGCCGGAGCTGCGGGTACTGCTCCAGCATCCACAGCATGGCCTGCCCGCCGACGCCGCAGAGGGACACATAGCTGTGCCGCTGCCAGTCCTGCGGATGCAGGGTGATGAACGACAGCAGATCTACCGGCGCCTCAAAAACATACAGATGCTCGCTTTCTCCAAGCCAGTGAAAGCTGTGCCGGGGATCGCAGCTATCTACATTCCCCTTGAACGCCTGCCCCAAGGTGTAAATCCCGCGCTTGTGGGCATGGCGTGCAACTCCGTTTTCATCCAAACCCACAAACACCGCGTTATGATATTCCTTTGTCCCATCCTGAGATTTTTCGCAGCTCTCATAGAGGAGCTTTTGTTTTGCAAAGAAGCTGACCACCTCCCGTCCGATGTGCCGGGTTTTCACCAGATAGGCATAAACACGGCGCATATCCGTGTTGGCCGGTGGGAGCGCAAAGGGCTTTTTCGGCTCCGGTTCCTTTTGCGAGGCGGGCCGATAGCTTTCGCCCTGCTCACCGCCCAGAAGCAGGGTCACGGCTTCAGGATAAGAGCAGCCGTAGAACTTCCGCACGAAATCAATGGCATACCCGCCGCTCTCTGCGGAGTGATCGTACCATTCATTCCCCCGGACGGTGATGCTGTGGTCAGAGGCCAGCCGCTTATCCCGTCCGCTGGGCAGGAGCTTTTCGCCGCGCCGCTGGAGAAAGTCCGCTAAATCCACGTTATTGGCACGGTATTTCTGTTCGTCCGTAAAATACACATAGGCACCCATGGGCGCACCTCCTATCTGTGGCGATTGCCGATTCGATGAAAAAATGCCGCCCTTTTGACAGGACGGCATTGCTTGGGATATAGATTTTTTAGGACGGGCAGTTGCCCGGTTTTCTTTTTCTGTTTTTTCACGGTGATCCTCCCATCGTTTTTAAAGTGACATGGTCTGTTCGTGGTCGTCCCGCGCATGGCCCTGCGCCTGTTTTTTCTCCCGGAGCCTGCGTAGGAGCTTGCGGTCGGTGCGCTGTCCGGGCGGTTTTAAGGGCGGGGTGTTATCTGCAAACACACGGCTCATGTGATGCAGGAGCCGTGTTCCCGCCAGCAGGACGGAGGGGTCTTTGAACTCGTCCATATGGTCAAGAAAAAACTGCGCGTAAACATTGCCCTGCGCCGCCGATAGGGTAAACCAGCGGACGGCGGCCTCCTTGTCTTTCGGAACGTCTTTTCCCATCAGATACAGTTTTCCGAGAGTGTACTGCGCATATTGATTGCTCTGTTCAGCGGCAGCCGTCAGGAATTGCAGAGCAGCCGGAATGTCCTTTGGCACATCTTCTCCTATGAGGTAAACCTTGCCCTGCCGGTACGCTGCGAATTGGTTGCCCTGACCGGCGGATCGTTTCAGGTATTCCAACGCCTTGGGCACATTCTTTGGCACATCTTCTCCCTTGAGATAGAGAACGCCGAGGGCATATTCGGCAAATTGATTTTTTCGGTCGGCGGCAAAGGTCAGCCAGCGGATAGCGGCTTCCACATCCTTGAGGACGCCCTCGCCGCCAAGGTACAGCTTGCCGAGCCGGTATGCGGCAAAGTCATTATCCTGCTCTGCGGACAGGGTATAGAGCCGTACTGATTCGGCCGGGTTCTGCGGGACGTGCTGCCCTGTTTCATAGAGTTTGCCGAGAAAATATGCGGCGTAGGGATTTTCAGCCTCCACCGCCTGCCGGAGATAACCAAGGGCTTTTTCCACCTCCTGCGGCGGCGCTGCTTCATCTGCAAGAATGAGCTTGGCGAGCTGGTAACAGGCGAAGGGATTTCCTACTGTCGCCGCCTTTTCAAAGTATTCCTTTGCCTTTGTCTCATCCTTTTCTGTGCCCACGCCGTTTAGAAGCATCCAGCCCAGCCG
>NZ_DAMBZJ010000028.1:18701-43763 GCF_032060045.1 Oscillibacter sp.
GGTATTGGAGCTTATCATCGTGCCCTTTTTCCTCCAGAGAGGCGAAGCCGAGAAAGGCTTCCTTGAAACGCTGGTCAGCGTCCGGCTGGTTTTTTACGCAACCGATGCCGTCCCGCAGCATCTTACCAAGCTCAAAACTGGCATAGGGAAAGCTCTGGTCTGCCGAATGGGTGTAGAGGGAAAAGGCGGTTTCATAATCTTGCTCCACACCCTTGCTGTGGTAATACAGACCGCCGAGGGAATACTGCGCATATTTGTACTTCTCGTTTGCGGACAGGGTAAGCCAGTCCGCCGCCTGTAAATAGTCCTGCTCTGTGCCAAGCCCTGCGGCGAACATTTTGCCGATGCGGTATTCGGTATACTTCCAAGGCTTTTCTTCCTCGGCAGCATGGAACACTGCAAGTGCCTTTTCATACCAGCCATAGGCGGCATCCGCATCCGCATCGCACCCAAGTCCATCGGCGGTCATGCGGCCAAGGTCATAGAGCGCAAGGGGATTATCTTTATCCGCTTCTAAAAGAAACAAATCGAATGCCTGCTCAAAATCCTGCGGGATATCGGCATCCTCATCGCCGTGGAGATACTGTTTTGCCAGCTTGTATTCCTCCGTCCACCATGAAGTGGGTGATTTCTCCCTGCTGCGGAAGGACGGTTCGGGCGGCGGTTCAAAATCTTCCTCCGGCTCGGCGGGTGTGTTGTCCAGCACAGGCTCCACGGAGTGTGCATCGTCATCCGGGTCGGCATCCGGCAGTGCGGTTTCCACTGAAGCTGGTTCCTCAAAGGTCATCGTACCGCTGCCGAGGTTCAATGCTTCCTGAATGACCCTATTGCGGATGGGCTTGAAATCCTCGCAGCGGGAAAGGGGCGGCGGATCGGAAGGTGTTTCGGTGTAGATGGACTCAATTCTGCCCCTGACCTCCCACCACAGGCGGTAGGCTTCGGCAATGCGGCTGTCCTGCGCCAGCTCATCCACAATTTCATCCACCACATTTTTCAGGTCTGCTTTCAGATAGCCGTACTGCTTTTTGCCGCTGACTGTTTGCAGACGCTCGGCAAGGTGTGTGAGGAGCTGTTCCATGCGCCCGCTGACCAAAACACCGCCCTTCATCTGGCGGATCAGGTCTGTCATGACTTCGGCAGTCTGTTCCTTCAGCGCATCCCGCCGCTGGGTCTTTTCTCTGTACAGCGGAATCAGCTCCTGCCGAAAAATCTCATTTGCCAGAGCGGACTTCATTTTGCGGATGCCCTGCTTGGTAAGGTAGCCCTCCCTTGGATCGGTGCTGTAGCAGATCATGTGTATATGCGGGTGGTGCGATTCGTTATGAAACGCCGCGTACCATTTCAGGTGGTCAGGGTGGATTTTTAAGCTCTCGGCCAGCTCCATCGCCTTGGAGGAAAGTAAGGCTTTCCAAGCCGCCGCATTTTCAAACCCAAATTTGCCTGCATCCTCCCGTCGTAGGGAAATAATCGGCGTCCACACATTTCCTGTGTGGGAGGACACTTCCTCCGCAACCTGTGACAAGATCAGAGGCGCATCCCCGGCTGTAAACAAACCGTGGGTATCAAACTTTTCTACGCGGGGACGGTTTGCGATGTAGTCCAGATATTTTTCCCGCCCGCTGATTTGATCAAGATTCTGTTCCAGTGCAATGGAAATAAACTCCGAGGCGTTTCCCCGGTTGGGATTCTCACAGTAATCCTCATATTCAAATAAATCCTTGGTATCAGGAAACTCCCGAAGTATCTGTGCAATCAGTTCTTTCTGCTTCTTGGTGGAGTGCCAGAGCCGGTGGGCGCTCTCCATTTTTTCCACGCCGTCACGGGTGGCAATGTATTTGACAAGGTTATTTAAATGGGCGGCGGTCTTTTCCCCGCCCTTGAGATAGGGGCACTTGAGAATAATCCGCGCCATTATTCTTCAGCCTCGATGCCATTCTGAAACTCCACCGCATCGTCCAGACGGATTTTGCCCTTGGTCTTTTTCACCTCGGCAACGCACCGCCCGCGAAGCCGGTGCAGCTCCTCATCCGAGACATCCAGCGTGGTTGCCAGCAGATGCATCATCATACTGATTTCCACCGAGAGGCGAAAGAGATTGCTTGCCACCCGGTTCTCCGTTTTTTGCAGCGTCCCCTCCATGGAGGAGAGCAGTGTCTTGGAAAGATACGAGGAGGTGTCCTCCGTTCCAAGGTAGCCCATGTAAAAGCAGAGCGCCTTTTCTATAAACTCGCTGCGGCTCTTGCAGTTATCTTGTATCAGCCAGCCGTCCAGCCGTTCCATGGTTTCGGGATACAGCCAGACCGCCGTTCGTTCCTTGTTGTTTTTCATGTGAAAGCCTCCATTTCGTGCGTGTACACCTGCGAGGTGACCGTATAAAATCCTTTATTCTCCTGCGTTTTTGCGGATTCCGACCACCCTGACCGTGACAAATCCTCAATCCGGCCACCTCATGGGAAGGTGCGAAAAACGCCCAGCACTGCTGGGCGAAGTGGGCGGCGGGCGGTCGCTTGCGACCACCCGCCTTTATCCCGCTCTTTTTTCGACCGTGGGGAGCTGCCAGATTCGGGAGCCGGTGCGCATTTCCGAACGCCCTGCACAAAGCCCTCACGTTGCCGTTTGTGGCGGGATGGGTGCATGGATGCCACCTCTGCCCTGAAAACGGCACACAGGGGCGAACGGGGGGCAACGCTGTGGGACGGGTGTGTGCCTTAATGCGCCGCCCCGTTCTGTGTTCCGTCGGCGGCAGCAGCGGCCTTCTCTTTTTCCTTCTGCTTTTTGAACGAAGTGGCGGCGGGAGCATCTTCGCAGCCCTCGTCAATGTATTCCCGCACGGAAGACGGAACGTATTTTTCATAGAGCTTTTGCAGAGAATCGCAAAGCTCCTGTTCCAAATCCGCGTCTTTTTTCTCCATGTAGCGTTTCACCGCACGGAGCTTTTCGCCGTCCATTTGAACGGTAATGCTTTCTTTTTTCATGCTGAGCGTCCTCCTTAAAATCGAAATCCCATAAAGGTAAAGCCGGGTTCCAGCTCCGGTTCCTGCCCGGTGAATTCGGGAATGTCCGCAAAAAGCTGGCTGTATTCCGCAACTTTGCTCTTGCTGAGAGAGGCAAACTCACCGTCATGGGTGGTATCGCAGACAAAAAACGGGCCGCAGATAATATCCGCGCCCAGCCGCCTGTTGGGCGGCATTCCGTTTATTTTGCCTTCCTCATTGCAGACAGCAACGCAGCCGTTAGGAAAGCTGATGCATTCAATCAGGCCGCCCACCTCCGCCTGCAGGCTGGCAAGGTCATTTCGGATTTCCTTGACCTGGGGCGCCTGCCCCGGCTCAATTTTGAGTACCTTAATCTTGTTTTCACGCATAAAATCATCCTTCTTTCTCTTTTTTTATGACAGATAATTTCTCGGATTCTGCTTCACACCGTTCACCCGCACCTCGAAGTGCAGATGGTTTCCGGTGCTGCGCCCGGTGGAGCCCACCTTGGCAACGGTTTCCCCGGCTTTCACGGTCTGCCCCTCCCGAACGAGAATCTGAGAGCAGTGACCGTATAAGGTGACCAGCCCGCCGCCGTGGTCAATGGTAAGATAATAGCCGTAGCCGGTGCTGCCATAGACCACGGTTTTCACCGTTCCTGCCTTGGCCGCACGGATGGAGGTGCCCTTGGCGGTGCCGAGGTCAATACCGGAATGTCCTGCCTGTTGTCCGGTGATGGGGTCCGTCCTGCCGCCGAATTCGGAGGTCACCATGGACCGCCAGCTCTTTCCCAACGGAGAGACAAAGCCGGTGGCGGAGCTTTCCGGCGCTTCGGCATAGGGTCTTGCGTACAGCACCTGCTTGCCGGAATCGAATAAATCCCGGTAGACGACCTGTCCTTTGGAGGAGGACGCGTCCACCACCTTGCCGTCCCCGGCATAGATGCCAACGTGGGTAATGTTCATGAAGCGGCCGTTGGGCTCGTGGCTCCAGAACACCAAATCGCCGGGGGCAAGGCTGGATTTGGGAATGGTCAGCCCGTTGTCCACACAGTATTTTCCCTGCGCCGCAGCCGTGCCGGGGAGATTTACCCCCAGCTTTTTATACACCCACTGCACAAGATAGCTGCAGTCGGTGTAGCTGCCTTGTCCGCGCAGCTCCTGGGAATAGGGGTCGCCAAGGCGGGAAAGTCCAAGCTGGACAGCCTCCGCACCCGCTTCTCCGACAGGCAAATCGGAGTAAAAGCCATCCATCTGATCCGGTGTCCAATCCTGCCACGAATCGGAACCGTCCCCCTCCAGGGGTGCGCCGGTGCCGTACCGGGCACGATAATAGATTTCATTGGCATTGGCCTGATCCTCATAGGTAATTGCTCTGCCGAACAGTGTGCGGATGTTGTTGTAGACGGCGGGCAGCGAAGCAATAGGAACGGCTACGGTGTAGGTTTCCTCCGAGGTGGTGCCGTCGCCGTTGTCCACGGTGCGAGTACGTTCTTCATAGGTCACAAAGCAGTCCACATATTTTCGATGCTCCAGCCGGGAGGGGGACTCCGCGCCGAAGAACAGAGAATAAAAAATTGCCTTGACCCGGTAATCGTCAAGGCTGTCCCCATCCTCCATCTCTGCATTCACGCTGGCAATCGCGCCGTCTATGAGGGTGAAGCTTTGGCGCATATCCCCGATGTACTCCCGGTACTCCGCAGGCATACTTGCTGGAATCACACCGCCGTGAAAGCACAGCTCCACGGCGGTGTTGTTGTGACCCGTGGTGCCAGAGAGCAAGGCACAGACCAGCACGACGACCAAAATCAGCGGGGACAGGACGGCGGCGATTACCCAGCCGATGGTTTTCCGGGTGCGCTCATCTGAAAGCGCTGCAGCGGCGGCTTTTGCAACCGCTGCAATGGTTGCGGGATCTGCCATGCCGTCACCACCATTTCAGGCCGCCGAAGCCGAACAGGCTCTGCTGTTCCGGCTCCGGTTCGCTCTCCATGAGCTGCTCGGTATAGTCCACCGCCTGCTCCAGAACAGTGGGGTCAAAGCCTGCGGTTTCGTAGCCCTCACGGATGGTGTTGTAGTAGTAATCCGAAGGATAGCCCAGCCGGTGACCCGGCGTCATCACATAGACCATGGCGGACACCGTCTGGCCGTCCAGCGGCAGCTCCATGATTTCCTTGTCGTAGAACCGGGGAAAGCCCTCATAAAGATCCAGCGCCGCCTCATCCTTCGGTGTAATTTTCCACAGCAGAACAGGGACAGAGGCACCCTCGCAAGGCTCAACGGTAGCGACCGCACCGTTTCGGCCGCCCCGGAACACAAGGGCATAATCCTTGATTTCGGATGCACCCACCACCTTGGCGGAGGGGCATCTGTGCGCCATCTGCGGCAGATTGAGATTGCTGCCGTAGGCAATATACAGCTTATTTTTCATACATTCTCCCTTCTACATGGACATAGTAAAAGCGGGGGACTGTTCGTCCTCCGCTTCCATTTCGGTTTCCGGTACCGCTTCTTCCGGGGGAGCCTGTGTCTGCTGACGCTCCGCCTCACGTTTCTCCCGCAGTCGTTCCTTTTGCCGCTGGGCCTGTGCCGGGTCTTTCCAAGCGATGCAGCCCTCCAGATGATCCAGCAGATGCTGGCGGGCGGTTTTGAACTCGTCCCCGATCATACCGAGGCGCAAAAGCCACACCCGAAAGGTGTATTTTTCGTTGCTGGACTGTGTTTTTGTGGGGCTTGCCGACCGCTGGTTGAGCGCCTGTGCGGTCATGGCAAGACAGAACTGGATGTATGCCTTGATTTTTCCGGCGTGCAGCTCTCCGTTGAACGCCCGGAACTCCACCGTGCCCTTCTGGAACACGCTGTGCAGATTCAGGCAGTGGTAGCGGCTGTCGTGATAATGCTCCCGGCTGCCGTCCCTGCCGTTGTACCAGAGGTTTTTCAGCCGGTCGAGGGTGGCTGGCTTCTGCCGATTGAGCCGTTCTAAAAAAGCGGGGTCAATCTTCCGGCAATAGTGGCTTTCCCGTCCCCGCGAAACCTTCAGCGCCTTGTAAATCATATCTTCCTTGGCCGCCATGATGTTCACCAGATTGCGGAGGTGGGGTGCGTCAAAGGGTGCGGCGTTGATGTGGATATGAATGCCACAGGAGGAATTCACAAACGCCCCGGCCTCCCGGAGCTTGCGGATCAGCTCCTGCACCGTTTCGATGTCCCCATACTGACAGATGGGGCTGACCACCTCCACGCTGTAATTCCGGTCGGCGCTGACCTTCCTGCGTCCCTCTTTTCGCTGGCAGTCCAGACTGCCGTCGCTCATGACCTTCCACTTGCGGCCGGTGGTATCCCTCGCAAAATAGGCGTCGTAGAAGCTGCCCTCATATTCTTTGGTGGTGCCGAAATGTTCGGCAATGACCTCGGCGGCGCGGCTTCTGGTAAGCCCGGTCATTTCAACTTCAATCCCGAAATCCTGACCTTGTATCTCCATTTACTCACCGCCTTTACCACATCCGGTGCTGCAGAGTCAGGTCTTTTTCCTGAGACAGCCCCGCTGTTTCCGCTGCGGAATTGATGAAGCCGCACAGTCGTTCCCTGCGCCAAGTGTCAATGAGATACCGTCCGCATTCCTCATTCAGCGCATTGATTTTCAGTACCGTATCCCGCACACACTCTGAAACGGCGGCGGGATCACCCTGTGCCAAGGTGAGATCGTCGATGTAATCATCCAGAATCTTTCCCATGAGGGACACATCCTCTGGGGCATAGTGGTAGCTCCCGGCGTAGGGATCGGGGTATTCCTTGCCGTCCATACAGCTGCGGAGCTGCTCCAAAACAGCGGGGCGTTCCTCGCAGTCCGCTTTCTGGTACTTCTCCATAAAAGCTAACAGATCCGCCTCCCGGTTGGGGGTGTAGCGGATAAAGGACAGCATATCTTCGAGGAGCCCCGATTTGTTTTCTTTCTGCTGCTGCAGTCTGTTCATGATTTTTTCTCCCTTCTTCATTATCTGCCGCCCGCCGTTCCGAACAATTTCTCCTTATACGCCGGAGCGTGGACCGCAAGGTTGTACCGCTCAATGCCGCATTTGTAAAGGCACACGCCGCGTTGGGGAAAGCGGATGAGGTTGTATTCCGATTCCTCTAACTGGAGGCTGTCGATATAGAACCGCTTGTCGATGTTGCCTGCGTTGAACAGAAAGGCGTGGGTAGGGATAGAAAACAACGGCTTGGTCAGCTCCCGGATATGCTCAATGTTGAAGTCCTCCAAATTCTGAGAAGCCAGAATGACCGAGGATTCCTTTTTCCTGACACGCTTCATGAAATTGCGGATATATTCATTAGCCGTCAGGTTCGTGAGGAACAGGTACAGCTCATCAATGGAGGCGGCGGTGTTCCCCTCGGTCAGCAGCTTATCGCTCATGAAGGACAGCACATTGAACAGCAATGCGTTTTTCACATTCCGGCTGGCCTGCAGAAGTCCCTTAACACCGAACACAATAAAGCGGTCTGAGGTCACGTTGGTGTGGCCGTTGAAAAACTGGCTTTCCGCGCCCATGCACATGGAGTGGAGCCCCAGCAGGATTTCCTGCAAAAGCTCCGGCGGGTAGAGCTGGTATTTGGTTTTGTCATAGCCCTTGTACTCGGTTTCAATTAAGGCATACAGGTCGGACAAAATGGGATAGTCCGTGGCAGCCAGCTTTCTGAAATCGGTGCGGTCGCTGATGCCAAAGTTTTCGTACAGCTTGCCCAGCATAATTTCAATGGCATCAATGTGGCGGTCGGAAAAATCCTTGTAGCACCGGAAGAAATCCTTGAGAAAGCTGATGTGCTGGCTGAGCTTGGTGGACTGCCGGAACGCCTGGGGCGCGTCGGTGTCCTCCGGGTTGCCGCCTTCATCCCATGTTTTCGGCTCCAGCGGGTTGATCCGGTACCGGCCTGACATGAGGTCAATGAAGCAGCCGCCGAGATTTTCGGCCAGCTCCACATATTCGTGCTCAGGGTCCAGGCACAGAACAGACTTGCCTGATTCGAGGATATTGCAGAGGATGAGCTTTAACAGATAGCTCTTGCCTTGGCCGGAGTTGCCGAGTATCAGGACATTCGCATTGGTTTTGTCATCGTCGCGCTTGTCAAAATCCGCAATGATGTTGGAGCCGAATTTGTCCCTGCCGAGGTAAAATCCATGAGAATCGGTCTTGCCGCTGTAGTTGAAGGGATAGAGGTTTGCCACAGAGCTTGCGGGCAGTACCCGTTCAAACTGGCTGGCGAACACATTCCATCCGGCAGGGCCTACGGCGAGAAAACCCTCCCGCTGGCGCAGCATGAGCCGGTCCACATTGAGCTTGCTGCGCACCAGTTCGGTGAGAACATCGGTTTGGAGGAGCTTCAGCGCATCGGAATCGTGAGCGGTCAGCTCAATGAAAACAGCGCAGTGCAGGAGCGGCTCCCGGTTTCGGTGCATGGAGGACACCAGCGTGACCACATCCTGCAGATTGCTTTCAGCGGTGACAGTCTGCTGGAGATCATTGGTGGAGCTCTTGTCCATGCGGTTTTTATTGGCAGCGCCCGTGATGATTTTCTTTTCCTCAGCCGCAGTTACCTGACGGGTGTAGATGCGCAGGGTCACGCCGTCTTTTTCGCCAAGGTGGCGCAGGATGGCCTGTTCCTCAGTGGCGGTGGGATATTCACGAAGTGCCCAAACGCAGCGGTAGGTGTTGCCGCAGATAAAATAATCCGTGTTGAATTTGATGATGCCCGGTGCAATCATGTCAAGGAAATCCTTGATTTTAGCATCCTCCTGCGGCACTGTTTTTTCTTTTTTTCTGTTCTTACTCACCGAAAATCACCCACCTTTCTCCGTCATAATCCTCGTATTGTTCCGTTGTGACATTCTGCTCATAATAGACACCCAACAGGCGCTTGATGTTGCTTTCACCCGCCTTGCGCACCGTGAAGCCCTGATCCTTGAGGCTCTTTTCGATGCGGGAAAGGTAGGGCTGAACATCGCTTTCTTTTTCATTCCGAAGCCGTATAATGATTAAAAATTCCCGCGCCGTCGCCATCTGCACCTGCATACGGTCAAGGGCTGTCTGATCCTGTGCCAGCAGCTTTCGGATGACGGGGTTCTGCTCGGCGTCCATTCTGGCTTTCAAATAGCTCTTATTGTCCTCAAAGTTTTCCCGGCTGTTTAAGCACAGCATTTCAATTTCAGCAATTCCCTTGAGTACATTCATGAGGGCATAAATCCTTGCCCCCACACTGCTCTCAGACAAAACACTGATATTCGTCGGCTTAATCATAAAAAATACCTGCTCACCATGGGGCGTCGCAAGGCTGTGTCCGTTGATTCCCTCAATGCCCATGAGCTGGCGGGTTGAGGCTTTTTCCCTTGCCTCCTGTTTCTTTTTCCGGTTCATATTCACGCCCTCCATTCATAGGTCTGCTGCTTGCCAAAGAAGAAAGCTGCGGCATAGCGGATAAAATCAAGAATGCTTACATCCTCGAAGCGAATAGATAAAAAGGCATAGACCGCCGTCAGAACAATGGGCGGCAGCCAGCCCAGCCGGGAGAGTGCGAAGACGGAAATCAGGCAGCCAACGCCGATGATTCCGATGTCTCGCAGCTCCCACAGCCACAGGGTCGCCTTGGATTTTAAGTTGTCGGGGTAGATGTACATGGGGGTGATTCCTCCTGTTCCTCATAGATTTTTCGCAAAAAATAGGCGATCCCACGGAGAACAAAGTTCACACATGGTATCGCCACACTATTTCCAAGAGCTTTATATCGGGCACTGTCCGATGAGCTGGGAATCAGCGTCCAGCCATCGGGAAAGCCTTGGAGCCGTTCACATTCCAGCGGGGTGAGCCTGCGGATGAGGTTACGCCTTTCCACGATGCATTTGTTCTGACTGACATACTGGCTGCCGATGCCTTTCTCATCCCCTCGGCAAAGCGCGCCCACCACCTCTTGGTACGGTTCACACACGGCGTGCCGGTCGCTGGTCGTAATGGTGTAGCTGATGTCCGACTGACAACCGAGGCCGTTGCCGCCGTTTTCCGGCTCCCGGTCAATGGTATTGCCCGCAATGCAGATGGTTTCCTGCAAAATCGCAATGCCGCCTTGATTCTTACTGGGGTCGGGGTTTGTCGTGTCAATGGTTCTGGCAACGTCCGTTTCCCGGCATCCCGAATGGGGATTTGCCGATTTCATGCTGTTGGATTCCTTTGAATCCAGTGAAAAGGCAACGGCACTGCCCACCAGCGGAACATTATTACCCCCGGTTCCCATCCGTGCGGACATGGTGGGCGCCACAGCATGCGGGCCAGTGTAACGGCTGTCGATGCCATGATTTTCAAATAACACCGGCTGATTATTGCCGCTCATCCCGGCACTGGCCGTAATGGTTGGGCAGACACCCTCGCCAATTTCAGCACCGCCCTGTTGAGTCGCCATGACCAATGGCTGATTGTTCCCGCCCTGTCCGAAGCCTGCGGATACTGTCTGCGATACCGCCACCGGTCCGGTAAAACGTGAATCTTGTGCGTGGTTGTCAAACACCAGCGGCTGGTGTCCATGCTCCTGGGCGCGGAGCGTACCGGTAATATCCTCGGTGCAGTGCATCTGGCTGCCGCCCTGATCGTTGAGGCACAGCACCGATGGAGCCGTACCCGTTTTGATGGTAGGGGAACACTCCGCCTGATAGCCGATTCCTCTGGCCTCGGCACTGGCGCTGCCGCAGAAGCCTGCGGTAAGCACACAAGGGTAGCCCTGTCCGGCCTGCCCACCGCCGCCGGTAATGGAGGTATGAACTTCCGGCGTGAGAAAGCAGTCGCCGTCGCCCTTGCTGACAACGCCTGCAGCAAACAGCAGCCCTGCCGAATTTCTGCCCCCGCCGCCTCGTCGTTGCAAACTTCGCTCAGTTCCTTCGGGTGCTTCGCACTCGAAATTCACACGCTCCGTTGCACCTCCTCTCCCCAACGAATCTGACGATTCGCCGGGGTCCCCTTTGGCGGCAAGAGTCGGCGCCACACCCTCCGGCGTAAACACACGGCTTTGCTGGGTATCCCAGCCGTTCAGACAGTTCGGCTGGGATACCAGCGGAGGATGCCCTCCCATACCGGCGCGCAGTGTAGACGAAACATCCTCCGTGACATCCATCCGTTCGCCGCCCTGATCGTTTAAGCAGAACAGCGGCTGTGCCACAAAGGTCTGCTGCTTCATCCCCGGCTGGGCCTGTACCGCCCCCGCAATATCGTGCAAATCCCGCACTTCGTCACGCTGATTCGCGGCAAAGGCTATCGCTGTTTTTTCTTCTGTCTGGATATATCCGTGCCCGCCGCCTTCGCCGCCGTAGAGGGCGGGCCATGTCCCGGTTTCTTCAAAAATGCGGCGGCTCTGTACATCCCATGGGGTCAGGCAAGCCCCGCCTGTATCATCAGGGCATCCTTCAGTTGGGGCGGCAGTTCCTTGCCGCGGGCCTCCGCTCTGCGCAAGATCCCCAAACAGGCTGTCTTGCTTAAATAGTATTTCGGGTGCGGTCGTGCCTCCAAAATCTGCGACAAGGAAGATGCGACGGCGTCGCTGGGCGACTCCCCAGAATTGAGCGTCCATGACTCTCCAAGCCAGGCTGAATTCATCTCCCAAAAGGACAGCCCCAGCAGATTCCCAGCGCCCGGACTCAGGTCGAGGCACATCACAGGCACTGTACTTAATGCGGACAATCTCCTCGATGACCGCTTTGAAATCTTCCGCCTCTGAGGAGCTGAAAGCTCCGGGGACATTTTCCCAAACGAGGTATCGAGGTCGAACAAGGTGAGCTGGTACGTTTCGTTGCTCATCGACTTTTCTCATCTCCTTTGTGATTCGTGTCTGCTCCATAAACAGGCCGGAACGCTCACCCGCCAAGCCCCGGCGCTGGCCAGCGACCGATAAATCTTGGCAGGGTGAGCCGCCGCAAATGACGTCCACAGGCGGCAGTTTCGCTCCGTCCAGCTTTGTAATATCCCCGACATGGAGCATTTCGGGGAATCGGATTTTTGTCACTTCGATGGGAAAGGCTTCGATTTCACTGGCCCATACGGGAGTAATACCGTTGCGGATAGCCGCCAATGGAAAACCTCCAATCCCATCGAAGAGGCTCCCCATCGTCATCATCAGACCATCCTCATCGCCTGCTGGGGAGCTTCGGCCGGTTCGGTGCCTTTAGCTGTGCCGATAGCAAAGCCATTTTCCTGTTCCATCACCCGGCGAACCGGGATTCCGATTCTGACCGCTTCCTCAATTTCAAGGTGCATTCCATAAGAGATGCGGTCGCCGTAGCACCACAGCTCGTCGCAGCGGGGGAGCATGGCAAGCCCCATATCCAGACCGAGCTGGCGTTCCTGCGGATTGGAATCTTCAAGGAGCTGGGGGTATAATAAATGGGGCGCAAAAAAAGCGTGCCCCTCATTCATCACATGGCGGCACGCTTTCCTGGTAAATTCGGTATTCTGTTCGATGTCCCCGGCGTAAGGGGACGCCACATAGATTAGTTTCATAGGCAAATTCCTTTCATGATTATTTCGGCGCTACTGCTTGTACGATGGTGCGGGTGGTGTTGACGGCCGCCTGTGCGGTATACACGGCGCTCATCACATTTGCCTTTGTGCTGGTATCAAGCCCGAAGGCTCCGGCAATTCGCGGCACTTCTCCGGCGGCCAGCATCAGTCCAAGCCCCAGCAGGGCATGGGTTCGCAGCACCATAAGCCCTGCCGCGAGGATAGATGCCTGCAAAAATGTGGTGAGGCACAGGCCGATGATCTGCTTGCACCATTGTGTAAAGCCGTCGATGTAGCCGCGGGGCACGGAAAACATATACAGGCTGCCCACGGCAATCTGGATCAGCAAAATGCCGCCGCGCTTGAGGTTGGCAAAAAACACTTTAATGACTGCATAGCCCATCATGATAATCATAAAAAGCAGCAGGATCGGGCTTGTAATGACAGACAGCCCTCCGAACACGCCGGAGCCCATGGCGCCGCCGATATCCGGAGAACTGCCAAGCTCGGAAATGATGTTTCCCGCAAGGTCACCGAAGCTGGTGCCGTAGCCGGTGATGCCCGCCGTGAGGCTGCTCTGGAGATTCACCGAGAGCTTGAAAAGCTCCACCGGCACAGTGGTAAAAAGGGACACCGCCATAAAGCCCTTGATAGCATTTAAGGCGGTGTCCTTGATGCTGCCCCGGCCGTGCTGGTACTCGATGCCGGTTTCAAACGCCGACACCACCAGCCCGGTTCCGTACAGCGCCCAAGCCAGATAGGAAAAAAACAGGACGATGGACTGCACCCAACTCATTTCGAACAGCTCCACACCCATGTTTCCCATCTGCGCAAAGAAGTCGGCCAGAAAGCCGACCACCTGTCCGTAGAGCCATTCGATGATCTGATCCATGACGGTTCCAAGAACAAAGTCCCAGATAAACATTGGATTCTCACTCCTTTCTGTGGAAATAAAAAAGGCACACCATAGCAAATGCTGCGGTGTGCCTGCGTATCTGTTTGAACGGATTTCGGGTGGGGTGCAAAGATTTAGAAAACTTCAATAACGACTTGACAATCCGCTCGTTCAGAGCTTCAATACCACACAACGGTGGCCACCGAAATAAGGAAATAGGAGGTCAATTGCGTGGCAGACTACAAAAAAATGTATGATTCGCTGTTTAACGATGTGACAGATGCCATTTCGCTGCTTCAGCGTGCGCAGCAAAAGACGGAGGAGTTTTTCATCTCCGGCGACGACGGCGTTATTGTGGAGCTCAAAAGAGATTCAGAGCCAGATGACAACGATAAATAGCGAAATTCGTTTGCAAGCAGCAAGGAGAGCGGCTCTGCCGCCCTCCTTGTTTTGCTGCTGCAAACTCCTTTTTGGGGAAATAAAAAAGACGCACCGTGGGTTCATTCACAGTGCGTCTTGGAGCATATTTGTGATTGTTGTTTCAGCTCGCTTACCCTGATGGGGTCTATATAGTGGGTGGCATAGGCTTTTTCGATGTCCTCGCCGCCGCTTTTGGAAAACCGAAGCTTCCTTGCATGGGAGCAGTTTTTCAGTCCCCACTGCTTATAAAATGTCCACGAAGCCTTGAGATTGTTTTTTGTGGCATAGCCCCCAATTTCCCGCATGATAAGGGACAGCTTGGAGAGGTTCCCCTTGCAGACACGCTCCAAATAATCCACCTTGCCGAAGCGCCACCGCTCATAATCCTCTTTGGAGAGGATGCTTAAATCCATCAGCACCTGCACGGGGACAGCTATGCCGTTCTTTTGGAGCTGCTGATACATGGAGTTATGGATTTTCCCTTTCATATCATTACTGTTCACCGCATCACCTCCTGCGCCTATTTTACTGCAAATTTCTTCGGAACGCCAGATGTTTCCGCTCTGTTTGGAAGCCGTGTGTAAAAACAGTTCGATCCACTACATCCCCAAAATCGTCCAGTCAATACTTGCATAAGGACGGTGAACGGATTTTAATTTTCAAACAAAGCCCCCCTTTTTCAAGAAATGGGAAATTATCATATTTTAGTTGACAATTACATTACAGCCGCATATAATATTTAGTAACCTCTTTGCACTGCATTACATTCTTTACTTGGAATGCGAGATCAACAGTACAAACTGAGCAGGCGATGAACCTTTTTTATAAGAGGTCATGGGGCCGGGCCACCCAACGAGTGGCAGCAGATTGCATAATGCGCACATCTGTGGGACAGTAGTATGTTCCATAGGTGTGCTATTTTTATACCCAAATGGAACAACGACCACGAAAATGGAGTGCCATAGAGCTATCAAACGACTGCCGAAAGGCTAAAACGGAGGTACCTTTTATGACAAGCAACAAACTGAACATGGCAGGCCTAGCCGCCGCCGAAGCAAAACGATTGCAGGAACAATATGGCAAAAATGAATTGACCTCACAGAAGAAAGAGAGCTTTCTAAGAAAAGTTCTGCACATTATCTGTGAGCCGATGTTTTTGCTGCTGATTGTTGCTGCAATCATCTATTTTATTCTGGGTGAACCCAGAGATGGTGCGATTATGCTCATTTTTGTAGTGGGCATTATCAGCATTGATGTCATCCAAGAATGGAAAACAGATAAAACCTTGAACGCTCTCAAGGATTTGTCTGCCCCACATGTCACAGTCATTCGTGACGGCAAGGAGCAGACAATTGCAAGCTGCGATCTTGTTCCTGGCGACTTAATGATGATTTATGAGGGAGTCAAAATTCCTGCTGATGGTATTGTGCTAAAATGTAATGACCTGTGCGTGGATGAGTCCTCCTTAACAGGCGAAGCAGAAGGTGTGTGGAAAATTCCAACCGAAAGTGCAGAGCCCATTTCTGACTATTGGCGGAAGGATTACTGTTATGCAGGAACTTTGGTCACACAAGGAACAGCAACAGTGCTGGTTGACAAAATCGGCGGAGCTACCGAATACGGTAAAATCGGTGCAAATGTTGCCGCAGCACCCGATGAGGATACTCCGCTTCAAAAGCAGACAGGCAGCCTTGTTAAGCTATGCGCTGGAATAGCGGCCGTTTTGTTTGCCCTTGTGGGTGTGTTCACTTGGTTTAACATACCAGACCATGGCTTTGGAGACCGACTCATTGAGAGTATTCTATCTGGTATTACCCTTGCGATGGCAATGATACCCGAGGAGTTTCCGGTGATTCTTACCGTGTTCCTTTCTATGGGTGCGTGGCGGCTTGCTAAGAAAAACTCACTTGTACGCAAGCTTCCGTCCGTTGAAACGCTGGGTGCTGTATCGGTACTTTGCGTAGACAAAACCGGTACCATCACTATGAACCAGATGACTGTGCAGGACACTTGGGCGGCTGATGGCGACACCCATAACTTGTGTGAAGTGATGGGGCTTGGCTGCGAAACTGACGCCTATGACCCAATGGAAAAAGCAATGCTTAAACATTGTGATGGGCTTGGCATCTCCAAAGAACATCTCTTTGGCGGCGAACTAATTAGCGAATATGCTTTTACCAATGAACTGAAAATGATGGGACATATATGGAGAAGAAACGGCAGCATTGTTATTGCCGCAAAAGGTTCACCAGAGCGTATTTTGACCATCTGTGAGCTGACGGAGAACGACAAAGAAGTAGTGGAGCATAAAATTACCGAAATGTCGAAACAAGGCTTGCGAGTCATTGCGGTTGCCACTGCAAGCCCTCAGAGCGAATCGGAAATTCCAGCACAAATCATCGATTGTCGTTTGACGCTTTGCGGACTCATCGGGCTTGCAGATCCCCCACGTGAAAGCGTAAAAGCAGACATTGCGGTATGCAATAGGGCGGGTATTCGTGTTGTTATGATTACAGGCGACAACGGAATTACCGCATCCTCTATTGCAAAGAAAATTGGTATGCCAAACAGTGACCATATCATCACAGGCGATATGCTAAACGAAATGACTGACGTGCAACTGCGTGAAAGGGTTAAGGATGTCAGCATTTTCTCCCGTGTTATTCCTGAACATAAAATGCGCATTGTGAAAGCGTTTAAGGACAACGGCGAGATTGTTGCTATGACCGGTGACGGTGTTAATGATGCACCTGCTCTAAAATATGCAGACATCGGCATTGCAATGGGCAAGCGTGGCAGTGAGGTATCTCGTGAGGCCGCCGACCTTATTTTAATGGACGACAACTTTACCACCATTGTGGAAACAGTCAAGGATGGCAGGCGAATTTATGATAATATCCGCAAGGCAGTGGGCTATGTGTTCACCATTCACATCCCTATTGCATTTGCCTCCCTGCTTGCACCTATCCTCGGCATTGCGCCGACAGCACTGCTTTTGCTGCCGCTGCACGTTGTGCTTTTGGAGCTGCTGATTGACCCCACCTGCTCCATTGTGCTGGAGCGCCAGCCTGCCGAAACAGATATTATGGAACGAAAACCTCGTGACCCCAAGGAAAAGCTTTTGACTGCGCACATTCTGGCGAAAAGCGTGTTGCAGGGTCTTGTCATCTTTGCCGCATCCTTTGGTGCTTACTATGTGACGCTCTCCGGCAATGCAGACAATGCATCGGTTGCCCGCGCCATAGGGCTTTCCATTATTATGATTTCCAACTTATTCTTGGTGCAGGTGAACAGCTCTGATCATGACTTCGCCCTGCAATCTATCATTCGTCTTGCAAAAGACAAGGTAATGTGGGCCGTGAACTTCGGAACACTTGCGATGCTGGGCATTATCCTTTACTCTCCGCTGAATGCATTCTTGAAGCTGGCACCGCTGTCTGTACCCATGCTTTTGAAAGCCGTTGGGATTGCAGCAGTAGCCGTGTTCTGGTATGAGCTTGTGAAGCTTGTAAAAAAGCTGCTCAGAAGGTAAGCCTATGGGCTGGTATCAAGATATTGCTTTTCCAACGCTGATGCGATGGAATATTGGAAAAAATTCCATTTTGAAAAAGCGTACCGCACTGCTGAAACACGCATACGGCAACATTCTTGAAATAGGAATTGGGGAAGGCACCAACCTTCCCCTTTATCCTACTAATATTACACACATTGCTACTGTGGAGGCTTATCCTAGAAAGCTGAAGGATAGTGCCATCGAGGTTGCGTTATTTTCGGAAAGTGCCGCTGCACTTCATTTTGACGACAACACATTTGATACTGTGGTTTCAACCTTTTCCTTGTGCAGTGTGGATGATTTAGAACAATATAGTCCAGAGTATCCTTGTCAAAGGCAGGTGAGCGAATTTTAGTTATCATATCATTTTTCTCCTTTTTCCTCTGTTCATATGGTGAACATGTTTTCTCTTCAAACCTCACCTTAGATCCTTTAATATCCATTTTCATTGACAGAAAATAAAAGATGTAGTATCATACAGTTTAGTTGATACTACATCTTTTTTATGCTGGAGGTGCTATTATGGATGCCACTAAACGGCAAATCACAAAGATTGCCCGTGAAGTCAATAAGTTTACTGCCCGTATGCTGAAGCTGGACGGTATTGGAACTGCGGAATATGATTTCATCCATGTGGTTCGCAAAAATCCCGGCATCACACAGGCTGCCATTCGGGAGATTCTCGCATTGGATAAAGGGGCCGCTGCCCGCCGTGCGGCCAATCTGGAGGCAAAGGGGTATCTTATCAGAAAGGCAAACCCTGCCGATGGCCGCAGCCAGCTGCTCTATGCCACTGAAAAGGCTGACCAATTAAAAAACTCCAAGGCTTCCGTTGAAGCTCTTTATTATGAATATTTGCAGGAAACATTGTCTCCTGAGGAAAATGCTGAGTTCTGTCGGCTGCTGAACATCCTTTACACGCGCTCCAAGGCAGAGAGCAAGGCAGACTTTCCAAACCTCATTCACCGCTTTTTAGAAGGGAGCGGAGGAAAATGAGCAGCACAAATCAAAATATCAAACAGGTTTCTCAGCCTGACCATATTCTGTCCTACTTCAAGATGGAACGTTGGTCGCTCACGCTGGTTACGATTTCAGGCATCCTTTACAATGTTGGAATGATTGCGGGGCCATATTTTGAAGGCCGTTTGGCACAGTGCCTGTTCGACATTATGGGTGGTCGTGAATCCTTTTCCGCCATGCTGTCACTGGCGGTGGTCTATCTGATTGTCATTTTAGCCGTGCAGGTCATGCGCTGCGTGAAGCGCTTCTATGTGCGCCGTTTTGCAAATAATACCAGCCGCAACATGCGTCATATGCTCTACAACAGCCTCGTGAACATGAGCCGGGATGAACTGGAGCGAGAAAGCATTGGAACGGTGATGACCAAAGCGGTATCGGATGTGGATGCCTGCGCGGAGGGCATGCGAAAGTTCACCACAGAGGTGTTTGATACCGGCGTGGTGCTGATTGCGTACCTTGCCATGCTGTTTTATTACGACTGGCGTCTGACGCTGATTTCCTGTGCCTTTACCCCTGTCGCTTATTTCATCGCAGGACGTTTGAAACACCGGGTAACGCAGTACAACGGGACATACAAAAAAAGCGCCGAACGGCTGAACGGTGCCACCATGGACAGAGTCTCCAATGCGGTTACCTATCGCATTTACAGCTGTGATAAAAACAGGGACCTAGCTTATGAGGGGTACCTGAGAGACTATGAAAAGTGCGCAGTGGCAGCAAATTTTTGGGAGAACACCATGCAGCCGCTCTACCACATCATTTCCATGTGCGGTGTGATATTTGTCTTGTATCTGGGCGGTAAAAATGTTACCGGTACTGGCTGGAGCAACTGGAATATCGCCGCTTTCACCACATTCCTGTCCTGCTTTGCCAAAATGGCGCTCAAGTCATCCAAGACTGCGAAGCTGTTTAATTCTGTTCAAAAGGCACAGGTTTCCTGGGCGAGAATCAAACCGCTTATGAAAGAGTATGTGGAGCAGTCTACTCTGTCCGATATGGATTTTTCTGCCGGGGCATCGATTAAAGTGCGGGATTTGTCTCTGCGCTGGGAAAACGGGCAGCAGGTGCTGCACGGGATTTCTTTTTCCGCACAGCCGGGACAAATCATCGGCGTGGCGGGAGCAGTTGCCAGCGGAAAATCCATGCTGGGCAAGGCGCTGTTGGGGGAACTGCCCTACGAGGGTAGCATTGAGGTAGATGAGCGAGAACTGCGCACGCTGAGTTTATACGAGCGCAGCCGGCTGCTGTCCTATCTGGGGCATGAACCGGAGCTGATGACAGAGAGCATTGAAGAAAATATTCGTCTGGGTGAAAAAGGCGAAATAGCCCGCTGCCTGAAAACGGTGTGTCTGGCAGATGAAATTTGTAAAATGCCGCAGGGAGCGGCTACCTCCGTCGGCAGCGGTGGAATCCGTCTGTCGGGCGGTCAGCAGGCACGTCTTGCGCTGGCTCGCACCTGCTATCATGCACGGCAGATTTTGATTTTGGATGACCCCTTTTCCGCAGTGGACCAAAAAACCGAACGGGAGATTTTTGCAAATCTGCGTCTGCTGGCTGCAGACCGCATCGTTATTTTAATTTCCCACCGTTTACAGCTGTTTCCACAGTTGGATCATGTACTCTTTCTGGAGCATGGCACGAGCGTACTTTCCACCCATTCTGCGCTGATGCGGGGAAACAGCACCTATGAGACACTCTATCAGGCGCAGGCAATGGGAGGTGCAGGCCATGAAGAATAAGAACGGACTTGGCGTCGTTTTTCGGAAGACCGTCCGTCAAAACAGTGGGATGACCCTTCTCACCGGTATTCTGATCGCCGCCTGTGTGGCAGCCGCGCTGTTTCCTCCCCTTGTTCTGGAGCAGATGGTAAACCGGCTGACCGGACGGCAGGCCGTTTCTCTTGTGCTGCCCCTTGGTTACTTTGGGCTGCTGGCACTTTCTGATTTGCTGGAGTCAGGTCAGAGCGTGATGATTACGGTGTTCGGGCAAAAGATGACCCATAGTCTGCGCAGCGAGCTTTGCGCCAAACTGAAACGACTGCCGGCGGCTTATTTTACACAGCATGCCCCCGCCAAAATCACCTCTCGCTTTGTCAATGATGTGGATGTGGTGGATTCTCTCTTTACAAACGGCATTATCGGGATGGTTGCCGATGCGTTTAAGGTACTGAGCATTCTTATGGTCATCTTTTATAAAAGCACCGGGCTTGGAATCCTGATGCTTTTGGTGACTCCGGCGCTGTTCGCCATGACGCGTCTGTTTCAAAAGCGAATGCTCAAGGCGCAGCTTGCAAACCGTGTCGCCGTCAGCAAGGTAAACAATCATGTGCCTGAAACCATTCATAACATCCGCACGATTCATACCCTGTTTCGGCAAAAGTACATGGAAGAAAAGTATGATTCCTATATTGAGGAAAGCTACCGTGCCCTCGATAAGTCCAATCTGTATGATTCCATTTATTCTCCCATCGTCATTTTTGTCAGCTCCTGCGTGATTGCAGTGATGATGGTGTTCGCCGCTTTGGGCGGTGGAATGCAACAGTTTTTTGGAATTACCGTGGGTACGGCAGTTGCCATCATCGCCTATGTGGGCAAGGTGTTTGAGCCGCTTGAAAGCATCGGCATGGAGATCCAGAACATTCAGTCTGCTGTGGCAGGCGTAAAGCGAATCAACGAATTCCTGTCTGAAAGAGAGCGCACCGTACCGGAGGGCACCTCAAACAGGGCGTTTTCCGGCGCAAACGGGGAATCAGCTATTAGCTTTGACAATGTGGAATTTGGATATGACGATAAAACCGTAGTCTTACAGGATATGAGTTTTTCTGTGCAGCAGGGCGAAGCAGTCACATTTATAGGCAGAACCGGTGCCGGAAAAAGCACGCTGTTCAAGTTGATTCTTGGCTTGTATGCTCCGCAAAAAGGGCAAATATTGATCAATGACATTGATGCCGCCCAAATTTCAGATAAACGAAAAAGAAAGCTGTTCGGTTATGTGGAGCAGACCTTTCATTCAGTTGCCGGAACTGTGGCGGAGCAAATTTCTCTGTTTGATGATTCCATCGGTCAGAAACAGATTGAAGAAGCTGCAAAACTGGTAGGCCTGCATGAAAATATTATGGAACTGGACCAGAGGTACAACACGCCGGTGGAAAAGCTCACCTTCTCTCAAGGTCAGTTTCAGCTTCTCTCCATTGCAAGGGCGGTTGCGTCACAGCCTAAAATTTTACTGCTGGACGAAATCACTGCAAATCTGGACAGTGAAACTGAGTTGCGGGTGCTGCAAGGCCTGGAACGGGCGTGTAAGGGGCGGACCGTATTGTCTATCTCCCATCGTCTGAATGAGAGCACGCACAGTTCTCGCTTGATTCAAATTGGTGAATAACAAAATGTGAAGCCCTGAGATTCATCCTGAGAGGATAATAACTATGGATTTGAAAAAAAGAGCACGACAGTTGAAAACCGATATCCCAGCGGTATTTCTGTGTATGAAGGACAAAAACACTCCTGCCATTGCAAAAGTGTTGGCTGGTGTAACCGTCGCCTATGCCTTATCACCGGTTGATCTGATACCGGATTTTATTCCCGTGCTGGGGTATCTTGACGATGTCATTTTGCTTCCCTTTCTGATCGCGCTTACCATTCGTTTTATCCCGCAAGAGCTATTTGAACATTATCGGGAAGAAGCAACGGGCCAATGGGCAAGCGGGAAGCCGAAAAAGTGGTACTATGCTCTCCTGATTGTGGCCATCTGGCTTCTTGTTTTATGGCTGATTATAAGAGCATTTCTGTTTTAACTTTGCAGCTATCACAAGAAACTGGAAATAATAAATTGCAGCGCCTGCATTTTTTCTTAGATGCAGACAAGTTGATAATGTTATATTGCATATAACCTGCAATAGGCTGAAAGTATAGGCAATCTCACCAATTAGGATGAGATTGCCCATCTTCTATTTCACCATCACATTCCGAGAATTGTCCAGATATAGGTCGGAGCCGTGAGGGTGAACACCAAGCAGGCGAACAGAATCGCAGGCGCGGCCCACTCAAATTGCCCGTGTTTCCTATAGTCGAAGTATGCCGTTCCCAATTTTGCAAAGAAAAACACCGCAAGAATCAAGTCGATTGCCGGAAATACCACCTTGTTGACCACCGTCTTGATCTGCCCGGAGGCGTCGTTCCACGTTCCCTCGATTGCTCCGGCCACGTCGCCGTTTGCCGCAAAAGCGGTTGTGCCGAACAGCAGGCTGACCATGAGGATGAGCGAGAGCGCCAATGCGACTTTTTTGTATCTTTTCATAAAGACCACCTTTCTGAAATGAGGAACAAGGCCGCAGGATCGCTCCCGCCGCCTTGTTCTTTTTCTGTGTTATAGCTGCATGGTCATGTCCATGCCCGGAGTCTGTTGCTCCAAAAGCGGAGCTACCGCAAGCACCTGCGGATTTTGGTAAAACTTCAGGTCGCCCCGGAATCCCTTTTTCAGCGCACTGAATTCCTCCGCTTGTGCAAGGAGCTCAGCGGAACAGCCGGAGGGCAACTCCTGATTCCAGCGCACCCAATCGCCGCTTTGATAGCGCGGCTCCAGTTGAAGAATCACATAATCCTCCGGCACAAAAACGGGGTATTTTCGCAGCCGCCCCTGCGTATTCACGTAAGGATGCCCCTCCTTCATGACAGTCATTTCCATAAGCCGCAGGGTGTCCGCAAGAGAGGTGCAGAACCAGCATTCCCGATCTTCAAACCGCCGGATGCGTCCATCCTGTAAAATTGCATCCAGCCGATCCTTTTTCGTGTAGTGGAATAGGCTGCCCTTTGGAGCCTCAATTCGTTCATATGCCATCTTCGTCCCTCCCTTACGGCTGGAGGGGACCGGCGTGCCAATCCTGCCACAAATTGCCCTTTATGGTCAGACTGTCGGTCAGGTTGGCGGACAGCATTCCATCCGGCGTCCATGCATCTATGAGCCATGTGTTGACGGTATAAGAGCCGTCCGGCATCCAGATCGGGCTGAAATGGGTGCGGTTTTTGTAGGTGGAATACGGATTTTTCTGAAACTCAAACCGCCCTGTACCCATCCGCTCCAAGAGCCGCCAATAGGTTTCGTAGCCGAATTCAGGGAAATAGCTGACCGCATTCTGCGGCTTGGTAACCGCCGAGCTTTGGTTGGAACTGATGCTCCCGGTGACGATCTGGTTGATACCGTACCCTGACTTCATAACCGTTCCGCTGGCAGTAGGATTTTTGCTGTCGCACTGAATGCTCATGGCTGCGGTCAGGCTGGCGCTGTAGCGATCCAGATCAAATTCGTACCAGCCGTGATCACACCAATATCCATCCTCGTCACTCCCATGCCACACCCAATATTCCTGCCACCATGGACGCCAGACGCCCCAGCTTGCCGTATTTTTCACCGTCCGATTTGGAACAGCAACACGGGAGAAGCTGTCGTTTCGGTCATCGGCTACGGGATTGGGCGGCGAGTTCTTATCAAGGTCAACGATTTTAACGTTGAGCGTCGTTTTCGCCGTGCTGCCGGGGCCGGACACTGTCACTTCAATGGTCATGTTCTGCTCGGTATCCGGGGTTTTCCATTTCACCCACGCAAGCTGGCTGTCGCCTTCAGGATAATAAACATTGCCCACGCTGTAGGTTTGGCCGCCGATGTTGAAGCTGACGCGGGTGGGGCTGTCGGGATCGGACTGTCCGCCGCTGATCCGCACTGCCGTGATGACGTCGGTGTTGACCCGGTATTCGTAGTCATAGGCTTCAATCTGCGGTTCCTCCGACTTTTCCTTAAAGCGGACGATCCCAAGCCCAAGGCTGGACTTGATATCCGCATTGGTGGCGGCGCTGGTTTTGCTGCCTCCCCATGCAGGGTAGCCAAGATCGCTTACCTCCAAAAACATGGCAAGGGGCAGATTTTTGTGAGTGAGGGATACCATACGGCGTCTTAACAGGCCGCTGGTCTGCTCATCATAGAGTGCTGCTTCGGTAGCGGTGGTGGCAATCATGGTGCCCTCAAATTTGTAGTAAGCGATGGGCTCTAAAAGTATCTTGTACTCACCGCCGATGAGGACATCGTAATCCATGCCTGTGTGGTTTGAAATCATTTGTATGATGTACTCTGAACAAAAGTAGCTTTTAATGGCTTCAATGTTATTGCTTCCGTTGGTGCTGATAATACGAGGCATGGCTTGTGGCGGATTAATATATTGATATTTATTTGTGGTCGGTTTCAACCCACTGCCTGCAGTATATTGCATCTTGCTCACTTTCCCAAAATGCACTTGGATATTGTTGGGAGACTTATTGGTTAAATCAATAGAAGTTGTCACTGCTGCATGGTCACTTGCTCGAACCACAGTGACGCGCACACCTTCGTTGCCGCTGTTCCATGAATTGGTGCTGGTTCCGCTGCCCATCCCGCCGCCACCGCCGTCAATATTTCCGCTTCCGCCAGTATCGGCAATCGCATTCATCGGGCAGAGCAGGCAAAATATGAGGAGTAACGGCAGGGTCCGTAGAAGTAATTTCTTCATCCTGACCTCCTATTTTTGCAAATGAAAAAGACACGGTATCTTTCAACCGTGTCCTTAGAATGATCTTGTTGTTTAGTCCATAGTTTATCTTTAGCTGGCGGATGTCTAACATGGTACAACCGTTGATTGTAGCAGGAT
>NZ_DAMBZJ010000029.1:0-5997 GCF_032060045.1 Oscillibacter sp.
CTCCCCGCCCCTCCGCCAGCGCCGTTCCGCCCCGGACACAGTAGGGCACGTCACTGCCGATCCGCTCTCCCATCGTCTCCAAATCCCGGTCCGTCAGCCCGGGGTGTAGCAGCGTCCGCAGCGCGCGCAAAACTGCCGCCGCGTCGGCGCTGCCGCCGGCCATGCCCGCCTGTGCGGGAATGCGCTTTTCAATGGTGATGTCTGCACCCGGCATAGCTCCGGTTTCTTCAAAAAACACCCTGGCGGCTCGACCCGCCAGATTATCCTCTCCCTCCGGCAAATCCGTGCCCGGTACGCGGACGAGAATCCTCCCGTCCTCTCGCAGGCGCACCGTCAATGTGTCCTTTAGGTCTATGGAAATCATCACCATTTTTAAATCGTGATACCCATCCGCCCGGCGGCGGAGAATGTCCAGTGTCAGATTCAATTTCGCCGGGGCAGAAAGAATCAGTTCCTTCATCATGCTTCCTCCAAAATCGGCAAATCCACCACGTCCAGTCCCCGCCGCATGGCGTATTCCATAGTGTAGCGGGTGCCGCCGGGGCTGCCGTCGAACATAGCGATCAGCAGCGACGCATGGTCCACCATATATCGGTCCCGGCGCTGCATGCATCTTGGACTGTATGCGGCGGAAACCACCGTCTCATAGTCGCATCGGGTAAGCAGCCGCCGATACCGCGCCTGTTCTGCCTCGGACCAGGCATCCGCCTGAGAGGGACAGGGAATTGCTGCCTCCACTGTCACTTCCGGGTATCGTTGCTTCAACTCCAGCACACACTCGCAGGCATATAAATCACAGCCCTGCGCCATGCCGCACAGAAAGTGGACGTACCCTTCCGCATAGGCGGCCTCCACCGCGTCCATCAGCCGCCGCTTCAAAGATGCGCAGCGAGGATCGTTCTCCTCATAGCCCCAGGGCAGTTTTCCCGGCCGATGCCCCGTAAAGCAGCAGGCCGACTGTCTTCCCCGCATCCGCAGTTCCCCCTTCCTGTTTCGTACCCCTTGATAAAAGAAATTATTTCCGACAGGCCTCGCTTTTCTCGGCAGCGGGGCTGTAGTTTCATTTACGCGTAGCAGTCTGCACCATTATAGAACAGACGTTCTTATTTGTAAAGACCAATTTTTATAACGCTGAATTGAAAAGTTAAGTTCCGTTTTGTAATTGTAACTTCCACTTTGTAATCGTAAGTTCCGTTTCTCCAAAGATAACTGCAAATTGAATGGATTTCGCGCTAATTTTGATACGCATTTTTGCCTTCTATTCACAAAAAGCGCAACTTGTCAAGAGGTCGAAGTTTTCTTTCATTTTTTGCAAAGGCAACTTCCACCCCGTTCATTTAGCTCATATACGTTGAAAATAGCGGTAGGAATGCCGGTTATTTTTTCAGCAGCTTAGGGGTCAAATTAATATCATTAGCAGGAATCAATTTGGCATTGAGTTTTGCTAAGATATCTTCACCATGAAGAAAACTGAGTAACTGGTATGCGGACCGGTTACCCAGCTTCTTTCTTGCATAAGAATTGATATGGTTCACCATGAGGTCTATATCAGACTGATGCAATTCATCAAAAGGTGTGCCTTTCGGTAGGACTCTTCGGATGAATTCATGTGTAACTTCAATACCACCCTTCTGACCTGCCATCTGCGGGTCGCAATAGAATACTCTGCTTCGGTTTTCGCCCCATTCTGTGCATTCTATTGCGGATGGGTTTGTAAACTCGCTTCCCCGGTCTATTAGGATAATCGGAAACAATTCGCAGTAGAGCTTGTGTCCAAGCCTCTTATAAAGGCCGTCAATAATGTCGGCCACAGAACGGGCCGTGTTGGCGTCTCGCAAGAAAGCAAGTATTACACTGCAACTACGAAAGAATATTGTAAGCAGTACTTTCCCGCAGTTTCGCTTTCCCTCCACACTGTCCATTTCAACAATAGGCAGATCCGGGTTTTCCTTTACATATTGCTGAAAGTCCTGATATGTTCTTCCTTTGTAGCAGCCTTTATCCAGTTTAATCAGCTTTTTCTTCTGCCTCCGGCGGTAGCGGACTTTACGCGGTAGGTCAATGTTTCCAACTGAAAGAAGGCTGGCGTCAATGTAATTGTAAATGGTCTTCTCGTTAAGCATAATTTCATCTGCATGCGTGGAACAGATATGGTGGATGGACTGGCCTTGCTTGACCAGCGGAGAAATAACAGAATCTATTCGCTGCAGTTCTTCTGGCGCTGTCGCAATTCCTTGTCGGCTCTCGCTGCGGACAGCTTCATACTCCTGTTGGGCAAAATCCGCATAATAATATTGTTTTTGAAGCTGACAGCGGGTAATCTTCTTACAGCCATTACACACATATGGCGGCAGACCAAGTTTCGGACAGCGTTCCTCTTCAAACTCGGAGCAAGTGCCGTTACATTCACCGCAGCGTGCACAGAAAAGTCCTCTGGCATAGGGGTGATGACAAGGCTTGCATACACTTTGCACTTTTTTACAAACATTACGCTTTTTACAGGCATTGAATGGATAGTTCTTTCCGCCAACATTTCGGACTTTGATGTGGCCAACAACTTCCTATGAGATCGTTGTTGGATCACGGTTCAACATTCTTCCTATTTCCTTGAACGAATGTTGCTTGTTAAGGCACTGTTCAATATCGTGCCTCTCGTTAATAGTCAAATGTTTATATTTAGCCATGAGAACACCTTGAAATTGGATTCCGCCATTTTCAACCGTTTCGTGTATTTTAACGTTGTTGCAAAATTTGTGCAACAAAGGAAAACTCCTTGTATGTGCGCAATGGATATAAAATATTTGGGCGGTCTGGTTATAAACCAGACCGCCCAAATCAAATGTTGCCGTTTTGTATGAATGACTACTTGGACAATAAGTTGTACAGCACCTGCGCCATCTGTGCGCGGGTTGTAGTTGCAGTCGGCCGCAGATTGCCGTTGCTGCCGCTGACAACGTCAGCTTCTACCATACTTTCCATCGCCTCCTGCGCGTAGGAAGAGATGTTTGCGCTGTCCGTAAAGTCGGAGAGCGTCTTGCCGGAATCCCCCTCGGGCAGCTGGTCAATTGCCTTCAGAGCGTTGTACAGCAGGGTGAACATCTGCTGGCGGGAGACAGCCTGCTTTGGAGCAAATCTGTTGCCGCCCACGCCGTTGGTGATCCCCAGCCGCTTTGCCGCTGCCAGATATCCGGTGTAGTAGGTATTTTCCGCGTCGGAGAAGTTGTCGGCGGAAGAATTGTCCGGCTCAATGCCATAGGCACGCATGACCATCGTGATGAACTGACCACGGCTCAATGTCGCATTGGGGCTGAACGCAGTTTCGGTCGTACCTCCAGTGATTCCGCGCGCCGCGAGGAATGTGACCGCATCGTAGCACCAGGCGTCCTCCGCCACGTCGCTGAACGCCACCTTGTGATAGCCCACCGCGTAGGTGGAGAAGTGGGTGGTGGTAAACACCAACGTGCCCGTCGCCGCATCATAGCGGCAGTTTTGCATCAGCTCCGGCTCACCGTTGGCGTTGATGTAATAGGCTACGATGGCATTTACATTTTCACCCGCCGCAGGGGTATAGGGAATGGAAACCGTGACGGCTCCGCCGAACTGGGAGATGGTGCTGCTGTCGCTGGTGACGCTGAAATTATACACCGGGTGGTTGCCCACTGTCTGCCGCGCCGCGTCGGACAGCGTGCTGGTTTCGACCTTGGACGCAGAGAATTTCACATCACCGGAGGCTGCGCCGGCAATGGCGGAGATCGCCTGCGCATCAAAGGTCATGGCGGCCACGGGAGAAGAGAGCGTCATGGAATCCATTCTGCCGGAAACCATCGCCTGAACGGCGGCTTTGGGAATCGTGGTCTGCACCGCGCTTGCGTTGGAGCCGCCGGACACCTTGATTTCCACCTTGGGAACTTCGCCGTTGCTTTTTGCCGCCGCCTGCGCCTTTTCAATCGCGCTGGTTACCTGAGCCTGGGTGACGGAGGCAGTCGCCGTACCGTTTGTGCCAGTCTGCGCAGGCACCGTGGTGGTAGCTGTGGAACCGGAAACGGTGGGCGCGGGGGCCGCGGGGGCACTCGAACCGCCGCCACCACCGCCGGTAGTATTACCGCCCGTGGAAGGATTGCTGACAGTCAGGGTGCCGTTTACATAGGCGGGGGCGGCCGCCTTGTAATTGTCGGTGTAGGTCACGCCGGTCAGGAAAACACCAATTGTGTAACTACCCGCTTTATAGGTATTTCCCACAGCAAAAGCCAGAAGCGGTTCGCCGATCAGCGCGGTCTCTCCGGAAAGCTGTCCGTCCACGGTGTAGGTAAATACCGGATCACTGCCCACAGTCACACTCTTATTATCCGCCTTGACGGTGACCGGGCGCTTTGCAATGGTGAAAGTGAAGACATTGCTGCCAGTATAGGTCACATCTGTGTCCGGCACCGAGAGGGTCAGCTGATAGCTCCCGGCGTTCGTCGGTGCCGTGGCGCTGGAGCCGTAGGTCGTGCCATCAACGCCTTCATAGCTTGCCGTCAGTGTGACATCTGTAACGATGGTGCCGTCGGTATTATTCGTCACCGCTGCGTTGCTGTAGGCATAGAGCTGACCGTTATACACCCCGCCGGTCATGGCAGCCGTGATGGAGACCGGAGTTTTGTCCGTGGTTTCGAAGGTGATGGTTGCGCTTCCAATGTCGTAATTTTCGCTGGTGAAACCGATGGTCACCGTATCCGAAAGCCCCGCCTTGGCAACCGAATTGACGGCCAGCGTCAGTGAGGTTCCGCTGATACTGCATTCTCCGCTGAAAATGCCATTGTTATTTGTATTGCCGGTTATTGTATATGCACTGACCTGGGACGCGTCCACACCGGAAGGTAACAGGGATGTTAGGTCGAAAGTAAATGAATATAGGAGATTTGTCTTTACCTTATAAGTATTGTCAACACCAGTTGCAGTTGCCTTTGTCACCGTAACGGACACCAGTTTGGTGGTATTATCGGTAATGGTCTCATAATTTTGCAGGGTAGAATTGCTGGGCGTAAAGGTTACCCAATAGCCGCCGGCTCCGACATTTGGCGCCACGGTGCCGTCGGTCCAGGTGAAGGTGCCAAGGGCCGAGCCGCCGGTAAGAGCCGAGTCGGCCAGCGTCTGACCGTAGGTAATATCCGCCGCCGCAGGCCATGTGAGAGTAGGCATGGCGGCCTTTGCGATGGTATAGCTACCCAGCACGAGACCGCTTGTCGCCGCATAATCGTCGTTTTCCGCCACATCCGCGGTCACCTGATAGGTGCCGGCATTGGCGGGAGCCGTAGTGCTTTTGGCGTAGTCCGTGCCATTTATACCCGTATAGTAAACAGTAATCGTGCCGAGAGTAACGCCGCTTGCCGCACTGACAATTCCGATTCCCTGTGCGCTGCCGTTATAAGACAGGCTCAGGGTGGACGGGTCGTTGTAATTCAGCTGATCTGCGGTCACACTCGAATTTACTACCGTGACGCCATCCACCGCAATAAATCCCGAATTTCCACTATACGAATAGGAAATACCGCTTTGATCGCCGCTTTTTGCCCATTTGGCTGTCGCATCATCCGGTGAAACGGTCAGATCTGTACTTGTATCTTTTTCGTACTGTATGGTTCCCGCGCCCTGATTCCGCGCAATGACCACGCCGTTATCGGTGGGCGCTGAAAAACCAGCTGGGCAATAAATCACATTGGATATTTCCGTACCAGAGCCAAACACAGTGCCACCCTTAACTACCACAGTGCCATTGCTATAGATTGCCGGACTACTTGCGTCAGTCGCCAATACCTGACCAGCCCCGCTGACGGTCACGTTTTCGAAGGTCTCATCGCATGAACCATACATGTAGATAACACCGGAATTAGCGGCGCAATTCGAGCCGGACACTGTACCGCCGCTGACAGATACCGTAGATGCCCCGTTAACTGCGCAGATTGCTACACCGGTGGCATCTTTCCCTGAGCCGGTGGGTGTGCCGCTATAACTATT
>NZ_DAMBZJ010000029.1:6007-10422 GCF_032060045.1 Oscillibacter sp.
ATCCGCCTGTGACTGACACAGTCGCACTTGGGTCTTGTAAACAAATCGCTGCTTTTCCACTGGAACTGACTAGGGCATTTTCAGAAACCGTAACACTGCCAGAACTAACGATGGCATGACCAAGTGTACTAAAAACCTGACCGGTACCGCAGACATTTAAGCTTGCAGCGCTGTTGCTGATAACGATAGGAATGCTAAATTTTGAGCTGACCGTGCCGCTGCTGACTGTTAATGTGATATTGTAAAGTATAAAAATTGCATTTCCTTTGCCACCGGTGATGGCTCCGCCGTCTACAGTAAAAGACCCGTAATTACTGCTATCACTGCCAACTAATTTAAGCAAGTCCCCAGTGAAATCAGATGCAGCTGTGATAGACGCCTGCCAATCCACCGTTACGCCTGGGTCAATGTCAAGCGTGAGGGTGGATGCCGCGTCGGTAACTGTTCCGGTGACAGTAACTGTGCTGCCGTCTGCGGACACGTCTGCGTACAGCGAACCGGTCCCTCCTGTGTAGCTCTCAATCGTGCTTTTCAAGCTGCTTGCGTCCGCTGCAAACGCCACGGTCGGCAGCAGCGTCAACACCAGGCACAGCGCGAGAAACACGCTGCCGAATTTTTTACTAATTTGTTTCATTTTTGTATTGCCTCCTCAAATTAATCAGTTATCTTGCCTGCCCAGCAGGGTCATGATGTCTCCCAGTGCAATTCGCGGGCCGTCCCGCCAGTAGACGCTCTGCCCGTCGGTGCTTGGGCGGGGCAGCAATTCTAAATCCCGCAGGCTGTCGTAGCTGTGGTCTTCTTTAGGCAGACGCTGGGTGTCAAATAAAATCAGATGGCCGTTGCTCAGCTCAATGTCCAGTGTTTGTCCATCTAAAATGTCCACCCGGGTTATTTGCAACATATATTTTATCACCTCGTTTTCACCGATTTTGTCATAGCGTTTCCTCATGAAATCAGATTTTTTCTCTCATACCCTGTAAGCGTAGCAGAAAAATTTCCCTCTGTGTGAAAGGTTAAGAAATCTTATCTGTTTTTCAAAAAAGTTTTTTATAGCGGATTTTTACCCAAAAACATGGTATTATGGTCTTGAAAATGGAGGCGATGAGATGAAAAAAGCAAAGCTGCTGCTGATTGAGGATGAAACCGAGGTGCTGGAAATCAACCGGGAATATTTTGAGGGGAAGGGCTATGAGACGGTCTGTGCCCCCACGCTTTCCAAGGCGCGCTTTTTTCTGGAGGAGCACGCCCCCGATCTGATTCTTTTGGACGTAATGATGCCGGACGGCTCCGGCTTTGACTTCTGTGCCGAGCTGCGGCAAAAAACAAACGCCCCCATCATCTTCCTGACCTGCAGGAACGAAAATGAGAGCGTTGTAAAAGGCCTTTTGCAAGGCGGGGACGATTATGTCACCAAGCCCTATGATTTGAATGTTTTAAGCGCGCGTGTAGCTGCGCAGCTTCGTCGCAACGGCTTTATGTCTGCCGGAATCATCGAGCTGCCACCCTTGACCATTGATTTTTTGGCAGGCGAAGCTGTGCTGGACGGCAACCGCATTCCGCTGACATTGAAGGAATTGCAGCTTCTTGGCTGCTTTGCCCTGTTCGCCGGGCAGCGGCTGAATGCGGAGGAAATCTACCGTCGTGCGTGGGGCGAGCAGTCCCCCGGCGCGACCGGAACCGTCAAGACCCATGTGGCGAATCTGCGCAGGAAGCTCAGACTGGATGACAGCGGCTGGTTTGAGCTCTCCAGCGCCGGAAAAAGTGAATACATCTTCAGCAAGATTCAGTATTGACGGCGGCAGTGGGCAAGGTGAAGAAAACAGAGGTTCCCTTGCCCTCCTCGCTTTCCATCCAGATTGTCCCTCCGTGCTGCTCAACGATATGCTTACAAATATAGAGTCCCAATCCGGTGCCGGTATCCTGACCGCCGCCGGATTTTTCTTTGTGGTAATACCGTTCGAAAATATGAGACAGCCTGTCCGGGCTGATCCCTGTGCCGTTGTCGGCGACGCAGATCACAATTCGGCCATCCTCAAGCTTTGTGGAAATCGTAATTAGGCCGTTTGAAGTAAAGCGAACCGCATTGGAGATCAGGTTGACAATCACTTGAGATATCCGCATAGGGTCGGCGCTGACTGCGGGAAGCCCGGGCTCGATCTGGATTTTCAGGCGGTTTTGATTTTTATTGAGCATGGGATAGTGCGTTTCAACGGCCCCGTGGATGATTTCATCCATGTGACAGGAGCGCTTTTCCATGGCCATGCGCCCCTCCTCCATGCGGGTCACGTCGAGAATTTGCCCAACCATCAGGGAGAGCCTTTCCGCCTCGGAGGAAATGAGCTTCATCCGGCGGGATACTTCACCGCCATCCAGCTCGCCGGGACGTTCGGCAAGCTGCTTCGTGGTCTGGGCATAGCCGGACATGACAGTCAGCGGGGTTTTCAGCTCGTGGGAGACGTTGCCCAGAAACTCGGTTTTCAGACGGTTGAGGGTTTCCAGCGCTTCCTTTTCCGCCGCAAGCTTCTGCTCTTTTTCCGTTGCCTCAGCCAATACCCGATTGTTCATGAGAAACAGAGAAACAGTCTGCGCCCAAACAAAGATCAACATGGCTGACTCAGAGATCGGTGTTTTTGGGTGCTGATCGCCAAAAACGTTATTGTACAATAAGATGTCGCTCACAGCGGCGAGAAAGAATACCGCAATGCCATAGATGGCTGCCGACTGTTCCTTAATTGGGTTCCGCATCGTCCAAATCAGACCGGATATTCCAGGGACGATGCAGAGAACCAGCAAGATTTGATAGTAGATCAGAATGGACGTATAGAAGACCGAGTCGCCGAACAGGACACATAAGCCGTAAATCAAAGAGCCGATGATTGCCGTATACTGAACGGCCCGCAGAAACCGTCCCTTGATGTATTGCCCAAGGTACAGAGACAAAAAAATCGTGAGCAACACGACGCTCAGGTATTCCAGCAGAAAGGATGAATTTCCGGAGAGAAAAGAAAAGTCCACCCACGCCTGGCTCTGGATACATTCCCGCAGCGCCATGGCAAGGCAGGCAAGCGCAAAATACAGCGTCGCCTTCGTATGTGACAAAAGCAGATAGATAAAAAGCAGCAGCGCCGCCGCGCACACAAACGCGCCCATCACAAGAAAACCTTTGGTTTCGTCGGTCAGACCGCCGCTTGGCGCGGATGCCGTATTCTGAATGCTCAGGGTCGCCAGCTGCGCGCCGCTGCGATAATGGTAAAACTGCGCTGACTGTAAAATGATATCCATTTTGCCGTCTATCGGCGAGGCATAGCACGTGAGGTTATTCTCCCACACCTCGGTGTCCTGCTTTGTGGTCCCCGGCTGTCCGGATTGTCCGACCAGTTCGCCGTTGACATAGACGAGCATGGCGTGGCGTCCCGAGAGATTAAAGGTCAGGGTATAGACATCGCTGTTGTCAGGCAGCTCTACCACGAACCGTTGGGATAGATAATCCGCTCGCAGTGCGGCAAACTCATCCGTACTGACAGGGGTAGCGAAACCGGCAGTTTCCGGCGTCAGCAATACGTTGGGATAGTAGGCCGAGCCGGGCGGCAGAGTGACGGCTGCTTTCCAATCCGTGATATCCGTCAGGGCATAGACGCCGTTTTCCTCCTCGACAGTGGTGTTTTCCGGCTCGCTGTTTATCATACCAGGGAGCCGGGCAAATAGCATCAGCGCCAGAACGGTTAAAAACGCAGCAAGTATTATAAGCAGCAGCCGGTGCTTGTTTATGAACCCTTGGATGGCAGTCACCCCCTCCAAACTTTCGATAGGATGATTATAGCAGAGTGTGGAACATTACTCCAGAAAAACAAAATCCGAACCCTTCTCCAATTGGAAAAAGGTTCGGATTTTGTTGTTTTGGTGGACCTGCTAATACTTCTTGGAAAAAGGGGGATAAACCTGCTCGAACAAGTCGTATTTTGCTTTTCCACCTATGCAAACACATGACAAGCCAAGGCGGCATTTGCGCATACCGTTTTTGGTAAATTTACTTCCGTTTTCAGTTCGAAAAAGTAATCTCCGTCATATGGGTTGAAGTTAACTTTTCAACTCACCCAATTTTTATAACTATAAAAAATGTCGAAAGTTTTCTTTTCGGACATATTTCCCTCTTGCACTTTTTTTGCCGCCGTCGTATACTGATGGCAGAAAGCAACTGAATACGTGTCTTCAGGGCGGGGTGCGATTCCCCACCGGCGGTATAGTCCGCGACCGGACGTCCATTGGATGTCCGCTGACCCGGTGCAACTCCGAGACCGACAGTGACGTCTCTACATAAGAGGCACAGTCTGGATGGAAGAAGATATTAGCGGCAGAGCTGCGCCTTGGCGTGCTCCTTTGTTGCTTGTTTCACCTTGGGAAGACTCGATACTCAA
>NZ_DAMBZJ010000029.1:10432-20177 GCF_032060045.1 Oscillibacter sp.
CCGCTCTGCTGGCCGCCTTCAGCCTCGGCCCGTGGTACGGTGTGGCGGTGTGCTTTATTAAGAACGCCCTTCACCTTCTGCAAACCTCCACTGGAGGCGTGGGCGAGGCGGCAAACTTTATGATGGGCGCCGTTTTTGTTGGCACTGCGGGCGTGATCTATCATCGCTTCGGCCAACACAAGTGCCGCAAGGGCGCATTGATTGGCGCACTGATTGGTGCGGTGGCCATGGCACTCATTTCGGTGCCGCTGAACTATTATTTTACATATCCTGTCTACGCCAAGTTCATGCCCATTGACGTGATTCTGAGTATGTATCAGGCGATCCGTCCCTCTGTGAACGGACTTTGGGAATGTCTTGTCACTTTTAACATGCCGTTTACTTTCCTGAAGGGAGTTTTGACCGTGGCACTGTGCTTTTTGATTTACAAGCCTCTGTCTCCCCTTCTGCACAAGTAAGCGCTTTTTCGGCATGGCAGGCGGATTGTGCCGCCTGCCATCTCCGCTTTTGAAAGGAGCGTTTTCCCTTGAGCAACGAAACTTTGATTCCTCAAACCGAGTTTTCCGGCCCGGAGGAGCTTTCCTCCCCTCCCGAAAAAAAGATTTCCCGTGTGCGGCTTTGGCTTCGTAAAGTGCTGCACGACGCACGCACCCCCGCCCGGCTTCTCTTTATACTAGGGCCGTGGGTTTCGTATCTGTGCGTGGAGTATCTGAACCAAAACAACCCCTTCACCGCCCTGAATGCAACCCAGCTTCTTTTTTCTGCCTTCTGGTATTATCTGATTTTCTGGGCGTGCCGGATGCTTACAGGGCGGCTCAAGCCCGCCGCGGGTGCGGGCGCAGTTTTCTGCTTTTTGCTGGGGGTTGCAAATCACTATGTTTTGAAGTTCCGGGGACGCATTATTTTCCCCGTGGATTTGATGACACTGGGCACTGCCGCCAACGTAGCCACCGGTTATGATTTCAGACCAGATAAAACCGTCTGGCTTGCAGCGGGTATTCTTGCGGTGTACCTGTTGCTGCTGGCTCTGGTCCCCAAGCAGACCAAGGGTCGGCAAAAACTGCGAAGGGTTACGGCGTTTGGATCTTTTGCCGCCTCCTTCGTTTTTCTATACGGCTTTTTCTGCACGCCGCTGCTTCCCAGTGTTGGCATCTGGGCACAGCAGTGGAAAACCCAGCAAAACGGCTTTATGCTGAATTTCATGACCGCTTTACGATACAGCTTCGTCTCCGCACCGGATGGATATTCGGCGGAGGAGGCACAAAAGATTGCCGGTGGAACCTTTGCCGGGACTATGAGCGGAACGGTGTCCGCTGCGCCGCCGGAAAATCTGCTGGTGATTATGAATGAGTCCTTTTCGGATATGCAGGCCAGCTTTCCCAATCTGGAGCTGACGGAAGACCCCCTGCCGTTTCTGCATTCTCTGACAGAGAACACGGTGAAGGGCACGATGATTTCCCCCGTCACCGGCGGCGGCACCGCCAACGTGGAGTTTGAGTATCTCACGGGAGACTCTCTGGCGTTTCTCCCCTCTTCCACCGTGGCTTATCAGCTATACTGCTATGACGGAATGCCCTCCATGGTATCGCAGATGTCTTCTCTGGGATATCGTTCCGTGGCTTTCCATCCCTATCTCTCCTCCGGCTGGAACCGGACGTCCGTCTATCGTTGGATGGGCTTTGACCGACAGATGTATCAAGAGGATGTAAAGGACCCTCAGTACATAAGAAACTACATCAGCGACGCGTCAGACTATCAGCAGCTTTACCGCCTCACTGACGAGACGAACGGCCCTTTGTTTGTTTTCAATGTCACCATGCAGAACCACAGCGGCTACTCTCAGGGCTGGAAAAACCTAGAGCGCACTGTGGAATTGGATGGAAGCAGCAAAGGCTCCTCTGCTGTGGCAGCGCAGTATTTCTCCCTTCTCCGGGAGAGCGACAATGCCATTCGCGAGCTGATTGAGCACTATAAGGCCTCCGACGAGCGGACGATGATTGTCTTCTTCGGCGACCATCAGCCCCCTCTAGGAAACGATTTTTATGAGAAGCTGTACGGCAAAAAGCTAGATGATCGCACGGCGGCAGAGGTCTTTCAGCAGTATGAAACGCCCTTTTTCATCTGGGCCAACTACGACCTGCCGGAGCAGGAGGGCGTAACCATCAGCGCAAATTTGTTGGGTACGCTGACCATGGATTTGGCGGGAATTCAGCTCACCGGATACGAGCGCCTGCATCAAAAACTCTTAGACACGCTGCCTGTTAACTCCACTGTAGGCTTTGGACAGACCGACGGAACATTCCTTGGCGATACAGAGGAGAGCGGGCTTTCTCAAAAAGAAGAGCGGCTTTACAACAGTTATCGCATCATGGCGTATAACCACCTGTTTGACAGCGGAAACCACCCCAAGGGATATTTCGGGCCGACTCTGGCCCCGGAGAAATGACCCTTCCGTGTCCAAAAATTTGTTCATAACATAAAAATAGCCGCCGGTTGGCGCGGGGACACAAATGTCTCCGCCGCCAACCGGCTGTCTTATTTTTCCTTCTTTACAATCAAGTCCCCAATTTTCGATCATACAGGTCCAAAAAGGAATATTCCTTTCCCCGGGATTTCACACCCACCATGGTATCCAGTTGCACCCCGTGAATGGCTGCAAAAATGGATTTTTCCACATTCGGATTCGTCTTTTTCAGCTCCCGGAGCAACACCTTCATCTCCTGCCGCTTGCTGTGGCCCACCCCGTCCTCAGCTGCGTCTCGCTCCTCCGTAAACCGGCAGGCACACTGCAAAAATTGCAAATGGTTGTAATTTTTCCAGGCGATGACATCTTCCTCGTGGACACAGTACAGCGGCCGAATCAGCTCCATGCCCGAAAAATTTTTACTGTGCAGCTTGGGCGGCATGGCCTGAATCTGTGCGCCGTACAGCAGGCCCATCAGGGTGGTTTCCACCACGTCGGAAAAATGGTGTCCAAGCGCAATTTTGTTGCAGCCCAGCTCCTGCGCTTTGGCATAGAGGAAGCCTCTGCGCATCCGCGCACACAAATAGCAGGGATTGCGGTCCGCCTGCACAGTCACGTCAAAAATATCGCTGTCAAAAATCGTCACGGGAATTTCCAGCGTGGAGGCATTCTCCTCGATCAGCCGTCGGTTTTCCGGGGCGTATCCCGGGTCCATCACCATAAACGTCAGCTCAAAGGGCCGGTCGGTGTGGCGGCGAAGCTCCTGCATCAGCTTTGCCAGCAGCATGGAGTCCTTGCCTCCGGAGATGCACACGGCAATTTTGTCTCCGGGAGCCACCAGCTCATACCGCTTCACGGCCGCAATGAAGGGGTTCCAAAGTGTTTTACGGTACTTTTTAATGATGCTTCGCTCCGCGGTTTCACAGGGAGTCAGATCCTTTGGCATAGTTTTTTCTCCAATATGTGTAAAGTGTTATTGCTTGTCTCTAAAATCCCGCCGGTTTAAGCGTCAAAACCAGATGGCAGCCAGCTTTAAAAGCGAAGCAAAGGTCCGCCGAAGCCACGAGCGCTTCTTCCAGTCTTCCATGGTGAAAAGGGTGCTCTCCGCCATCACGGCGTCCATGTCCTCCAAAAGCTCCTCCACCACCGGCATATCGTATAGCAGGGCGGCGCTCTCAAAATGGAGCTGGAAGGAGCGGTAGTCCATATTCGGGCTGCCTACCAGCGCCATTTTCCGGTCCACCAGCACGCTTTTTGCATGGATAAAACCCGGGGTGTATTTGTAGATTTTCACCCCATGGCACAAAAGCTCACCCCAATAGGTTTCGGCCACCATATAGGCATATTTTTTATCCGGAATGGCTGGCATCATCAGCCGCACGTCCACGCCGGAGTCTGCCGCGATGCACAGCGCCTTCTGCATGGATTCCTCCACAGCGTAATAGGGTGTTGTAATATAGAGAAAGCGTGTGGCCGACGAGATAAGCTGAAAGAACGTATCCTCCATAGGGTTATCTGGGTTGTTCAGTGGTCCGTCGGTAAACGCCTGACAAAAGCCCGGGACCTCCGGTCCCTCCGTCCGGGGACGGTAATAGTCGTCCTCGTTGGGCAGCGTACCGTACATCATCTCCCACATCTGGATGAATTGGGCCGCCAAAGCCCATGCACCGTCTCCCTCAATGCGGACGGCGGAGTCTTTCCACCGACCATACCGCTCAATGATATTTCCATATTCATCTGCCAGATTGATGCCGCCAGTATAGGCCCAACAACCGTCAATCACCGTAATTTTCCGGTGGTCACGGTAGTTGAAGTAGATGCGATTCACATAGCGGTGAACCGGATTAAAGTCCCGGATTTCAATGCCTGCGTCCTGAATGGACTGAATCATAGCATCGGAGAAGCGGGTGAGATTTCCAAAGTCGTCAAAAATTATGTGAATTTCTACCCCGGCGGTCGCCCGCTCCTTCAGTGCGTCCAGAATGCGGTCCCAAACTTTTCCCTCGGCTATGATGAAATACTCCAGAAAAATATACGTCTCCGCCTGCTGAATGTGGCTGATTAAATCCTCGAAAAACTCCATGCCGTCGCCAAAATACTTGGCTGTTGTCCTGTTGTAAAGCAGAAAATCTCGTTTCTGGAGGTAGGCTGCCACGCGGCCCATGGCCGGGTCCTGCCGGGTGAGCTTTGCCACGTTGTTTTCGCTTTGACGGCGGGCGCTTTCCCGCTCAGCAGGCGGCGGAACTTTTTTCAAACTCAGAGTCTTTGCCTGATGGGTACCCCCCCATAAAAAGAACAACAGCATTCCGGCCACCGGCAGGACCAGCAGAAGACACAGCCAGCTAAGCTTATAGCTGGGGCTTCCTGAGCGGAGAAACACGCCCATGGCCATTACCACGCCCATCAGTTCTAAAAATGCGTAGGCAAGGCTTGCGTGCTGCTTCAAAAGCCGGGTCAACAGCAGCGTCACCACAATTTGCACCAGCACCGTCAGCACACACATAGCGATGCTGGACACGGCGGATATGCGCCGTTCAATTCTCTGGTTCCATACCTGTCTGTCTTCCGTCCGCCGCATAAACCGCTCCCTTCCTGTCAATCCGGTGTCCCGCCATGGCGGCCCGCCGCTTTGCCGACGTCCGCCGGCCTCACCTGCTCTGCTTCAGCAACTCGTGCTGGATTTCCCACACCTTCGGGGACAAGTCCACATAGTATTTATGAGGATAATCGAACCGCTTCACCTCGTCCCACAGCGTGTCTACCTGCTGGGCACAGTATGCTCGGATATCCCGAAGATCCGGCTGACGGTACACAAGCTTTCCGCCCAGATAAATCGGCTCCTGCAACTCCCGCACGGTGAAATTTGTCAGGGTCTTCCGCTTCCATGTGGCCATTGGGTCAAACAGCTCCAAAGGTTTCGTGTCGTCCAAAACTTCGTCACGGAGACAGATGTAATCCGCTTCTGCCTTTCCGGTGGCTCGATCGTACAACCGATAAGTCTTTTTAAAATGGGGAATCGTAATTTTTGCGATATTCTCGCTGACCTTGATTTTCGGAAGGATGTTCCCCTCGTCGTCCTCCACCGCCGCCAGCTTATACACCCCGCCGAACACGGGTTCGCTGCGGGCCGTGATCAGGCGCTCGCCCACACCGAACATATCAATTTTTGCCCCCTGTTGCACCAAATCCTGAATCAGGTACTCGTCCAGGGCGTTGGACACAGATATCTCGCAGCCGGGCCAACCCGCGTCGTCCAGCATTTTGCGGGCCTCGCGTGTAAGATACGCCATGTCGCCGGAGTCCAGGCGAATGCCGCATTTTTGGATGCCCAAGGGCCGCAGAACCTCGTTAAAGGCCCGGATAGCATCCGGCACACCGGATTTGAGGGTGTTGTAGGTGTCTACAAGCAACGTTGCGTTGTTTGGATACAGGCGGCAGTAGGTCCGAAACGCCTCATACTGGCTGTCAAACATCTGAACCCACGCATGGGCCATGGTTCCCCCGGCGGGAACACCGTAAACCTGGTCGGCAATGGCGCAGGCCGTTCCCCCGCAGCCACCGATATAGGCGGCTCGCGCGCCGGTGATGGCACCGTCCGTCCCCTGTGCGCGGCGGGAGCCGAATTCCAGCACCGTGCGCCCCTTCGCGGCGCGGACAATGCGGTTTGCCTTGGTGGCAATCAGGCTCTGATGGTTCACAGCCAGCAGTAAAAACGTCTCGATGAGCTGGGCCTGAATGGCAGGGGCACGGACAGTAATCAGCGGCTCCTGCGGAAAAACCGGAGTTCCCTCCGGGATGGCATACAAATCTCCAGTGAAGCGGAAGTTCTTTAAATAGTTCAAAAAGGACTCAGAAAACAATTTCCGCCCCCGGAGATAATGAAGGTCCTCCTCCGAAAAATGCAGGTCTTCGATGTATTCGATCACCTGATCCAGTCCCGCCGCCAGAGCAAAGCCGCCCTGATCCGGCACGCTACGGAAAAACACGTCGAAATAGGTAATCCGGTCCTGAAAGCCCGTTTCATAGTACCCGTTTCCCATGGTCAGCTCATAGAAGTCGCAAAGCATGGACATATTGAGTTTCCCGCGGACGCTCATATCACACCTCATACGTACTCCGTCCAAAACGGAGGTAATTGCATAGATTATAGCGCTCCCTGCTGGGGAAAGCAATGTTTTCTGAATTTTTCCTTAAAAATTTGTCGACTCTTTGAGTTGACAATCCCACGCTTCTCCCCTATGATACAAGCATATTTTAAAATGATGGACACATGGCCGCATGCGGTGTTCACATCTGAAAGGAGCCAGAGACATGGGGCTGATTCTGGGAATCGACATTGGAGGCTCCACCACAAAAATTGTGGGTCTGGACGAGCATGGAACCGTGATATCCATGCTCCGCGTCCGGGCGGAAGACCAGCTTACATCGTTATTTGGGGCACTGGGAAACTATCTTGTCAGCAATCGCCTGTGGCTGGAAGACGTGCAGCAGATTGTGCTTACCGGGGTGGGCGCCTCCTATGTTAAGGAGGATATCCACGGCATTCCCACCTGCCGGGTGGACGAATTTACCGCCAGCGGCACCGGAGCGCTGGCGCTCTCCGGACAATCGGAGGGCGTGGTGGCGACCATGGGCACCGGCACGGCCTTTCTATGGGCAAAGGACGGAACGGTGGAGCACCTGTGCGGCAGCGGCATCGGCGGCGGCACTCTGGGCGGTCTTTGCCACAAGCTGGTGGGCGTGGAACGGTTTGGCCAAATTAAGAAGCTGGCCGTCGGCGGGGACCTTTCTCAAGTGGATTTGCGCATCGCGGATATCGTCACTGAGGCTGCCAAAACGCTTCACCCGGACATGACCGCAGCCAACTTCGGAAATCTAGCCGAAGACGCCTCCCCCGCAGACCTTGCCGCCGGGGCAGTAAATTTGGTACTTCAGGCCATCGGCACTATGACGGTGCTGGCCTGCCGCTGCTGCGGAACCAACACGGTCATCCTCACTGGCTCCATGACCACGCTGGATCAGGCGGAACCATCTTTTCAGGTGTTTGAAAAGCTGTACGGTATCCGCTATATCATTCCCGAAAACGCCACCTTTGCAACGGCTATCGGCGCAGCGCTGTGCAGCATCAAGCAATCTGAGTCCACCTGCGAATTGCGCTGACACTTCCCCCCTGCTTTCAGGGACTTAACATCATCATTTTGCGGATTGATCAAACTTTTTGAACTTTTTGGGATTTTCGCGCGTTTCCGGCGCGGGGGCCTTTTGTCCCCCGCGCCTTTTTGTATTTATACATGGCCCGGATCTGCTGTTTTTCACAAATCCGGGCCGAAAATTTAAGTGCACTTTCCACAAACAGGGGTTTGACAGGCGGGCATCGTTATGCTACACTAACTTTGTGAAGTTACCGTTTGCTAACTCCCAATCCGAATAACGTCGAAGGGACGCGTATGAGATGCAGTTGGATACCTTACCCATCGGCCAAAAGGCCGTAATTACCGCCGTGGGCGGGCAGGGCGCCTTGCGGTGCCGCCTGCTGGACATGGGACTCATTCCGAAAACCACAGTGCGAATTGAGCGAGTGGCCCCGCTGGGAGATCCTATGGAGCTGCTGGTGCGGGGTTATTCCCTATCGCTGCGCCGGGAGGACGCCCGAAACATTGAAGTGGAGGTCATGCCATGATCTTTGCTTTGGCCGGAAATCAGAATTGCGGAAAAACCACACTGTTTAACCAGCTCACCGGTTCCAACCAGCACGTTGGCAATTTCCCCGGCGTGACGGTGGACCAGAAGTCCGGAGAAATACGAGGAGAAAAGGACTGCACGGTGGTGGATTTGCCGGGCATCTATTCCATTCGCCCCTACACGCCGGAGGAGATTGTCACCCGGGACTTCATTCTGGGCGAACGACCCGACTGCATCATCAATATTGTGGACGCATCTAATATTGAGCGAAATTTGTACTTAACACTTCAGCTTATGGAAATGCAGATTCCTATGGTTCTGGCGCTGAACATGATGGATGAGGTACGCAAAAACGGCGGCACCGTCAATGTGGCGGGCATGTCGAAAGCTTTGGGTATTCCGGTGGTTCCCATTTCCGCCGTAAAAAACGAGGGCGTGGGCGAGCTTGTGGACGCAGCGGTGCAGGCCGCCAAGTGCCGTACGCTTCCCGCCATCAAGGATTTTTGCCTCCCCGGTCCTGTCCACCGGTGCATTCATGCGGTGGCCCATCAGATTGAGGACCACGCACAGGCGGCCCGTATCTCCGTCCGTTTTGCCGCCACCAAGCTGATCGAAGGCGATTCGGACGTTGCCGCACGGCTGGAGCTGGACCAAAACGAGCTGGATCTGATTGAACACAGCATCACGGAAATGGAGACAGAGCGCGGCATGGACCGCAACGCAGCTCTTGCCGATATGCGGTATGAGTTTATCGAGCGGGTCTGCCGCGACACGGTGGTAAAACCTTCGCAATCCGCCGAGCGGGTAAGAAGCGAGCGGATTGACCGGGTGCTCACCCATCGGATTTGGGCGCTGCCCATTTTCTTTGGCGTGATGGTGTCCATTTTCTATCTTACCTTCAACGTCGTAGGTGCGGTCCTTTCCAATCTTCTGGCAATGGGCATCGACGCCCTGACCTCCATCGTGGATCGGACGCTGACGCAGTACGACCTGAACCCGGTGGTTCACTCTCTGGTGATCGACGGGGTATTTGCGGGAGTGGGGAGCGTTCTCTCCTTTCTGCCCATCATTGTGGTGCTGTTTTTCTTTCTTTCCATTTTGGAGGACACGGGATATATGGCCCGGGTTGCCTTCGTCATGGACCAGCTTTTGCGGAAAATCGGCCTGTCGGGCCGCAGCATCGTGCCTATGCTGATCGGCTTCGGCTGCTCCGTCCCCGCCATTATGGCCACCCGTACACTGGCCTCTGAGCGGGACAGGCAGATGACAATTCTGCTGACCCCCTTTATGAGTTGCTCTGCCAAAATCCCTATTTACGGTGTGTTTACCGCCGCCTTTTTCCCCGGAAAGGGCTGGCTTGTAATGTCCTCGCTGTATCTGATGGGCATTCTTGCGGGCATTCTTGCGGCAAAGCTCATGGACGGCACGGTATTTCGAGGAAACCCCGTCCCCTTTGTCATGGAGCTTCCCAACTATCGCTTTCCCTCGCTTCAAAGCGTTGGACGGCTTTGTTGGGATAAGGCGAAGGATTTTTTGGAAAGAGCCTTCACCATCATTTTTATTGCCACGCTCGTTGTCTGGTTTCTCCAGACCTTTGAC
>NZ_DAMBZJ010000029.1:20187-20859 GCF_032060045.1 Oscillibacter sp.
GCACTGGTAACCGGCTTTATCGCCAAAGAGTCCGTGGTATCCACGCTGGGCGTGCTCACCGGGGCGGCAGGCAATGTTGCCGGGGCCTTAGGCGGGCTGTTCAACGCCGCTTCTGCTGTTAGCTTTTTAACCTTTACACTTCTTTACACGCCTTGCATTGCGGCGATTTCTGCGGTTCGCCAGGAACTTGGCTCCGGTTGGAAGGCGGCGGAGGTGGCAGTGGGGCAATGCGCCGTAGCCTGGCTGGTTGCCTTCGTGGTTTACCGGCTGGTCCTGCTGCTGTGAAACGCGGCGTTTTACGGGTTTTTCTGAGGAGGGCGGTTCATGCTGGAATGTTTAATTCTTTTGGCGCTGGCGCTTTGGCTGGGGGCGGCGCTTCGCACCCAGCACAGGCGTAAGGGTGGCTGCGCCGGATGCGACGGTTGCTGTAATCACTGTGAGCACAGCGGGAACTGCAACGACTGCAACCACCAAAAGCGCTGAGTTGTCACCGAGTTCTCCGCGCTGCCCCTTCATCTTTTTCCGTTGCCCTGTTGTGTAGGCAGTCCTGTCCAGCGGCGCTCTGCTCCTGTTTGGATATAGCGTCTTTGCTGTGACTATGGTGGCCGCGACAAAGATGGCAGCAATTGCGCGGCCTTCCTTCGAGTTATTTTCAAAGGGAACGGCTCCTCC
>NZ_DAMBZJ010000029.1:20869-38629 GCF_032060045.1 Oscillibacter sp.
GCCGTTTGCGCTATTCCCCGCGCAGCGTGGTCTGCAGATATGCCCGCATCTCCGCACCAGACCGAACGGCGCGGGCGCCGTTAATCAGGGACTGTTTCTCCGCCTCAGGTAAAGCGGAGAACCGCTCCATGGCGGCCACGTCCTGCGCCAGCGCCATCCCCATGCCAAGGGGCAACTCATTGGCTTCCATTCGCATCACCTCTGGAGAAGTTTTCCCCGCATGCGAAAAATCATGCATGCCAGGGAACACCCTTTCGCACAGCGGCGTGGCCCACTATCCTTTCCCCTGCCCCGTTCCGTCCAGAGGCTTGCGGGGTTGAGGCAGTAGCTCCAAATCCCGAAAAATTCCCGCTTCCAGATGCTCATACTCCGCCGCGTTGCCCACCCGGCGCAGTTTCTTGGCGTATTTGTCCCCGTCTTCAAATAGGTTGATGAGATAAAACCACAACTCCTTCATCCGCTGAGCCGCGAAGCCGGGATAGCCGTAGGCCACCCGATATCCCTCGTAGAGTGTGCGGACGTAGGTGCGTATCTCCTCTCGATTGGCAGGGTGGCCGCCCCGAAGCTTGCGCGGCAGCGCCGGATCCGCAATCATTCCCCGGCCAATCATCACCGTGTTCACGGCAGGAAAACGCCGAGAAAATTCCGCCACATCCTCCTGCGTCACCAGATCGCCGTTATAGGTCACAGGAAGACGGCTGGCGGCAAGTGCGTCGGCAAATGCGTCCAGATGCACCTCGCCCCTGTAAAACTGCCCGCGCAGGCGGGGATGAATGATTAACTCCTGAATCGGATAGCAGTTGAAAATCTCCAAGAGTCTTCCAAGTTCCGCCGGGTCGTGATAGCCAATGCGGGTCTTCACTGAAACCGGCAGGCAAACACTTTTAAACGTCTCTTCAAAAAATGCATCCAGTTCTTCCGGGCGCAGGAGAAACCCTGCGCCCTTGCCCTTCGCCGTCACAGTGCCAGAAGGACAGCCAAGATTCAGGTTTACCTCGTCGAAGCCAAGTTCCCGCGCTTCTTCTGCAGCCCATAGAAAGTCCCCTGCCCGCTTCGCCATAATCTGCGGCACAACGGGAACATCCCTGTTATTCTCCGGGGAGAGATCCCGCAGCTCCTTTGTGGTCAGCTTTCGTTCCGGCGTGGGTGAGAAAAAGGGCGTAAAGTACCGATCCACCCCGCCAAACATCTGTTGATGCGTTTTGCGGAACAGCCATGTGGAGATCCCCTCCAGCGGCGCGGACTCAATGCGCAGTGCATTCATCACAGGTGTACCTTGCAGCTCAGATCCTCCGCCTCCAGAGCGAACATCCGAATCGATTTCAGAGCTTTTGGGGGAAGTTCCGGCTTTTCGCCGGTTTTCTTGGTATAATGAGCCATCAGACACTGCATGGCATGAAGCTTGTCCGCATCATCCACCACCTCGTAGGTCCGGCCCGTGCCAATTATGCTCTTGTACATCGCCGAGTAGTCGCAGGCCTTCTCCCCCGCCACCACCTGATGTCCGCAGTCCAGTTCAAAGCCCACCTTGTCCCCTCTGGCAAGGAGTTCCACCTTACGTCCCTGAACGGCGGAGTGGAAATAAAAGGTCAGCCTTCCATCCTTTACCTCATAGCCGAAGTTCAGAGGGACGATGTAGACCTCCGCTCCGTCGAAAAAACCAACACGGCACACCTCGCACTCATCCAAAATACGATGAATTTCCGCTCGGTCCGTCACCTGACGGTCCTTTCTGCGCATCTCATGCATGACAATCCTTCTTTCCCATCTCTCGTTTTTACGCCGTAAATTTTCGCAGTTCAGTCTACCAGCTTTCCTAACCGCCGTCAAGCATTGACGGGGCGTGTTTTGGCGCGATAATCCGGAACCTATTTCGAAAAAAATTCATTATTTTTTTAAAAGTTGAAGCATTTTGTTTCGCTGTACCGTATGATCAATAGACATAAGGGAGGTGGCCGCCGGTGTGCATATCATGACAAATCAGGAATTTACCGCTCTGGTGGCGGACTATGAACGGCTGGTCTACACCGTTTGCCACCGTCTGGTGCGGGACGGAGCAACGGCCGAGGACTTGACGCAGGAAACCTTCCTCTCTGCCTACACTCACCGGGATCGCTGCCCGGCAGGCTTCGAGCGGCAGTGGTTGGCCCGAATCGCGATTAATAAAGCGAAAGATCATCTTCAAACCGCCTACGCTCGTCACACCCTTCTTCCCGGCGACGAGTTCATCCCCCCCGGCCTGTCGTCCCCCGCAGAGGAGCTGGTCATCTCCAGCAGCGAGCAGGCCGAAATGACCCAGATTATTGAAAATCTCCGGGAGCCTTACCGTCAGGTGTGCGTTCTCCACCTTTTGCAGGAGCGCACAGCGGAGGAAACGGCCCGGTATCTGGACAGGCCGGTGAAAACCGTCCGTACCCAAATTTCCCGGGGAAAGTTGCTGATTCAGGAGCAGTGGAACAGGAGGTCGTCCCATGAATACATTTGATTCCGGCGGGCATCTGACAGACGCTGCCCTGCAAGCCTTCTTGTCCGGTGGGCCGCTCACCGAGCTTGAACGTCTGGAAATCGCGGAGCATCTGGACTTCTGCGACGCGTGTCTGCTTCGCTCTATGGAGCGTATGCCCTGTGAGGTGTTGCTTACTCCGGCACATTCCTGCCAACGTACACTGTGGCCGCGCATTCATCGCCGCAGCGCCCGGGAGCTTGCAGGTCGCATTGCCACCGCCGCCGCCGCCATTGCCATCGCAGCCAGTTTGTGGTGCTTTAACGTTTTTGGTGGGCTGGTGACAGGCTCCGCCGCGTTGTCGGATTCCGCCCTGTCCGCCCTCCGTCAGGCGGATTTTCCCCAGCAAGCGCAACAGTTTGACAGAACCCTTGATGCGCGCTTTGCGCGGCTTAGCGCGCTGTTTGAATTCGGCGAAGAAGCCGCAGATTAAATAAACCAATCCCAATTTTAAGGAGGGCTTTTTTATGATCCGCAAAAATCCGTTTTTTTTGTTTTTATCCGCCTGCATTCCCGGCTGTGGGCAGATGTATCAGGGCTACACAAAGCGAGGACTGTCACTCATGTCTCTGTTTGCTCTGATCATCGGACTTGCCACCTGGCTTTATTTCGGGCAGTTAGCGTTGGCGTTGCCTGTTTTGTGGCTGTATTCCTTTTTTGATACCTACAATCTTTCCCATGCTCTGCAAAACGGCGAGGCGGAGCCGGACGCCTATCCTCTCAACATTTCTCTCACGGATCAGGCTCAGTTCTCCCGTCTTTTGGCGAAGCGGCACAGTCTGGTGGGCTGGTTGCTGGTTCTTGCGGGATTGTACGGCATGTGGGGGATGATGGCACGTCCTTTCTTCGACTTTTGGTCAGATGTGTTCGGCATAAATCTTAACTGGCTATTCTACCATATGCCCCAGCTGGTTTTATTCCTGCTGATCATTGCACTGGGAATATGGTTTATCCGCGGGCCGAAGCCACGTCCCGAGGATGACGGCTTCACCGGCTTCAACCCGCCCTCCGGTACAGCGGAGAAATCGGCCGCACAGAAATCCACGGTCTCTTCCGACGAAGCCGAAGCCCGCGCCCCGGAGTATCGCACTGTTTCCGATGAGGTGTCCCGCATTATCCGCGAAGAAAAAGCCGCTCCATGGGAAAGCGACATCAAAGAGAACGAACGCAGTGAGTCTGACAGCAAGGAGGACTTACATCATGACGGAAAATAATTCTGCAAGCGCCCCTGTGACGGATGTAAACTGCGTCTCGTCTCCTGCGCAAAAGCTCCCCGCTCCCCGGGAGCGCCGGGTGGGAACGTTTACCTTCGGCGTGACGCTGGTGGCGGCAGGCATTGCCATGACGGCAGCCCTGTTTTTTCCCACACTGGACCTTCGGCTGTTCCTGCGCTTCTCCCCGCTTGTATTGATTCTGCTGGGAATTGAGGTCCTCCTCTCCTCTCGCAAGGAGGGGCGCATGAAATACGACTGGCTGGGAATGCTGCTGAGCTTCTTTCTGGTGCTGCTGGCGCTAGGCGTATTCTTTGCCTCATGGGCCATGCTTCACTTTCACGATGAGCTTTTTTATTGGTAATCCCCGTCCGCGCTTGAAAACGCTTAGAACCCGTGAGGCCTTTAAACAGCCTCACGGGCTTTTTTGGCGTTTCCCAGCGGATTTTGCCAAGACAATTTGGGAAAAATGATTGTCACGGCGTTTCAACCGTGATAAAATTACGGTAAAATCAGTAAACAAGCAGGAGGCAACCTCATGATTACGATGGCACAGCGCATTCAGCAGCTCCGGGCCGAGCGGGGTGTCAGCGCCCCGACGCTCTCCGCCGCTCTGGGTCTTCCCCGGACCGCCGTGGAAAAGTTTGAAACCGGCCGGCAAACGCCCACGCAGGACCAGCAGCAGAAACTGGCTTCCTATTTCGGTGTCTCCGCCTTCTATCTGCGGGGTGAGAGTGACGACCGCACCCAGATGTCTGACTGGATGGACGGCGCGTTTATGGACGAGCCAAATCCGGCTCCCCCAGCCGCGCCTGTCCACCCAGTGAAAAAAGCGGCTCTCCCTGAGGACGGATCGGTGTTTGACGCGTTTTTAAGCAGCAAAAAGTTTCAAGAGGTGCTCCGCGCCACCGTGCTGGACGTTCTCCGTTCAAGCGAGGGGCAGGCGTTAATCGAAAAAGCCGTCCGCAAGGCGGGCGGCAGATAAAAGGAGCGGAGACGATGCGAAAGCTCTTGCCGCTGGACCGGATGGACGAGGTCCGGGACCAAATGGATGAAAAGGTGCTTGCTTATCTTCGGCAGGGAAAAACGGAGGCATTCGAGGGCTTTGCTGACTTTTACCTGCTGGCCTTCGACTGGTATGACGTGGCTTCCTCGGAGACAGGCACTGAAAAAATTCTGATCTATCTGGACAAGGAAGACCTTTTTTTCTTCTGCGAGGATAGCCGTTCCCTCAGCCGCCTCCAAAAGGAGACGATGGAAGGCCCAGACAACGAAACCGTACTGTATCAGTTTTTTACAAGTCTGCTGAAGTCCGACACCGACGAGCTGGACGCTTTTGAAGCCGCCGTGACGGAGGACGAGGACGGCGCGGTGCTCCACACGAAACGGCAGGATTACATGGGCCGCATTTCGGAATATCGCAAGGAGCTTTTGCGCCGCAAGCGCTATTACGAGCAATTGTCCGCCATTTTTGAAAATCTGGCCAACGACGATGAAAACTTGCTCAGCCGGAGCGCACGGCGGCATTTTTCAAACCTGCTTAACAGGACAAGGCGGTTTCTTGGCTCCGTGCTTAGCCTGCGGGAGTACGTCACACAAATGCGGGAAGCGTATCAGGCCCAGCTCGACTTGCAGCAAAACGAGCTAATGCGGCTGTTTACCGTCATCACAGCCCTGTTTCTTCCACTGAGTCTGCTTGCGGGCTGGTATGGAATGAACTTTCAGGGAATGCCGGAACTTAGGTGGAAATACGGTTATCCCGCCGTTATCGCACTCAGCGTGGTCATCTGTGGGTGTCTGATTCTGTGGTTTAAGAAAAAAGACTGGTTTTAGCCGCCGAAAAAGCCGAGGCGGGGGGATATTTTAGCAAAATTTCTGCCTTATCCGTTTTTAGGCTTGCTTTTTTGGGGCGGTGGGGGTATAGTGCTTACAGGCGGGGAGTCCGTACAGCGGGCTGAGAGGAAGTCGTTCAACTTCGACCCTGGAAACCTGATGCGGATCATGCCGCCGTAGGGAGTCAATCTTTGATTCTTATCGGAGGCGTCGTATCGGCGTCTCCGAATTTTTATAATTACGAACAGAAACAACCGGGGGAGCTTGCACAAGCAGGCTGAGAGGAAGGTACTGCCTTCGACCCATGAACCTGATGCGGGTAATGCCGCCGTAGGAAGCCGTACCATACGCTTTCGGAGGCATCGTATCAGATGTCTCCGTTTTTTTGTTCTCTTTGAAAGGATGGTGACTGGCGGCATTCACGGATAGGCCGTGGCAGGCGGAGGGGGGGCGCCCTGCGCTTTGTATTGCAGCGATGGGAAGCCGTGTTCCGGCGTGAGAGGAGGCCAGTAAGCCTCGACCGACCTTCCAGGGCAGAGATCTGCCCGTTCCTGTCAAGGGGGAGCGACGCTGTACTTGCCGTTTTCTCCATTCAATTCAAAAGGAGCAGAACTATGAAAAAAATGAACCTTCAAAAGTTGGCTGTGGCCGGACTTTTCTGCGCGGCTGCCGTGGCGGGCAGTCTGTTCTCCTTCCCTGTGTTTGCCAGCAAGTGTGCCCCGGTGCAGCACATGGTCAACATCCTCTGCGCGGTGCTGCTGGGCCCGGGCTACGGTGTGGCCGTGGCCTTTGGCGCAAGTCTGATTCGAAACCTCTTGGGTCTTGGAAGCCTGATGGCGTTCCCCGGCAGCATGTTCGGTGCGCTGCTGTGCGAACTTGTCTACCGGAAAAACCACCGCTTGCTCCCTACCTTGCTTGCCGAGGTGTTTGGAACCGCGGTGCTCGGCGGACTTTGCGCCTATCCCGTTGCGGTTTTCCTGATGGGGCGCTCCGCCGGAGAGCTGGCGTTTTACGTGTATATTCTCCCGTTTTTCATCTCCACCGCAGGCGGCTCCATCCTATCGGGATTTTTAATCTATTCTCTGGAAAAAACCGGCGCTCTTGCAGGTATGCAGTCTCGTCTGAATCAATCCGCCTATCATCAGAAAGGAAGTGAAGCAGATGCGTGAACTGCTTGAAAACCTCCGCCGTCAGGCTCCCCTGATTCACAACATCACCAACTATGTCACCGTAAACGACTGCGCCAACATTCTTCTGGCCTGCGGCGCGTCGCCCATTATGGCGGACGATTTGGAGGAAGCGGAGGAGATCACCTCCATCTGCGGCGGATTAAACATCAACATCGGAACCTTAAATCAGCGCACCATCCCTGCGATGCTGGCCGCCGGGAAGCGGGCAAACGCGTTGGGCCACCCCGTAGTTCTGGACCCTGTGGGCGCGGGCGCGTCGAAACTTCGCACCGAAACCGCGCTGAAGCTGCTGGAAGAGGTCCGATTTTCTGTCATCCGGGGCAACATCTCCGAGATCAAGGCGCTGGTACAGGGAAACGGGACCACCAAAGGCGTGGACGCGGACGTTGCCGACCGGGTGACGGAGGAAAATCTTCCGCAGGCGGCGGCATTTGCCAAGGCATTTTCCCAAAAGACTGGCGCAGTGGTGGCTATTACCGGGGCCATTGATCTCGTTGCGGACGAGCATACGGCCTATTGCATCCGAAATGGCCACCCGGACATGAGCAAAATCACCGGCACGGGCTGCCAGCTCTCCGCCATGACAGCGGCCTACGTCACTGCCAATCCCGGGCACACACTAGACGCGGTAAAAGCGGCGGTTTGCGCCATGGGGCTTTGCGGGGAAACAGCCCGGCGGCGCATGACAGAACTAGACGGCAATTCCAGCTATCGGAACTACATCATCGACGCGATTTACAATCTCACACCGGAGGCGTTGGAGGAAGGAGCACGGTATGAAGTGCGATAAAAAGGCAATGCTGCTCTATGCAGTGACGGACCGGGCATGGGTGGGAACCCTGACCCTGTATCAGCAAGTAGAGCTAGCATTGAAAAACGGAGCCACCTGCGTCCAGCTCCGGGAAAAAGACCTGAGCGAGGACATATTTCTCGCCGAAGCCACGGCACTCGCAAAGCTCTGCAAGGAGTACGGCGTATCCTTTATCGTCAACGACAACGTGGAAATTGCCATTAAATCCGGCGCAGACGGGATTCACGTGGGGCAGGAGGATATGCTTGCCGCCGATGTTCGGGCGCGGGTGGGCGACGATATGATCGTGGGCGTTTCCGCCCACACCGTGGAGGAAGCGCTGGAGGCGGTGAAAAACGGCGCGGATTATCTAGGCCTTGGGGCCGTATTTTCGACCTCTACCAAGACGGACGTGGACCGGATGCCCTTTGAAACCCTCCGGGCCATCTGCGCCGCCGTGGACGTTCCCACCGTGGCCATCGGCGGCATCTCCGGAGAGAACATCTTGGAGCTCTCTCGCAGCGGCGTGGACGGTGTAGCCGTGGTATCCGCGATTTTTGGGGCAGCGGACCCCGGCGCGGCCACCGCCGCGCTGCGAACGCTGGCCGAAAAGCTGGTTCGGGGCTGCAAATAGGCCCTGTCCATTTTGCGGGGCCGGCCCGTTGCCGGCCCATCGTTTCATTGATTTCACAGGCGCAAGCGCCTTGAAATAGCGGCAGACCGGGGGCACCACTCTCTGCCGCTTCATAAAAATAGTGCTGACAGTGGAAAGGAGTTTTCATTCATGAAAACAGCATTATCAATCGCTGGAAGTGATTCCAGCGGAGGCGCCGGGATTCAGGCAGACATTAAAACCATGACCATTAACGGCGTATACGCTATGAGCGCCGTCACGGCCCTGACTGCCCAGAACACAACCGGTGTCCAGGGAATCTTCGAGGTTTCTCCGGAATTTCTTGCTCAGCAGCTTGACTGCGTGTTTACCGACATTCCTCCCGATGCGGTGAAAATCGGCATGGTTTCTTCCGCAGGGCTCATTCAGGTGATCGCGGAGAAACTGCGGCAGTACGCGGCGGTAAACATTGTGGTGGACCCCGTGATGGTATCCACCAGCGGCGCTCGGCTCATCAGCGCCGACGCGGTGGACGCGCTGAAGCGGCGGCTGCTGCCGCTTGCAACGCTACTTACACCCAACATCCCGGAAACGGAGGTTCTTTCGGGGATGAAGGTGGAATGCGCCGCCGACATGGAGCGGGCCGCGAAGGCTATTTCGGATGCCTACGGCTGCGCCGTGCTGTGCAAGGGCGGCCACCAGCTCAACGACGCAAACGACCTTTTGTACCGAAACGGAGAAACCCGCTGGTTTAACGGCAGGCGCATCGAAAACCCCAATACCCACGGCACCGGCTGCACCCTCTCCAGCGCCATCGCCGCGAATTTGGCAAAGAACTATGGGATGGACGAATCTGTGGAACGGGCCAAGGCATACATCTCTGAGGCACTGGGGGCGATGCTGAATCTGGGCGCAGGCTCCGGCCCTATGAATCACGCCTTTGCTCTTACCGGAAAATATGCGGAAGAGGCAGGGAAATGAAACAGAACACAACGCGGCGTCTTTTAGATGCAACAAATGACATATGGGCAAACTATCACACCCATCCCTTTGTCCGGGGAATTGCAGACGGCACTCTGGATCAGGAAATATTTAAGCATTATATGGTGCAAGACTATCTGTATCTGCTGGATTATGCCCGGGTGTTCGCCCTCGGCGTGGCAAAAACCCAGGACTGTGAATCCATGACTCTGTTTGCGGGCTATGTGACGCAGATTCTGGATGGGGAATTGGATATCCATCGGGACTATATGGAGCGATTGGGCATTTCTCCGGGCGAGGCGGAGCGCACACCTATGGCGCTGGATAATCTCTCCTACGTCTCCTACATGCTTCGGATTGCTTATGAGGAAGGCCCGGCGGAAATCGCCGCGGCGATCCTCTCCTGCGCCCTCAGCTATGAAGTGATCGCAAAGGAAATGGTCGTAAAAAATCCTTCCTGCGCGGAGCATCCCTTTTACGGCGAATGGGTTCGCGGCTACACAAGCGAAGACTATACCGCTGCGAACCAACGGTTGATGGAGCTGACTGAGCATCTGACGGCAGATTACTCCGTGGCCCAGCTCCGGCAGCTGGAGGAAATATTTATCGCCTGCTCCCGGTACGAGGGCGCGTTCTGGGATATGGCGTGGGAGATGAGGACGTAAGCCATGCTGACCTTTGAAAAGGTGACCTTTCAATATCCGTCCGACGGCTTCCCCACCATCCACCAGCTTTCCTTTCACGTGGAACGAGGGGAATTTGTGTCTATCGTCGGCCCCTCCGGCTGCGGGAAAAGCACCATTTTTCGTCTGGTAAACGGACTTCTTTCCCCCGAACATGGCGATATACTGGTGGACGAAGCAAGCATCGCCGGGCGAAAGCGCTACTGCGGCTATATGCCTCAGCAAGATTTGCTGTTTCCCTGGCGCACCGTGGCAGAAAATCTTCGCTTGCCGCTGGAAATACAGGGTGGCGTTTCCACCGCGGAAATGGATGCCCGTGTGGAGCGTGCGCTGGGGGCCGTCGGCCTTGGAGACTGCGGCAAAAAAATGCCGGGAGAGCTCTCCGGCGGAATGCGCCAGCGAGCGGCTTTCGCCCGGACGGTGCTCACCGGCTCCCAGCTTCTGCTGCTGGATGAGCCGTTTTCCGCGCTAGACTATCTGACCCGCCTCTCTATGCGGGAATGGCTGTTGGAGCAGTGGGAGCGGGAGCGCAAAACGGTGCTGTTCATTACCCACGATGTGGAGGAAGCACTGTTTCTCTCCGGCCGAATTTTGGCGGCGGAAGGAACGCCCATCACCGGTCTGCGTTCCTTTCCAGTTCCCGCAGGGTATCCCCGGTCGCTGGAAACCCTGCGCCAGCCGGAACTGTTGGAGCTGAAAGAGGAGTTGATTTCCATGCTCAGGAGGAACGCGGGATGAAAAAATCAAACCGGGGAAACCTCCCCGCCGCGGGACTGACGCTGGCACTGGTGATGCTCTGGCACGCTGCCGCCATGGGGATGAACGCAGCCTATATCCTGCCCAGCCCATGGCAAGTACTTGTACGTCTGTGGGAACTGCGGGGGCCACTGCTTTCCGCCCATCTGCCCGCCACCATGGCGGTGGTGGGCGTGGGCCTTGGTATCTCCGTCGTTCTGGGGCTGGGTCTTGCCATGCTGATGGACGCATCTCCCGCCGCGGAAAAGGCGCTGTATCCGCTGATCGTTGCATCCCAGACAATCCCCACCACGGCTCTGGCTCCCCTGTTTGTGCTTTGGTTTGGATATGGGCTGTGGAGCAAAGTGCTGGTGGCGGTTCTGATTACCTTCTTCCCCATCGCCATCACGGTGTTTGACGGGTTCCGGTCCGTCAAAACGGAAATGACGGAGCTGCTGTTCACCTTCGGGGCCAGTAAACGCCAGATTTTCTGGAAGCTGAAGCTTCCGGCAGCCCTTCCCTACTTTTTCTCTGCCATCAAAATGGCGATTCCCCTGTCGGTCATTGGCGCAGCCATTGGAGAATGGCTGGGTGCGCAGAGCGGTCTTGGCTATTTCAGCCGCCGAATGATGACGCAGTTGGACGGAGCAGGGGTTTTTGCGCCCATTTTACTGCTCTCGGTGGCGGCGATGCTGCTGGTGGCAACGGTTAGTATCATTGAAAAACGCGTCATTACCTGGCGCGGACAATAAGAAACGAGGAATCTTTATGAAAAAAATTACCGCTTTGCTTCTGGCTTTGATGCTGACGATACTCACCGGCTGCGGAAGTCGGGCATCCGCCGGACAGTCGGCCAGCGAAGAGGACGGCAGTCTCCGGGAAATTAACGTAGTGCTGGACTGGTACCCCAACGCTTTGCACACCTTTATTTACACTGCCATCCAGCGGGGCTACTACAAGGACGAGGGGCTGGATGTTAAGGTTCGGTTCCCCTCCAATGAAAACGACGCGCTGTCTCTGGTCGCCGCTGGCAAGGCGGAGATCGGCCTGTACTATCAGCAGGACGTGATTCAGGCGGTGGCCGATCAGGGCGTGGGAATCAAGTCCATCGGCGCGGTGGTGCAGTCCCCCCTGAACATCATTTTATCTTTGGCAGACAAAAACATCCACGACCCCAAGGATTTAGAAGGTAAAACCGTGGGCTATGCGGGAACAGCTCTCAGCGAGTCCTTGGTAAAAGCCATGATGGACGCCAGCGGCGCGGATTTTGAGCGCGTGAATCTGATAAACGTGGGATTTGATTTAATGAGCTCCATGACCACCGGAAACGTGGACGCCACCATTGGCTGTCTGGTGAATCACGAGGTCCCCCAGATGGAGGAAGAGGGCTTTAACGTAAATTATTTTCTGGTGAATGAATACGGAATTCCCAACTACTATGAATCCGTATTTTTGGCAAATGACAAGATGATCGACGCTGAGCCGGAGGTTTTGGAAGGCTTTCTGCGGGCTTCCGCCAAGGGCTTTGCCGATTTTCAGGAGGACCCGGACGGCTGTTTGCAAATCCTGCTGAATAACCAGAATGAGGAGAACTTCCCCCTGTCCCCCGTGGTGGAAACCCGGTCCTGCCAAACCCTGCTGCCCCTGATGGAAACGGAGGACGCTCCTTTCCTCAGCCAAACCGCTGAAACCTGGCAGGCCAACATCGACTGGATGTACAACGTAGGTCTGATTCACGAAAAAGTCGATCCGTCGCAGGTGATGGCCAATATTGACTTTTAAAGAGCCAAAATGTAGCACGTACTTGTCCTCGTTTATCGCAGTATATAACCTTTTCTGAATCACCGTGATTCCTACATTTTTGAACGGTGTGTTTCAAAAGCCACGCCCCGAAGCTGTAAGCTTCGGGGCGTGGCTTTGCAGTTTGGTTTTCTGGCGTTTTCCCTCAATCGCAAATAGGCCCCGTGAACTTTGCACTCCCACCTCGGTTTTCACCGCTCACCCATCCTGCATTTTTCGGTCGGTATTCATCGGGCACTGTTCTGGTTTTGGCGTTTTACGCGCCCGAAAGCAGCTTTTCCCCTGCCAATGCCATCTGCGCCGGGGTAGGCGTCCAGTCAAAGGCAATGCGCACGATGCGCCGATTCCGGCACAGGAGCCACGTGTCCATATCCTCTCCGTCCATGCGCAGGCGGTAAGCCGCGTCCGCCCCCCATTGCGCTTCGTCCGCAGCTCTGTACTCCAGCCCGACCAGTTCTTCTGTTCCTAAATAATTTCCCAGGCAGGCCCGGTAGAGAATGCCGGTTTTCACGTCCAAAACCTCGTAGTAAAGCGATTCCCAGTTCTCGTACTCTACCTGCCGTCCCTCCCGCAGCAGTGCAAGTGGGCTCCAATGCTCCCTCAGCTCGTAGGACCAGGGAAGCTCCTCCACCGGCCGCAAATTTTCAATTTTCAGGGGCATTGGGTCCCGCAGGAGTTCCCGCTCGGTACCGTAGCGTGTGACATAGATTTCCGTTTCCGCTCCACCGGACTGAACGCTTTTATGTATCCGCAGGATGTTAAATACGCTCCCCCCCGTGATCCCTGCCCCAAGCACAAACGCCAAACCGATGGACACAATCCGATTGGTCCACGCGCTGACGCCTTTGCGCTTCAACCATCCGCGCATAAGCTGAATTGCCGCAACCAACAATCCGTATCCGCACAGCATAAACAGGATATGCTCCAGCGTGCCCCGCCCATACCGCAGCGCCGCGGGAATATACAGGAAAACCAGCACGACCAGTGTCGCCGCCAGCAGAACCATTTGCCGCGCCTTTGCAAAGCGGCTGCGCCGCGAGAGGCAGGGACCTCCCTGCTTCACGGACCGTTTTACGGTCCAATACCACAGGAAATAGGAAAGCAAAATTGACCCATAGTGGCTCACCAGCAGCAGCATTAAAAGCGCCGCGCCCAACTGCATGCCGTCTGCCAAAAAGGAAGGAAGGTTTCGCTCGGCCAGCCGAAGCTGCATGGCAAGATTAAATCCGAACAATGCCAAAAGCACAAACCCAGAGGGGAGAAAATTCTTTTTCATGGCCCGGTGGACAGCTTCCAGCTTCACGGTCCCCTCCGTCTCAATGGGAGGCGCGTCCTCCCGCAAGGTGGAAAAAATCAGCATCTGATGCCACCCGGCCACAAAGTCCCACCCAGCCGCCGCGCAGTATTCCAGCAGCGTCTCCTCATTCTCCGTGGGCGAGGGGTTAAACTCCGAGGACTCCGAAAAATAGGTCACGGCATAGCGCACCCGCGCAGGCTCCGCCCGACGATATTGCAAGAGATATCCGATTTTCTCCAGCCGCCAGCCCTTTGCGGCCATTTTTTCCAGATGCTCCTCAATATTTGCATCCTGATAGAACTCATACCACATCAGCGTCCGCTTTGTCTCTCTCATGCGCTTCCCCCTTCTTTGCCAAGCCGCTGGTAATCCGCCAGCAACGTTTCCATCCGATTGGCCTCCGCCAGAAGTGCCTGCTCCCCCGCTGACGTGATTTGATAGCTCCTCCGGCGGCCCTCTACAGCCGTCTCCTCAATCATTTCCGCATTTAGAAAGCTATCCAACAGGTTATACAGCGTCCCCGGCCCGATCATTACCCGTCCGTCCGTCAGCTCCGCCACCCGGGCCATCACGTCCGCACCACACAGCTCCTTCCGCAGAGAAAGAAGAATGTAAAACATCTGCTCGGTCAGGGTTTGAAATTTTTCCCGGGCCATTCGCCTGCCTCCCTTTTAATATCGAATATCGTTATTCCAAACAATAACATCGAATATCGCTATTGTCAATGGGCAATAAAAAAGCGGGAGCATAAGCTCCCGCCCCAAAAGATTTTCAAAAATGGTCACGTCTCTTCATGCCCAACCGCAAAATAGCGCTTGAACCGCTCTGCCGCAAAGCCCTGCACCTCGGCACAGTACTGATCGTAGGCCGCCAACAGCGCCGTGGCTTCTTCAGTCAGGACGGCGCCACCGCCATTTTTTCCGCCGGTGACGCTGCTGAGCATTTTGCAGCCAAAAACAGCCTCTGCCGTGCGTACGATACGCCATGCTTTGGAATAAGCCATGGCCATGGACGCGGCAGCGGCGCGCAGGGACCGATACTCCTCCACTCGGTGAAGCAGCGTGGCAATTCCCGGCCCGAAGCCTCGTTCGTTGTCGTCGGAATATAATCTGACCGTCAGTTTTAATTTCAAGTGTTCGTTCATGCCTGCATCATAGCACAACCTCGTCAAACGGGGATTTTGACATTTTGGTCCGCCCCACCGCCTTATAAAAAGGCAGCAATATAAAACACAACCCGTTCACAACGGTTTTTCCGCGACTGAAATCGGGCCGAATTTTTTCCGCCTCTTGCAAACGGTCTTTCAATGGTCTACAATAAATCGAACAGCGGTGAACGTTTGTACATCGCACAAACGGGGGAGGAAACATCCGTGGAAATCGAAAAAGTCCGATTGGGTAGGACGGAGCTGCTGGTCACAAAAACCGCCTTCGGCGCGCTGCCCGTTCAACGCATCAGCCACAGTGATGCAGCGGCGCTGCTGCGCCGCGCCTTTGACGCGGGAATCAACTATTTTGACACCGCCAACGCCTATACCGACAGTGAGGAAAAGCTGGGCGAAGCGTTGGGGGATGTGCGGCACGAAATTGTCATCTCCACCAAAAGTGGCGGTAAGGACAAGCGTACCGTGCAGGCCCACATTGAGGAGAGCCTCCGCCGCCTGAAAACGGACTACATTGATCTGTTCCAGTTTCACAATCCGGCCCAGCTTCCAGACATCAACGACCCCGATGGTCCCTTTGCCGCCGCGCTGGAAGCCAAGCAAAAGGGGTATGTCCGCCACATCGGGATTACGAACCATCGGCTAAACGAGGCTCTTGCCGCCGTGGATTCCGGGAATTTCGAGACGATGCAGTTCCCCTTCTGCTATTTGTCATCGGACAAGGATATAGACCTTGCAGTCCGCTGCAAATCAGCGGATATGGGCTTTATTGCCATGAAAGGCCTGTCCGGCGGCATGCTGAACAACGCCGCCGCCTGCTATGCATTTATGCAGGGCTATGACAACGTAGTCCCCATTTGGGGGATTCAGCACGAGTGGGAGCTGGACCAGTGGCTGGAGCTGACGGAGAAACAGCAGAAGATGACTCCCGCGCTTCAGGCGGTCATTGATAAAGACCGTGAAGAGCTTGCTCACAATTTCTGTCGGAGTTGCGGCTATTGCCTCCCGTGCGCCGCAGGGATCGACATTCCCCAGGCCGCCCGGATGGCCATGCTGCTGCGCCGCGCTCCCTATCAGCCTTACATGACCGACGAGTGGCACGATAAAATGCACAAAATTGAAGACTGCATACACTGCAACGCGTGCAAAAGCCGCTGCCCCTATGAGCTGGACACGCCCGCGCTGCTCCAGTCCATGCTGAAGGATTACGACGAGTTTTACGCGCTGCATCATAGCGCCGTATAAGAGTAGAACGGAGAGAATCATGCTATTTCAAAACGAAGCGGTCAGCCTGAAGCTGGAAATTGTCAGCTACGAGTTTTCCTCCTCCGCAGGCGCGTCCACGGAGGACCGCAACTGGCTGGTCTTGCGGGCAACCTACACCCACGACGACGGTCGTGTCATCCGGGAATCCAGCAGTTGCTTGTCCACTGGCGAGCTTCAAGCACTGGCCGCCGGACTGAAGGTTCTGCGCTCGGGTATCCGCGACCGCTGGGACAGCGAATTTATTGAACCGGTTTTTCTCTTCTCCGCATATAAGGACGAGGAGGAACGCTATCGCGCGAACGTATCCTTTATCCTGCAAAACACCATGGAGGACATCGATTGTGCCGACGTGGACTGCGTCATGAACGAGGCGGGGCTGAGCGCCTTGATCGCAGAGCTTGATGGTCTGTGCAAGAAATTTCCTCAGCGGAACTGATGGCGGCTTCCTCATCGCGCCCCGCTCCAGCAGCCACAATTCTTAAGAAAACGTCCCCGGCGGAAGAGAGTCACTTCCGCCGGGGATGTTGTTTTTTACGGTACGAGCGCTAGATCCTAAGCCGCAATCTGCAGGACACGCCGTGGGTCCGATACCCGCCCTTCAGCCCGTCAGCCGTGCGCACAGCGCGGCAAAGTCTTGAAATGTCAACTGCTCTCCCCGCACGGTTTCGGAAAGTCCCGCCTCACGGATTGCTTCCAAAAGCTCCTCCTTGGGCCGTCCCAGCGCAGAAGCCAGACTGTTCGCCAACGTTTTTCGGCGCAGAGCGAAAGCTCCCCGCATCAAGCGCAGCAAAAGCGCCTCGTCCTCCGTCTCCACTGGAGGTTTTTCCCGCCTCACACAGCGCACCACAGCGGAGGTCACCTTGGGCGCGGGATAAAATTTTTCTGGCTCCACGGAAAAGAGATATTCCGGCTCCATATAGTACTGCAAAAACAGGGAGAACGCACTTCCCTCCCGGTCCCCAGGAGGCGCGCAGATTCTTTTGGCCACCTCTCGCTGAATCATCACGGTGAACTGGCGGATTTCCTTTGTCTGCACAAATTTTGTCAAAACCGGCGTAGTAATGTTATAAGGCAGGTTGGCACAGGCCATCACCGGCAGTCCACCAAATTTCTCCCGAAGCAGCGCATCCATCTCCAGCTTCATCACGTCGCCGGAAACCACCTCCGCATTGGGGTAGGGCTCCAGCGTCTCCTTCAGCACCGGCAGCAGTGACCGGTCCAGCTCCACGGCCACAACCTTCCCCGCCCTTTGGGCCAGCTCCACCGTCAGCGGTCCCACTCCGGGACCAATCTCCAAAACGCCCCACTCTGGCGAAGCGCCGGAGGAATCCGCAATCTCCTGCGGAACGGTGGGGTCAATCAGGAAATTCTGCCCCATGGATTTTGAAAAACGGAAGCCGTGCCGTCCCAGCAGGTCCCGCAGATCGTTCAGTTCACAAAGATTCAAAAGTTTTCCGCCTTTCTGTGGGACACTGCCCGCAAACACACAAAAGTAGCCTTGCAAAAGTTTGCCGCCGGGGCGGCAAACTATACGCAAAAGAATCTGGCACGGCATGTAGTGCAACGCACTTCTTACCACAGGAGCGCGAAGGAACCGCCTAAGACGGTTCCTTCGCCCACGCCGTTCTACTGCGGCTTTTATAAAATACCCGTTATTGAACCTTGCGGGGCAAAACCTGCATTTGTCCGCTGATGC
>NZ_DAMBZJ010000030.1:0-36617 GCF_032060045.1 Oscillibacter sp.
GTTCTATTTTATCATATCTGGCTACTTACCGCAGCTTTTTTTGTGCGGTGTTGCCCTAATGAGGATACTGCCCCGATTGTTCGTCGGATTTTTGCCTTGTGTGCCAGTGGATTAGGCCCCAGCAAGATTGCACGCATTCTGCGAGAGGAAAAGATTATCATGCCTGCCATGTACGAATATCAACAATCCGGGGCAATTCATAGCTATTTGAACGTGGATAAGCCATATGCATGGTCAAACCGAACAATTAGCGGAATTTTGGAACACGAGGAATACATCGGTACTACAGTAAATTGCAGAGGATACATTCCTTCTTTCAAGAGCAAGAAACAACGGAAAAATCCGCCTGAAAACTGGCTTCGATTTGAGAATACGCACGAGCCGCTCATTGACCGGGAAACATGGGATATTGTCCAACGAGTACGGAAAGGCAAGCGCAGACCCAATAAGATGGGCGAACAGGATATGCTTTCGGGTTTAGTAGAATGCGAGACTTGCGGAACGAAGCACTACCTTTGTCGTTGCGGAAGCTGGAACGAAGAACAGTATACTTACACCTGTGGAAAGTACCATGCACACAAGGACGAGTGTACTCCCCACACTATTAAGGTCATGGCACTGCACCAGATTGTGCTTTCGGAAATCCAGCGGGTAACAGCCGAAGCCAAGGAGCATACAGAGCAATTCCTTGGGCGGGCAATGGATAAGCACCAATGCCAGCTAAAACAGGAGCTTTCCGTTAAGATACGCGAACTGGAAAAGGCTCATAAACGTCTTTCAGACTTAGATAGGCTCTTGCAGAAAGCGTTTGAACAGCTGGCACTGGAAAATCTGTCTGAAACACAGTTTAAGTCTTTGACCGGAAACTATGAAACGGAAAGGCAGGAGCTTGCCCAGCGTTCTAACAAGCTGGAGCAGGAAATTCGTTCTGGAAAAGACACCATGCTCAATGCCGACCGCTTTATGACCATTGTGGACAGGTACACCGATATTCAGAAGCTGACACCTGAAATCGTACGAGAGTTCATCGAAAAAATTGTGGTGCATGAGCGTTCCGAACGCTGGAAGAAGAAAAACTATACCCAGCAGGTTGATGTCTATTTCAACTTCCTAGGCAGGGTTTAAGGCAAGAGAAAAGCCGTAGGACTTAATCATCCTACGGCAACTCTTAAAAACTGAAAACATCCTTATTGGACGGGGACATAGGCAAGCCCTTTTCTTTTAATGGTTATTCCTGCTCGGCGGAAGTCCCATCCTCTTTCAAAGATTCCTCTTCGGTAGAAGTGTTCGCTTCTTCGGAAGTCTCTGCTTCAACGGGGACGCTTTCCCCATTGGGAAGTTCACTGGCCATTTCCTCGGAAGCCTCCTCCTTGTCCGTCAGGGCAAGGGAAATCACCTGATCACCGTCTTCCTTAAAGCGCATGACGATGACGCCCTGGGTGGACCGCCCGGCAATGCGGATGCTGTCCACCGCCGTGCGGATGAGAATACCACTCTGGGTGACCAGAAGCAGATCCTCGTTTCCGTCCACCACCTTCATGCCCACCACGGGGCCGGTTTTCTCCGTCACCATGTAGTTTCGGATACCAAGACCGCCACGGTTTGTAATCCGGTAGTCCTCCACGGGAGTGCGTTTGCCATAGCCATTTTCCGTGATGGAGAGAACCGTTTTTCCCTCCAGCGCACGGGCGGCGGCGACCACATAGTCGCCCTCCCGCAGGCGGATGCCCCGGACGCCCGTGGCGTCCCGGCCCATGGCGCGTACGTCCGTCTCATCAAAGCAGACGGCCTGCCCGTCGTGAGTGGCAATCAGAATCCGCTTGGTTCCATCCGTCTCCCGGACGGTAATCAGCGCGTCTCCCTCGTCCATCCGCAGGGCGCGGATTCCGTTGTTCCGCAGATTTTTCAAGGTAGCCACCGGCAGACGCTTCACCGTGCCGTTCCGGGTCACCATGAAGAAGAATCGGCTCGTGTCCTCTAAAGACCGGGTATGGACCATGGTCTGCACCCGCTCACCCTGTTCAATCTGAAGAATGTTGATCAGGTTCGTCCCCTTGGCGGTTTTTCCCGATTCAGGAATTTGATAGCCCTTCTTTCGATAGACCTTTCCCGTATCGGTAAAGAACAGGATATAGTCGTGGGTAGAGGCGGTGAATACGTCCACCACCACGTCCTCTTCCCGGGTGGTAATGCCCTTTTTGCCCATACCGCCCTTAGACTGCGCCGTATATTCGCTGACAGGAGTCCGCTTGATATAGCCCGCCTCCGTCAAAGTGAAGACGCACTCCTCCTCTTCGATCAGGTCCTCAATGTCGATTTCGTCTTCCACATCCTGAATCTCGGTTTTGCGGTCATCGCCATATTTTTCAGCGATGGCAGTCAGTTCCTCTTTCAGCACGGCACGAATCTTTTCGTTGGAGGCAAGAAGGTCCTCATAATGCCGGATTTTTTCTTCCAGCTCCTTATACTCTGCCTCCAACTTTTCCCGGTTCAGGCCCTGGAGAGAAATCAGACGCATCTCGCAGATGGCCTGCGCCTGAACTTCGTCCAGACCGAATTTTTCCATCAGGTTTTGCTTGGCGTTGTCATAACTACTGCGAATGACCCGGATAACTTCGTCGATATGGTCCTGCGCAATGAGCAGGCCTTCCAGCAGGTGAGCGCGCTCCTGCGCTTTTTTCAGGTCGTACTGCGTCCGGCGGATAATCAAATCTTCCTGAAAACGGAGGTACTCGTCAATAATATGCCGCAGAGACAGAATTTTCGGCTGAGATTGATTATCTACCAGCGCCAGCATATTGATTGCAAAGCTGGACTGAAGCTGTGTCTGGGAAAATAGGCGATTGAGCACCACCTGTGGGTTTGCGTCCCGCTTCAGCTCGATAACAATGCGCATGCCGTTCCGGTCCGATTCGTCCCGGATGTCGGAAATGCCTTCCAGCCGCTTATCCTCTACCTGATCGGCCATGTTTTTAATCAACATCCGCTTATTGACCTGATAGGGAATTTCTGTCACCACGATACGGGTACGGTCCTTACCAAACTCCTCAAATTCTGTCCGGGCGCGGATGACCACCCGGCCACGGCCAGTAGCATAGGCAGCACGAATGCCGCTGCGCCCCATAATCATGCCCTTTGTGGGGAAATCCGGACCCTTGACATGCTGCATCAGGTCGGCAAGCTGGGCCTCTGGGTCCTCCAGCACATGGATACACGCACCGATGACCTCCCGCAAGTTGTGGGGCGGGATGTTGGTGGCCATACCCACGGCGATGCCGCTGGAGCCGTTGACCAGCAGGTTGGGAAAGCGAGAGGGGAGGACCTTGGGTTCTTTTCTCGTCTCATCAAAGTTGGGGGACCAATCCACCGTCTCTTTTTCAATATCACGAAGCATTTCTTCAGAAATTTTGGAGAGACGGGCCTCAGTGTATCGGTATGCAGCCGGGGGATCTCCGTCCACGGAACCAAAGTTTCCGTGTCCGTCCACCAGCATATAGCGCATGGAAAAGTCCTGCGCCAGGCGCACCAACGCGTCGTATACCGACGCATCTCCGTGGGGATGGTATCGGCCCAGCACGTCACCAACGGCGGTGGCGCACTTTCGGAAAGCCTTTTCAAAGGTCAGGCCGTCCTCGTACATGGCGTACAAAATTCGGCGGTGGACGGGTTTCAGTCCGTCCCGCACGTCCGGCAGCGCGCGGCCGACAATGACGCTCATAGCGTATTCGATATAGGATTTCTGCATCTCCGTGACCAGAGGGGACTGCTCAATTTTCTGGTTGGGGAACCGAATCTCCTCGGGATCGTACTGTGGTTTCTTACTCATGTTCGGTTCTCCTCCCTCAATAGTCCAGATTGACCGCGTATTTCGCGTTCTTCTCGATAAATTCCTTCCGCGGCTCCACCTTTTCACCCATCAAAATGGAGAACGTCTCGTCGGCAGCCACCGCGTCATCCAGCGTGATGCGGCGCAGCGTCCGCTTCTCCGGGTCCATAGTGGTTTCCCACAGCTCGTGGGGATTCATCTCACCAAGGCCCTTATAACGGCTGATATCCACCCTTGCGTTTGGATTGTCCTGCTTCAGCTCTGTGGAGATCACGCGGCTCTCTTCCTCGGTATAAGCCACTCGGGAGGTCTTGCCCCGGCTCAGCTTAAACAGGGGAGGGACCGCAGCGTAGACATACCCCTGCTCTACCAGCGGCCGCATAAAGCGGAAGAAGAAGGTTAAAAGCAGCGTACGAATATGGGAACCGTCCACGTCCGCATCCGCCATAATGACAATTTTGTGGTAACGCAGGCGGGAGATGTCAAATTCCTCTCCGATACCCGCGCCCAGCGCCGTAATCACGGGCTGGAGCTTATCGTTGCCATACACCTTATCGGCCCGGGCCTTTTCCACGTTCAGCATCTTGCCCCACAGTGGCAGAATTGCCTGAAAACGGGAGTCCCGCCCCTGTGTGGCGGAGCCGCCTGCGGAATCGCCCTCGACGATGTAGAGCTCGGTAAGCTCCGGGTTGGCTTCGTTGCAATCCCGCAGCTTGTCGGGCATGGCCGCGCCGCCCAGCGCCGTCTTACGCCGGATAGATTCCCGTGCTTTCCGGGCGGCTTCCCGTGCGCGATTAGCCGTGAGAGATTTATCTAGAATCATCCGACCCACTTGAGGATTCTCCTCCAGATAGGTTTCAAGCTTTGTGGAGACAATTCCGTTCACCAGCGTGCGAATTTCGCTGTTGCCAAGCTTCGCTTTCGTCTGGCCCTCAAACTGCGCGTCGGTGAGCTTTACAGAGATAATGCAAGTAAGTCCCTCTCGGCAGTCCTCGCCAGAAACCTTGTCGCCTTCTTTGAGCATACCGATTTTCTTGCCATAAGCGTTCAGCACGTTGGTAAGAGCGCGCTTGAACCCCTCTTCGTGCATACCGCCCTCCGGCGTATGAATATTGTTGGCGAAGGAAAGCATAGTTTCGTTATACCCGTCGTGATATTGCAGGGCAATTTCAGCCATCGAGTCGTCCTTGCTTCCGCACATATAAATCACTTCCGAGTGAATGGGGTCCTTGGTGCGATTCAGGAACGTAACAAACTCCCGGATGCCGCCGGCGTAATACATCTCGTCGGCCTGTTCCCGGCCCTCCCGCAGATCTGCCACCTTGATTTTTAGGCCCGCGTTTAAAAATGCCTGTTCCCGCATATGCGTATGAAGAATGTCATATTCATAATCCGTAGTGTCACGGAACATCTCCGGATCGGGCTTGAAGGTAACGGTGGTGCCGTTGTGGTCGGTGGTACCCACCACCTCCATCTTCTTGGTAATTTCACCACGGGAAAAATGCATTTCGTAAATTTTTCCGTCCCGGTGAACCTGCACCACCAGCCATTCAGACAGCGCATTTACCACGCTGGCGCCAACGCCATGCAGTCCACCAGAAACCTTATACCCCCCTCCGCCGAACTTTCCTCCGGCATGGAGCACAGTGTAAACCACTTCCAGTGCGGGCTTTCCCGTCTGGGCCTGAATGTCCACGGGGATACCCCGTCCGTTGTCCACCACCGTGATGGTCCCATCGGCGTTGATCTGCACCAGAATATCCGTGCAGTAGCCAGCAAGCGCCTCGTCGATGGCGTTGTCTACAATTTCATATACCAGATGATGAAGGCCCGAGGAGGACGTGGACCCGATATACATACCGGGCCGCTTGCGAACGGCCTCCAGTCCCTCCAGCACCTGTATTTCGGATGCGTCATATTCATTTTCCGCGCCCACCGTGGTGGGATTTAGTGTCTCATTTTCCGCCATTTGGTTTCTCCTTCCGTATAACAGGGCAAGCAGAGCCGGGTCCGCGGTTTTGCAGGCCCGCTTCTCCCTGCCCCTGCGTCCTTTTTTGCGATTTAAACCTGCTTAAAAACCGCCTCCATATCGCCATTTATTTCTTAATTCAAGGTCATTCAAAAGACCACTCCTTCATCCCTTGTATCAACCGCCGTTGAAATGCTTACAGCTCCAGCTTCAGGCTTTCCGCCCGTTTTTGCAGCGTGGCGGGTGCAAGCTGGGAAAGATATACAATTTGTGGGTGATAGGGATGATCGCACACCACAAAGGACTTTGGCAAAGCCCCGGAAACGTCCAGCACCACGCCCTCGCTCTCGGCTTTTGCAAGATATTCGCGGGTCCTTTTATCGTAGCTGCATTTGTCCAGATCAAAAATGCCCACCACCCGGTTTTCAGGAACAATTTCGTTCTGACCGATATGAAGATACAAGGTGCACCCTCCTTTTTTCCATTAAATGCTCAAAGCGCATATTTTCCTTTAAGTTTCACGTGAAACATTACGGGCGCAAGCGTTTACTTGGCCTGACCATTTGCCACATGAAACACTTTTCCCCCAAGAAGCACAGGAAGCCGGTCATCCTCGCAACAGGTGATAAACACCTGCCCGCCCGCGATGCGATTCAGCACAAATTCCTGCCGCCGGGGGTCCAACTCGGAGAGGACATCGTCCAGCAGCAGTACGGGCGCTTCACCAGAAGCATTTTTGTAAATCTCACGCTCTGCCAGCTTCAGACTCAAAGCCGCCGTACGTGTCTGCCCCTGCGAGCAATAGGTTTTTGCGTCCCGCCCGTCGATTTCCACCACAAGGTCGTCCTTGTGCGGTCCGGACAGGCACAACCGGGAGGCAAACTCCGCGCATTTATGGCTTTCCATATGGCTGCGAAGCTGTCCCGCCAAAATTGCAGGCTCCACCAAGGGATCCTGCACGGAGGAAACAGTTTTATAGGAGACGGACAGGCATTCCTTTCCGCCGGAGCAATCCGCGTGGTTCGCGGCGGCTATAGCCGCCAGCTTCTCTACAAACCGCGCCCGATAGTGAATCAGTATCGCGCCGCACTGCACCAACCGCTCATTAAATTCCGGCAGCATCTGCAAAAGGCCGGGCTGCTGTTCGCAATCCCGCAGAATCCGGGTTTTGTGGGCATATGCCCGCCGATAGGATGCAAGGGCAGAGGCATAGCGGGGCCGAAGCTGGCACAAGGCTTTATCCAAAAACCGCCGCCGCGCCGCCGCGCCGTCCCGAATCAACAGTAAATCCTCCGGACAGAAAAACACGGTTTGCAGCACACCGGAAAGCTCTCCCGCTGTTTTGGCGGGAACTTTATTGATCCAGAGCTTTCTGCGTTTTCCACGGTACAGCTCTGCCCGCAGAATAAATTCCCGCTCTCTTGAAAAAACCACTCCGGATAAAACAGCACTTTCCGCTAAAAAGTCGATCAGCTCCCGGTCGCTTTTCGCCCGGTCGGACCCGCCACAGGAAAGATATTGAACAGCCTCCAGCAGATTGGTCTTTCCCTGTGCGTTGTCTCCGAAAATTACGTTGCAATCTGGATCGAAGGACAGCTCTTGCCGGGTATAGTTGCGGAAATTCTCCAGATACAGTCCGTCAATGCGCATAAACCGGAGTACACTCCTGCTCATCCAACCGGGCCACGTCACCGGGACGCAGCTTTTTGCCCCGCTGGGTGCAGGTTTCACCGTTTACCATGACCTCTCCGCCTTGAATGCGCTCTTTGGCTTCGCCACCAGAGTAAACCAAATTTGCCAGTTTCAAAAGATCCTGAAGCTTGACATATTCCGTCGTGATCGTGACAGTTTTCATACTAGTCCTGCGCTTTCAGCCGCACAGGCAGCACCATATAAAGGAAATTCTCCTCACCTTCCGTGGGGACAATAACGGCAGGGGAAACGCCTGTGTTTAACTCGATTTTCACCGTATCGGCCGGAGCATAGCGCAAAGCCTCCATTAAATAGCGGTTGTTAAAACCGATTTCCAGCTCGCCGCCGTCGCCCGCCACGCGGCAGACGTCCTTGGCTTCACCATTTGCGGTTTTTGCAGAGAGGATCACCCGATCTTTGTCAAACAGACACCGTACCGGGCTTTTTAGCTTTTCGGAAATCACAACGCTCACTCGGTCAATGCTCTGAATTAGTTCTTTGGTGTCGGCCACGACGGAAATTGGGTTTTTCCGGGGAACAGCGCTCTTGTAGTCCAGAAAATCCCCTTCAAGACGACGGCAGATGAGCTGCGTTTCGCCAACCTCAAATAAAATATGGCGTTTTCCCAAGGTAATTGCCGCCGTATCCTCCACGTCACCGCAGATTTTTTCAATTTCATTTAAAGCAGAGCCCGGTGCAACAAAGGAAAAGTATCCGCCGTTGACCCGCTCCAACGGTTCTTTGCGGATGGCAAGTCGAAAACCGTCTACGGACACAACAGTCAGTCCGTCTTCGCTAATTTCAAACAGGGACCCGGTGTGGACTGGGCGGCTCTCATTGGTGGAGACAGCAAACAGAGTCTCCTCAATCATAGAGCGGAGGGTTTTCTGATGAATAGAGACCGAATATTCGTCTTCGACCTCCGGAAGGTCGGGATAGTCCGCGGCGCTGAGACCCATGATGTTAAAATCCGCGTCTCCGCACTGAAGGCGGACTGTCAGCCTGTCGTCAGAAGAGAAGGTGATCATGTCATCCGGCATCCGCCGGATAATGTCGCCGAACAGACGTGCGTTCAACACCAGTTCGCCAGGCTCTGTCACGTCGGCGGAAAGAATGGTACGAATTCCGGTCTGCATGTTATAGCCGGAAACTGTCACCGTTTCGCTGGCGCGAAGCAGAAGACCTTCCAGCGCGGGAATTGAGCTTTTCTGAGACACCGCGCGGGAAGCCACGGCCACTGCGCTTTGCAGCAGCGCTTTTTCACAGGAGAATTTCATAGGCTTTATTCCTTTCTGTGGAGGTTTTTCTTTTTTTGATGAAAGAGGGGAAACAAGGCGAAAGTTTGCAATTTTGCGTTCTTTTAGAAAAGAAAGATATATTTCTTAGTGATAGTCATAGTAGAGGGACAAAAACGGTGGAAAAGTGCGGAAATCCCTGACAGCACAGGAAAAGTTATTACGGACACAGGTTGGGAAAACCGGGGTGTTTTTCCACAATGGGTAGAAAGACCCCAGTTTTCCACAAAACTGTTTTCCTTTTCCACAGGAGAAGTGGGGAAAACTCAGTGCTTGGAGCTGATGTTTGTTTTGATCTCTTTCACCGCTTCGGCAAAGCCTGCGTCAGACTTCATTTGCCGCTCCACTTTCTCAATGGAATACAGCACGGTGGAGTGATCGCGGTTTCCGAAGAACTTGCCGATGTCGTCGCTGGAGAGGTTTGTCATGCTGCGGATCAGGTACATGGCAACCTGACGGGCAGCCACTGCCTCACGCACCCGCTGTTGCCCCCGAATAACTTCGGCGGCCACGCCATAATACTTGGAGACAAAATCCACGATGGATTCCGAAGTGGGAAGATTTTCACCCCTTCGGAGAATATCCTGAATGGCCCGCTTCACCAAGTCCTCATCTACGTCGTCCCCCAAAAGGTCTTTATAGGCGAGAAGCTTGTTGATGGTGCCCTCAAGCTGCCGAACGTTGGAAGTGACACGTTCGGCGATGTAAGCGGCTACCTTGTTGGGAATTTCCATGCCAAGCAAAGCGGCCTTATTTTTGATGATGGCCATGCGGGTTTCATAGTCTGGCGGAGCCACGTCCACCAAAAGCCCCCATTCAAACCGAGTGCGCAGCCGGTCCTCCAACTGCATCATTTCGGAGGGAGGACGGTCGGAGGTGAGCACGATCTGCTTTCCGGATTCGTAAAGATTATTGAAGGTGTGGAAAAATTCTTCCTGCGTTTGCTTTCGCCCGGCTATAAATTGCACGTCATCCACCAGAAACAGGTCCGCTTTGCGGTATTTCTCCCGCATTTCGGCGGTTTTACCGCCCTGAATGGCCTCCACCAGCTCGTTGGTTAAATCATCGCCCTTTACATAGGCGATTTTTGCGTTGGGGTCATCCTTTTTGATGACGTGGGCAATGGAGTAAATCAGGTGGGTCTTTCCCAGGCCGGAATCCCCGTAAATCAGCAGTGGATTGTAGTTCTTTGCCGGATGCTCCGCCACGGAGATACAGGCGGCATGTGCCAGCTTATTGCTGGAACCCACCACAAAGCGTTCAAAGGTGAATTCGTCGGAGGTAAATGCCTCCGACTTCTTTTTCTGGACGCTGCCAGAAAAAATGGCGTATTCTTCGGCGGTGAGGACAGTTACCTCAAAATCGGTGGAAAAGATATCGTGAAGCGCGGCCTTAATGTTTTTTATGAACAGGCTTTCAATGTAATTTTTCTTGAAATCGTTGGGACAGTGCAGATAAAAAACGCCGTCCCGGAGATCCACGGCTTCCAGTTCGTCAAACCAGGTGGCAATGGTCGTCTCCGAGAGGTCGCGTTTTAACTGAGTGAGGACGTTTGTCCAGACGTCGGCTACGGAATTCAAAAGTAAAGACACCTCTCTTTCCCTGCAAGCAGGGGAAATCATACACCCAATGATTATACCAAAATACGTGAAAAAAAACAACACTTATTCTAATAAATAAGAATTGAAAAAATGGGATGGAAAGGCACAATATCTGGAAAAAGCGACGATAAAAAACGGACATCTTGTGGTTTTGTCCGTCAGGTTCTCAAAAAAAGGCAATTTGGCTGAAAATTTCGGCGTTTACAAGTTTTTATTGACAGTATTTTGATTTCCATGTATACTGTTCCGTGCGCTAGATTTGCGTTTTTTAATTGTTTACTGCGCGGCGCTTGCGCCGTGTCGAGTAAGAGCTGTCTAACAGACGGCCGGAAAAGATTTCAGTACAGGAGGTGTCTCAACATGGCGACAAAACGTACCTATCAGCCCAAGAAGCGCCACGGACAGAAGGTCCACGGCTTCCGCAAGCGGATGGCCACAGCCAACGGCCGCAAGGTTCTTGCCCGCCGCCGCGCCAAGGGCCGTGCTCAGCTCAGCTACTAAGTTGCTGCGCGCGGGGTTTTTCTCGCGGAGGACCTGCTGAACAAAATAGACAGGGACGGCAGGAAATCGGTTTTCCTCCGTCCCTTATTGGCATGGTTGGCAGATCCTCGGTCATCGGAAACGAACAGGAGAATGCATGAAAAAAGCCGTTACGCTGAAAAAAAATCATGAGTTTCGCCGTCTTTATGGCAAGGGTGCTTCTGCTGCCGGAAGCGGGCTTGTGATTTACTGCCGAAAAAACCGACTGGGGCACAACCGGATGGGGGTTACCGTATCCACCAAGCTTGGAAATGCGGTGGTCCGCAACCGGGCGCGCCGCAGGCTGCGGGAAACCTATCGGCTGAATCAGCACCTGATGCGTCAGGGCTACGATTTGGTTCTGGTGGCGCGCCACCGGGCCGTCAATATGCCTTGGGAAGAGCTGAATAGCAGCTTTTTAAAGCTTTCGGGGAAGCTGGGGCTTTTGAAGGAGGCGCTTGGGTGAAACGAGTGATGTTGGCACTGGTGAGATTTTACCGAAGTGCAATCTCGCCGCTTCGCCCGCCCTGCTGCCGGTTTTACCCTACCTGCTCTCAATATGCGTTGGAAGCCATTGAAAAATATGGCGCGCTAAAGGGCGGGTATTTGGCTGTGCGCCGTGTTCTCCGCTGCAACCCATTTCACAGGGGTGGCTACGACCCCGTGCCCTGAGCGTAGCGAGATTTGTACACAAAGGAGTCTTCCAATGGGATTTTTAGGAACCATGGGATATTACGTCTGTATCCCGTTTGCCGCCCTTTTGCGGTTATTTTACAATATGACCGGCTCCTATGGTCTGTCCCTGATTTTCTTCACGCTGGTGATCAAGTTGGTGCTGCTGCCGTTCCAGATGAAGAGCAAAAAGAGTATGATCCGCATGAACCGCATGAGCGGAAAGATGAAGGAAATCCAGAAAAAATACGCCAATAACCCCGCCAAGCAGAATGAGGAAACACAGAAGATGTATGCCGAGCATGGAGTTAACCCTATGAGCGGCTGCCTGTGGAGCATGCTGCCCATGTTTTTCCTTATTGCGCTGTATGCGATTATCCGTCAGCCTATCACCCATTTCATGATGCTGGATGCAAGCGTGGTGGATTCGGCGCTGGCCGCACTGCAATCTGCCGGCGTGAATATCGCCGACATTGCCAGCACTGCCAAGGACGGAGCATTGCATGTCACCTCCTTCGGGCAGATTATGATGGTTAACGCCATCAATACCCAGCTTCCTCAATTTGCAGCCAGCACCCCCGGCTGGATCAGCGTGAATTATAGCTTCCTGGGGATGGATCTGTCGGTTCTGCCCAGCAATGTGCTAAAGACATTTGTATTTGAGTGGAGCAATATCGGCGTGATTCTGATGCCCGTGATTTCTGCGGGACTCAGCTTTTTGATGAGCATGGCGTCTATGGCGGGACAGGATAAGAGCAGCCCCGCCGCCCGGCAGATGAAAACAATGCTGTGGATGATGCCTCTGATGTCTTTGTGGATCGGCTTTACCCTGCCTGCTGCATTGTGCGTGTACTGGATTGCCCAGAGCGCTTTTTCCGCGGTGCAGGAGTGGTTTATGGGCAAGTTCTATAACCAGAAGATCGAGGAAGAGGAAAATCAGCGGCAGGAGGCCATTGAGACTGACCGTCGCCGCCGCCAAGAAGAGGCCCGGGACAAGCAGGAGGAGCTGCGCCAACAGCAGGCTCTGAAGCCGTCTTTGAAGGAAAAGCGCAAAGCCGCGCAGGTGGCGAAGAGCAACAAACCCAAGAAAGCCAGCACAAATGAAAATGGCCGCGTGGGCGACCGTCCTTATGCCCGCGGGCGCGCCTATCAGGAGAATCGGTATGATTCCAACGAGAAATAAGGAGTTTTTGCCATGAGTTATATTGACGTAACGGGCAAGACGGAGGAGGAAGCCATTGCCCGCGCGCTTTCACAGTTAAACATGGAACGGGACGACGTGTCCGTTGAGATTTTGGAACGTGCTAAAACCGGATTTCTGGGGATTGGCAGCACGCCCGCAAAGGTCCGCGTGACCTATAGCGGCGAAGAAGAAACGCCTGCTGTTTCGGAAGTTGTCCCCGCCAAACCCAAGGCGGAGAGCAAGCCCGTCGTCAGGCCCACTGCCAAACCTGTGGTGAAACCCGCACCCCGGGCGGAGAAGCCCGAGACAGAGCTTGTGAAAAAGAATCGCGAGCCTGTCGTGAAGGAAGCGGCGTCTGCGCCTGCCGAGCAGGTTTCCAAGCCCTTGGGCCAGGAGATACAAGATGAAAAGGCGGTGGCTATCCGCACGTTCCTCTCCGGACTTCTGGAAAAAATGGAAGTGGAAGCACAGATTCGCGTATACCTGCCTGAAAAGGGGCGGTATCAGGTGATTCTGGAAGGCTCCGGCATGGGGCAGATCATTGGGCGTCGGGGCGAGACGCTGGATGCGATTCAGCAGCTCACTGGTTATTGCGTGAACCGTTCCGGTACAGGCCGGGTGCGGGTTTCCGTGGATGCGGAGAACTACCGCGCCAAGCGGGAGGAGAGTCTGGACCATCTGGCCCGCAAGGTGGCTGCGAAGGTGGTTAAGTATCGCCGCAGCGTGACGCTGGAGCCTATGAACGCCTATGAACGCCATATCATTCACGCCGCTTTGCAGGATGAGCCGAACGTAGCCACCGGTTCCATTGGAAGCGACCCCAATCGGCGGGTTGTGGTGTCCTACGTGCGCTGAGGAAACGATTTGCGAACAATTCGTTGAATATCAAAAAAGAACGGCGAGGTAACTTTACCTCGCCGTTCTTTTTTGATGCCTGAAATCAGTTTCAAAAAGCGCTTTGGCACAAATTGTTTTTATAGAGAAGAAAAAATTTAGCCAAAGGACTTGACTTTTTGAAAATTTGTATTATTGTTATAATACAATAAAAATGCTGCGCTCGGGCAACAGAATAAGACGCGCTGAAGCGTTGCAAGTTTTAAGCTTTGTTCAAGGTAAATCGTGGAAAATATTTTGGTGGCACATATCACAGCACAGAGCCAAATACGAGGCTTATGTGAGGAAATGAGGGATCGTATGAAAAAGGAATTGAAGAAAAGCGAAGAGGAGCAGGGGCTGGACGGTAGTCCGGTGAAAAAAAGGGGACTTGGCATGATTGAAAAGCTGAAAGGTCTGTGGGGCCGGAAGAAACTGCGCAAGTGGCTGATTCTGGCCGTTGTGCTGGTAGTGGCGGTGTCTTTAATGCTGCGGGGTTGCAGCAAAAATAAAGATGCCGCACAGATTACTTACACGCAGGAAGCCGTGTCCTATCGCCCAATTACGCAGGCGCTCAGCGGAACGGGCACGCTCCAGCCTGCCAACTCCTATACCGTCACCACATTGAAGGAGGGAGAAATTCTATCGGCAAATTTTGAAGAAGGGGATACCGTCACCAAGGATACGGTTCTCTATGAGCTGGACAGCTCCGGCGTCAGCAGTAATTTGGAAAAGTCTCAGCTTTTGCTGAATCAGGCCCAGCGCAGCTTTGAAAAGGCGGCCTATGCGCAGTCTCCTGTGTCGGGAACCGTGGCATCTTTGGATGTAAAAACAGGCGACGTGGTGAAGGCAGGGCAGACCGTGGCTACCGTGCGGGACAATTCCGCCATGACGCTGAAGGTACATTTCGCATCAGATGATGCGAAGAGCTTTTATGTGGGGCAGAGCGCGTCCGTGGTGCTGGACGGCTCCTTTGAGACGCTTTCCGGAACAGTTACCGCGATTTCGGGAGCGGACACGGTCCTTAACGGAAACCGCATTGTGCGCAGTGTAACAGTCTCCGTGGCAAATCCGGGAGGGCTGACGGACACACAGGCGGCCACCGCCACCATTAACGGCAGCGGCTCCAGTGAAAACGCCACCTTACAGTATCGTGCGGCGGAGGATGTGGTTGCCTCCTCTGGCGGCACCGTGGCCGCCATCAATGTGAAAGAGGGAGGAACGGTGTCCGCCGGGCAGGCCATTGTAACCTTTGCCGCCAACGCAGCCAACGACTCCGTTCAGTCTGCAGAGGATAACCTGAAAAGTGCGGAGCTGAGTATGGAAACCTCTCAAAAGCAGTTGGAGGATTACACCATAAATTCCCCCATTGACGGAACCATTGTGGATAAACAAATCAAGGCCGGCGAGAAAGTGGAATCCGGAAAGACACTTTGCATTATTTATGATCTGAGTTATCTTGAAATGACGCTCAGCGTAGATGAGCTGGATATCACGCAGGTGTCCGTCGGGCAAAACGTCACCATTACGGCAGACGCTGTGGAAGGTGAGACGTTTACCGGTCAGGTGACGAAGATTTCTATGGCCGGAACCACCAACAACAGTGCCACCACCTATCCCGTCACCGTTCGCATCAATGACTACGGCAAACTGTGGCCGGGGATGAATGTGGACGCGAAAATTGTACTTGCGGAAAATGACAACGCGCTTTCCATCCCCAGTGCCGCGTTGGAGCGGGGAAATAAAGTGTTGATTACCGCCGATTCCCCCAGTGCGGTCAACGCGCTGGAGGACAAAGCACCCGAAAACTACGTCTATGTGTCTGTGAAAACAGGTGTCAGCAACGATGATTACATTGAAATTAGCTCCGGACTTCAGGATGGCGATACGGTCGCCTATTTGCCCGCTTCCAACAATTCCCCCGAAATGGATAAGATGATGGAGGATGGCGGCGGCGAAGGTGAGATGGACGGGGGGCGCGACGGTGGAGGCCCCGACGGCGGAGGACCGGTGGAATGAGCGCTCTGATTGAATTTCAAGATGTATCCAAAGTTTATGAGATGGGCGATTCGATTGTCCGGGCCGCAAATCACATTTCCATTCAAATACAAAGGGGCGAATTTGTGGCGATCGTGGGCCAGTCTGGCTCCGGAAAATCTACCTGCATGAATATTATTGGATGCTTAGACGTTCCAACCAGCGGGACTTATCTGCTGGACGACCGGGATGTAGGTTCACTGGATAAAAACCAACTGGCGGAAATTCGCAATAAAATGCTGGGCTTCATTTTTCAGCAGTACAATCTGCTTCCCAAGCTGACGCTGCTGGAAAATGTGGAAGTGCCCATGATGTATGCCGGGGTTCCCAGAAACGAACGGAGGGAAAGGGCCAGAGTGGCACTGGAAATGGTGGGACTTGAAAGCAAGATAAACCACCGGCCTGCGCAGCTTTCAGGAGGCCAGCAACAGCGGGTTTCCATTGCCCGGGCGCTGGTAGGAGAGCCTCCGGTGCTTCTGGCCGACGAACCGACCGGCGCGCTGGATTCGCGCACCGGAAGGGAAGTGCTGTCCCTTTTGCAGAAGCTTCACGCCGCCGGGAAAACAGTGGTTTTGATTACCCACGACAACTCCATCGCCGTTCAGGCCCAGCGAATTATCCGTCTGGAGGACGGACAGGTCATTTACGACGGAGATTCCCGCGCGCCGGAAGCACTGGTGTCGTCAAGCCTGGCGAGAATGGGGGATGGACAATGAAACTGACGGAAGCCTTCCAGCTCGCGGTTAAAAATATCAAGGGAAACAAGATGCGCACCTTTTTGACCATGCTGGGAATTATCATCGGCATTGCGGCGGTAATTGTAATTGTTGGCCTTGGAAACGGTTTGGAAAAGTACATGCGCGACCAATTTGCCGACATGGGCACTAATATCGTGTCGGTGTCCATTATGGGGCGGGGCAGCTCCCGAAGTGTGTCTGAGGCACAGATGTATGAGCTGGTAGAGGAAAATTCCGACTATTTTGAACAGATTTCCCCTATGGTCAGTCTGTCCGACGGCGTTAAAATTGGAACGGAAACTTCAAAGCTTACCACGGTCACGGGGGTCAGCGAGGGATATTTCAAGATGAAGGGCTATACGGTTTCTTCCGGTCGGGGCCTTCAGTATGTGGATATTGAAAAGCGACGAAATGTCTGCGTAGTGGGGAATTACCTCAACAGCACGTATTACGATGGCAACGCCGTGGGCCAGACGATCCGCTTAAACGGAAGAAACTTTTTGATTATAGGAGTCATGACACAGAAAACCAGTGGTGAGATGAAGAAGGGGGAAACGGACGACTGCGTCTTTCTGCCGTATTCCACTGCGGCACGCATGTCCTATAACGGTACGATCAACAGCTATTCGCTTACCGTGGTGGACGAGACGCAGGTTGCGATGAGTGTTTCCATTATTGAGAAATATCTCTATGATATTTTTTCAGATGAAGACGCGTATAGGGTGATCAGCATGGCCCAAATGCTGGAATCGATGAATGCCCAACTCAACGTCATGATTGGAATTCTGGCGGGAATTGCGGCGATTTCTCTGGTGGTGGGCGGCATCGGCATTATGAACATCATGCTGGTGTCCGTTACAGAGCGGACGCGGGAAATTGGCATTCGTAAGGCGCTGGGTGCAAAAGAGCGGTCTATCATGCAGCAGTTCGTGATGGAGGCCGCCACCACCTCTGCGCTGGGCGGCTTGCTGGGCATCACTGTGGGATATGGGCTTACTTCCGTCGCCACCGTCATCATGACGGCACTGATTCAGGATAACATGACGGTCAGTCCATCCATTGGTGCAGTGATGAGGGCATTTGGAATTTCCACATTTATCGGCATCGTGTTTGGGTATTTGCCGGCAAAAAAAGCGGCGCGATTGAATCCCATTGATGCGCTGCATTATGATTGACAGGGGTGCGGTACGCCAAAAGGTCGCGTTGTGCCTGCTGCGCTTAGAAAGGAAAAAACAACCTATGAAAAAACGAATTCTATGCCTTTTAATGGCGGTATTCCTGCTCCCCGGTCTGATTGCGATCCCTGCTGGAGCAGCCGTTTTGGAAAACAGCGGCGAAGTCCAAACCATTCGGGCGCTGGGGATTATGACGGGGGATTCCGCCGGAAATTTGAATCTGGGGGGATTTGTCACCCGCGCACAATTTGCGAAAATGCTGGTAAACGCTTCTTCGTATAAGGACAGCGTGGGGGATGGAGAGGGTGTTTCGCTCTTTAAAGATGTGAACAGCACCCACTGGGCTTCTCAGTATATTAAAATTGCTGTCAACGAGGGGTGGATGACGGGATATACCGACGGCACCTTCCGGCCCAGCCAGAGCATTACGCTGGAGCAGGCATGTGCCACTGTGCTGCGCCTTTTGGGATACGACTCCTCGGCGCTGGCGGGATCCTTTCCCTCCGCGCAGTTGAGCAAGGCCAGCTCGCTGGGACTGCGGGATCAGATTTCCATTGGGAAGGGCGCGTACATGACGCGGTCCGATTGCGTGTACCTGTTCTATAATGCCCTGACGGCGCAGACCAACGATGCAAAGATTTACGCCGTCACGCTGGGTTATACTGTCACCAATGGCAACGTGGACTATGCCGCAGTGGTTTCCGCCAATCTGAGCGGGCCCTACGTGGCAACAAGCGGCGGGAATTTGCTGGAACTGCCCTTTGCCTCTTCCGCGGCCTCTGTGTACCGCAATGGCGCCACGTCTTCTATGTCCGCCGTGCAACAGTACGATGTCTATTATTATAACGCGGGGATGCAGACGGTGTGGATTTATACCGATCGGGCAGGCGGCACCATTACCGCCCTGCTGCCCAGCGCAGCTGCGCCCACCTCGGTTACCGTTGGTACGAAGACCTATCCCGTCGGAAACGCCACGGCGGCTTATAAACTGTCGTCTATGGGTGGATTCAAGGTGGGAGACACCGCTCTGCTTCTGCTGGGGATGAACGGCGAAGTAGTGGATGTGGTCAATGGCAGCGTAGCCAACACGGTTTATTACGGCGTGGTAACCGCCGTGGCCGACGCATCTTCTTCCGGATCCACCGCAGCAACTGAGGTCCGCGTAAGCGTGGCCTGCACCGACGGCGTGGTTCATACCTTTTCCGTCGGCAAGCGGGGCGCCTATACAGTGGGAAGTCTGGTTTCTGCCAGCATGACGGACAGCGGCGCTTCCGTCACCCAGCTGACCCCCAAGGCCCTCAGCGGGGCAATAAATCGGGAAGGAACCAAGCTGGGAGACAAACTTTTTGCAGGAGATGTGCAGATTTTGGATACCGCCTCCAACGGTGCGTGGGCAAAAATCTATCCCAGCCGTCTTGCGGGCTATACGCTTTCGACCGATAATATCCGCTACTACGTCACCAATACAAGTGGCGAAATTACCCACCTGCTTTTGGACGACGTCACGGGTGATACCTGGTCTTACTATTATCTGACATCCGTGCCGAAAATAAGCGACGGCACGCTCAGCGGCAGTTATTCCGGACTGAAGGACGGTGCCACCGTCACACTTAACAACAACGGGAAAACGTTTGGTGTGGAAGCCGGAGGTGTGGGCGTTCAGTTTAACAGCGACGGTGAAATCAAAAGTATGCGTACGCTTCAGTCCGTGATTCTGAATAGTCTCAGCTCCGTCAGCGCTATGGGCGGCAATACGACCTATACGCTGAACAGCGGGGTGCAGGTTTATCTGCGCAAAAGGGATGCAAACTTTGTTTTGAATTACTATCAAGTGGACCTGGGCTCCATCAATTCGTCGGATTATAAACTGACCGGCTGGGTTGATAACTTCGGTTCTACCGCCGGAAAACAGGTCCGGGTAATTATTGCGGAGGAAACGTGATTTCTTAAAGAATGTTTCCAGTTCCACAGAAAAAGCGGCGGATCAATTTCCTCGCTTTAAGAAAACTTGAATAATCAAAACGCCTCGTCTCTAACGCCGTTTGGAGGCGAGGCGTTTTGATTTCTTATTACCTTGAGTGTTGGCGCCATCAAGCGTTATCTGCGGCTGTGTGGAATGCAGCACAAGGCGGCATGTTTAATTGACATGGGCCTTCGGAAAGCAACTTGACATTTTGGGGAAAAGGTGATAGAGTAGGCCACGATATTTCAAGAGGCTGTGAAAGGGAGTAGTATCCCCTGTTTCCGGGCGAAGAGAGAGGACGTTTTGGTGCAAGTCCTTACCGGAAGGGAGAGAAGGCGCCCCCGAGCCGTGCATTTGAGCGAAAGCAGGATGCGCCGGTCCCCGCCGTTACCGGGTCAGAGTGCGCGCTTCTTGGCGCGAATTCAGGTGGCACCGCGGACAATTGTTCGCCCTGAGCTTTGCTCGGGGCGTTTTTTAATTTTAGACGTGTTTACCGGAGGAAAGGAAGAGGGAGATTATGAATAACACCGAAAAGACCATGGAAAAAATTGTGGCTCTGTGCAAGAGCCGGGGCTTTGTGTTTCCTGGAAGCGAGATTTACGGAGGTCTGGCCAATAGCTGGGACTACGGCCCTTTGGGCGTGGAAATGAAGAACAACGTCAAGCGCGCGTGGTGGAAAAAGTTTGTTCAGGAGAATCCCTACAACGTGGGATTGGACGCCGCCATTTTGATGAATCCCCAGGTGTGGGTGGCCTCCGGCCACGTGGCCACCTTTAACGACCCACTCATCGACTGCCGCGCCTGCAAGATGCGCCACCGGGCCGACAAGCTGGTGGAGGCGTATAATCAGGAAAACAACATCCCCAACGTGAATGTGGAGTCTATGGACGGTGAGGCGCTGGTTTCCTATATCCGGGAAAAGCAGATTCCCTGCCCCGGCTGCGGCAAATCCGACTTTACCGACATCCGCAAATTCAACCTGATGTTTAAAACTCATCAGGGCGTGACGGAGGGAAGTGCCAACGAGGTGTACCTCCGGCCTGAAACGGCGCAGGGTATTTTTGTGAATTTTGCAAATATACAAAGAACTACCCGCCGCAAGCTGCCGTTTGGTGTGTGTCAGGTGGGCAAGTCCTTCCGCAATGAGATTACACCGGGCAACTTTATCTTCCGCATTCGGGAATTTGAGCAGATGGAGCTTGAATTTTTCTGCAAGCCGGACACGGATTTGGAGTGGTTCGCATACTGGCGCAACTATTGCCATGAGTGGCTGAAGGGCCTGAACGTGAAGGACGACAACCTGCGCCTTCGGGACCACGAGAAGGAGGAGCTGAGCTTCTATTCTAAGGCCACCACGGACTTTGAGTATAAATTCCCCTTTGGCTGGGGTGAGCTGTGGGGCGTGGCCGACCGGACGAACTATGATCTCTCTCAGCATCAGGAGCACTCCGGTCAGGACCTGACCTATTTCGATCAGGAGGCAGGAGAGCACTATGTCCCCTACGTCATCGAGCCGTCTCTGGGCGCAGACCGCATGACCCTCGCCCTGCTGGTGGAGGCCTATGACGAGGAAGTGGTGGACGCAGAGAAGAACGACACCCGCGTGGTGATGCGCTTCCATCCCGCCATCGCGCCGTTCAAGGTGGCGGTGCTGCCTTTGAGCAAAAAGCTGGGCGACAAGGCCCGGGAGATTCAGCAGATGCTTGCCGCCGACTGGATGGTGGACTTTGACGAGACCGGCTCTATCGGAAAGCGTTATCGCCGGGAGGATGAGATCGGCACACCCTATTGTGTCACCGTGGACTTTGACACCGTGGGCGACGACGAAAAGGCCGGAGATCACTGCGTCACCGTCCGGGACCGGGACACCATGGAGCAGGTGCGCTTGCCCATTGATGGACTGAAACAGTATCTGGCGGAGAAACTGGCTTACTAAGGCTTTGCGCTTCTTTCTGCGCACAGTGCCCTGAAAAAGCGAAAGGCGGGACACGGAGACTGCCGTGTCCCGTTTTCTCCTGAAAGCGAGGAAGTACATTGAAGCAGATGCTTTTAAAAATCGGAAAGTCCGCGCTGGTGCTGCTGGAGGCGCTGGCGCTTGGCGGAGCGGTGGCCTTTGCTATCCAGTGGATTACGCTGGGGGACGCGCAGGCTGCGCTGGACTGGTGCCTTGGGGCACTGCCGCCTTTTTGCCTGACGGCGGTGTTTTACGGCGGCGGCGCGCTGCTTATAGGTCTTTTGACCGGGCGGCTTTGGGTCGGGGCGCTGGCCTCTTCCACCGTGGGAGTGACGCTGGCGCTGGTGAGCTATTTTAAACTCGCCATCAATGGAACGCCGCTGGAGGTCGAGGATTTTGGCATGATCGGCCAGTTGGACCAGGTGATGGGCGTAGCGGGCGATTTAAACATTCCCGGCCATGGATGGGCCGCCATGGGAATGCTGGTGCTGGTGACGTTGTTTTTGTTTCTCCTTGGCAAAAAGCTCACCCTTGGCAGCGGGCGCATCCGGTTTGTGCTGGCTACGGCGGTGGTGTCTCTCGGGCTTGGGTTGGTGATGGGCCCCGGCGGGTCTGCGCTGGGACGGGCCTTTTCCGTGAATACGCAGGATCGCATGATGTCCGCCATTTCATACCGGGACTATGGGTTGACCGTGGGCCTTTGGCGTGATCTGTGTTTGCTGGCAAGCCGGGAACCAGAGGGGTATGGACCGGAGTATATGCAGCATGTGGTGGAAAAGCTGGACGAGCTTTTAAGAGTTTCCTGTATTCCCGAACCCACTAGGGTGCAGCCCAATGTGATTTTCATACTCTCCGAGTCGTTTTATGATATGACCCGCCTGCCGGGGCTGACCCTTTCCGGCGACCCTGCGGAAAACTTTCACCGACTGAGTGGGGAGGGAATTTCCGGGCGGTTTTATTCCAGCTATCTGGGCTATGGCACTGGCTACATCGAGCAGTCCATTTTTACTGGCCTGACGGGGAAAGATCTAAAGCCGGGAACCAACCTTTCTTTCCGGGACGATGGGGATTACAGCCTGCTGGACTCTGTGGCAACGTCCTTTCAGTCGGCCGGCTATGAAACGGAGATGCTTCACTCCTACAACAACAGTCTTTATAACCGCACGGTGACCTATCCCAAAATGGGATTTAATCGTCTGCTGTTTTCTGCTGAAATGCAAGCGCTGGATTTGAATATTCAGGGAAATCCCTATGCCGGTGGTTACTATCTTAGTGACCATGTGTTTACGCAAGCGCTTCTCAACCGGCTGGACGCCGCCAATGAAGAAGGAAAAAAGGCGTTTCTCTTCGGTATTTCCATGGAGAATCACCAGCCCTTTAATCCCGAAAAATTTGGTTACAAGTGTCAGTTGGAAGTTTCCAGCGACCAGTTGAGTGAAGAAAATCTGGCGATTACACGGGTAATGCTGGAGGGGCTGATCCGGGCGGATCAGGCGCTGGCCGAGCTGACCGACGCACTGAGAGAACGGGAAGAGCCTACGGTGGTGGTCTTTTTCGGCGACCACCGGCCCAACCTGTTTATGACCGACGGAGGCACGGTTTACAGCCATCTGGGCCTTTGCGAAAGCAACGACTGCTCCCGCTGGAGTATTGACCAGGTGGCAGACCTGTACTCCACCGATTATCTCATCTGGGCTAACGATGCAGCGCTTTTGAAGCAGTCCGCCGGGACAAGGCAGGACACAGGGCTTATGGCGCTTGGTCCGGCAGTGCTGGACGCGGCAAATATGCCCCGCACACGCTATTGGGCCATGCAAGAGCGGCTGTCGAAGGCGCTGCTGGTGAATACGGATTTGTACTGTGTCACCGCGCAAGGCGCTCCCTATTGGAATACGTCCGACGCGCCGCTGAGCGATGAGGATCGGGAGCTGATGGAGCTGCGCAGCGCCATTATCTACGATATCTATTATGGCCAGCGCTATTCCATCGCTGCCATGAACCGGCTTGCGGGAAGCTGATTAAAACAAAGGACCGTCACGCGTTTACTGCGCGTGACGGTCCTTTGTTAATGAATAGGGGAAATGGTACGCATGGGGTGCTTTTGATTTCTCGGCAGTTTTAAAGCAGGATAGTGGATAACTTTCCGCGTCAAAAAACGCCTTTAAAGAATGCTTCAATTTCCGCTTGCCGGGCCTGAACAGAACCTTGGGCAAAGCCGTTTCGCCCGCCGCCCCGACCTTGGAGAGCCGTGTTCATGGTCTTTACCAGCGGGGCGATGTCTTCGCCGTCGGCGCGGAGCAGGGCATATTGATACTGTCCATCCTCTCCCGCAAACACGGCCGCAAGCCCGCCGCAGGTGCGGCTTACCGCGTCCGCCAGCTTTCGTGCCCCGTCCGGGCGAAGGGTTGGCTGAAAAAGAAGCGTGTTGCCCCGGCCTGCTTCCTGTGCGGCAATGCGTGCGATAAGCGCATCCTCCAACCGGGTAAGCCCTGCCTTGGCGGCGTTCAGTTCCATCTCCAGTCGCTCCACCGCTTCGGCAGTGTCCTGCGGCTTCACGCTGAGACGGCGGCCCACGGCCCGGCTCTGCTCCCATGTGGTGGAAAGCAGGGCAAAGGCCCTGCCCCCGCAGAGAATCTCCAGACGGGCTCCCTCCCTGAATTTCTGGCAGGAGAGAATTTTTACAAGCCCCACCTGCCCGGACCGAAGCACATGCGTGCCGCAGCAGGCGCAGCAGTCCGCGCCGGGAAAGGCCACAATGCGTACTTGCCCTGTCAACGCCTTTTTGGAGCGGTAGTCAATGGACTTCAATTCCTCCGGAGTGGGGAAGGAGATATCAATCGAGACATCCGCCCAGATGTATTCGTTGGCGCGACGCTCCGCTTCCAGAGCCTGCTCCCACGAAATGCTGATGTTGTAGTCGATGGTGACCGTGTCGGCCCCCATGTGGAAGCCTACGTTATCACAGCCGTGAGTTTCACAGAGAATGCCGCTTAAAATGTGTTCTCCGGAGTGCTGCTGCATGTGGTCAAACCGGCGGATCCAATCCAGTTGACCTGTTACGGTTTCCCCAATTTCCACTGAGTTTTCACAAATGTGGAAAACCACGCCGTTTTTTTCGTAAACATCCAGAACATTCACGCCGCCCAGCGTCCCATGGTCGGCGGGTTGTCCGCCCCCTTCGGGATAAAAGATTGTCTGGTCCAGAACCACTTCCCAGCCGGTTTTCGCCGCTTCGCAGGTGAGAACCTTGGCAGAGAACTCCTTTAAAAAGGGATTGAGGTAATAAAGTTTTTTAGTTTCCATGTGGAAAACTTCCTTTCCATACTAAAGACAAAGCGCTGTTTTCGGGCCTACGGATCAGGAAATGGACAATGCAAGCGGCACCGCCTTTCAAGGCCGTCCATAAAGGCATACTCTTGATCGCACATAGCTTTGCCGCCCGGCTTTTCAAAACCGGGCGGCTCTGCGTTTAAGACAAACACAGTTCAAAAAGAGTTTCTTATATCAGTCCCAGCGCCTGCTTCCATTGCAGCACGCGGGTGCAGGCAACATCAAGCAGAGATTCGTCCAGCGTCCCGTCCGCAACGGCGGCAAGAATCTGGGGAATCTGTGCACGATAGTCCGTGGCAATCAGCAAATCGTTTCCCGCCTGCAGCGCCAACACGGCCACGCTGCCGTCCTCTGCATAGGCCTTCACTGCGTCCATCACCAGATCGTCGGTCATGACCACGGTGTTTTTAAAGCCTGCTTCCGCCATCAGATTCCGAAGGGTTTCATGCACGGCAGGAGAGAGGGAGGCGGGCAGGTCCGGGTCCATGCTTTTCACAATGTTGTGGGAGACAAGCACCGCGCTCAGCGCTCCGCCCCCCTGTAACCCTGCCGTAAATGGTTGGAAATCAGCACGTTCAAAGGTTTCCAAAGGCCGTTCGTCCACGGCAATGCCGGTGTGGGTGTCCCGATTGTTTCCATAGCCCGGGAAGTGCTTGAGAACGCTGCCCATGCCGTCGCTAGTCATGGCCTGCGTCACAGCGGACACATAGTCCCGAGTCTTAAGTGCATCCTGTCCGAAGGAGCGGTCATAGATAAAGTCGCTGCGGCCGGTTGACACGTCCGCCACCGGGGCCAGATTCACGTTAAAGCCCAGCGCTTTTAAAAGCACGTCTTTTTCGTGAGTATCCCGAACAACTGCCTCCATGCCCCCCGAAGCATATAGCTGCTGAGGCGAGGCAAATTTCTTTGCCCGGAGATGGGGATTGGAAGAGATGCGAACGACGCTTCCCCCTTCCTCGTCTACACCGATGAACAGAGGAATTTTTGCGGCTTCCTGATAGCTGTTAATGGCCTGAATCAGGTCATTGGCGGTCTTGTCTTTTGTATCCCTGCCAAAGAGGATATAGCCGCCCAAGTGATACTTGGCCACGTCCGCCGCTGCGTCCGTCTGCGGGACCCGGGCGAAAAACAACTGGCCCACTTTTTCTTCAAGCGTCATCTGCGCCAGCAGGGCGTCTATCCGCGCCTCTTTTTCGTCCACGGGTGGAGGCGTTGATTCCTCGGACACGGAGCCGGACCCGGCAGAATAGGCCGGGTCCGGGTCAGAAGTGCTGGAGGATAGACCGCCGCAGGCGGTCAGGGTAAACAGGTTGGCTGCGGCCAGCAAAGAACACAGCAAGCGTTTCATAAACCCTCCTTTGCGGAAATCTCGCAAGTGCGCCCTTTTCCAGAGAGAAACGCACGCGTCTCAGCTGCGGGCGCAAAAATCTTGCCAGAGCTTATTCCTCCGGCTTCACCAAGGCGATGTGCAGCTCGTCCAGCTGTTTCTGCATGACGGCACCGGGAGCGTCCATCATCACGTCCTGTGCGTTTTTGTTCATGGGGAAGGGGATAATCTCCCGGATGGAGTCTTCTCCCGCCAACAGCATCACCATCCGGTCCACGCCGGGGGCAATTCCCGCGTGGGGAGGCGCACCATAGGTGAAAGCGTTGTACATAGCGGGGAACTTGGCTTTCACATCCTCTTCACCCAGCCGCACCAATTCAAAAGCCTTCACCATGATTTCCGGGTCATGGTTTCGCACTGCGCCGGAGGAAAGCTCCACGCCGTTGCACACCAGATCATACTGGTCGGCAGTGATGCTGAGGGGATCAACTTCTCCTGCTTCCGCCTTGAGCAGCGTGGAAAGTCCGCCGGAGGGCATGGAGAAAGGGTTATGGCAAAATTCCAGCTCGCCGGATTCCTCGCCCATCTCGTACATGGGGAAATCCACAATCCAGCAGAAGGAATACTGTTCCTTGTCCATGTGGCCGGGAACCGCCGCGCCCAGCGTCTTAACCAGCACGCCGGCTGTTTTCTGGGCGGCAGAAAGGGTGCCTGTGGACAGGGCAACAAAGTCACCCGCCTTTAGACCTAAGGCGTTTACCACTGCGTCCTTCATCGGGGTCACGAACTTGGCAATGCCGCCCACTGTTTCGCCGTTCTCATCCAGCCGGAACCAATAGGCCTTGTTTCCGGACTGAATTTCCACGTCTGCCAGTGTTTTGTCGATAAACTTGCGTGTCTCGTTAAATCCGGAAACCACCACGGCCTTTACGGAGTTTCCCGCAAACGGCTCAAAGCCGCAGCCGGAGAGGACGTTCGTCGCATCCTGAACCGTCAAATCAATCCGCAGGTCCGGCTTGTCAGAACCGTATAGCTCCATGGCCTTCGCATAGGGAATGCGGGTAAAGGGTGCGCTGCTGGCCCGGTCATACGCTCCGTATTTGGCAAAGATGGGAGGCAGCACGTCCTCCAAAACGGCAAACACATCCTCCTGCGAGGCAAAGGCCATCTCCATATCCAACTGATAAAACTCACCGGGGGAGCGGTCCGCCCGGGCATCTTCGTCCCGGAAGCAGGGGGCGATCTGGAAATAACGGTCGAAGCCGGAGGTCATCAAAAGCTGCTTGAACTGCTGAGGAGCCTGGGGCAGGGCGTAAAACTTACCGGGGTGGTTCCGGGCGGGCACCAGATAGTCTCTGGCCCCCTCGGGGGAGGAGGCAGTGAGAATGGGGGTGGTGATTTCCAAAAAGCCGTGCTCCGTCATGGACTGGCGCAGGGCAGACACCACGTTGCACCGCAGAAGAATGTTCTTTTTCACGTCGGGGTTGCGTAGATCCAGATACCTGTATTTCAAGCGGGTGGCCTCGTCGGCTTCGCGGCTGCGGTTGATGGGGAAGGGGAGCTCGTTGTGGCGGCAGCAGCCCAAAATCTCCATGGAGGAGGGGACAATCTCCACGTCGCCGGTGGAAAGATTGGCGTTTTTGGACGCTCGCTCCCGGACGGTTCCAGAGACGGAGACAGTGGATTCTTTATTGATCCCCTTGAGGGTTTTTACGTCTTCGGATGTCTCAGCCACCACTTGTGTGGTGCCGTAAAAATCCCGGATAACGGCAAAGGCCAGCTCTGCGCCCACCTCGCGGACGTTTTCCAGCCATCCTACGATGGTGACGGACTTGCCCGCGTCGGCAAGCCGCAGCTCTCCGCAGGTATGGGTTCTCGATTGTGTCATGATGGTGATTTCCTTTCTATATCTGAAATGGAAAACGGGCAAAATCAAATACAAACGGTATTTTAAATCATAAATATTACCGAAAGAATTTGAAAAGCACAGGATTTTGCCCCCATTGTCGGGATAAACGCAGTTGGTGCGATCATTTCAAGTAAGCCATGGCGCGAAAGAATGTGAGTGTAACAAGGCAGAAAATTTATCCGCGGCAAGTTTTGCGCCCTGCACATTTCTGGTGCTCATCCCAGAATCACGGTTCCTTTGTTCTTTTCCGCAAGGCCTGCCTTAATGAGGTCGGCGGTGGCTGCCGCGTCCAACTTGGTCTGCTCGCCGGTAAACATATCCTTGCAGGCAATCACGCCCGCGTTCACCTCGTCCTCACCCAAAAAGACCACGTAGGGGATACGCAGTTTGTCGGCATAAGACATTTTCGCCTTGAACTTTTTATCTTCGCAGTGAAGCTGGGCCCGGATACCGTCCTGACGCAGAAGCGTTGCAAAAGAGATGGCAGGGCCCAAGTCCTCCGTCATGGGGAGAATCAACACGTCCGTGGGTGCGGTGAGCAGGTCGGGGTTCAGCAATGCCTGCTCTCCCAGCACATAGAACAGGCGGGTCAGGCCGATAGAAATGCCCACGCCTGGAAGCTCTTTTTCCGTGTAATATTCCGCCAGATTGTCATACCGTCCGCCAGAGCAGACAGAACCTACTTCCGGGTGGTCCAGCAGCGCGGTTTCATACACCGTGCCGGTGTAATAGTCCAGTCCCCGGGCGATGGTCAGATCCACCACGAAATTCTCACTGGGAACGCCGAAGGCATCCAGATAGTTCACCACCAGGGAAAGCTCCTCCAGCCCCTCGTCAAACAGCGAGTTCCGGCCGCGATAGCTTTCCAACGCGGACAGAATGGCCTTGTTGCCACCGGAGATAGCGATAAATTTCAAAATCTCGTCTGCTTTTTCCGCTGGGATTCCCAAATCGTCCACCAAGATTCCCCGCACTGTGGCCTCGCCGATTTTCTCCAGCTTGTCCACCGTCCGCATCACCTCGCCGGAAAGTTCGGAAAGGCCCAGCATGGCGTAAAACCCGTTGAGAATCTTGCGGTTGTTCACGCGAATCTGAAACCGCTTCAGCCCCAAGGTGGAAAAAACCCGGTAGATAATGGCGGGAATTTCCGCATCGTTGATGGGGGACAGTTTCCCGTCTCCAATTACATCAATATCGGCCTGATAAAATTCCCGGAAACGACCTCTCTGGGCCCGCTCACCCCGATAGACCTTACCGATCTGGAACCGACGGAAGGGGAAGCTCAGCTCGCTGTAATGCATGGCCACATACTTGGCCAGAGGGACCGTCAGATCAAAGCGGAGACTTAAGTCCGCGTCACCTTTGGTAAAACGGTAAATCTGCTTTTCCGTTTCGCCGCCGCCCTTGGCAAGCAGCACCTCGCTGGCTTCTATGATGGGCGTGTCCAAGGGAGTGAAGCCGTAGAGGGAAAAGGACTGACGGATGACCTCCATAATGCGCTCCATCTGCTGTTGAGGCGCAGGAAGCAGCTCCATAAAGCCGGAGAGCGTACGCGGTTTTAAAACAGCCATGACAAAAGACTCCTTTATCCTGTAATTTAATTGAAACGTCAGAGATAAAAAGGCGCTCCCGCCCCGTGGGTTTGGGACGAGAGCGGAAAACGCTTCGCGGCGCACCCAATGCGGGAGGGAGAGTCAATTCTCCGCTCCCGTTGGCATTCGTCCGTGGGGCGGAAAAGTCCGCCCGGAACGCTCTCAGACCTGGGGGTGGTTTTTGGGATTGACGATGTCGCGCCAGTCCAGATCGCCCCGGGCCAGCCCCAGAATCAGCAACTCTGCTGTGGCGATGTTGCTGGCGTAGGGAATATTGTTCTGGTCGCACAGACGGGAGATGTAGGTCACGTCCTCGGCCATACTGGGGCTGTTGGGATCGTCGAAAAACAGCACCAAGTCAATCTCGTTATAGGCGATACGGGCGCCAATCTGCTGGCAGCCGCCGTGGGCAAAGGAGAGGAAGCAGTGCACGTCCAGCCCGGTGGCGTCGGCCACCATATGGCCTGTGGTGTTGGTGGCAAAAATCGTATGCCGGGAGAGAATGCCGGCATAGGCCGTGCAGAATTGAACCATGAGATCCTTCCGGTTGTCATGGGACATGATTGCAATGTTCATCGGAATAAACTCCTTTCTATTTCATGCGCATCAAGGGCACGCGCTGTCCCATGAGACGCCGGGCAATGTTTTGATAGGCGGTGGCGGCGGGGATGTCATCCGTCAAGGCTGGGGGAACGCCCCGGTTCAGGGCGAGGGGGAGCCGGTCGTCCTCCGGAACCACGCCAATTAAAGGCAGTCCCGCGGCGTCAATGGCGTCGTCGATGGTGGCGTGCATATTCCGAAGAAGTTTTTTGCGCACCCGATTGACCACCAGATGGAGTTTTCCTCGGGGAAAGGCCACTAGCTCCATCACCGTGTGCTGCGCGTCCCGCAGGGACGCGGCGTCGGACGTGGTGACCACCACGCAGCGATCCGCCCCACACACGGCCAGACGAAAGCCGCCCTCCAGCCCCGCGGGCGCATCCATTAAGCAAAAGTCATACCGCTGCCGGGCTTGCTCCGTCAAGGCCCGAAACTGCTCTTCACTCACAGGGCGGCCCCGACTGCGCACTGGCGCGGTCAACAAATGAAGCGAGGGAAGCCGGGAGTGGCTCACCACGGCTTCGGACAGGGTACATCGGCCTTGGGCTACGTCGGAAAAGTCCATCAGGGCTTTGTCCGTCAGCCCCAGCGCCAGATCAAGATTCCGAAGGCCCACGTCGCAGTCGATACACAGCACGCGTTTCCCGGCCTTCGCCATGGCGGAGCCGACCCCCGCCACAAAGGAGGTTTTGCCGGTCCCTCCCTTGCCGGAGACGACGGCGATACATTCACCCATCGGAACTCACCTCTTGTATATCCTGATTTTACAGGAAGAATGCGCCAAAATCAAAACAATTTAACGAATTATCATAAAAAACTTTCATTTTCTGTCCCGGCGGTGGTTTTCGCGGTTAAAGTGGATCTTTTTTGATTTTTGCATAGGTCCGGGGATAGGCTTTCGGCGTGGGCCTTACCTTTTTTACCAGAACCGCCCTATGAACAATGTCCGTGCCGGGAATCAAATAGTCCTTTACTGCGGATACTCGGCCACCTAAAACGGAGATAGCGTGTTCGGCGGCGGAAAGTTCGTCGCAGCTGTCCACGGACTTCATGGCGAGGAACGTCCCCCCCGTCTTCACCAACGGGAGGCACAGTTCTGCAAGCACGGAAAGGGAAGCCACAGCTCTGGATACCGCCGTATCAAAGGATTCTCGCCGCGCTGCGGCAAACTCCTCCGCCCGGGCATGGACACACTCCACATCCGAAAGACCCAAGTCTGTGCAGACCTCCTGCAAAAAAGTAATGCGCTTTCCGAGGGAGTCAAGTAAGGTCACATGGGCGGAGGGTTCTAAAAGCCGAATGGGAAGGCCTGGGAATCCGGCCCCGGTGCCCACGTCTACCACGTTTTTTTTCCGAAAATCCAGAAAGTCTAAAAGTGCGGCACTGTCCAGAAAGTGCAGCCGGGCCACCTCGTCCTCCTCTTTAATGGCGGTGAGGTTCATGACCTTGTTTTTCTCTTCCAGCAGCGCCCCATAGCGCAGCAGGGAGGGGACGGAGGACTGATCCAGCCCCAGTGTTGTCAATCCCTCCCGTAAAATGGTTTCCATCATTTCTTTTGCTCTTTCAAAAGATCCCGAATCTCTGTGAGCAGGGCGGCCTCTGGGCTGGCTGCGGGTGGCTTGGGTGGGGCAACCTCTTCCTTTTTCCGGAAGCGGTTAATGGCCTTCACCAGAAGAAAAATAGCCAGAGCCGTAATCAGAAAGTTTAGAATGGCAGCAAGGAAATTGCCGTAAGGGATGACGGTCTGTCCGCCCCCTACCACCCAGACCATATCCTCAAAGGAAACCTTTTTTGTGAGAAGACTGATCAGGGGCATGAGAATGTCGCCGACCAGAGAATCCGCGATGGCTTTGAACGCGCCACCGATAATCACGCCCACGGCCATGTCCACCACGTTGCCACGGGAAATAAATGTTTTAAATTCGGCAATAAGTCCGCCGGCTTTTTTTGTCATGAAAGCAAGTCTCCTTTTTTAAAGTACAGCAGCCTTCAAAGTGCTGCGGCCCAATGGCTTGAAGCACGCGACCCAAATGGAGCCGATATCTCGCTGGAAATGAAGATAGATCTGGAATAAAAGTGCGCCAAAGGCTCCAAATGGGTTTAACAATCTGTAATATTATATGTGAATATTACAATTCAGAATCAAACGGCAAATCTCAGGCGTGCTTGGGGAGCAATTTTTCTTTGCCACCCATATAGGGACGCAGGACGGGAGGAATCAGGACCGAGCCGTCCTCTTGCAAATTATTCTCCAAAAAGGCAATCAGCATCCGGGGCGGAGCCACGCAGGTGTTGTTCAGTGTGTGGCAAAGTTGCATTTTCCCGTCCTCGTCCTTGTAGCGGATGCGTAGCCGCCGGGCCTGCGCGTCGCCCAGATTGGAGCAGGAGCAGACCTCAAAATATTTCTGCTGGCGGGGAGACCAGGCCTCAATATCGCAGGACTTGACTTTCAAATCCGCCAAGTCGCCGGAGCAGCATTCCAACTGTCGCACGGGAATGTCCATTGACCGGAATAGCTCGACCGACATGGCCCAGAGTTTTTCATACCAGTCCTTGGACTCCTCAGGCTTGCAGACCACGATCATTTCCTGCTTTTCAAACTGATGAATGCGGTAAACACCTCGCTCCTCGATACCATGAGCGCCCTTTTCCTTGCGGAAGCAAGGGGAGTAGGAAGTCAAGGTCTGGGGGAGGGAAGCCTCGGGCAGAATCTGGTCGATATATCGGCCAATCATGGAATGCTCCGAGGTGCCGATGAGGTACAGGTCTTCCCCCTCGATTTTATACATCATGCCGTCCATGTCCGTCTGACTCATGACGCCCTCCACCACGTTGCCATGAATCATGAAGGGAGGAATGCAGTAGGTGAAGCCCTTGTCAATCATAAAGTCTCGGCCATAGGCCAGCACGGCTTCGTGCAGCCGAGCAATATCCCCCAGCAGATAATAGAATCCGTTGCCGGAGACGCGGCCCGCAGCCTCTAAATCAATGCCGTCAAACCGTTCCATCAGATCTACGTGATAGGGGATTTCAAAAGCGGGGACCACTGCCTCACCGAAGCGCTGAACCTCCACGTTGGCGCTGTCGTCCGCGCCAAGAGGCACAGAGGAGTCAATCATCTGGGGAATGACGATCATCCGGCTGCGAATTTCCTCGTCCAACTGCGCTTCCTGTTTTTCCAGCGCTTCCAGACGATGGGCGTTGTCTGTGACCTGCTTTTTCACGCCCTCGGCCTCCTCCAGCTTGGAGGGGTCCTTCTTGGCCTGTCCCATCAGCATGCCCACCTGTTTGCTCAGCCGGTTTCGATCCGCCCGAAGCTGATCCGCCTCTGCAATGGCAGCTCGGCGTTTGGCGTCCAACTCGATGACCTCGTCTACCAGAGGAAGTTTTGCATCTTGAAACTTTTTTCGGATGTTTTCTTTGACCGCGTCGGGATTCTCCCGGACAAATTTAATATCCAGCATATTCGTTTTCTCCTTACCACATACCGTGTAAAATTTTATAGCTTCAATGAAAACCGGGACTTACCACGTGGACATCACGGCTTCCTTCAATTGCTGGTATCTCTGGGCGGGAGAGACAATTTTGTCCAGACCGTCCTTGGAGAGAAGGCCAGACTGCCCGGAGTCCTCCATGGATTGAAGTGTCTGGCGACAGCCGTCATAGTCTTTTGCGGAATATTGTTGCTGTAAAAGGTATAGAGACAGCAGCGCCTCCGTTTTATCCTCGGATTTGGCTCCCGCGTCCTCCAATTCCTTCACCTGTGCTTCCAAGTCTCGAACTTGTTTTTCCATGTTTTCCAGCCGGGAGTGAAGCCGCAGATTTTCATCCTGACTTTTTTGCAGTTCCTGCAAGGTGGAAACGGAGCTTTGCAGAGTGCCGATGACCTCCTCGTTGCTGCGCTGATGGGCCAGAAAGGACAGCGCCATGAGTAAAAAAGCCACGATAAATAGAACCATAATATAGACGACGACGGGCTTGTTTTTCGTCCCGTCCGGGGTGTTGACTTCCGGTGCGGGAGCCGCGTCCTCGGCTCCTGTGCTGCGCTTTTCCAGTTTCATGTTCAGCGATTCCTCACATTTGTTCAGACTGGGCGCGCTTAATTTGAAGAAGCGTCAGGGCTTCCAGCAAATCATTCAGATCGTCCACTCCGTAATATTCCAGCTCCACGCGACCCTTTTTTCGGCCTGACACAATTTTTACGCCCCGGCCCAGTCGGGAAGCCAGTTCCTGCTGGGCTTCCGCTGCATAGTCCACCTGATCGGAGGAAGCGGAAGTTTCTTCCGGTTTCTCTGTGCTCAGCTTTTTCACCAACGCCTCCGTCTGGCGGACGGAAAGTCCACCGGAAATCACAGACCGTGCTGCGCTTTCCTGTAAAGCGGGGGAGAGGGGGAGGAGGGCTCTTGCGTGTCCTGCGGACAAAGTCCCATCTTCCACCAGTGTTTTTACGGCGGGGGAGAGAGACAGCAGGCGCAATGCGTTTGCCACCGCGCTGCGAGACTTGCCAACAGCCTCAGCGGCCTCCTCCTGCGTCATTCGATAAGACTGGATCAGGGATTGAAAGCCGGCGGCTTCTTCCATGGCGTTTAGGTCTTCCCGCTGGAGGTTTTCAATCATTGCAAGCTCTGCGGCCTTCCGATCGTCAGCCTCCACCACCACAACCGGCACTTCTGAAAGGCCTACTATACGGGCGGCGCGCCAACGGCGTTCTCCTGCCACAATCTGATAATACCCGGATGCAAGCTTTCGAACCGTGAGGGGTTGAATAATTCCATGGCGACGGATTGAGTCCGCTAAATCGTTCAGTGCGTCCCCGTCAAAGCTTTTACGGGGCTGGGTGGAGCAGCTCTCCACCTGGGAAATCGGCAGAGAGAAGGTGCCGGAGGTTTCCGTTTTCAGCACATCGTCTCCCAACAGGGCGCCAAGACCCCGTCCCAACCCGGATTTTTGAGACGCCATAGCGACTCCTTTCCAGAATCAGCGATTCTTCTGTAAAAATTCGGCGGCCAGTGCGCCGTAGGCCTCCGCACCACGAGAGGTGCGATCGTAGGAGAAAATGGGTTTGCCGTGGCTGGGGGCTTCAGACAGGCGTACATTCCGTGGGATCACCGTGGCATAAACCTTTCCGGGGAAGTAGTGTTTGACTTCCTCCGCCACCTGAAGCGCCAGATTGGTTCGACCGTCGAACATGGTGAGGAGAACGCCCTCCAGATCCAACCGCGGATTCAAGGAGCGACGGACAATCCGCACGGTGTTCATCAGGTCGCTCAGTCCTTCCAGTGCAAAGTATTCCCCCTGCACCGGCACCAAAACGGAATCGGCGGCACAAAGGGCATTTAAGGTTAGGAGCTCCAATGAGGGGGGACAGTCAATAAAAATAAAGTCGTAGTTGTCTGCCACCTGTCCCAGTGCATCTTTCAACAAATACTCCCGTCGGTCCATGGCAATCAGCTCAATGCCTGCCCCAGCCAGCGCCTTGTTGGAGGGAAGCACGTCGCCGTATTTTGTTGTTACAATTGCATCCACCGCCGGTGCCTCACCAATGACTACCTCATACACACCCTTGGACAGAGTTTTGTCCACACCCATGCCAGAGGTGGCGTTGGCTTGGGGATCAAAGTCGCAGAGCAAAACTCGCTGCCCCGCGGCCTTCATGGCGGCGCAAAGGTTCACACAGGATGTGGTTTTCCCCACGCCGCCCTTTTGATTCACAATCGCGATAATTTTTGCCAATACAGCACCCGCTTTCCCGTAACGGCAGTCAGACGCGCCGCTTTCTCACAATTCTGATTGGATAGACTCCATAGCCGCAAAAAGCGGCGTTGTGGATGTTTGCGGTGTGCGTATTATAGGAACGCACAAAGATGTTTCCAAGCGCTTGTACCATTTTATAAAGCAGGATAAACCATCCGCTTAACAACTTTTCTGCGTGTACACCGCCACGCAGTCCGCTTTTGCGGATCAAAATAGGCTGTGATAGGTTCCTTGTGACATTATAACAAGGTTTTTCCTGAGATTCAAGGCAGTTGCTTCATAAAAACGTAAAATTAGAAAAGGTTTTGCAAAAATCACGAAGAAGAGGGGCGTTACCCTCTGAGTTTGTGAGATAAAGCAAATTTAGTCTGCCCTAAATGTTTCACGTGAAACATATTCAGCATACAAAATTGCAAATTAAGCGTTTCGCAGCCATGTTAGACCTACGCGTGGTACTTGGTGTACATATATTTAAAGTTTTTCTGTGCAGTCTCAATTTATAGAATTAGAAGCCTTAACAAAAAACATAAAATAATGCAGGGAAGTAGAGGGTGAAAAAGTAAAGCATAACAGCGCACCCCGGATTGTTTCACGTGAAACAATCCGGGG
>NZ_DAMBZJ010000031.1:0-249 GCF_032060045.1 Oscillibacter sp.
GAGGAATATGAGTTTGAGCCGGAGCTGAAAACCTATGACGCCGAGGGCCGCGCAGATTTGTACTGGAACACGGTGGCGGGCTGCGTCCGCCGGAACTGGGGCCAGGCGCTGGAGAGCCTGTTTGCTTCCTTCGATGGCTTGCCAGACCGCCGGATTTATGAGCAGCTTGCGTGGCTGGGGTTGGAGAGCGCGGTGTTTCACCGGGAACGGGACCGCCGCCCCGCCATGGCGGCGCTGCGGCAGAGCGAT
>NZ_DAMBZJ010000031.1:259-12729 GCF_032060045.1 Oscillibacter sp.
GCAAAACGTTGGGGGTCTTTGCGCGTACTCCTACGGACCGACTTGTCCACGTCCTTTCCGCCGGACGCTGCCGGGAAATTTTAGGGCAGGACTGCGGACTGAAGGGCAGCGACCGGGAGCTTCTTGCTGCGCTGGACCTGCCGGGAGAGCTGGACGGAGCCGCGCTTACCCAATCGCTGGAACATACTCTTGCGGTCTGGCTTGGGTATGTGCCCGCAGACCCAGCCGAAGCCGAAAACCCGGAGAAACTGCGGGCCGTGAGAAGGCTACGCTTATTTGGCAGGCGAGAGAAGAAGAAAGCGCCGCTGCCCAGCCTTCGGGAGTTCGGGTTCGGTTTTGGAGAGCACGCGCAGGCAGTGGAAGGGGGCGGTGGCCCCGCACCCCAGCGGAGGCTGGGGGAGATGACGCTGGCACAGAGCGAGGAAGCCCTTCGAGCTTACATCTCCAGTTATTTCGGTGCATCTCTGTACCCGGTGGACCGGGTGCAGCGGTTGGAGCGAGAGTTGTGCGCGGGGGACCATAAGGGTTGCAAGCTTTATTATGCCCGGGGCGGGGTGGAGTTTGACAAGCATGCCCGGGGCTTCGCGGCGGAACAGCGCAGGGCCGCACTGCGGCAGATGGAAAAGAACAAGGCGGCTTATGAGGCAAACTTCACTGTCAACCGGATCACTGTGTCGCGGCTGACCGCCCGCATTCGCAATGCGATGCAGACTCATTTGCAGCCTGAAACCGTGCGTACCGCTGCGGGGCTGCTGGATGCGGCGCGGGTTTGGCGGGCGGGGTGTTTGGGAGACGACAAGGTGTTCACCCGCGTTCTGCGGGGAGACCCGGGCGCGCTGTGCGTGGACCTTCTTCTGGATGCGTCCACTTCCCAGATTTCGCGGCAGGAAACCGTTTCCGCGCAGGGATATATGATTGCGGAGAGCCTGACCCGCTGCGGCATTCCCGTGCGGGTGACGGCGTTTTGCTCTCTCAGTGGCTACACGGTTTTGACCCGCTTCCGGGACTATGGGGAAACGGACAGAAACCAAATGATCTTTCACTATTTCACCACCGGCTGTAACCGGGACGGGCTGGCCGTCCGCGCACTGGGCCGGGATCTGGAGGATGCGCCCTGCGAGCATCGACTGGTGATTCTCCTGTCCGACGCAAAGCCCAACGATGTAATAAAAATTGCCCGAAGCGGTGGCTTCCGGGATTATGCAGATCGGGTGGGCGTGGTGGATACGGCACAGGAAGTCCGCAGCCTGTCCCGCACCGGGGCAGCTGTGGTGTGCGTTTTTACCGGGGAGGACGAAGATTTGCCCGCTGCCCGGACCATTTACGGACGAAATTTCACCCGCATCCGTCGGCTGGATCAGTTTGCCGACACGGTGGGGACACTTCTGCAAAATCAGATTTGCAACCTGTGAAAATTCCAAAAAGTTCCGCGAAAGCGAGGACTTAAAAATGTTGGGGTCCCGCCTTTTGGCGGAGCCCTGCCATGAAAAGGCGAGGGGCCGTTCTTTAAAGAACGGCCCCTCGCTACAGTCTGTCGAAGAAGCACGAGTGGCGGGGAGGTGTCATCCGGGGTTCGCCACAGACTGAGGAGTCTCACCTTTTGGCGAGGCCTCTGCACCATTTTGGAGGGAAGAAAAGTTCGGAAAACTTATTCCTTGGGAATGCAGATGCGCTGGCATTTCACAAGGTTCTCGAAGTCTACATTGGGATTTGCCGCCATAATCGCCGCGGGAGGAAGGTTAAACTGATTTGCAATCCGATTGAGCGTATCTCCGGGCTTGACGGTGTAGCGGCAGGCCGCCCCATGGCATCGGTTCATGGGGATAAAGATATACGTGCCCTCTTTCAGACAGTATAGCTGCGTGTTGGGATTGCTTCGGATAATGCTCTCCACACTGACACAGTGGGCTTTTGCAATTTTACAGATATTGTCACATCTTTTAACTCTGTACAAAAACGTGTCGGAGGAGGGCCGCGTCTGCGCGGGCGGCGGTGAGGGCATCTGTGTCGGCATCTGCGCGGGTGGTTCCATATCGTTGGGGATGCAGATCATGCTTCCAATGCGCAGGTTCTCAGGGTCCAGATCGGGGTTAAGGTCCATGATGCTCCGCACGCTGACGCCGTAAATCTGGGAAAGTCTCCAAAGCGTATCGCCCTGCCGAATCGTATACGAGAAGGTCTCGTCTCCGCAGACATAGGACGATGTGGAGGTGGGTTTGGGAGTTTCCGAAGATTTTGACGTCACAGCGGGATAGGTAATCGAGGGCCCTTTAACCGTGGGGCCTTTAATGGTGGGCGCGGTGATGGAGGGCATAGTAATTGAGGGGGGTGTAATACCCTTGGACGTAATGGACGGAAACGTGATCGACGGCGCCGTAATGGATGGGGGCGTGATCGTTGGAGGCGTGATGGTTGGGGGCGTAATTGTGATTGGTTCTGTGATAGGTGGCTGTGGCGCAGGGGCAAAGGGAATGCAGATTGCGTCGCCGACCTGCAAATTTCGGGCCTCCAGTCCAGGATTGAGCTTGAGAATGCTTTGCACGCTAACGCCGTAAATCTGGGCGAGCTTCCAGAGAGTGTCCTCCCGCTGAAGCGTATAGGTGAACGCTTCGTCCCCGCAGACGACGGGGGAGGTCGGCATGGGAGTGACCGGCTTCGGTGCAGGCATGGGTTTTGGAGTGGGAGCGACCGGCTTGGGCGCAGGGGCAAAGGGAATGCAGATGGCAGTACCTATCTGTAAGTCCTGGGCCTCCAGTCCGGGGTTGAGCTTGAGAATGCTTTGCACGCTAACGCCGTAAATCTGGGCGAGCTTCCAGAGAGTGTCCTCCCGCTGAATGGTATAAGAGAACGTGCCTTTTCCGCAGACAACAGAAGGCTTGGGGGAGGGCATGACGGGCGTGGGCGTGGGCGTAACCGGTTTTGGAGCGGAAGCGAGAGGAATACAGATTACATCGCCTACCTGCAAATTCTCCGCTTCCAGTCCGGGGTTGAGCTTGAGAATGCTTTCCACGCTGACGCCGAACACTTGAGCAAGCCCCCATAAGGTATCGCTCCACTGAACTGCATAGGAAAAGGTTTCGCCTCCGCAGATGGTGGGCGGCATGGGCGTAGGCATGGGCGTAGGCATGGGTGCAGGCATAGGCGCCGGCATAGGCGTAGGCATAGGCGCCGGCATAGGCGTAGGCATAGGCGCGGGTGTAGGAGCAGGCGCTGGAGGCGATGGTTGCGGTGCGGAGGCAAGAGGAATACAGATCACATCGCCGATTTGCAGATTTCGGGCATCCACGCCCGGATTAAGATCCATGATACTTTGCAAGCTGACGCCGTGGGTCTGGGAGAGTTTCCACAGAGTGTCTCCGGTACGAATTATGTACGAGGAGGCACCCCTTGGGCAGATATGGGGCGCGGGTGAAGTGGATGGGGGCGACGGAGATACGGAGGATGTGGGCGCGGGAATGCAGAGCGTTGCGCCAATCTTCAGATTCCGTGGATCAACGCCCGGGTTGAGGTCAAGAATGCTCTGGATGCTGACGCCGTTTGCCTGAGAGAGCTTCCAGAGCGTATCTCCGCTTTTGATGGTGTGCTGCTTAGCGTTTGAAGGACATGCGTTTGAATACATCTGATACATATATAAACACCTTGCATCTGTTAATATTGACGGGAGGAACAGCTCGCTGTTCCATCTTATGCAAGCTGCACACGTTTGCCCCTAAATCAGAGGCAATGAAAAAGCGCCGTCCGAAGACGGCACCTTTAAAGAATGCGAACAAATGCCACTCCGGGCACTGGTGATGGAGTGACCTTGCCGAACGTGGAGAGGTCAGTAAATGGATTCGACAAAGTCAATAAGTTCAAGGTTATCAAATTCCACGCTGTTAAAATGAAGCCCCGGCTCCACGCTTCTCGTCCGCCAGTCGTATGCAATCCGGGCTTCGATGGGGAACCAACGTCCAGAACTACCGTCCTTGACCAGAGCCCTGAAAATGCCATTCTGGCGATAGGTCTGGTTGGGGGTAATGGGGGTGTATTGTTCGGAGGGTTGGAAATTTGACTCCAGCATCAAAAGGGACTTTGGCTTGACACCGTAGTTAATCCAATTCAACAGGGCTTCTTCGGCTTCACGGGTGGGTGTAAACCGGGCTTCGCCCAAAAAAACGCCTGTTTCGGTGTTGTAGGCATCCACGCTGGGATTGATCAGTTGGGTAAACACGTCCGCAATCACTCCTCTCCTAATCATATTTATGATGTTGCGGAGCGGAATAACACAGTGTTTTGGGAGATTTTGTGATTTGCGGTACGCCGGGAAAACTACTCGCCGTGCCACAGCTCCGTGTTCAACCGGATAAAAAAGACGGCAAAGGGCAGCAGAACCAGCAGACCCAATCCGTCCGTCCCACAAAGAGCCCACGACAGCAGAAGCCCCGCTGCCAGTGCCAGAGTACCCAGCAAAAGCCGGACGTGCGCTGGCAGGTGAAAAATATGTTTCATAGTTCCTCCTGGGCGCGTACCTTGCGCCTGAACTTGATTCTAGAGGAAAATTGCCGCGAAATCCGTCTAAAAACAGGGAGGGGTTGACAGTCGAGGGGAAAAAGCCCTATCATAGAGCGACAGAGAGGTTGTGCATCGGCTGTACGGCGGGGAACTCCGAGGCTGCGAAGCCAGATTGTCCGGGCAGGAGCGATACCCGCCGGGATTGTGAGGATGGATATGCTGAAAATCAATTTGAAACAACTGGAGGCGTTTACCGCCACAGCGGAATACGGCAGCTTTACCAAAGCGGCGGAGGAGCTTTACCTCACTCAGTCCACCGTCAGCGCTCATATTCTGGCTTTGGAAGAGGCGATGGGCGTTCAGTTGATTCTACGGGGCGCGCGACGCAAGCTGACGCTGACAGAGGAGGGCCGAAGGGTTTATGGTGCGGCGCGGGACATTTTGGACCGTTGCCGCCTGCTACAGGATCCCATGGCGGCGGAGGGACGGGTGGAGCTGAGCGTCGGCGCGTCCACGGTTCCGGCTCAATATTTGCTGCCGGAGCTGCTCTCCGGCTTTCTTCAGCGCCACGGCGAAAGTCGGTTTCTTCTCCGCCGGGGAGACAGTGCACAAATCCACAGCCTGTTGAGCCAGGGTGAGGTACGCATCGGCGTGGTGGGGGCTCCTCCGGACCGGCGGGCGTTTGCCTGTCAGACACTGTGCGAGGACCGATTGGTTCTGGTAACGGCTTCCACGGAACGCTTTCAAGCCCTGAAGGCGCGGGGTGCTTGCGGGCGGGACCTGCTGGACCAGCCCTTCATTATCCGTGAGGAGACCTCCGGTACCCGTCAGGCAGCGGAGACGTATTGGAGAAAACACGGAGTTTTGCCGGAGAAGTTGCACATCGTTGCCTGCATGGACAACCCGGAGGCCATCCGCCGCAGTGTGGTGGGAGGAATGGGCGTTTCCGTGATGTCGGAGTTGTCCGTGCGAGAGGAGGCAGAGGCCGGTCGGCTGCTGACCTTTGAACTGGACGAGGTGGGATTTTCCCGGCGGATTTATCTCGTCTGGCGCAGGGATGTGAGTCTCAGTCGAACGGAGCAGGCGTTTGTGGGCTATCTGAAGGCGGAGCTAAAAAAGTAAGATACGGAGAGCGGCAGGAATCCGCTCTCCGCATTTTTTTATGAAATGACATCGACTATCGTCAAAAACGATAGTAACTATTACGAAATTGTAAACAAAGATTGGCCTTTCCTGTGAAACTAATTTATAATAATTTCCAAGAACTGTGAAAAAAACGGAAATTTTGTAAAACTGGGGGAGTTGAAATGAAAAAGGTAAATTGGGTTGTGGTGGCTGCCGGCGGACTGGTGGGTCTGGCTGCGGTGGTGCTGACAAAGTTGGGAAACCCGGCCAACATGGGCTTTTGCATTGCCTGCTTCCTGCGGGACATTGCAGGCGCGGTGGGACTTCACGGTGCGGCCAAGGTGCAGTATGCCCGTCCCGAGGTTATCGGACTGGTGCTGGGTGCGTTCATCATGTCCGTGGCCGGAAAGGAATTCCGGGCAAAGGCGGGGTCCTCTCCCGCCACGCGGTTTGTTCTGGGCGTCTTTGTCATGATCGGTGCGCTGGCATTTTTAGGCTGCCCGCTGCGGATGATTCTGCGTCTTGGCGGCGGAGACGCCAATGCAGTTGTGGGCCTTGTGGGCTTTACGCTGGGTATTCTGGTGGGTGTGCAGTTCCTCAAGCGAGGCTTTTCTTTAAAGCGGGCCTATGAGGTGGGCCGTGCAGAAGGCGGCGTGCTGCCCGCCGTGATGGTGGGGTTGCTGCTGCTTTTGCTGGCGGCTCCCTCTCTACTGAAGTTCAGCGAGGAAGGCCCGGGCTCGAAGCATGCGCCCGCGCTGATTGCTCTGGTGGCTGCTCTGGTAGTGGGCGTTCTTGCCCAGCGGGCCAGACTTTGCACCGTGGGCGGTATCCGGGACGCGCTGCTGTTTCAGGATTTCAAGCTGTTGTATGGCTTTATCGCAATTTTCCTGGTGGTGCTGGCGGGCAACCTCATCAATGGGAGTTTCCACTTTGGTTTCGCGCTTCAGCCTGTGGCCCACAGTAGCCACCTGTGGAATTTGCTGGGCATGACGCTGGTGGGCTGGGGTTCCGTTCTGCTGGGCGGCTGCCCTCTGCGCCAATTGATTCTGGCGGGTGAGGGAAACGGCGATTCCGCCGTCACCGTGTTTGGTATGATCGTGGGCGGCGCGTTGGCCCACAACTTTGGTCTGGCGGGCAATCCCGATGCGCTGAACGAGGCCAAGGAACTGGTGGTGGGCGGAATCTCCAGCACTGGTAAAATTGCGGTGCTTTTGGGGTTTGTGGTGTTGGCCGTAATTTCCGTAGTAAATTTGCCGAAAGAGGAAAAAGTTGCCGCCCGGCAGACGACGGCAGTATAAGAGGAGGAATTCAGAATGATTGACGCAAGAGGCTATTCCTGCCCCACGCCTGTGGTGTTGGTGCAAAAAGAGGTGAAGCAGAGCAATCCGGCGGAGCTGGAGGTTTTGGTGGACAACCAGTGTTCTGTGGAAAACGTCACCCGCTATGCGGGTGGTAGTGGCTATCAGGTGGCCGTGACACCGGAGGGGCGGGATTTCCGCCTGCTGCTCAAAAAGTGAGCTGCTATGTCGCCACGTTTCACACGCATCTGGCGGCGCTAACCACCGCCCGCGCACTGGCGGCCCGGGGGGTTTCCGCCAAAATGATGCCCACGCCCCGGAAGCTCAGTTCCTCCTGTGGTACCTGCGTGCGCTATGAGGCGGAGGACCCGTGTCTTTCAGACATGGACGTGGATATGGAGCAGGTATGCACGCTGGAGGCGGAGGAACGGTACATTGTGCTGATCAAAAACGCGTGATGTGCGGCGAATAAGTCTATCCGCGCTTCGGAGGGCCTCAGGGAAATTTTTTAGTGCGGCTGGATACATTCGGGCTTTTTTGGCTATTTTCAGAGCCTTGTGCCGCTTTAAAATTACTGAAATAAAAAAAGAGGTGCCGCCGTTTAGAAACGGCGGCACCTCTTTTCAGCAAGCCAAGGGTAATCGATTTTGGTGAAAACAGGGGGTAGGCGCATGGACTATGGCCCACAGAAAAATTACTTGGTGCCGAAAATCCGGTCCCCCGCGTCTCCAAGACCGGGGATGATATAGCCGTGGTCGTTCAGGTGGTCATCCAGCGCTGCAATATAGATTTCCACATCGGGATGATCCTTCTCCACGCGCTTGATGCCCTCTGGCGCGGCAAGCACGTCCATCAGTTTGATGTGCTTGCAGCCATATTCCTTCATAAAAGTGATGGCGGCGGAAGCGGATCCGCCGGTGGCGAGCATGGGGTCGACGATGATCACGTCCCGCTCCGCGATGTCGGCGGGCATTTTGCAGTAATACTTCACCGGTTCCAGCGTCTCCGGGTCCCGGAACAGGCCGATATGCCCCACCCGGGCGGCGGGAATCATTTTCAAAACGCCGTCCACCATGCCAAGGCCCGCCCGCAAAATGGGCACAATGGCAAGTTTTTTGCCTGCCAGGGTCTTGAAAACGCCGGGAGCCACGGGGGTTTCCACCTCCACATCCTCCAAAGGCAGGTCGCGCGTGGCCTCATAGGTCATCAGCATGGCAATTTCGCACACCAGTTCCCGGAAGTCCTTGGTGCTGGTGTCCTTGTTGCGTAGGATGGTCAGTTTGTGCTGAAGCAGGGGGTGGTTCAGAATGTGAGTGTTGTCGTTCATGTCGCGTTCTCCTTCTTTATTCTGTCTCGCAGCCGCTCTGCCTGAGCAGGGCGCAGATATACGGGGGATAGGTTCTGAGCTGTGGTTAGCGTGCCCGCTTCGGCCAGTTCTCCGGCGGCAAGGGCCACACCCATAGCGTGTTGATGCAAGAGCCTTGCAGGTGCTAAAGTGCAGGAGATTCCCGCTTCCTCCAGTGCCCGTTGACACAGAGCGCCACCGTCGCCCACGGCAATGAGCGGACGGGGATCGTCGCGCAGCTCTTCGGCTAAATCTACAAGGCTGATGGCCCGGTCCTCACAAAGGCGGGTGAGCCTGCCGTCCTTTGCTTCAAACAGAGCATTGTAGATTTGGGCCCGCCGGGCATCCATTGCACAGACAATCAAGCCATTCATATGGCTCAGACCCAAAGCCATGGCGTACAGCGTGGAAACGCCTGCGGCCGGGAGATTTGCGGCGAAAGCCAGTCCCTTTGCAGCGGCCACGCCGATGCGGATGCCGGTAAAGGACCCCGGCCCGGCGGCCACGGCGATCAGGCCCAGATCGTCCACACTTAAATCTGCATTGTTCAGTAAAGATTCCACCATGGGCATCAGGGTCCGGCTGTGGGTCAGCCCGGTGTTCTGATAGCAGGAGGCCAGCACCTGCCCGTCCTCCGTCACGGCGGCGGAGCACGCCTTGGCAGAGGTTTCCAACGCCAAAATTTTCAAAAACCGTCCACTCCCTCCACCGTAATGTCGCGCCAGCCATCGCTCTCCGGGCGGCGGGAAAAACGCACCCACACCGTATCCTCCGGCAACGCGTCCTCCACCCGCTCGCTCCACTCCACGGCGCATACGCCTCCCCGACCGGGGTAATCCTCCCAGCCGATGTCGAACAGCGCGTCAGAGTTCGGCAGACGGTACATGTCGAAGTGAAACAGAGGAATGCGGCCCTCGTATTCGTTGACAATGGTGAAGGTGGGGCTTGTGACCCGGTCCTTGCAGCCAAGTCCCCGGGCCAGCCCCCGGGTAAACGCCGTTTTTCCCATGCCCAGCTCTCCCTGAAAGGCCAGCACGGTTCCCGGCGACAGACGCCTTCCCAGCGCCTCTCCGAGGGATTCCGTTTCGGCCTCGCTGTGGGATAGATACTCCATTTTTCCGCCTCCTCTCCCGGGGCACCGCCTCGCAATTCCTGGATATGTCCAAAAATGCGGCGAGCGTACCCTGAAAAATTACCGGAAATAGTATAGCACAGTTTTCCCTCCGTGTAAAAACAAATTTCATTGGTTTACACACCGTGCCTCCTGTGGTATACTATATACTCTGTAAAATCACGGTTTTTCTGATAGGAGTTGCCATGTTCAACCATCTTCGCTCCACTCTGTCCGATTTTTTCCAGCAGGCAGATTTGGTCCTGCTGGCGCTTTGCTGCGGGTGTACTCTGTTCGGCATGGGGCTCATTTCCAGTGCCACGCACTACATGGGTACGGGAACGATGATCCGCTTCGTAGGCGTACAGGGCGCAGCCATGTTGATTGGCCTGTTTGCCTACGTGCTGCTGTCGATGGTGAATGTGGAGCTTTTGGTGAAGCACTGGAAGCTGATTCTGGCGGCCAGCGTGGTGCTGTTGCTATTGCTGCGAACCCCGTTGGGCGTTACCCGCAACGGAAACCGGGCGTGGCTGGAAATTCCTCATATACCCTTTTCCATCCAGCCGGCCGAGGTGGTGAAGATTGCCTTTATCATTCTTTTGTCCAAGCAGTTTGAATGGGTCAAGGAGCGGCGGCGGGAATTGAAAAGCCTTGTCAGCGTGGCGGGACCCACGGGCCATCTTCTGTTTATGGTGGGGCTGATTTACGTGGTGTCCAGCGACATGGGAAGCGCCTTGGTCTATGTGTTCATCTTCGTTTGCGTGGCACTGGTGGCAGGGGTTGCGTGGCGGTGGTTTATCCTCGGCGGCGGAGGAATGGCGGCAGGGGTTCTGGCGCTGTATTTTATGGGAAAGCTGCCCTCTCACATGGCGGACCGATTTCGTGTTCTGTTTGACCACAGCTTTGACCCACGGGGCGTTGGCTGGCAGCAGACCCGTGGACTGTTGGCGCTGGGCAGCGGCGGCTGGTTTGGGCAGGGGCTGTTTCAAGGAACCCAGACGCAGGCGGGCCGGGGCGCCCTGCCGGAGCGGCACACGGACTTCATCTTTGCCATGATTGGCGAGGAGCTGGGCTTTTTCGGGTGTCTCCTAGTGATTTTGCTGCTGACGGCCATCATTCTGCGCTGCCTGTGGGTGGCGCGGCGGGCCACCACGGATTATGCCCGTCTGGTGTGTGTGGGTATCGCGGGGATGCTGATTTTCCAGACTGTGGAAAACATCGGCATGTGCCTGTTTGTTATGCCCGTCATCGGGTTGACGCTGCCCTTTTTCAGCTATGGAGGCTCCTCCATCGTCACGCTGTATGCTGCCATGGGCATCGTCTCCGGCGTGAAAAAACGGGCGCTGATGAACTGGAGCCGATAGCGGCTGTTATTTATTAAGAAAAAACAGATCCCCGCGCTCCATTTATGCGGAGCGCGGGGATCGTTTTTGTCCAAAACGGTGCAGTTGAAATCATTGCTGAAAACAACAAGAACCACCGCAAAACATGGGGTTTAAGAGCAAACTGCAAAGAGGTGGGACTACAAACTCTGCCTTTTTTGCTTGCAGCAGGAGTTTTCCGGGGGCTTTGGAGGTTGAGAAAGTTATCGGTTATAAAAGTAAGAAAATTGGAAAAATTGGGGTTGCAAATTGATTTTTGCTGTGTTATACTTCCGAATATGAAAATCGTTCTCAATTTGAAAGGAGCCTTATATTGAAGATTAACTTTTTAAAGCTGTTGGCGGTGGTGTCCGCCACAGCGGTGCTGGTTGGCTGCAGCACAACAGGCGGTGCTGTCTCTTCTCAGGGGCAGGAGGCAAAGCTGCGGGTGACGGCCACTGTGTTTCCCGCGTATGACTTTGCCCGGGCCGTGTGCGGCGATTTGGCGGAGGTGACGCTGCTGCTGCCTCCCGGGGCGGAGAGCCACAGCTACGAACCCACGCCAAAGGATATCGTGAACGTAGGAAGCAGTGACCTGTTTTTGTATCTGGGCGGCGAGTCCGACACCTGGGTGGAGACTCTTTTGAAGACCGTGGACGACGGCGTGAGCCGCATGAAAATGATGGACTGCGTGGAACTAAAGGAAGAGGCCGAAATTGAGGGCATGACCGCTGAGGAGGATCATAACCACAGCGGAGACGACCATGACCACGATGAAAATGCGCATGACGAAGAAGCAGAACACCACGATGAAGATGCCCATGCCCACGATGAGGACGAGCATAACGAGGACGGGGTCGGACAGGTTTTGGAGTACGACGAGCATGTGTGGACCTCTCCGGTGAATGCCGCCGCCATTACCACCGCCATTGGCGAGCGGATGGCGGAGCTGGACCCGGCGCACGCGGAGAACTATCGGGCGAACGCAGCGGACTACACCGAAAAGCTGATGGCGCTGGACAAGGAGTATGAGGACTTCTTTGCAACGGTTTCCAATAAGACCATGGTGTTTGGCGATCGCTTCCCTCTGCGGTACTTTGCGGATGAATACGGTATCAACTGCTATGCCGCTTTCCCTGGATGTAGCACCCAGACCGAGCCTTCCGCTGCCACCATTGCGTTTTTGACGGAGAAGGTGAAGGAAGAAGGTCTTGGAACGGTGTACTACATCGAATTTTCCAACCATCTGGTGGCGGACAGCATCGCGGAGGCCACCGGCGCGCAGACCGCGCTGTTCCATAGCTGCCACAATGTTTCCAAGGCGGAAATGGACGCCGGAGCCACCTATCTGACGCTGATGGAAGGGAATCTGGACACGCTGAAAACGACCATGAAGTAAAAAAGACCGCCGGGAGACAAAGCTGTCTCCCGGCGGTTTATCTTGTCAATCCCTTGCCTGTGGGTTCGGTCACTTCTCAAGCAGGCGTGCCATTTCCTCCGGAAGGGGGGCGAAAAGTTCCAGCGGCTGGCCGGTGATGGGATGGGTCAGCGCCATCCGGTAAGAGTGGAGGGCCGGGCGGGCGATAAGGTCGGGGTCTTCCGTACCGTAGAGCCAGTCTCCCGCCAGAGGGCAGCCTACCGCCGCCATGTGAACCCGTAGCTGGTGGGTGCGTCCCGTTTCGGGAAGCAGCTTAAGAAGGGACAAGCCGCTTCGCGTTTCCAAAACCTGATATCGGCTG
>NZ_DAMBZJ010000031.1:12739-19505 GCF_032060045.1 Oscillibacter sp.
GGACGGTGCGGCGAACGGCGGAGGTTTCATCCCGCCCGATGGGCAGGTCGATGATTCCCTCGGTTGGCTGGGGAACCCCCACACACACGGCCCGGTATTCTCGAAAAAATCCTCCGGTGTGGAGAGTTTTGCGCAACAGATCGTGGACGTAGCCGCTTTTTGCAACCGCCATCAGCCCCGTGGTGCCCTTATCCAGACGGTTTACCGCGTGGAAAATGAAGCCTGTTCCACGGGAGTAGGCCAGCGCCCCTGCCACGGTGGGGGTGTCTGGTAGGAAATTGGATACGTGGGCCGTCATGCCCGCAGGCTTGTTGACAACCAAAAGATGTTCATCCTCCCAAACCACCGGCAGGGGCCACGGCCCCGGCACGGGAGCTTCGCGCTGGGAGCGCACGTCTCCGCTTTCGGCGCTTACCGTGTCGCCGGGCGAAAGGACAAAGGTGGTGCGGGTGGGCCGCCCATTTACCAGAATGCCGCCCTCTGCGCGGGTCAGTCGGGAGATGGCATGGGAAGAAAAATGCAGCTTTTGCTTTAGAATATGGCGAACGGTGAGTCCGGCCTCCGAATCCTTAACGCGGTGGGAAACATAGGGCATGGCTTGCGCTCCCTTCTTCTGGCGGCATGGCGCGGTAATTTTCTGTAAAAACATGTGCGTTGCGGCTATTCTAGCATAAGCCAGACCGCAGGGCAAGCGCTCCCGGCTTGCGCGATGGGGCCGGGTGTAGTAAAATAGGAAAGAAAACAAACGGTGCGGGCAAAGGTCCGCGCCTTGAAGGAGGACCCTATGCTGATCTCGGCGGAACGGCTGTCCATCAACTTCGGCGGCAGGCAGTTGTTGGAGGATGTGAATTTTTATCTGAACGAGGGCGACAGGGTGGGCGTCATCGGTGTGAACGGAACCGGAAAGTCCACCTTTTTGCGGGTGTTGGCCCGGGTGATTGAGCCAGACAGCGGCACGGTGCGCCGGGATCCCAACGTACAGGTGAGCTTTCTGCCCCAGAACCCGGAGTTGGACGACGGCGCCACGGTGCTGGAGCAGGTGTTTCTCAGCTTTCCCAAGGAATTTCGAGCGCTGAACGAGTACGAGGCCGTTTCCATGCTGACGCGGCTGGGAATTTCTGACACGGAGCAGAAAATTGGAACCCTTTCTGGAGGCCAGCGCAAGCGGGTGGCCCTCGCGGCTGCGCTGATTCACCCGGCAGATGTGCTGATTCTGGACGAGCCGACGAACCATCTGGATGCAGAGATGGTTTCCTGGCTGGAGGAGCGGTTGCGCCGGTGGACTGGTGGCCTTGTGATGGTGACTCACGACCGCTATTTTCTCGAGCGAGTGGCGAATCACATCACCGAGGTGGACCGGGCGAAACTTTATCACTACGAGGCGAACTACTCCAAATATCTGGAGTTGAAAGAACAGCGCGCCGAGATCGCGCAGGCGGGAGAGCGGAAGCGTCAAGCAATTTTGAAGGTGGAGCGGGAGTGGATCATGCGGGGCTGCCGCGCCCGGAGCACCAAGAGTCGGGACCGGATTGAGCGGTATGAAGCTCTGAAAAATCAGGATGCACCAGACACCGATGAGGCCGTGCGCCTGTCTGCTTCCTCAAGCCGCTTGGGAAAGAAAATCATCGAACTGGAGGACGTGTCCAAGGCCTTTGACGGGAAAATGGTCCTCTCTCATTTTTCTTACGGCGTTCTGCGGGACGATCGCATCGGCATTGTGGGCCGCAACGGCGCGGGAAAATCCACCCTGCTGAACCTGATTGCCGGGCGGCTGGAGCCGGACGGCGGCAGCGTAGATGTGGGAGCCACGGTGCGAATTGGATTTTTCTCACAGGAGGGGCGGGAGCTGGATTTAAGCCAGCGGGTGTATGACTTTATCCGGGGCATTTCCGACGAGGTGAAAACGGAGGAGGGGACCCTCTCCGCCAAGGACATGATGGAGCGGTTTCTGTTTCCGCCGGAGCTGCAATCGGTGCCTATAGGCCGTCTTTCTGGCGGCGAGCGGCGAAGACTGTATCTGCTCAGCATTTTGATGTCCGCGCCCAACGTGCTGCTGCTGGACGAGCCGACCAACGATTTGGATGTGACGACTCTTTCTATTTTAGAGGACTATCTGGATACCTTTCCCGGTCCGGTTCTTGCGGTGTCCCACGACCGATTTTTTCTGGACCGACTTTCCGGCCAGATTTTCGCTGTGGGTGAGGAGGGCCGGGTGAAGCGATATACCGGCAACTGGTCGGATTATATGCGCAAGCGGCAAGAAGAGGAGCGGCCCGCAGCCTCGGAAAAGGCCGAGCGGGAGGACAGCCGCCGCCCGAGGGAGAAGAAGCTGAAGTTTACGTTTAAGGAACAACGAGAGTTTGACAGTATCGACGGCGAGGTGGCTGCGCTGGAGGAAGAATTGAAGGCTGTGGCCGCCGAGATGGGGAATTGCGGCAGTGATTATGTGAAACTTCAGGAGTTGACGGAGCGGCAGGAGACGTTGCAGATGGCGCTGGAGGAAAAAACCGAGCGCTGGATGTATCTGAACGAGCTGAAGGAGCGGATTGACGCGCAGGAATAACGCGCCGACCATCCAACCTATAACCTGTGCTGTACGCGGTTTGAAGACGGGTACAGCATAGGTTTATTGGTTCGGCCAGAGGGCAGTGCCAGCGAGGGGTGTACGGGGCCGAAAATCACATCTGTGGTACGTAAAATCCAAAAGAAAACAGCCCGGACCGATCCGGTCCGGGCTGTTTTACACTGTGATACTCCGCTGGAGGGTTGTCCCTCTCTGGGCACGATTCTTCCGCGTCGCACCGTGAGGTGGGATAAGCTTAGACAATTCTTTGAAGTTGGGGCCCCACCGTGAATTCTGTGCGTTGGGATAGACGGCTGAGAATATCCTTCCGGGTGACGATGCCGATGAATTTGCCCAGGTCGTCCACCACCGGAATAAAATTCTGATTCAAGGCCAGAGAGAGCAGATGGTCGATTGAAGCGGTGATGGGGACGGCTGTATAAGTATTGTCCCGGAGAAGATCTTGCACAAACAGCTTTTCCGCCGTCTTTTTGGTAAAAACCTCGTCCTGTGTGTCTTCTACGTCCAGTAGCCGCCAGAGGAAATCGCCCTCGCTCACGGTGCCGCTGTAGGTTCCGTCCCGTGCGATGACGGGAATGGCGGAGTAGCCATGTCGCCGCATTTTTTCCAGACCCTGACGAAACGTGAAATCGTCATACAGATAGGACACGCTGTTTTTCGGCGTCAGGAAATAAGCGATGTTCACACGCATACCTCTCTTCATTTTTGTATTCTGGCAACGGTGTGCCGGAATCTGTAAGTTTACTATAACCGATTTTTACCTGCGAATGATGAACAAAGTTTTAAATTGCAGAGCTAGGAAAAAGAAACTTTACATAGGCTAAAAGTTGTGATAATATGTGATAAATGCAACAAAATTAGAAGGAGGCACTCTCATGCTGTTAAGAGAGGAACTGGAGGGGAGCCCAATTTTTGAGGGGATTAGCTACGAGAACTATCTTTCCATGCTTAGCTGCTTTCAGGCGGTACAAAAGAGCTATCGCCCCGAGGAGGTGGCCTACGATTTCAGCCGCGTAGGGGAGCAGGTGGGAATTCTGGAGCGGGGAGAAGCTTCCCTCATTCGGATTGATGAAGACGGAGTTTCAACCGTTCTGGAAAATCTCACCGCTGGAAATATCTTTGGCCGCAGTCTTGCTTTTTCCGGGGATGTGAACGACAGTCTGGAGGTGGTGTGCCGGACGGCTTGCGACGTGTTGTATATTGACTATCACCACATATTGAAACGCTGCGAAAGAGCTTGTGAGCACCACAGCCTGCTGGTGAGGAACATGCTAAGAATGATTACCGAGAAGGCGCAAACTTTGGCGGGGCGTGTAGATGTGCTCTCACGCCGCTGCATCCGGGATAAGCTTTTGTGCTATTTTCGCCAGCAGGCGGAGCGGGAGGGAAGCGACACCTTCACGTTGCCCTTTTCTCTGAGCACGCTGGCGGATTATATTGCCTCAGATCGCAGCGCCATGATGCGGGAGATGAAGCATCTTAAGCAGGAGAAACTTATCCGCGCGGAGGGACGGGAAATTACGCTGCTGTGCTGACAAGCGTGTATGAAACGGGCGAGAAAGGGACCACTGGAACGGCTCGTGTTTTTTAAAGACGGCAGTTATGATGGAGTTGCATGGCTGCCGCTTTTCCCAGGTTAAAAATTGAGGACACCTTTAAAATCTTGTCTGAAAAGATATAGCTTAACATAGTCGGGTCGTGATTGAAATTAAGCGTTCAAGGTGATATAATTACATGAAATTATGAACCCAAAATGGATGCCAGTTTGATATCTACAAATGGTACAAAAATTTAGTTAAAAGTTTGACAAAAAAGTTGGGGAATTGATTTGACGCACTGTAACCCTTGTGCTAACATGAAAGCAGTGTGTAATCCAGGTGAGCAGCAATATGAGGAAAGAAGGAAAACTATGTTTCGAATCGTGAGAAAAGAGGCGCTCAAGCCCACTGTCGTGCTGTTTGAGGTTGAAGCCCCCATGATCGCAAAGAAGGCCCAGCCCGGCCAGTTCATCATCCTTCGGGTGGATGAAAATGGCGAGCGGGTCCCCCTGACGATCCATGATTACGACCGCGAAAAGGGCACTGTCAGCATCATTGTCCAAATCGTGGGTGCCACGACGGAGAAGCTGAACCGTCTGAACGAAGGCGAGTGTTTGCAGGACTTTGTGGGTCCTTTGGGCAAGGCCACCGAGACAGAGGGAAAGAAGAAAGTCTGCGTGGTAGGCGGTGGTGTAGGATGCGCCATCGCGTATCCCGTGCTGAAAAAGTTCCACGATGATGGGGCAGAGGTTCACGCGGTCATCGGCTTTAAAAATGCGGATTTGGTGATTCTGGAGGACAAGTTCAAGGACGCCTCCTCCATTTTGGAGGTCTGCACCGACGACGGGTCTTACGGTCGGAAGGGCCTGGTCACCGACGCGCTGAAGGAGCTGATCGAAGCTGGTAACCAGTATGACGAGATTTTTGCCATCGGCCCCATGATTATGATGAAATTCGTCTCCAAGACCACGGAGCCTTACGGAATCCCCACCACCGTGTCCATGAGCCCTATTATGATCGACGGCACGGGCATGTGCGGCGGCTGCCGCCTGAGTGTTGGTGGCGAGACGAAGTTTGCCTGTGTGGACGGCCCTGATTTTGACGGGCACAAAGTCGACTGGGATCTGGCCGTGAAGCGCAGCCGGATGTACAGTGATTTCGAGAAGCACAAGCACGAGGAAACCTGCAATCTGTTCAGCAAGGAGGCTAAGTGATATGCCGAATATGTCTTTGAAGAAAAACCCCATGCCCGCGCAGGACCCCAATGTCCGCAATAAGAACTACGAAGAGGTTACACTGGGATATACCGAGGAAATGGCGCTGGACGAGGCGTTGCGCTGCCTCAATTGCAAGAACAAGCCCTGCGTGGGCGGCTGTCCCGTGATGATTCATATTCCCGAGTTTATCGCCGAGGTTGCCAAGGGCAATTTTGAAGAGGCGTATCAGATTATCGCCCAGACCAGCTCCCTGCCTGCCGTGTGCGGCCGGGTTTGCCCGCAGGAAAGTCAGTGCGAGAAGTACTGCGTCCGCGGCATCAAGGGCGAGCCGGTGGGCATCGGTCGACTGGAGCGGTTTGTTGCCGACTGGCACAACAACCACGCCTGCGACGCGCCCCCCAAACCCGCGCCCAACGGACATAAGGTGGCCGTGATTGGCTCCGGCCCTGCGGGCCTCACCTGCGCAGGCGACCTTGCCAAAAAGGGCTATGACGTCACCGTGTATGAAGCGCTGCATCTGGCAGGCGGCGTGCTGGTGTACGGCATCCCCGAGTTCCGTCTGCCCAAAGCCATCGTTCAGAAGGAAGTGGACGGACTGAAGGCGCTGGGCGTCACCGTCGCCACGGATACCGTGGTTGGCCGTACCATCTCGATCGACGAGCTGATGGAGGAGGAGGGCTTCGAGGCCGTGTTTATCGGATCGGGCGCAGGACTGCCCATGTTTATGAGCATTCCGGGCATCAACTATAAGGGCGTGTTCTCCGCCAACGAGTTTTTGACCCGCATCAACCTGATGAAGGCCTATCTGCCCGACTCCGACACGCCCATCATCCACCCGAAAAAGGTGGCAGTGGTTGGCGGCGGCAACGTGGCCATGGACGCGGCCCGCTGCTCTAAGCGACTGGGGGCCGAGGTACATATTGTTTACCGCCGCGGCATGGAGGAGCTTCCCGCCCGTCATGAGGAGGTCGAGCACGCCGAGGAAGAGGGCGTGATCTTCAACACCCTCAACAACCCTGTGGAAATTATTGCGGACGAGGATGACAACGTCCGCGCCATTCGCTGCATCAAGATGGAGCTGGGTGAGCCGGACGCTTCCGGCCGCCGCAGCCCTGTGGAGATTCCCGGCAGTGAGTTTGATATGGAGGTGGACTGCGTCATCATGGCGCTGGGCACCAGCCCCAACCCCCTGATCAAGAGCACGACCGAGGGTCTGGAGGTCAATCGCAAGGGCTGTATCGTGGTGAATGAGGAGGGTCTTACCTCTCGCCCGAGTGTTTACGCTGGCGGCGACGCCGTCACCGGCGCGGCTACGGTAATTCTGGCCATGGGTGCGGGCAAAACCGCCGCGAAGGCCATCGACGAGCAGCTGAGCAAGGCATAATACGGCGCTCAAAAGCAAAAAATGGACAACAACGGCGGGAACC
>NZ_DAMBZJ010000031.1:19515-27053 GCF_032060045.1 Oscillibacter sp.
ATGATCGGTTCCCGCCGTTATTTTTGCAAGCAATGGCTCCCTCTGCCTACTGCGCCAAGACGGGACAAACTAAACGGAAGTTGAAGAGGTGCATTACCGTATTCTTTATGGAGACACGCGTCAAATTCTCCGAGGATGGTTCGACCAATTTTTCGACTATCAGAAAAAGATATAAAAAGTCTTTGCGAAGGCATAAATAGTATTGGAGAATTTTCATAACATGCCTGCCTATATTGCGAAAATAAGCCATCGGATTTTGTGAAAAACAGATAGTTTTGTACAAAGTGTCCGTAAAACATTGACAGGGGTCTTTGAAATGATATAATTACTACAAAGTTCTTTGGCGGGATGATGTGATAAATGGAAGACTTGGAGACGCTGTATATTATCGGTGAATCACGGACGAACAGTGACAATGCCATCACAAAAATGTTCGGCTCTTTTTACATGGCTTTTGAGATGGAAGCTGAAAGCGGGAAAATTGTAGATTTTAGCTGCACCCACTCTTTGGAGCTGACGGAGACATTCCTGCGGCGCGTTTTTGTGGGACGGTCCCTGCTGCGGGAATATGACCAACTGGAAAACGAGGTGACCCGCCGATACCACGGCTCTTCTGCCAAGGCGGTGCTCGCCGCCATGAAGGACGCGGAAAAGCGGTATCGTTCGGCGATCGAAAAGAGCGAATCCGCCGGCGGATAAGCCCGGCGGGCGAATAAGTTCATAAACTGCTTTCCCTTGTGTGATATATCTACCAATATATCAATCAGCAAGGGGAAACCCAGTGAAGATCAGAGAGTTTCTCTGGTCCTTGCTGGGTTTTTGCGTTTTTCAGCTTAGAATCAGGCCGTCCGCATACGTATTGAGCGTGGGCGAAAGAAACCGAAAGGAGCGCAAAATGGAATTGAAGGAGCTTGTGGAGCGCCAGAGAGCGCCGCTGTTGAACACGCTGGGAGAGAGCATCCGCATCCCCAGCGTGCGGGAGGAGGATACAAGCGGCTATCCCTACGGCGCAAACATTCAAAGGTGTCTGGAGTTTATGCTGGAAACCGGAAAAAATCTGGGGCTTCGGGTGGGCGGCATGGACCATCAGGTGGGCTGGTGCGAGTTGGGCGAAGGGGAAGAAATGGTGGCCGTTTTGGGCCATCTGGATGTGGTCCCCGCCGGAGAAGGCTGGAACGGTGACCCGTTTTCCGGCGAGATCCGGGACGGAAAGGTTTTCGGACGGGGGTCTATGGATGATAAAGGTCCCGCCGTGGCGGCCCTCTATGCGCTGGGTGCGCTGAAAGAATCGGGGTTGCCCCTGCGTAGGAGGGTAAGGCTTTTGCTGGGGACCAATGAGGAAACCGGTTCCGCCGACATGAAATACTATCTGGCCCACGGGGGAGAAAAGCCTGTGATGGGCTTCACACCGGACGGAGAATACCCGGTCATCAATGGAGAAAAGGGCATTGTGAATGTGACGTTCCGGCGCAGTCTTCGCCAGTCCGGCCCGGTGCGGCTTCGGAAAATTGCCGGCGGCGACGCGCCCAACGTGGTTCCCTCCTCCGCCTTTGCAGAACTGGAATGCGCCGAGGAGCTGACAGGACAAATGATTGCTTCACTGCCAGAAAAAGTGGAATGGGTATCTATTCCCGGCGGCGTCCGGCTGGAAGCACGGGGTGAGAGCGCCCATGGCAGCACCCCGGAGCAGGGGGAAAACGCCATCGGACGGTTGCTGAAGGCGCTCAATACGCTGCCGCTGGAGGGAGAGCTTGCCCAGGCAGTGCAATTTCTGGCCGAAAAGATTGGTATGGAAACCGATGGGAAATCGCTGGGACTTACGTTGGAGGATGAGATGTCCGGCGCGCTGACGTTCAATCTGGGGGTAATGACCGGAGACGAACATGGCCTGACCTGCCGGGTGAACTATCGCTACCCTGTAACCAAGTCTCTTGGAGACTGCGGCCCGAAATTTCAGACCGAACTGGAAGCGGCAGGTTTTGAGATCGAGGAACAGACCCACAAAGACAGCCTGTACGTCCCGCCGGAGAGTGAGCTGGTGACTACCCTGATGCGAGTATATGAAGAGGAGACGGGCCTGAGCGACCGACCTAAAAGCATCGGCGGTGGAACCTATGCCAAGGCCATGCCCAACGTGGTGGCCTTCGGCCCCGTTTTTCCGGGGGATGAGGTGCGGGAGCACAAACCGGATGAATTCATTGAAGTAGACCGGCTGATGCAAAACGCGCAGATCATCGCGCGGGCGATGTATGAACTTGCGAAATAAAACAGGAGGAGGATGAATATGAAAATTACAGAGGTCCGGCTGGGACATATCTCCGTTCCTTTGCGGGTTCCGTTTAAAACGGCGCTGCGGCAGGTGAACAGCGTGGAGGACGTTATTGTGGAAGTCCACACGGATACCGGTGCGGTGGGCTATGGCGAGGCGCCCCCCACGGGCGTGATTACCGGCGACACCACCGGAGCCATCATCGGCGCATTAAAGGACCATATTATCAAAACCGTAGTGGGCCGGGACGTGGACGAGTTTGAGGATTTAATGACCGCACTGAACGGCTGCATCCTGAAAAACACCAGCGCCAAAGCCGCCATGGACATGGCCCTGTGGGATTTGTACGGCCAGCTTTACAAAATTCCGGTCTACAAGTTGATGGGCGGTGCACGGAAGAACATCGTCACCGACATTACCATCAGTGTCAACGACCCGGAGGAGATGGCCCGGGATGCGCGAAACGCCATTGAGAGGGGTTATGACTGCCTGAAGGTGAAGGTTGGTGCAAATCCGACACTGGACGTGGCTCGGTTGGCCGCCGTGCGGCAGGCGGCTGGAAGCGATGTGTGCATCCGCATCGACGCGAATCAAGCATGGTCGCCCAAGCAGGCGGTCACGCTGCTGAACCAAATGCAGGAAAAGGGGCTGGATATTGAGTTTGTGGAGCAGCCGGTCAAAGCCCACGACTTCGAGGGCCTGAGATACGTCACGGAACGGAGCTATGTCCCTGTGTTGGCGGACGAGAGCGTGTTTTCCCCCGAGGACGCCGTGAAAATCATGCAGATGGGTGCGGCGGATTTGGTAAATATCAAGCTGATGAAGTGCGGAGGACTATGGAACGCGCTGAAAATCGCCTCCGCCGCCGAGGTTTATGGCGTGGAGTGCATGATCGGCTGTATGCTGGAGGCCAAGGTCAGCGTCAACGCGGCGGTGCATCTGGCCTGCGGAAAGAAAATTATCACCAAGGTGGATCTGGATGGCCCCGTCCTGTGCAGCGAGGCCCCTGTGGAGGGGGGCGCGGTATTTAATGAAAAGGACATCACCGTCTCCAACGCGCCGGGTCTCGGCGTGACGGGTATCCAGGGTATCACGTATCTGGACTGAGAAAATCCGGCGGGGCAAGGCGATTCCGCAGACGATAAAAGAAAGGAGGCGGGAAACTGGAGGCGCTGCGTGCGCCGAGTCGCGCATCCGGGCGGTATGGGAACCGCAAAACCGGAAACATAAATTAATAAGGGAGAGGACAACATGTTTACGATTACCAACGGCTTTACGTACATTGCGTTTTTAATGTTCTTGGCCGGCGGACTGCTGGCACTGGAAAAGTACGCCAAGTGGAAAATTTTCGGCTATGTTCCCCCGCTGGTGTGGATTTACGTGCTGAACATGGCGTTTTGCACGATGGGCCTGTACGCCTCGGAGGAGTGCTCGGCGGCATACAGCGGACTGAAAAACAACCTGCTTTACGCCATGATCTTCGTGATGCTGCTACGCTGCGACTTCCGCAAGCTTGCAAAACTGGGCGGACGGATGGTGGCCATTTTCTTGGGCTGCTCCGTGACCATTGCCGTAGGGGTTATCATCGGCTATCCGCTCTTCAAGGGGATGCTGGGAGCGGACACCTGGGCCGCCACCGCCGCGCTGTACGCTTCCTGGGTGGGCGGCTCAGCCAACATGGCCGCCATGCAGGACGCACTGCCGGTGGACCCCGGCGCATACAGCTGCGCGCTGGCACTGGATACGGTGTGTTATTCCGTGTGGATTGCCCTGCTCCTTTTCATGGTGAGATATTCCAAGAAGTGGGACGATTCCGTAAGAGCGGATACCTCCAAGCTCTCCGCCGTGGCCGAAGCGGCCAACGAAGAGGTTGCCAAGGAGAAGAAGCAGGCAAAGTCCGCCGATTGGATTTGGCTGATCGGCCTTGCGCTGTTTGTCTCCGCTATGTCCCAGAAAATCGGGCTGCTGATGAATACAGGTTTCAAGTCCGTGGGCCTGAGCATGTTCGACAAGGGTACCTGCACCACCGTGTTCGTCACCGTGCTGGGCCTTGCGTGCGCCATGACTCCCATCGGCAAGCTGCCTGCGGTAGAGGAGCTTTCAAATATCCTGCTGTATGCGGTAGTGTCTCTGCTGGCAACGCAGGCACCGCTCAACGACCTGCTGGCTGCGCCCATGTGGGTGATTTTCGGCGTGTTTATCCTTATCATTCACGTGGTCCAAGATTTTTCACTGGGATTTGTGTATGGTATCCACAGCGTCGGTGGCCAATATCGGAGGAAGCGCCTCCTCGCCGATTATTGCGGTGGCTTATCATGAGTCCTACGCTGGCATCGGCGTTTTGATGGGCGTGCTGGGCGCGGCCGTTGGAAACTTCGCGGGTCTTGCAATGGGTGCGCTTCTAAAGCTCATGGCATAAAAAGCAAATAGACAGGCGCTGGGACTCCCCGTCCTCGGGGAGTCCCAGCGCCAAAAAAGGAGAAAGTATGGGCATCAACGAAAATTTCAGATATCTTCACTCGGCTTGCCGGAGGATGTTTTGCGCCTGAAATATTTTGGGGATTTTGCAGAGGCGGACCGCGTGGCCATGCGGTATTTAAACGCATCCAACACGCCGGAGCCGCTGAAGCGTTGCCTGCTTGCCCAGCGGGAGATGATGGCCCGTCTTCCTGCGGATTATCCCCTAACCCGGGAGCAAGCCATCGCTCTGGCTCAATCCGCTGCGCCGGATTTTACTGCGGAGGAGTTTGACGCGCTGACGCAGGCGGGCCGGATTGACTGGATTTACATTCAGGGCGTGCCCCATTACTTTGACCGTTTTTTTGACGCTCTGTGCAAAACTGACGCGGCCTATGCCGCACGAGCGGGGGCTTCCCAACGGGGGGCGGACGGCTCAAACGCCGCCCGGGAGGGCGGTGAGTCTCGGCTGGACCGCGTGGCGCGCCGGATGGCAGAAAAAGGCGAGGCATCGGCCCGCATTCGATGCCGTGCGTCCTTGCGGCTGAAGGAAAAAACGTTCCAAAAGGGGGAACGGGTTCGAGCATATTTGCCGCTGCCCTGTGGGTGCGACGCGCAGAGTGATATCCGTATCGAGCGGATTACTCCCGAGCCTGCCCATATCTCGCCGGAGGACGCGCCCCAGCGGGTGGTATTCTGGGAAGAGCGCATGGAGGAGAATCATCCCTTTGAGGTGGAATTTTCCTATGTACGCACCGCGCGGTATACGGATTTAACCTGTCCAGAAAAAAACGGAGGAGAGCTTGCCCGCCCTCCTGAGGAGTTCTTGGCGGAAGAACCACCCCATCTTCTGTTTACCCCTTATCTTCGTGCCTTGACAGCGGAACTGACAGCAGGTGTGGAAGAGCCATTGGAAAAAGCCCGCAGGTTGTATGACTTTGTGACACTGAATGTGAAATACACCTATGTACGGGCCTATTTCGGGCTCGAAAATATTGCGGAGAACTGCGCCAGAAGCCTTGTGGGAGACTGCGGCGTAATGGCGCTGCTGTTTATCACGCTTTGCCGCTGTGCGGGCGTTCCGGCCCGGTGGGAAAGCGGATGGAAGGCGGAGCCTGACTTTTGTGGTGCCCACGACTGGGTGCAGTTTTACATTTATGGCTATGGCTGGCTATATGCTGACCCCTCTTTTGGAGCGGGCGCTGTGCGGGAGGGGAACGAGGCCCGCCGTCGGTTTTACTTCGGCAATCTGGACATTTATCGTATGACCGCCAACACGGCGTTTCAGGCCCCCTTTGATGTACGTCAGGATCACTGGAGGGCGGACCCTTACGACAATCAGGTGGGGGAGATGGAGCTTACAGCCCGTGGGCTGCGGTATGAGGAGTTCGAGCGGACGAAGGAAATCCTTGAATTTAAGGAACTGTGACGCGGTGCAAAATCAGGAAACAGCAAAAGGAGGAGGCCGTGAAACGGCCTCCTCGTCATTATTACGGCTGGTATGTTAAATTGGTTAGGCGTCCTCCGAGACGTCGGCAACAAGCGCCTCCTCGGTGGGCTGCAACGGAAGTTCCTGTTCTGCCTGAGATGGAACGGGAGCTTTGCGTCGCTGGGCCAGAATCACGCCGGCGGTAATCAGCGCCGCTCCTGCCAGCGCCACCGGAGAGATGGGCTCTTTCAGCGTCAGCCCCGCCGTGACAATGGTGACGAAGGGAATGAGATACAGGCAGTTGTTGGTGGCAACTACGCCCAACAGCGCAAAGGCCTTGCCCCACAGGACGTAGCACAGGGCGCTGCCAATCAGCCCCAGAAACAGTATGTCGAACATAGGCAGCGGCGCGACCAGCGGAGCAAGAGAAAACGCCCCGCCGGGAATCGCCATGGGAACAGCAGTAATCATGCCCCAGAGCATCGTACGACGGGTAATCATAATGGGGTCCAGCTCTGCCGGCATTTTGCGCAGCATAACGGAGTAAGCTGCCCAGCAGCAGGCGGACAGCAGGGCAAGTATGTCGCCCTTGGGGCTGACCCGCAGGACAAATGCCCCGTTGAACACCACAAGCACGACGCCGGAAAAGGCTGTGAAGAAGCCAAAAAGTGTGTTTCGGTGCAACTTTTCGTCGGTGGTGAAGTGGGCGATCAGAGCCGTGAGAATCGGGGCGGCGGAGACAATGATACTGACGTTGGCCGCCGAAGTGTGGAGTAGAGCGGTGTTTTCCGAAAGAAAATATATGGAGCAGCCCGCAATACCAAGGGCGGCAAAGCGGAGCTCTGTTTTCAGGGATAGCAGCAGGGGACGGGGACGGATAATCCACAGGGCGATGTAGGCGAGAATAAACCGCATCAACATGATGCGGGCCGGGGTGTAAAAACCGAGGAGATGCTTGCTGGCGATAAAGGTAGCGCCCCACACAATCACGGTGAACAGGGCCAGCGCATAGCCCAGTGCAGTCTGCTTAGACGGTTTCATAGATTCCTCCCGCGCACGCGACGCGATATGATATGTTATTTATCACGATACCACGTTACTCAGAAAACTGCAAGGGCAAGTTTCTTCGAAGGAGATTTGGGTAGCAGCTCTTTCGGAAAAATGAACTTCTTACCGCGCAAAATGCGAAGGCCGTCGGGGGGCAATGCCCGCTCCCCGACGGCCTTCAGAAAAATCAGCGCTGATTCTGATTCTTCTGTTGGTTCCGCTGATTCTCCTGCTTCTGCTGATTCTGCTTCTGCTGGTTCTGCTGGTTCTGCTGGTTCTGATTCTGCTGGTTCTGCTGGTTCTGCTGGTTCTGATTCTGCTGGTTCTGCTGGTTCT
>NZ_DAMBZJ010000031.1:27153-35919 GCF_032060045.1 Oscillibacter sp.
TTCTGCTGGTTCTGCTGGTTCTGCTGGTTCTGATTCTGCTGGTTCTGCTGGTTCTGATTCTGCTGGTTCTGCTGGTTGTTCTCACGGTTCTGTGCCATACTGCACACCTCCCTTCGGTTCGCTGAGTACGAGAAATAGTCTTCCGCTTTCCTCAAAAATTATGTATGTGTGATGCAGAGGCAAATAAAATCTTAAAATAAAGACGTTGGTGCTTGACAAATAAGGCCAGCACTGATAAAATAACAAGGCAAAATAAAGTGAGCCGGGTGCATCCGCTCCACCTCCCGCCATTGGCACAGAGGTTAACACCGTACTCAAACCGCCCACGGCGGTTTGTTGACAGGCGCGTTCCGATCTAAGGAAGCGGCGTTTGTCCGGAGAGTTACGCGGATGCCCGATGGGCGCCCGCGTTTTTTTGCGATTTTTGAATGGAGGTGCTTGGACTATTAGCATGGTAGAGCATGAACTGAACGAGGCGATCCGGGACAGGGAGATCCGTTTGATCGGAGCAGAAGGCGAGCAGTTGGGCATCATGCCCTCCGCCGACGCGCAGAAGATCGCCGACGAACAGGGTCTGGACCTGGTGAAGATTTCACCCCAGGCCAAGCCGCGCGTGTGCAAGCTGATGAACTATGGAAAATTCCGGTTTGAACAGAGCAAGCGGGAAAAGGAAGCCCGGAAGAATCAGCACGTGGTGGAAATCAAGGAAATCCGCATGTCTCCCGGTATTGACATCGGGGATTTCAACACCAAGCTGAAAAATGCCCAGAAGTTCATTGACGAGGGAAACCGCGTCAAGGTATCGGTCCGTTTCCGCGGACGCGAGATGGCCCACACCGATATTGGCAGAGCCTTGCTGGCCCGGTTTGCCGAGCAATGCGCCGAGACCGCCGCATTAGACAAGACCGCCAAACTGGAGGGTAGGATGATGTCCATTTTCCTCTCTCCTAAAACTGGTAAATAAACAGATTCTTTAAACACACGGAAGGAGATTTCAATTATGCCGAAGCTGAAAACCCACAGTGGCGCGAAGAAAAGATTCAACCTGAGCAAGAGCGGAAAGGTTAAGCGCGCCCATGCATACAAGAGCCATATCCTCACCAAGAAGACCACCAAGCGCACTCGCCGCCTCCGCGCCGGCACCTATGCGGACCAGACCAATGTGGATGCGATCCGCAAGATGATCCCCTACAAATAAGATACTGAACGGTTAGAATAGGAGGCAATTCAAAATGGCAAGAGTAAAAGGCGCGCTGATGACGCGCAAGAGAAGAAATAAAATCATGAAGCTGGCCAAGGGCTATTGGGGCGACAAGTCCAAGCACTTCAGAATCGCAAATGAGGCGGTCATGAAGTCCTTGAGCTATGCTTACACTGGCCGCCGCCTGAAAAAGCGCGACTTCCGTCAGCTTTGGATCACCCGCATTTCCGCGGCCTGCAAGCTCAACGGCATGAACTATTCCACGTTCATGCACGGGCTGAAGACCGCCGGCGTGACCATCAACCGCAAGATGCTGGCCGAAATGGCGATCAACGACGCCGCCGCTTTCACCCAGCTGACCGAGATGGCGAAAAAGGCCGCGTAAAAGCATAGTTTACCCTTAAAAGCACGAAGACGGACATCCATTAGCAATCCTCCAATAAGAGTATTTACGAAATCATAATTGTTTAGCAGACAGCCGAACGATTACCGATGAATTGTAAATAATCTTTATTGGAGGATTTACTTTATGGCAAAGCTTGAATTTGAATGCACAGAGATTGATGGGTTGTTGTATCCCAATATTGAACTTGATGGAAAAGCCGAACTTGATAGCTTGGGAAAATATGGACGACTCCGTCTAAGCTATCTACATGAGCAAAAGCCGGGTATGTACCGGGAACTGCTTCTCACAGGCGAGTTGATAGAGCATTCTGCTAAACTTGAAAATGCCGCTTTTGCAATGGCGGAGCGTGTCCGTACCGATTATCTGAAAAAATATCCCCTGCCGGAAGATATTATATTGGAGCGTATTCGTATCTCTACGCAGGCTCAGATGATTGCAGATGAAATTGTTGCAGTCCAACTGGTTTGTAGTTAAATATGGAGCACGCCAGACACAATCAAGTGACTGGCGTGCTCCATATTTAGGTAAGTGCCTCGAAATGCGTCTTAGCATCTATCAAATTGGACAATAAAGCCATGTTATTTTTCCATCAAACTACCTCGCGTTGGGCTTACTCATTGTTTTTGCTATATCCCGCAATTTTGGCAGGATACCACTTTGCAAACCAAGCTGTAAATATCCCCAACGCACCAGTGACAACCCATATGGAGATTTCTAAAATGACTGTGTTTGACAGGCTGATAGCGTATAGCTCCGCAATGCCCCATAGCAAATATGCTACACTCCATATAATTGTCAGTGTGCGATTTGTTTTTATGAAAAGCGGAATTTTATAGGCTTGTTCTCCACCATAATCCTTGCAGGAATAGTACGCTGTAATCGGGATACTTAAAAATGAAGAGGTCAACCAAAGTATTCCCGATGCAAACGGCGGCAAAGATAATTGCCAAGTTGCTCCGCCAGTAATAAGCACAAGAAGTCCAATTAAAGTGACTGAAAATACACCGATTCGCTCATATGGCGTTGGTGCAAACCAAAAGTGAAGTACAGCTACAAGTCCGCTTGCCAAAATCCCCGCTGCTCCACCGAGAATATAATCAAAAGGCATTAGAATCCACATAGCCAAAAACGGGAGTAGTAGCAGTAACATATTTGAATTTTTCTGAATAATAGGTGCAGCTATCACAGGCTTTTTCGGACGAAAGAAATCATCCAGTTTCATCATAATATCAAAATCGCCCAAAACCTTATACCGTCGTTTCACAAGCGCCTCAGAGCCATCTACTTTACCCTCTGAAATTTCATTCCATAGCTCAAAGGTAGTTTCGATTCTGGTAGTGTAAGGTACAAACTTTTCAGTTGCAACTGTACATTTCTCTTTTCCAAGCAAAAGCTGATAGGTCTTGCCTAAGTCAGTAAAATGCATTTCCAAAACAATATCTTTTATATATAAGTCAGAATTATACAATGCCGCCATTTGCCGCAAAAATGGGTGAGACTTGTCTTTAGGTGTGCTATTATCTAGCGAGGATATTTGGTTTATTTCTTCAATCTCCCAATCGGCGTTTGCCATCTCAATAAAGACTTCGGGTGGGTATAACAGTTCGCTCAATTTGTACTGAATATCCTGCGAAAAGCTCCCATGGAGAGCGTATTCCTCACCGGCTTTTTTAGCATAAGATAGATATTCCTCAATACGAGAGGATAGCTCCGGAACACGAAACAATTCCCCCTCTGGACAAATGATTTTTGCAAGCCTGCCCTCAAACATAATTTCGAACTGTTGTAGTAGTGCATCGTAATTACCTTTTACCGAGTAAAAGCCACAGGTTGAGATTAAAATATGGTGTTGCTTTGTTAAATCATATCTTGATGGATGCCCATTTGTTCCATCTTCATAGGTATTCATTGTAGGGAGATTTGTGGGAAGCAAGCGATCAAGGAACGCCTTGGTTTTTGAAGGCATTCCAAAGTAATAAAGAGGAAAACTCCAAATAACCAAATCAGCGTTAATATATTTTTCTATCAGTTCTGTCATATCGTCATGGATTACGCACTGCCCAGGAGTTTTCGTCCAACAAGCATAGCAGCCGAGACAATGACCTATATCAGATTTACTAATATCCACTAATTCAACTGCATTACTTTGGTTGCGATTTATCCCATCTAAGAATGCTGTTGTAATTTGAAAGGTGTTGCTGTTTTTAGACTTTGGGCTACCATTTAACACGAGGATATTCATTGTAAATCCTCCAAAGTCTTAATCGCCTCTTCTGCAAAATCATGGCAAGCTTTTATATGCAATGCTCCAAAGCGAGTAGTGAGCCGCCAATAGACAGCATTTCTGTTTTCATCCTGACTGTATTGCACTATGTTGTTGTTGGCTTTTTCTAAATCAGCCAGTTCATCTAAGCATTTTGCTCTGTACTCTTTGAGCATCTTTATATTTTCATATATATCTTTCTCGCCGGAAAAGAATAGTTTCATCAAAAATGTGCTGCGTGTTTGAAATTCATTTTCTAAGCTGCTTTCTGCAAGCCAGTTTTGTAACTCCTGTTTCCCTAACTCCGTAATGGAATAGAGCTTTTTATTGGGTTTGTCTGTCTGGAATACGATTTCTGATGTAAGCCATCCCTGTTTTTCCATTCCATTTAGTTCACGATAAATTTGACTTGTTTGAGCTTGCCAGAATAGAAACAGTGAATCTTTGAATGTTTTGTCAAGGTCATATCCTGTCATCCGATTATAGTTTAAGAGACCTAATAGACCATATTTTAGTGACATTTTTGACACCTCCATTTTATATTATACATTTATTATATTCCATAAGTACAATATAGTCAATGCAGTAAGAGTAAATCTTTTCGCCTTGTCATAAGTCAGAGAGCAGTTTAAATCTCAATGAACTGACAGCATAGGAAAAAGAAGTACGATAGCGTACTCCACGGTGTCATAGGGATATTTTCTAAGCCAAGGAGAAAAGGCGGTATGTAGCGGCAGACAATTTATCAATCTGCGTATACTTCTTTTTTCTCTCCACTGTAAAGAATCTTTGCGGGCGAAGTGTAAGGCAAGAGAAAAGCCGTAGGACTTCAAAATCCTACGGCAAATCTTAAAAACTGAAAACATCCTTATTAGACAGGGGCTTTCGGATGTCCGTCTTTTTTCTGTCTTCTGACGCTTTTTCCTTATGATGGGCCTTATCCAATTTAAAATTGGCGCATAAAAGAACCGGCAGTTATCCCAAAGAAAAAAGCCGCTGCTTTTACTGGCTGTGCCTCAGAGAGCAGGGCTGTCTTCCGATGCTGCGTCCACCTGGGTATCGTCCGTTGGAGAGGGCTCCGGCTCGGACCACTCCGCCATGGTGGCAACCAGCCGATTGATGGGTGTTCCCAGACCGTGGAATTTCTCCTCATAATCCGTCATCACACCAACGGGGCCATTTTCGTGGAGGTTTCGGGTCACCTCCGAAAGGGTGAAGCCGAATTGAGGAAACTCCTCCACGGAAAACTCAAACAGGGGGGCGTTATCGGTTTTAAAGTGCACCTGCCCGTCCTGCCGCAGAACCCGCCGGTAAAGTTTGAGAAAATTTCCGTGGGTCAGGCGGCGCTTGGCGTGCCGGCTGGAGGGCCACGGGTCGCAGAAATTGACGTAGATGCGGCTCACCTCGCCGGGCTCAAAAAAGGCGGGGAGCTGGTCGGCGTTTGCATCTACAAAGAAGACGTTTTCAAGCCCCTCGGTCTGGCAGCGCTCCATGGCGACCACCATAGCATCCGGCACCACCTCCACCGCGACAAACAGCACGTCCGGCTCTGCGGCGGCGGTCTGAGCGGTAAACCGTCCCTTGCCGCAGCCCAGCTCCACCCGCAGCTCCCGCGCGTCCGGCTTTAGCGTCTGCCAATGTCCGCGCATGGAATAGGGGTCGGAAATCAACAGCGCCGCGCACCGCTCCATGCGGGGAACCAGATTTTTTTTCTTTCTCATTCGCATCAGGATACATCCTCCCAGTTGTAAAAACAGCCGGCGGCCCTTGCTTTTCCTGTCGCCGCACTGCTGCAAAATTGCGCATAAATATTAGATTCCAGGCTATTATAGCATGCTTTTTTTTCCTTGTAAATGCGGGATACATGGGAAAATGTAGCCCTGCAAAAAAGACGCTCTTCTTGCATCTGTTAACTGCTTAACACAATCGCATAAAATTGCGTAACGAATTTGTACGAAATGTAAAAAAGCAAGATTTGTTAGATTTCTTCTCCGATTGGGGTTGCTAATTGGGGCGGGAGAAACTATAATGAACATTGTGAGTATTTTAGCAAAGTCTGTGTTCCATAGGGCAGGTGCCTTTGACCTTTGACAAATATTGGAGGGGGAAGATATGGCGTTTGTAGATTTGGAGAAGCGAGCCGGAGGGGTGGCAATTCTGACCATTAACCGTCCCGAGGCGCTGAATGCACTGAATGGCGAAGTGATTTCCCAGTTAAACGAGGCGCTGGATCGAGTCGACCCGGCGTCTGTCCGCTGTCTAATTGTCACCGGGGCGGGTCAGAAGGCCTTTGTGGCAGGAGCCGACATCGCGCAGATGCGCGATCTGACAAAAGCGGGGGGCGAGGCCTTCGGCAAGCTGGGAAACGACGTGTTCCGGAAGCTTGAAACCCTTGCCGTACCCACTGTCGCCGCTGTAAATGGCTTTGCGTTGGGCGGCGGCTGCGAGCTGGCCATGAGCTGCGACATCCGTTTGTGCGCGGATACGGCGGTGTTTGGACAGCCGGAAGTGGGGCTGGGCATTACGCCGGGCTTCGGAGGCACCCAGCGTATGGCCCGGCTGATTGGTCCGGGAAAAGCGAAGGAGCTGCTCTATACAGCCCGCAATATCAAAGCGCCTGAGGCGCTGAGCGTAGGTCTGGTACAGGCCGTTTACCCCGCCGAGACGCTGATGGCGGAGGCGGAGAAGCTTGCCGGGCGCATTGCTGGAAACGCCCCGGTTGCCGTTCGTGCCTGTAAGAAGGCCGTGAACGACGGACTTGAGGTAGAGATGGACGCGGCAATGCTTGTGGAAGAAAAGTTGTTTGGATCTTGTTTTGAGACGGCGGATCAGAAAAACGCCATGAGCGCCTTTGTGGAAAAGCGCAAGCCCGACCCGTTTATAAATGGCTGACGTATCGGCCTTTATGAAATAAATCCCATAAACATGTGAAATAATAGGAGGATTTAACATGAAAGTTGCAGTATTTGGCGCAGGTACAATGGGCAGCGGTATTGCTCAGGTTTTCGCGGCAAAGGGACACACGGCCCTTATGTATGCAAGTTCGGTCGCTTCCGCCCAGAAGCACAAGGATAAGCTGGCGGCGTCTTTGAAAAAGCGCGTGGAAAAGGGCAAGATGGCGCAGGAGGCGATGGACGCACTTCTGGCAAACGTGCTGGTAGAGGAAAAGTCCGCTTGTGCGGATGCAGACCTGATCATTGAGTGTGTCAAGGAAGACATGGCCACCAAGAAGGAACTTTTGAACGAGCTGGACGCCATGTGCAAGCCCGAGACGATCTTCGCATCCAACACCTCTTCTCTGTCCATCACCGAAATGGGCAACGGACTGAAGCACCCCGTCATCGGTATGCACTTTTTCAATCCCGTCCCCAGCATGAAGTTGGTGGAGATCATCCGTGGTGCCAGCACCGCACAGGAGACATTTGATTACATCTACAACCTGACCCGCGAGATCGGCAAAGACCCCATTGAAGTTGCCGAGGCTCCCGGCTTTGTGGTCAATAAAGTACTTATCCCCATGATCAACGAGGCCGCAGGCCTGGTGGAAACCGGCGTTGCCTCCGTGGAGGACATCGACAAGGCCATGATGCTGGGTGCGAACCATCCCATGGGACCTCTGGCTCTGGGCGATTTCATCGGTCTGGACGTGTGCCTTGCCATCATGGAGACACTGTATAACGAAACTGGTGATTCCAAATACCGTCCCGCGCTGCTTCTGCGCAAGATGGTCCGTGGCGGTCTGCTGGGCAAAAAGAGCGGCAAGGGCTTCTACGACTATTCCAAGTAAATTCAATAAAAGGAGTAAGAAATATGGATTTTCATCTGTCGAACGAGCAGTTGATGCTCCGTAAGATGTACCGCGAATTTGCCGAAACTGAAGTAAAGCCTTTGGCAGAGGAAGTTGACGAGGAAGAGCGTTTCCCCATGGAAACCGTGGAAAAAATGGCCAAACTGGGCATGATGGGCATTTATTTCCCCAAGGAGTACGGCGGCGCCGGCGGCGACGTTCTCTCCTATGCCATGTGTGTGGAAGAGCTGGCCAAGGTCTGCGGTACCACCGCGGTCATTGTCTCGGCGCATACCTCTTTGTGCTGCGCTCCTATTTTTGAGCACGGCACCGAGGAGCAGAAAAAGAAATATTTACCCGACTTGCTTTCCGGTAAGAAAATCGGCGCGTTCGGCCTGACCGAGCCCGGCGCAGGTACCGATGCTTCCGGCCAGCAGACCATGGCCGTGCTGGAAGGCGACCACTATGTACTTAACGGCACCAAGTGCTTTATCACCAACGGCACCGTGGCTGACACCCTTGTGGTGTTCGCCATGACCGATAAGAAGGCCGGCAACCACGGCATCACCGCCTTCATCATTGAAAAATCCTTCCCCGGCTTCTCTGTGGGCAAGCACGAGAAGAAGATGGGCATTCGCGGCAGCTCTACCTGTGACCTGATTTTTGAAGACTGCATCGTGCCTAAGGAAAACCTGCTGGGCAAGGAAGGCAAGGGCTTCAAGATCGCCATGCAGACACTGGACGGAGGCCGTATCGGCATCGCTGCCCAGGCGCTGGGTCTGGCTGAGGGCGCCATTGACGAGGCTGTGAAGTACACGAAGGAGCGCGTTCAGTTCGGCAGACGGCTGAGCCAGTTCCAGAACACCCAGTTCCAACTGGCCGACATGCATTGCCGCACGCAGGCCGCACAGTACCTGGTGTACGCCGCTGCTTGCAAGAAACAGCTCCATGAGGATTATTCCATGGACGCTGCCATGGCCAAGCTGTTCGCCGCCGAAACCGCGTCTGATGTGACCCGCCGCGCCGTGCAGCTCTTCGGAGGCTACGGCTACACCCGCGAGTATCCTGTGGAGCGCATGATGCGTGACGCGAAGATCACCGAGATCTAC
>NZ_DAMBZJ010000032.1:0-2155 GCF_032060045.1 Oscillibacter sp.
ACATTTGTGGGCAGGCGCTTTTCCTTTGCAGCATCTATTATTTGGCGGCAATATAGCCTTTTTTGCACAGAAGCTCTGCCAGCAGAACACCACCGCCGGCCGCGCCCCGCAGAGTGTTGTGACTCAGGCCAACGAACTTGTAATCATACTGGCTGTCCTCCCGCAGACGGCCGAGGGAAATCGCCATGCCGTGCTCCAGATTGCGGTCCAGCCGGGTCTGGGGCCGATCGGCCTCCTCGAAATAATGAAGGAACTGTTTGGGAGCGGAGGGCAGCGCCAGCTCCTGCGCGGGGCCGCGGAAAGAGGCCCAATCCTCCTTGATCTGCGCAATGGAGGGTTTGCACCCATCTTTGAATTTCATGAACACGGCGGCCATATGCCCATCCTGGCAGGCCACGCGGAAGCACTGTGCCGTGATGACAGGAGCGCTGGCAGTGACAATTTTTCCGTCTTCCACCTTACCCCAGACCTTCAAAGGCTCCTGCTCGGACTTCTCCTCCTCGCCGCCGATGTAAGGGATGCAGTTATCCACCATCTCGGGCCAGCGTTCAAAGGTTTTTCCTGCGCCGGAAATGGCCTGATAGGTGCACACCAGCGCTTGCTCCACGCCGTATTTTAGCAAGGGATGGAGTGCGGGGACATAGCTCTGGATAGAGCAGTTTGACTTTACAGCAATGAAGCCCCGCTTTGTGCCAAGGCGCCGCCGCTGGGCCTCGATGACCTCGAGATGCTCCGCGTTTAGTTCTGGCACGACCATGGGCACGTCCTCCGTCCAACGGTTGGCGGAGTTATTGGATACCACCGGGCATTCCAGCTTTGCGTATTTCTCCTCCAGTGCCCGGATTTCCTCCTTCTTCATATCCACGGCACAGAAGATGAAATCCACTTGGGCGGCAAGCTTCTCCGCGTCGGCTTCCGCGTCCAGAATAGTCAGTCCCTTGGCCCCCTCTGGAATTTCACCCTCCATGGCCCAGCGTGCGGCCACGGCCTCTTCGTAGAATTTTCCCGCGCTGCGCGCGCTGGCGGCCACGGCGGTAAGCTGGAACCAGGGATGGTTTTCAAGCAGGGTGACGAAGCGCTGGCCCACCATGCCGGTGCAGCCTACAACGCCCACTTTGTACTGTTTCATCAAGATTTGCCTCCTAAGTGATATGATTTAGCGGGAAACGTCGAATTACTGTTGAATGTAGGGCTTTCCTGTACTATAATATAAATGTATTGCGTTCAGCTGGACTTCTTGTTCACCTGTCGCGGACATTTGTATTATGGTAGCACTATTTTCTTATCCCGTCAAGGGAAAAGCTATGGGGAGGATGTATGAAAAAGCTATTGGGGATTCTGTCGATTCTCGTCATATTTCTTGCTCTTGGCACCGTTTCGGCCTCCGCCGCCGCGAACGGTACGGTGAAGGTGGGCTTGCGGTTTGGCAGTTCTGCCGTTTCCTCCGCGAATCTGGAAAATACCCAGAGCGGAGGCTATTCTCTTGGCTATTACGACGATGGGAGGAACTTTATTTCTCTTGGAAGCATTGCGCAAACAGCCATTACCATGCGTCCGGGGGCGGACCTTGGGAATTTTGACCAGTCAGGGCCTTACGGCTCCTTTGAGGAGGCGGCCTCTGCAGCGGCTGGCGTGGGCGGTTGGCCCGCTTATGTGAGCGGACAGTATTACGCCCGCCAGATAGGCGGCGGCAGCGGACACACGTCTACTGCTGTGGCGGTGACGGACACGTCGTCTTCCACGGTTCTCTTTGAATTTGACAGTCAGGGCATTTACAACCTCGGCGTTCTGCCGGTGGGAGGGCCCACCTGGTTCAAGGGCTACCGGTATGCCGGGGGCTTTGAATATCCCCGGGTCACAGGTGGGGGGCTGTATGTGGTGAACATGGTATCGCTGGAGGATTATGTGAAGGGCGTTCTTCCCTATGAAATGGGGAAGGGGTGGCCCGAGGCCGCATTGCAGGCTCAGGCCGTGTGCGCCCGGACCTACGCTTCTGTTACCTCCAAGCATTTAAACACCTATGGCTTTGATCTGTGCAACACCACAGACTGTCAGGTTTACAACGGGATAAACGCCGCCGGCGGAGACACGGATGCCGCAGTGGATTCCACGGCGGGACAGCGGGTATGGTTCCAGGGGGCACTTGCCGAAACGG